>NZ_CBYM010000100.1 GCF_000577815.1 Clostridium saudiense | reverse complement strand
CTGTAATTACAAGAACAAATGTATTAAAGGGAATAATTCTAAAATACCATTAGAAGAAAGAACTAAAAAATTTGAAACTTCAAAAAAGTTTAATAGGCAAAGAAAAGAAGATTTAACGAGAATTATTACTGATGAAGGTTGTTTACTTAGAATGAATAGAAGTATTCAAGCAGAAGGTTCTTTTGCTCAATTAAAGCATGATATGAATTTTAGAAGGTTTATGTGCCGTGGACAAAATAATGTCTTAGCAGAAAGTATACTACTTGCTGTAGCTCATAATATAAATAAATTGCATAACAAAATACAGGCTAACCGAACTGGTAAGCATTTATTTGAATTAAAGAAAACTGCATAATTTAAATTTTTAAAGCCTTTTTTCATTAGGCTTATTTAAGTGCGTCTATTTTTATATTCAATTTGATTTTAATCGAAAATGTACAATTATTTTTTTGAAAATATAGAAAAAGAGCTATCGCTAGCGGATTTTTTTACCCGCTATTGCGACAGCTCC
>NZ_CBYM010000099.1 GCF_000577815.1 Clostridium saudiense | reverse complement strand
GAACTGCTCCCTGTCAAGTAGACAGGGTAAATAATAAAAAATTATGATGCTAAGGTATGACTCCTATATTCAAGCGGAGCCATGCCTTTTAGCTTTTTTTGTATTCTTTTTGTATTATAAAATTCTATATATTCATCTATAGCTTTTTCAAGCTGTTCGTAAGTATGAAACTTTTCTAAATAATACATTTCAGATTTTAATATTCCCCAAAAACCTTCCATAGGTCCATTATCAATACATCGCCCAACTCTAGACATACTTTGTTTGGCGTTAATAGCATCTAGCTTAAGTTTAAAGCTCTTACTTGTATATTGAAATCCGCGATCACTATGAAATAGTGGCGTTGCCGTCGGATTAGTTATAACAGCTTTATCTAGTGTATCAAAAACTAATTTATTATTATTAGAAGTACCTAATACATAAGAAACGATGCTATTGTCTCCAAGATCTAAAATTGCACTTAGATAAGCTTTTGTTCCGTTAGTTAATTTAAATTCTGTAACATCAGTTAA
>NZ_CBYM010000098.1 GCF_000577815.1 Clostridium saudiense | reverse complement strand
AGCTTTCTGTTTAAAGAAAGGTGCAAATTTATTAGTCCAACTTGCTATAGTAACATGGGATACCTTAATACCAGAGTTAATCATCAAGAATTGAGAAATAGCTCTTGTTGATGAATTATTTAAAAAGTATAGTGTTAATGCAGTTAGTATTACATGTAGCGGAAAACGCATTCCTTTCATTGAAAGGGAACCACTAACTAATTCACTAGAAGCTGTATCAATATTGGTGGTGTGATGTTTTACTATTATGTGATTACACTTCTTGTTATTGCACTTATAGCGATTGTAATGTTTATATGAATGATGTAAGTAAGTTCCCTTACCGCATCTAGGACATTTAGGATTATTAAGTTTAGGACGTCCGTCACCGTCGCCTATGGCGAATTGGCGCTTACACTGCTTACATTGATACTTTTGTTTAGCCTGCTTATTCATACCAAACTTATATAGTTTATCAGAATTACAGCGTGGGCATTTTATATTAGTTTTGCTCATTGTTCTTCTCTCCTTTTCAAAGGGGGTATTATTTAGTCTCGCAAA
>NZ_CBYM010000097.1 GCF_000577815.1 Clostridium saudiense | reverse complement strand
CCTCAAGCGACTTCTTTATCTTATCATCATCAAAACTTTTTGTCAACACTTTTTTTGAAAACTTTTTTTATTTTTCTTAAATGTTGTTTGCTGTCCTGACGACTTCCTTATAATATCATTATTAAATTCTTATGTCAACATATTTTTTAAAAATTATTTTATATTATTTATAATTGCCTGCTTTTCTACATATACAATACATCTAAGCTATAATTTATATAATAAATATTAATACTTATTATATAAATTATTACTTAAGTTGTAAGAATACTCTTATACAAATTGGATAGTTTCAAAAAAAATTTTAGTTTATAAAAAATCACATTTCAAATATTCTATTTTATAAATACCTTATATTTTTACTGATCCAATAATAATATTGTATTTTTTCAAAATTCCTTAAAAATTTTCCCGAAAACTTTTAAATTTATTTATATAACAAAAAAAGCTACGAAATTAATCGTAGCTTTTGGTGGAGGTAAAGGGATTCGAACCCTTGACCCCTTGCGTGCAAGGCAAGTGCTCTCCCAACTGAGCTATACCCCCAAATTACCTGGCAACGTTCTACTCTTCCACACAGTCCCCCGTGCAGTACCATCGACGCTGTAGAGCTTAACTTTCCTGTTCGGAATGGGAAGGAGTGTTTCCTCTACGCCATCATCACCAGATGCTATGGTTTTCTAAATCTTTGATTTAGTCAAAACCTTGTACTCCTCAGCTTGCTGAGTGAGTTTCCTTTTAGAGAT
>NZ_CBYM010000096.1 GCF_000577815.1 Clostridium saudiense | reverse complement strand
AGTATGATGAGTTACAAGTAATAGATTTGTATATTGATAAGAATGATGTTAAAAAGTTAATAGTAATAGATCCAGGTCATAACTATGGTGGAGATAATGGGGCTACTTCTACTCATAACGGTGTAACTTATATAGAAAGGGATTTAAATATGCAGGTTTCTTTAAAGCTTAAGGATGAATTAGAGAAAAAGGGATTTACAGTAGTTTTAACTAGGAATCCAGAAGATAGGGAAACAATAGCGGTAAGTGAAAGCTTAAGAAAAAGAGTAGATTTAGCTAATAAATTACAAGCTGATTTCTTTATAAGTATTCATCAAAATAGCTATACTGATAGCTCAGTACGAGGATTTGAGGTATATTATAGTGATGCTTTACCAGAAACTAGAGGGGTAATTTCAAGTGATGGTTTAGAATATTCATTAAATTCATTAAGAACATCAGAAACTGAGAAAGTTAAATTAAGCAAAAAAATAGGATCAAGTATAGTAAGTAGCGTAACTAGTGAAATGGGACTAAAAAATAGAGGGTTAAAAAATAAGGATTTTTATGTTGTTAAAAATACAACTATGCCATCGTTGCTGGTAGAATGTGGATTTATATCAAATCCAGACGAAGCCAAAAACTTAGCAAATGAACAAAAGCAACAAAAGATGGCTGAAATAATAGCTAGAGAAATAGGAAAAAATTTATAAAATTTAACTAAGAATGTTTAGAGATTATTGATAATTTCTAAACATTCTTATTATAATAAAAACTATATTAATGTAATATAGTTTTTATT
>NZ_CBYM010000095.1 GCF_000577815.1 Clostridium saudiense | reverse complement strand
CTCAAGCTTAGTGCAGTTAAAGATTATATTAATGGAAAAGGTTCATTAGCAGATATATCTTTAAAATATAATCTTTCCTGTACAGGTATTCTCACACAATGGATAAATAAGTATAATAAATGTCATAAAACATGTAAATCTCATAATAACAAAGGAGATCATATTATGACTAACGGAAGAAAAACTACATATGAAGAAAGAATAGAAATAGTTGCATTTTGTATTGCTAACGCTAACGACTATAATTTAACTGCAAATAAATATAAGGTTTCTTATCAGCAAATTTATACTTGGATTAATAAATATAATCGAAGTGGATATGAAGCGCTAGTCGACAGACGCGGTAAACGTAAAAAAATTGAAGACTTAAGCGAATCTGAGAAAATTGCTGCACAATTAAAGCTTTTAGAAGCTGAAAATAGACGTTTAAAAATGGAGAATGATTTCTTAAAAAAGTTAGACGAAATCGAAAGGAGGTAGATAAATATATAGCAATTATGGAGCTTAACCAGTCTGGATATTCGATATCTGAATTATGCAAATGTGCAAGGATTAGTAGATCTTCATATTATAAATGGTTAAATAGAAAAGAAACTCAAAGAGATAAAGAAAATAAAGAAATTTCGAATGAAATTATTAAGATATATTCTGAGGTAAAAGGTATTTATGGATATAGAAGAATAACTTTAAATTTAAATAAAACTCTAGGTTCTAATTACAATCATAAACGTATTTATAGATTAATGAAATCTATGAATATGTCTGCTGTAATTCGTAAGAAGAGAAAGAGATATGTTCATAGTACCCCTCAAATAACTGCTGAAAATTTATTAAACAGAAACTTTATAACTGAAAATATTAATGAAAAATGG
>NZ_CBYM010000094.1 GCF_000577815.1 Clostridium saudiense | reverse complement strand
AAATTTGAAAGGAGGAAAGACATGAAATCTAAGTATGCGAAAAAATCATATATAGAGGTAATATGTTTTGGTGCAATTATTGGTCTGATTACTGAATTATTGAATTTTTATCCTAATGATGATTTATGGGGTTGGAGTTCTATTGCAAGCTCTTTTGGCTTTTGGATATTCTCAACAACATTTGTGATTTACTTTAGTTCTTCAAATAAAAATGCAATGATAAATACCTTCTCATATTTATCCAGTATGTGTATCAGTTATTATTTGTTACAAGGTATCATTGATTTTTTCACCCCAAATGTAACAGTTGATAAGTTTCTCCAATGGAACCATCTATTCCACTGGATTGGTATAGCTGTTTTTTGCGGACTTGTAGCTTATGTCTTGTTCTATTGGAACAAAAAGACAGTTTGGGGTAGTGTGTTGTATGCACTTCCTGTTGCGGGGATGTTAGTTGATACGATTAACAACTGCATGAAGTTCTACTATTCGCAGACAAATTTAGCAAACAGCATTTTGGGTATTATATTTCTTCTCATTATGTTCGTGGTGCTATTTAAGAAAGTAGATAAGAAATGTATATTTGTGTTTGTATTAATCGTTGTTGCGTTAATCGGCTTCATACTGTTCCCAACGACTTCTCAAAGTATTACAATGGAATCTACTATAACTTGCGAATTAGGCGGTGAAACTGAGGTGTTTTACATAAAAATGAGGGATGACGGTAAAATATTAGAAATTGAGGGTGACGAAACAGTTTATGAGGAAATAGATATTAATTCCTTAAAAACTATTCCAGAAGTAGTCCATGCATTGCAAAACTATTACGAGAGCAAAGGCGGAGCATGGAAAATGGAATAACTTCCAATTTGTAGAGTTGATTTAGCGAACAATTTTAAATT
>NZ_CBYM010000093.1 GCF_000577815.1 Clostridium saudiense | reverse complement strand
TAAAAGTAATTGCTTCATCATTCTCATCAAAACACATAATTTCTCTATATTTATTAAAGGTTAAATTTCCGTCGGGCGTTGAGGCCATTATTACCTCAGTATCATAAATATCTTCATTTATATTTGATTCTAAAAATTTTTCCTCCATTACTATTGAGTTTTTGACTCCACGAGTAACAAATTTAAATCCATTTTCAGTAAGTTTATCATACCATTTATAATCGTAATATCCTCTATCAAACACATATATACAATCTTTATCCATACCCATATCCATTTTATCCTTATTAATTTAAATATTAAATAAAAAAATAGGATTTTGAAGCTACAATACTTGGTATTTATTTGATTTTTAAGATAATATATTAATATCAATAGATACAGTAAGAACTATATATTTAAGTAAAAAAGAGCTGTCGCAATAGCGGGTAAAAAAATCCGCTAGCGATAGCTCTTTTTCTATATTTTCAAAAAAATAATTGTACATTTCCGATTAAAATAAAATTGAATATAAAAATAGACGCACTTAAATAAGCCTAATGAAAAAAGGCTTTAAAAATTTAAATTATGCAGTTTTCTTTAATTCAAATAAATGCTTACCAGTTCGGTTAGCCTGTATTTTGTTATGCAATTTATTTATATTATGAGCTACAGCAAGTAGTATACTTTCGGCTAAGACATTATTTTGTCCACGGCACATAAACCTTCTAAAATTCATATCATGCTTTAATTGAGCAAAAGAACCTTCTGCTTGGATACTTCTATTCATTCTAAGTAAAAAACCTTCATCAGTAATAATTCTCATTAAATCTTCTTTTCTTTGTCTATTAAACTTTTTTGAAGCTTCAAATTTTTTAGTTCTTTCTTATAATGGTATTTTAGAATTATTCCCTTTAATACATTTGTTCTTGTAAGTACAT
>NZ_CBYM010000092.1 GCF_000577815.1 Clostridium saudiense | reverse complement strand
AAACAAAATGATGAATATGAAGAGTTAGTAGTATAATATTAATCTTCTTATAAAATAAAAGTGACAAATTGAATTTATTATTAAAACTCAATTTGTCACTTTTAACTTTTCATTAAATAAACGCTCCAAATTCAGGACTATCATTAATATCATTCAGTAAATGCTTAATTTCCTGATCTTTATCCTTATCCATAACAAGAATAACATCTCCCGCATCAACAACTACTAAATCTTTAACTCCAAAACCAATAATCAGTTTTTCATCGCCTCCAAATATAGAGCAATTTTCGCAATCTTGAATATATACGTTATTACTTATTTTATTGTTATTTCTATATTGATTTAAATATCTACTTAATGCATTGAAACTACCTATATCGTCCCATTTAAAATCACCTTTGATTACGTAAGCCTTTCTTGTTCTTTGCATTACTCCAAAATCAATAGAAATTCCATCAATTAAACCATACTCTTCCCTTGTTACTTGCTCCTCATCTTCTTCTCCTAAATGTTGATATATATTCATTAATGATTTATACATCTTAGGCAAGTACTTTTCAATTTCCCTCAATATAACATCTGCTCTAAAAACAAACATTCCTGAGTTCCATAAATAAGTTCCCTTCAATAAGAAATCTTTTGCAACTTCAATATTAGGTTTTTCAGTGAACCTAGCTATTTTATAAGCTTGAGTTGCTGATGGTATCCTTTCACCCATTTCAATATATCCATATCCTGTTTCAGGCCTTGTTGGACTAATCCCTATAGTTACAATCCCTCTACGTCTATTTGCTATTTCAATAGCCTCTGATAGTGTATCTAAATAATCCTTTTGGCCCTCAATATGGTGGTCAGAAGGTAATACTACCATTACAGCATCATTATCTTTTTTTAATAACTTAATAGCTGATAATCCTATACAAGTA
>NZ_CBYM010000091.1 GCF_000577815.1 Clostridium saudiense | reverse complement strand
CAAAAGTAATTGCTTCATCATTCTCATCAAAACACATAATTTCTCTATATTTATTAAAGGTTAAATTTCCGCCGGGCGTTGAGCCCATTATTACCTCAGTATCATAAATATCTTCATTTATATTTGAGTCTAAAAATTTTTCCTCCATTACTATTGAGTTTTTGACTCCACGAGTAACAAATTTAAATCCATTTTCAGTAAGTTTATCATACCATCTATAATCGTAATATCCCCTATCAAACACATATATACAATCTTTGTCTCTAAACATATTATCAACACATTTTCTATCATTAATATTACCTTTAACTATATTTATGTGTTCAGGATATTCGCCATTAAACATTGTACTAATTTTCATTACTGATTTTTCGTCATCAAATTTAAGTGATGGAGCTAATTTTAATGCTGTTACGATTACGCTTGAATCTATGATTCTAAGCGGAGGAAAATCTTTAATTAGTTTATATTCTCCAAAACGCTTTTTAGCTTTAGATATAAGATAATAAAATATATCTTCAAAAATCCGACTATCTCTAGATGCATTCTTTCTACTAAATTGAGAAACACTTGGTATATTAATAAATTTTTTCAATTTATTATTATGAGATATTTGAGTTTGTAACTCTCTTAAACTTTTACAGTTCATAAAATTAGAATAAAGTAATGCATATAAATGTGATTTGGTATCAAAATGCTGACTTCTAAAATTTCCATCATATTTTGAAATAACTCTTTCTAGAAAAGTTCCTTGAATTTCCGCTATTAATTTATTAAAAACTAATTTATTATTAGTATTGGACATAATAAAAAACCTCCATGTGAATAGTTTATAGCAAGACTATTAAATCACATGGGGGTTTATTTTTTTAGTTGTAAATTATTCCTTAGACATAGTACATTCGTGTCAACAAGTAAGTTTTACTTAGATGCAACACTAAAAAT
>NZ_CBYM010000090.1 GCF_000577815.1 Clostridium saudiense | reverse complement strand
GGATCATTCAACATTTGCAAGGTTTAGAAGTTTACATTTTGCTCCATGTGCTGAAAAAATCTTAACAGAAGTAACCAATTTTCTTTATAAAATTGGGGAAATATCAGGTGAATCTATATTTATTGATGGTACTAAAATAGAAGCTTGTGCTAATAAATATACTTTTGTTTGGAAGAAAGCTATTACAAAAAATATGGCTAAACTATTAACTAAGATAGCCGACCTTGTAAAAGAGTGTGAAGAATTTTATGGCATTAAATTAATTTATAAGGATAAAGTACAAATGAAGCATGTAAAGAAGCTTAGGAAAAAACTTTATGAGTTAAAAAAATTAGAAGGAATAGAATTCGTCCACGGATGTGGTAAGAGAAAAACTACTTTACAAAAGTCTATAGAAAAGCTTGAAGAATATCTTTTAAAATTTAAAGAATACAATAAAAAGGTATACACTTGCGGCAATAGAAATAGTTATTCAAAAACAGATGCTGATGCTACATTTATGAGAATGAAAGAAGATGCTATGAAAAATGGACAACTTAAACCAGCTTATAATGTGCAGCATGGTGTTGATGCTGAATATATTACGTGGCTTACTGTTGGTAATCAACCAACAGACACAACTACATTGATACCATTTCTTAAAGGGATGGAAGAAAATTTGAATTTTAAATATTTAAAAATAGTTGCTGATGCTGGATATGAAAGCGAAGAAAATTACTCATTTATTGAAGATAATAATCAAATAGCTTTTATTAAACCTGCTAATTATGAAATATCTAAAACAAGAAAATACAAGAATGACATTAGTAGAATAGAGAATATGGACTACGATGCTGAGAGTGATTTATTTATATGTCAAAATGGTAAAAAACTAAAAATGTCAGGCACAAAATTTGTAAAATCTAAAACTGGATATAAAAGTGAAAAAACAATTTATATATGTGAGGATTGTAGTGA
>NZ_CBYM010000089.1 GCF_000577815.1 Clostridium saudiense | reverse complement strand
ATAAAATGGACCCTATATAGTAGACACTCAAAAAAAGAGTATCTATCTATATAGAGTCTTTTTTTGTACAATAAATTAATGAGGTGATCAAAGAGTGAGTAAAAAAACTTTTTCAGAGCAAGATATAGAAATTTTATCAAAAAATAAATATGTTAAAAATGTAAGTGAAAAGTCTATAACTTATACAAATGAATTTAAAATTCATTTTATTGCAGAATATAATAATAAAAAATTACCTAGAAATATTTTTGAAGAAGCAGGCTTCGATATTAATATTATTGGATTAAAACGTATTAAATGTGCATCTAGTAGGTGGAGAACGGCATATAAAGAAAATGGAGTGCTTGGATTAGATGACACAAGGAGAAAAAATAGTGGACGTCCGCGTCAGCGTGAACTTACTAAAGATGAGTTAATAGCAAAGCAAAACGCTGAAATTGAATATTTAAAAGCTGAGGTTGAACTTTTAAAAAAATTAGAGCTGCACGAAAGGCAGGTGAGAAAAGGTAAACTAGTTGCAGCAAAAGCATTTACTTTAATTGAAAGAATAACTAAGGATTCAAAATTCAATTCCTTAGTTAGCCATTTATGTTCTATAGCAGGTGTTTCACGCTCCGGATACTACAGATTTTTAAATAATAAGTCTATAAAAATCAAGCAAGCTAATATTGATTTAAGTGTCAGAGATAATATATTAAAAGCTTTTAACTATAAAGGGTATAAGAAGGGTTCTAGATCAATAAAAATGCTATTGGAAAATGAGTTTGGAATAACTTATAACAGAAAGCGTATTCAAAGGATTATGAGAAAATATAATATTGTTTGTCCAATAAGAAAAGCTAATCCGTACAGAAGAATGGCTAAAGCAACTAAAGAACATAGAGTTGTTCCAAATCTTCTAAATAGAAATTTCAAACAAGAAGTAGCTGGAAAAGTACTTCTTACGGATATAACCTATCTACCATATGGT
>NZ_CBYM010000088.1 GCF_000577815.1 Clostridium saudiense | reverse complement strand
ATAAAAAAATAAAAGGATAAGACAAAAATTATCCTAATTTTTAATCTGCATTAATTTCTATTATTTAATTGTTCTAAATTCAAATCCTTTATCTTGTAAGTATTCTATTATTTGAGGTAATGCTTTTACTGTCTCTTCTTTTCCATATGTATCATGCATTAGAAGAACAACACTATCTGCATCTGGGCCTAATCTTTCTATATTTTCCTTAGTTTTTTGAACTAATTCATCAGCAGTTTTTGCAGCTCCCTGCGCATCTTCATTTAATGCATTCCAGTCAATATTACAATATCCAGTTTCAATCATCTTATCTCTCATAGGTGTACGACCTTCCCATGACCAATATCCACCTGGAAATCTAATAACTCTCGTTGAAAAATCATCACCTAATATTTCTTTCATTATATCATTATTTTTCTCAACATCTGATACAATATTATCTACATTCATAGTTCCATTAGGATATAAATAAGCATAATCATGTCCATATGTATGATTTGCTATAGCATGTCCATTTTCAGCAATATCCTTTAGTACATCTTTCTCACCATTTCCGGCTTCTAACATCTTCCCTAAAACAAAAAATGTTGCTTTAACATTATATTGATCTAATATATCTAATATTTGTGGTGTATTTGTCGTTGATGGTCCATCATCAAAAGTTAAGTAAACTACTCTTTTACCATCTGTTCTTACCGGATAATTTTTTGTTCCATTTAAAAGCCCTTTAGTATTTTCAGAAACCATAGCTGCATCATCTGCATTAGGATCATCCTCTAATTTTATATAATTAACATTGTTTTTTGAGTCAACTTCTAACTCTTCTCCAACTACTTGATCATTTTGAACTAATTCATCTTCTTTATTAGACTCATCTAAACTACCATTTTCTTTATTACTCGCTATACTTTCTTTTAAAGTACTATTTTCTTTTTTAGGAATAAACTGTACTCCTATTATTGTTACAGCAACTACTATCACACATATAATTAAGACAGTAATATTTTGCTTTTTAATTGTATCCATTTTACTTCTCTTGCTATTATACTTTTTCCCTATCATTATTTTCCCCCCTACTGATATAACC
>NZ_CBYM010000087.1 GCF_000577815.1 Clostridium saudiense | reverse complement strand
TAGACGAATTGTCAAGCTAAGTGCAACACTTAGCTTGTTCTTCGTTAAATGCTTCTAACGGTGTCTTGTATCCAAGACATTTCCGTGGTCTATTATTTAAAATATCCTCAACAATATCAACATGATTTTGATTTATAGTAGAAAAATCAAATTTTTTAGGAAAGAATTCTCTAATCAAGCCATTTGTATTTTCATTAGTTCCTCTTTGCCATGAACTGTAAGCATCAGCAAAATACACATCTAAGTCTAATTTATTTTCTAACTCTAAATATCCAGCAAATTCTTTACCACGGTCTACAGTCAATGATTTTAAATTATTCCTACCAAATTTGCCTAATGCAATAATACAATGTTCATTAAAAGTAGAAGCTTTTCTATTTTGCATTATTCTGATTTTTGTTAAACGTGTTTTTCTTTCAACGAAAGTTGAAAGACACGCCTTAGATTTTCCCCTACTTGAAACAATAGTATCAAGTTCCCAGTGTCCAATATCTAATCTTTTTCTTACATCTTTAGGTCTTTGACTTATTGTTTTCCCTATATTGAATTTACCTCGAGTTTCTCTTGGTTTTAGTGATTTACCCTTCCTGCGAAGCAGGTCAACGGAACAGTGCTCCAAAATACCTTTATATAGCCAAGAGTATATAGTGCTAAATGAAATTATTTGTTTATTAAATTCAAGTTTTAGACGACCTGAAATCTGTTCTGGAGACCAGTGATTATTTAGCTTTTCTTGAACATAGTTTACTAACGAAGCGTTAGCAATTTTTCCATGAGGTTTACATTTAACTCTTCTGTTTTCATATTTATCTTGAGCTACATGAGCTTTGTATCTTCCATTAAGATTGTTTCTTTTAATTTCTCTTGAAATACTTGATTTATTTCTGTTGAGTTCTTTGGCTATTTTAGATAAACTCCATCCTAAATTTAAATATTCTACTATACAACAACGTTCATTTATAGTAATATGTTTATAGCTCATACAGTCACGTCCTTTAAAGTGGTTTTCTAGTCAATTATTACTTTAACATGAACGTACCCGTATGGGTTATTTTTTTTGCAATTAATTAGTGTTGCACTTGATATTGTAATTTATC
>NZ_CBYM010000086.1 GCF_000577815.1 Clostridium saudiense | reverse complement strand
TGGCAAAGCAAAAGTTCGAAAGAAGTAAACCACACGTAAATATCGGAACAATCGGTCACGTAGACCACGGTAAGACTACATTAACAGCTGCTATCACAACAGTATTAGCAAACAGAGGATTCGCAGAAGCGTTCAACTATGCTGATATCGATAGAGCTCCAGAAGAAAAAGAAAGAGGAATCACAATCAACACTGCACACGTTGAGTACGAAACAGAAAACAGACACTACGCTCACGTTGACTGTCCAGGACACGCTGACTATGTTAAGAACATGATCACTGGTGCTGCACAAATGGACGGAGCAATCTTAGTTTGTTCAGCTGCAGATGGTCCAATGCCTCAAACAAGAGAGCACATCTTACTTGCATCAAGAGTAGGTGTTGACTATATCGTAGTATTCTTAAACAAAGCAGATATGGTTGATGATGAAGAATTATTAGAATTAGTTGAAATGGAAGTTAGAGAATTATTATCTGAATACAACTTCCCAGGAGATGACATTCCAGTAATCAAGGGATCAGCTTTAAGAGCATTAGAAAACCCAACAGATCCAGAAGCAACAGCTTGCATCATGGAATTAATGGATGCAGTAGATAGCTACATCCCAACACCAGAAAGAGCAACAGATAAGCCATTCTTAATGCCAGTAGAAGACGTATTTACAATCACTGGTAGAGGAACAGTTGCAACAGGAAGAGTTGAAAGAGGAATACTTCACGTAGGTGACGAAGTAGAAGTAATCGGATTAACTGAAGAAAGAAGAAAGACTGTTGTTACAGGAATCGAAATGTTCAGAAAGTTATTAGATGAAGCACAAGCTGGAGATAACATCGGAGCATTATTAAGAGGTGTTCAAAGAACAGACATCGAAAGAGGTCAAGTTTTAGCAAAAGTTGGATCAGTTAACCCACACAGCAAGTTCGTAGGTCAAGTATACGTACTTAAGAAAGATGAAGGTGGTAGACATACTCCATTCTTCGATGGATACAGACCACAATTCTACTTCAGAACAACAGACGTTACAGGATCAATCAAATTACCAGAAGGAATGGAAATGGTTATGCCTGGAGACCACATCGATATGAACGTTGAGTTAATCACTCAAGTAGCTATGGATGAAGGTTTAAGATTCGCTATCAGAGAAGGTGGAAGAACTGTAGGTTCAGGAGTTGTTACTTCTATAAT
>NZ_CBYM010000085.1 GCF_000577815.1 Clostridium saudiense | reverse complement strand
AATACAATTGTTCATCAATCATTATATTTATTGTACACTAAAAATAGTAAAATTAAAACAAATTTTACCTTTATACATATATTGGTCTTCTAATCTTAAAATCCTTTATTAAAGATACAGAATGTGTTGAATTAGCATGAATAAAGAACTTTTTAGGTTTATTCCTTTCCATTTCTGTTTTAAATAATTGGGTCCATTTATACCAAAATAGGTAGTTTGTTAGGAACTTGGTTGAAACACCATTAAACTTTCTTATCCATCTTTTTAAGCTACTATGAAAAGCATTGACTCTTTGAATATTATAAATATCCACAGTTTTTCTCCCGCCCCTAATTTGATGTAATTCAAAATTATGTTGAGCCGCAAATGGGATATAACTCCTATGTTTATCAGTACATAAAATAGAATTTTCTTCAACAACCTCTGATAAAGCCCTATTTATATCAGTATAGTTAGGTCTGCCATCACATATTAAACCAGTATATATATTTCCTAATCTATCTACACCACATAATACACAGGCAAATTCCTTTGATATACCTCTTGTATTTATTTCTTTACCACGCTTTCTTGATTCCCTTGGCATAGTAAAATTAGAACTTTTGCTATGATTCCCTTTATAGCTAAGGGCAAAGTATGTCTCATCGAGTTCAATAACACCCTCAAGAGAGCCGTAGCCAATAAATTTTCTAATAGCGTCTATAATTTTATGTCTCCAAAAGAAAGCTGTTGCAATATTAATCTCAACAATTTCGGCACATTGCCTAATAGTGTTACCATTTATCATACATTGAGCATATAGTAGCCATTTATCTAATCCCTTTTTACTACTTGAAACTGGGGATTTAGAAAAATCATTGAAAGTTTTCTTGCACTCTGGATTTTGGCATTTATACCTTTGTTTAACGCCATTCTTACCATGATATTTTCCATACTTAGATATTTTATCATGATTGCAAAAAGGACAGCACTTCCCCTTGTTAAATCTATTTTCAGCGATTTCTTCATCTATAGAGTTAGTTATTCCATTTGACATCAATACAGTCTTTAAAAAATCAAATACCTTCTCTTGCTCATATGTATTTAATTGTGAAACTTGCTGAATAACATTATTAACTCTTGGCATAAAAAACCTCCTAAATAGTAGTTATATTATATATTATAACCATATTTATAGAGGTTAATCAAATTTCAACAGTTTATTAAAACAAAGCC
>NZ_CBYM010000084.1 GCF_000577815.1 Clostridium saudiense | reverse complement strand
TTCAAGGCACTTAGTATAAAACTAAGTGCCTTTTTGTTATATTAAATTATAGTTAAATGGTAAAGGGCAACGTTATGCTCTTCCACTGGGAGAGGCAAAAGACATGTTATGTCTTTTGCGGGCAATTTAGCGAAGATTAATCGAAGCGTTAAAAATTGCCCCGACGAACGTTGCCAGGTAAGAAGATACTTAGTTTATACTAGGTATCTTTTTTGTTATTGAATATTATTAAGAGAAAAAAGCAACGTCCTAATTTTTAAATTGGAGAGGGTAAAAGCATTTTATGCTTTTACCGGATGATTTAGTGAAGATTAATCGTAGCGTAAAAAATAACACCAACAAACGTTGCCAGATAGTATAAGGTACTTAGTATAAAGCTAACTACCTTTTTTATTATATTAAATTAGAGATAAATGGTAAGGAGAAACGCGTTGATTTTAAAAGGGCGACGCAAAAGGCATGTTATGTTTTTTACGGACAATTTAGCCGATCAGAATTTAAAGGTTAAAATTTGCATTGATGAATGTTAAGAGATAAAGATAAAATAGAAAATATATTAAAAAGGTTTTATCAATAGAAATACATTACGATTATAGAAATATATTTATGCGTAGAAGATATACATCTATTTGTAGATATACCACTAAGAATTAGGTATATAAAGTTTGGTGTGTTTGGGATTTATAAGGAAAATAGTATTATTACATTTAAAAGATTTTCATATTTAAAGTATAAGTATGAAAATAGACAGTTTTGATATAGTAGGTTTTATTTTTTAGAATTAAAATTTATTTTATCAATGTTATAAGATAGATGGTATTTAGTAAAAATACCATCTATCTTTTTTATTATTAAATAGTATTGAAGTAAAAAAATATATATTTGAAACAGAAATTTATTTTATTAGAACAATTTATATAAAAATATTACAAAATATTTTTATATTTTAAGTTGAAGATTATTGAAAAATATGATGAAACAATTGATATGGTGATTTTATTTTATTGCTGTGGATAATGTTAATTATGTTTATAAATTAATATAACAGTTAATACTAATATGTGGATAATGTGTATTTAGTGGATAACTTTTTAATATAATAGTAACACTGTTCCTAGTGTATCAATATAAGGAAATAGGAGAATATAATTAAAAATTAGAGAAAAACTATGATTTAATTAAAATTTAGATAAATAATGTAAAATTTTAAGTTATATTAGG
>NZ_CBYM010000083.1 GCF_000577815.1 Clostridium saudiense | reverse complement strand
GAGACTGTAGATAATTTTGTGTAATATAGTTTCTTATAAATCAAATATTACTGGAAATTTTGATTTCCAGTAATATTTTTTTATTATCTAGAAATACTAATAATGTGTTTTTCTGTTCTTTTATATTATTTAACAAAAGTTAGATAATATGCATAAAATTTATAAAAAGTACAAGCTATTATGCTAATTCATCTTTTAATTCTTCAGTAAAGAATAATGTTAGCTCCGCTAACGTAGCACCCCAGTTTGGAACTGGTTGAGTCCATTTTTCCATGATTTCCATAGTCGCTAGATATACGCACTTGTTTAGAGATTCATCTGTAGGAAATATAGTTCTAGATTTAGTATACTTACGTACCTGTCTATTGAATCCTTCAAGTGCATTAGTTGTATAGATCATTTTTCTTATTCTAGGTGAGAAATCAAAGAAAGTAGATAAGTTATTCCAGTTGTTATACCATGAATCTATAACCATTCCATAACTATTTCCCCAAGTTTCTTTTAGTTTGTCTAGCTGCGCTAACGCAAGTTCTTCAGTAGGAGCTTTATAAACTTCTTTTAAATCTTTCATAAATGATTTTTTATCTTTTGAAGCTATGTATTTTATAGAATTTCTTATTTGATGAACAATACATGTTTGTATATTAGCTGATGGAAATACGGTCTGAATAGCTTGTGGTAGCCCTTTAAGTCCGTCCATACAAGCAATTAAGATTTCTTTTACACCTCTATTTTTTAAGTCATTGCAAATACCTAGCCAAAACTTAGCTCCTTCGGCTTCATCAACCCATAGTCCAAGAATATCTTTATATCCTTCCATCGTATATCCTAAACAAATATATACAGCTTTATTAACTATTTTTCCGTTGCTTCTAACCTTAAAGTACATAGCATCTAAGTAAACTATTGGATATATTTTATCTAACATTCTATTTTGCCATTCGGTAGCGGTAGCTATTACTTTATCTGTTATTTTAGAAACCATTGATGGTGAGATTGTTATTCCATATAAATCTTCTATTTCAGCCTGAATATCGCTAGTAGTCATACCTTTAGCATAAAGAGAAATTATTTTTTTATCTAATTCATTACAAACAGTTTCATATTTCTTTACTATTTGAGGTTCAAATTCAGACTTTCTATCCCTTGGTATATCGAGATCAACATCTCCAAATGAACTTCTTAGATTTTTTTGGCTATATCCATTTCTATAATTTCTTTCGCCAGGCTCAATATCGCTTTGACGTTGGTATTTATCTCTACCAAGATGTTCATCCATTTCTGCTTCAAGTATATTTTCTAGTACATCCTTAACTAATCTTTGAACTAATCCGTTCTTTCCAAGAACGTCATCGATTGTTTTACACTTTTTTATTTCTGAATTGTAATCAAAATTGATATCATTTTTTCTTGCCATAGAAAATCCTCCTAAAATTTATATAGTGTATTATTCCAAATCTACCAACTAATCATACAAAAAAAGAGTAGATAGATTTGTTTTTTACACAAATCTATCTACTTT
>NZ_CBYM010000081.1 GCF_000577815.1 Clostridium saudiense | reverse complement strand
ACCGCCCCAGTCAAACTGCCCACCTAACAATGTCCAGTCACCAGATTCATGGCGTCCTGTTAGAACCCCAGTACTGTCAGGGTGGTATCCCAAGGTTGACTCCACTAAGGCTGACGCCCTAGTTTCCCAGTCTCCCACCTATCCTGTACAGACAATACCGGAATTCAATGCTAAGCTACAGTAAAGCTCTACGGGGTCTTTCCGTCCAATCGCGGGTAGCGAGCATCTTCACTCGCACTACAACTTCGCCGGATTTGCAGTTGAGACAGTGCCCAAGTCATTACGCCATTCGTGCGGGTCAGAACTTACCTGACAAGGAATTTCGCTACCTTAGGACCGTTATAGTTACGGCCGCCGTTTACTGGGGCTTAAGTTCACACCTTCGCTTGCGCTAAGTGTTCCCCTTAACCTTCCAGCACCGGGCAGGCGTCAGCCCCTATACATCAGCTTACGCTTTAGCAGAGACCTGTGTTTTTGCTAAACAGTTGCTTGGGCCTATTCTCTGCGGCCTGCTCTCGCAGGCACCCCTTCTCGCGAACTTACGGGGTCAATTTGCCTAGTTCCTTAACTGCAATTCTTCCGCCGGCCTTAGGATTCTCTCCTCATCTACCTGTGTCGGTTTGCGGTACGGGCACTACTTCTCTCTCTAGATGCTTTTCTTGGAAGCATGGAATCATGTACTTCGGCCTATATGGCCTTCCCCATCACGCCTCAGAATTGTTACAGCGGATTTGCCTACCGTAACTCCCTAAACGCTTAGACTAGCATTTCCAATCGCTAGCACACACTATCCTTCTCCGTCACACCCTCGATAATAACGATGGTAGTGGTATCGGAATATCAACCGATTGTCCATCGCCTACGCCTTTCGGCCTCGGCTTAGGTCCCGACTAACCCTCAGCGGACGAGCCTTCCTGAGGAAACCTTAGATATTCGGCCTGTAGGATTCTCACCTACATCTCGCTACTAATGCCAACATTCTCACTCGTAATCAGTCCACCGCTCCTTACGGTACGACTTCAGCCCGATTACGACGCTCCCCTACCGCTTGCTTACGCAAGCCCGTAGCTTCGGTGGTAAGTTTGAGCCCCGGACATTTTCGGCGCAGGATCTCTCGACTAGTGAGCTATTACGCACTCTTTAAATGAGTGGCTGCTTCTAAGCCAACATCCTAGTTGTCTTAGAAATCCCACATCCTTTTCCACTTAACTTACACTTTGGGACCTTAGCTGACGATCTGGGCTGTTTCCCTTTTGACCACGGATCTTATCATTCGTAGTCTGACTGCCGGACTAAATGTATATGGCATTCGGAGTTTGATAAGGTTCGGTAAGCGATATGCCCCCTAGCCCATTCAGTGCTCTACCTCCACTACACATATCCGACGCTAGCCCTAAAGCTATTTCGGGGAGAACCAGCTATCTCCGAGTTCGATTGGAATTTCTCCGCTATCCACAGCTCATCCCATGCTTTTTCAACAGCAACGTGGTTCGGTCCTCCACGAAGTTTTACCCTCGCTTCAACCTGGCCATGGATAGGTCACCCGGTTTCGGGTCTACGGCATGCAACTAGTCGCCCTATTAAGACTCGGTTTCCCTTCGGCTCCGTACCTTAAGTACTTAACCTTGCTACATACCGTAACTCGTTGGCTCGTTCTACAAAAAGCACGTCATCACCCTCATATGGGGCTTTGACCGGTTGTAGGCACACGGTTTCAGGTTCTATTTCACTCCCCTCCCGGGGTTCTTTTCACCTTTCCCTCACGGTACTGCTTCACTATCGGTCATCAGGTAGTATTTAGCCTTGGGAGGTGGTCCTCCCTGCTTCCCACAAGGTTTCACGTGTCTCGTGGTACTCTGGATCAGAG
>NZ_CBYM010000080.1 GCF_000577815.1 Clostridium saudiense | reverse complement strand
GTTTAATAGTTAGGGGAGGAAAATATGAAAAAGGTATAAAAGAAGGAAGAGGTAAAATGAAAATAATTAATAAGGGTTTTAGGGTATTAATATTAACTTTAATATTAATATTACCTAGTAGTAGTATTAAGGCATTCAATCATGAAAATATTGATGTAAAATTAATAGGACATAGGGGTGCAAGTGCATATGAACCAGAAAATACAATTCCCTCTTTTGTGAAAGCAGCAGATCTTGGAATGTGGGGAGCTGAATGTGATTTGTATTCACTTAGGGATGGAAGTCTTATTATATTCCATGATAATGATGTTGATAGAATGACAAACGGTGTTGGTAAAATTCAGAGTATGAGTTTAGTTGAGGTTAAGGCACTAAATATTGATAGTGGAAATAATATTAAAAAGTATAAAAATTTAAAGATACCTACTTTAGATGAATATTTAATTTGCTGTAAAAAAAATAAGTTAGTTCCAGTAATTGAGTTTAAGGATATAAATGTTAATAATGTAAAAGAAGTTGTGGATAAGATTAAGGGGCATGGACTAGAAGATGAATCTATAATAATTTCAACATCATATGAATGGATAAAATATATTAGACAGTATAGTTATAAGATTCAATTTCAATATTTAAGTGATATAAGTTTAGAAAATATTAATTTATTAAAAGAGTATGGTAATTATGGAATAGATGTTAGAAAAGATAGAGTAACTGCTGAAAATGTACGTCTAGCCCATGAAAATGGAGCAGTAGTTAATGTATGGGATGTAAAGACTGAAGAAGAGGCTAATATGCTTATAGGTATAGGTGTAGATATGATTACTAGTGATTATAAATTAAAATAAAAAAATATAATTTATATGTATAATAACAAGAAAGCTTGTCAAGAATTAAAATAAATAATTCTTGGAGGTTAGAAATATGAATAAAGTTTCTTTAGTTGGTAATGTGGTAAATGATTTAGAGTTAAAAGAGTATAAGAATGATGAAGGTGAAGGAAAGTATGTTAGATTTACTTTAGCAATTAATGAGTACAGTGTTAGAAAGAATGAAAGAATTGCAACGTTTGTTGAAGTAGTAGCATTTGGTAAGAAGGCTGTAATATTGGCTCATAATGTTGGTAAGGGAAGTAAGCTAGCCGTTGAAGGGAAATTAAGAACTAGTAGTTATTTAAATAGTGAAGGTGAAAAGAAATACAAGGTAGACATAATATTAAGTGAATTTACTTTTATTGATAGTAAGAAAAAAGCTGTTAATGAAGTAATTCAGGAAGAAGTTCCATTTTAATATATAATAATGACATAATAAAACTTCAAATTTACTTTAGATTATTTTATAGAAAATAATTGTTGGTAAATTTGAAGTTTTTATTTTTGTTTATTAGGTTTATTTATATAGTTAATATTATTTTGTAGTAAATTCATAAATTGGTAACTATTGAACAGCGAATTTAAGTGGAGTAAAATATAAAGTAATATAAGGTCTTAAAAAAATTATTACTTTATAAGTATAAGAGTATATTATGAAAGAAAAAAGGGGTAGGGTACATATGAGAGTTGTAAAAAGAAATGGGAAGTTTGAAGATTTCCAAATACAGAAGTTAGAAAGAAGTATAAAAAATTCAGCAAGTGATATAAACATTGTTTTTAATAATTCAGATATAAAATTATTATGTAATGAAATAATGAAAGGATTGTCAATTGCATGTAAGGATAATGATCTTACGAGTAGCTATGAGATTGTGGGAGTTACTTTAAGTGTTTTAAAGAATAATAATTTTGGAAAAGTTATAAATAGTTATTTAGGTATATAATAATATGAAAAAGGTATCGCATCATTAATAATGCGATACCTTTTTTAGATGGTGCACCTAAAGGGATTTGAACCCCTGACGCCTGGATTCGAAGTCCAGCACTCTATCCAACTGAGCTATAGGTGCATAGAATATATTACTTATTATAATATTAAAAAATATAAAATTCTATAAAATTAGTTTTTTTATATAATATTTAGCAAATTTATTGATAAGCATATTATGTATATATAAGTTATAAATAGATAAAAATAACTATTGAAATGTAGAAAACAGAAAAAACACTATAGATTATACCATACTCTATACCTGGTGTATCAATAATAGAAAAAAAGAGAAAAATAACGAAAAAACATAGTAAATGATGAATAAATTTTAATAATTATACTTATAATATATTTGAGGCGGAAAAGCTGTGATAGAATAGTCCTTGTCCTTGAGGGAAACATTTAAGAACTGAAACAAGTTAAAAAAACTTGAAAAAATAAGTTCAAAAAAATGTTGACACGAAAGTGACAAAGTGATAAGATAAGGAAGTCGCTTGAGTGCGACACAATAAATGATCTTTGAAAATTGAACAGAATATAGTTAAAGTAAACCAGCAATTCTTTTGAGAGTCTTAAAACAAAGACTCAAGG
>NZ_CBYM010000079.1 GCF_000577815.1 Clostridium saudiense | reverse complement strand
CAACGGGTTCCGTTTTAAGGTGCAAAAGTTGCTAATCAAGTTAAAATCTCAATCAAAATCACATGTGAAATCACATTACGATTCACATGTGATTTTTTTTATTAAATTGTTTATATTGCTTATTTTAGGGAATAATTATAATATAGAAATGATTGAAAATCACATAGCAAATCACAGGGTAAATCACATATAAAATAAAAAAATAATAGTTTTATTATCTTTGTGAATAGGTATGTGATTTTATATGTGAATACGTATGTGATTTATACCTAAAAGAAAGGAGTTGCGGAGGTGAAGTATATAAAACCTAAAAAAGAAAATAAGAAAAAGGTTTCTTTGGAATTATCAACAAGAACACTTGCTATATTAGAGCATTACTCTAAATACACTCAATATAGCGAAGAAGAAATACTGGATATGTTTTTATTAAACCTATTAGATGATACTAATTTTATAGAATGGGTTAATAAGCAAAGATACAATAAGAAAATACTTGCTTCATTGTATGATACTATTAGTGATTCGGAGTTGAAAAATAATGAAACTAAAGAGATTGTCAGATAAAACTGTTAGTAAAGTAAAAGTTATTCCACCTATTACTCAAGAAGAAGTTAATCAGAGGGAAATAGACTATACCACTTTATCAAAGATGGAGTTTTCGAGAAAATATGGATACCTTCTATATACCCCAGTAGAATTAGTTGTTGATAAAAAATCTTATAACATTCAAACTAACTTTTGTGCTAATCCCTTTTGTAAATGGTATGGTAAAGAGCAATTAAAGTATAAGAATCTAAAGGGGAATCCTTCTCGATATATGATTACAGGAAAGAGTTTTAAATCAATAAAGTGTAATGATATTAATGATGATACTATTGATAAACCTGTAATAAGAAGTTATGCGGCTCCTTATTCAAATTGGGCAATGGCAGAAGAAATTAAAAGGTTAATAGATATTAATACTACAGTTCCTATTGAGCCAGATTATATATTCCATAAAGAAGATTGTTGTGAAAAAGATTTAAATCCGCTTGATAATCCTGATAGTTTTTATAGACGTGGCAAAAGTTCAAGCAACTCTCAAAAGTATCAGTGCAAATTATGCAAGAAAATTGCAAATGTCTTACCAGAGCAGAAGGAATGTTTTACTTACTATCAAAAGAAGAATGATATACTACCTCTGTTTATGAAACTAATACTAAGTAGAACTCCTGTAACAAGAATATGTGAAATATTAGATATTGGCAGTAGCACTTACTACAATAAGTTAGAATGGCTATATAGAAGGTGTTTAGAATTTCTTGAGCGATATGAAGATAAGAAATTAAAGAATACTCATTTTGATACATTATGGCTTAACACTGATAAATTCACTTATCATCTTAACAATGTTAGAAAAAAGGGACATGGTAAAAATTCTATTTTAGAAAAAGAGAAACCTTTGTTTCCTACAAGTATTGTAGCGACTACGGATTCGAGAAGTCGATATATATTTAGAGCAGATGTTGCTTTTGACTTCACAACCTCCGTAAACGAAGTTAAAAATGACTATATAAAATATAAGGAAGATAAGTTGAATACATATTTGCAAAAGACAAGTAAGTATAAAGTATCTAAAATAACTAATGATTCTACTTTAAGTGAATTGGAACTTTTTTTAAGAGATTTAGAAGTTAGACAATCGTATGTAGATGGATTTCATGTTAATTCAACATACACTACTTATGCACATCATTGGCTAATAAATAAATTATTGAATGTTGATAAATTATTTATAGTTACAGATGAAGATACTGCCTTACTGACTTCTCTTTTGAGGATACATAAAGAAGGTATTTCTAAGAATGATACTCATATTTTTACCTGCAAGGTTGATAAAGAATTAGATAAGAATGAGGCATATAAACAATATTTAACTCATAAAGAAAATATTAAATTATGGCAAGAGGCTAATAATTTAAAAGATGGTTTAGGTAAATCAGCCATAGACCTATTGGCTCATACTATATTTAATAACGATATATATATAACACAAACAATTAACGAAAAAGATTATGTTGTTGGAACTAATGATTCTATCCCCCATCCATTTCCTTATAAGGATGAAGGAAATAGATATATTAATTGTGTTACAGATTTATCTAACCTTAATTGTTATGAATTAGCAGAGATAATGTACAGAATAGATTTGAGGTCTATAAACACATTTTTCAATCAAATAAGAAGAAAGGTGTCTATATTAGAAAGACCATTGTCAGGAGGCAGAGGGGAAGGGAAAAGTTATATATATGCTAACTTCAACCCTAAATATGCTCAATATATGATAACTATTCTAAGAACATATTTAAACTTCTGTGAGACACATAAATATAAAGGTGAGGAAGTAACGCCTGCTATGAGGCTTGGGATAGCAAAAAAGAAATATAAAATAGAGGATATATTATATTTTAAATAAGTATAATACTAAACATTATAAATTTAGTCTTTGTTTTTAAAATATGCAAATAACTACAACATAAAAAGATGTCCAAATGTTATCAAGAGTAAATTTTTAAAAAGATACTAAAAATCAAATCTTTATATATTATATATGTGTAGTATGTAATATTAATAAAGTCCAGCAAATTGCTGGACTTTATTTCGC
>NZ_CBYM010000078.1 GCF_000577815.1 Clostridium saudiense | reverse complement strand
TAGGTATACTTTTGCTGGAGCTAGTTATTTTAAGAGAATGCAGGAGTTAGGTTTGTATACTATTGATACTGCTGAAATTGAAGATAGGATTAAGAAATTGAATTTGGATAATATTTTTGAACAAAAATTAGTTTAGAATATAGATATATTAGGCCACTAGCAATGAATTAAAATTTGCTAGTGGTCTTTTGACTGAAAAGATAAGTTGTTTTAAAGGTTTATTAGGATAGTAGATGATATAATTATTCCTAATGATAATTTTACTAGTGTATAGGATGTTATTCCAATAAAATATGATGGGAACATAGATATGATTATTGAAACAATAAGTAAGAAAAAATTAAAAGAGTGTGTTTAAAGTCAAATTGAAAATAATCTTAATTTGATTGAAAGTGATTAGATTAAAATAAATATAGTTAAAACACCTTAATAGACTGAAAAGTTTATTAAGGTGTTATTTTTTACAAAATATAATCCATATAATAACAATTTGAGCTGGAAACACCTCAATATGTCGAAATCACTCAATAAATAATCAAGTTATTTTCAGCAATAATTATATATTTGATATGAAATTAACTCAGTTCGACAGAAGGATATGAAAATATAGCGTATAATATACATTAATACTATTATTTGTAAAAGAGAGATATAAAAGATGTTAGGTAAAAAAATTGAAATTGCAAGAAAATCAGTAGATTTAATAAGAGAGTTTTTTAGTTTAGAAGCTATTTTAGGAGAAAATTTATGTAGGGGAATAGAAATCAATAAAGAAACGGCTTCTATTATAATTAATGATTTATATGAAGGTGTTTTAGAATATGATGTTGAAAAGGCAGCAATAGCATTTGAGGAAAGAATAAATGGATGGGGTCCATGTTCTAGTGGATTTTATGATGCTATAGAGGAAGAAAAGAATTGCTTTGATGATAAGTTTAGTGAATTAAGTAAAGATGAATTTATAAATTATGTAGGAAGTATATATTATACCGAATATAGATGTGAAGAAATAGTTAAGGAATTAAAGGAATTAGCTGAAGAATATAAAGAATTATAAAGTAGTTTTATTTTGATATACAAAGAAACTTGAAAAGGTGAAAGTAAGTGAGAGATGGATATAATTAATCATATTACTTATAATGTTGTAGAAGGAACATATGATAGTGATATATTTACAGCAGAAGATAAAGGAAAAGATTTTAGTAAAGCATTTTTATCATTGAAATATGTTAAGTAAAATATTATGTTTAGATATTTCTACACAATTAAAGTTAGTAGAAATAAGTGAATTTGATGATTTAGGTATAAGAATATAAGAGGGAGGATTAATTTATGGCAGATATAAAATTTGAAATTAAAGAAACATTAGGTGCTATAGCAGAATCAGCTAAAGGTTGGAAAAAGGAATTAAATATAATTAGTTGGAATGGTAAAGAAGCTAAATATGATTTGAGGGAATGGTCACCTGATCATGAAAAGATGGGGAAAGGCGTTACATTAACTAACGATGAATTAAAATCATTGAGGGATTTATTAAATAGTATAGAATTTTAAGTTTTATTTGAGGTTATGAAAGTATAAATAAAAGAAAAAGTTATTGATTTATTCGATTCAACGAAAGAACCTGCTATTAACATGGTATATGAAGTATTTTTAGATTCATCAGATACAAACTTTGTCATTCCAGTATATCAAAGAAATTATGATTGGAAAAAAGAACAGTGTAAGCAGTTATATGATGATTTAGTAAATATGATAAAGTATAAATATAAAAGTCATTTCTTTGGAACAATAGTATCAATTTATAATGATAGTGGAAGAAATAGAGAGTATTTAATTATAGATGGTCAACAAAGGATAACAACTATTTCTATATTATTATTAGCGATAGTTAATATAATAAAAGAAAATAGATTAAAAGCAAATGGAATAATAAAAGAAAAGCTTACTAATCAATATTTAATAAATCAATATTGTGAAGATGATGATAGAAAGTTAAAATTAAAGCCAATAAAAAATGATAGACAAGCATTTGAAAAGTCTTATAGAAAGAGCAGATGATATAACAAAAAGCGAAATAGAGGCTTTAATAGAAGGTAAAACTATAGAAAAACCAGTACATGAAGACATAACCTACAATGATGTTTATGATAATTTAGATAACCTTTGGAACTTTATGTTCTTTACAGGATATTTCAAAAAGATAAGTGAAAGAATGGATGAAAATACCCAAGAAAAGTTTGTAGAGCTAGCAATACCAAACTTAGAAGTTAAGTATATCTTTAGAACTAAGATACTTAAATGGTTTAATGAAAAGATAAAGAGCGAAGATTTATCTCTTCTTTATACTTCAATTATAAAAGGAGAAGTTGATGTATTCCAAAGGGAAGTAAATAGATTATTGAAGAAGACAATAAGCTTTAATGATGCATATGAAAACTTTTATCATGGATTTATGATAGGATTATTATCTCATATGGATGGTTACATTGTAAAATCCAACAGGGAGAGCGGGGATGGAAGATGTGATATTTATATAAAACAACTATCAATTTTTGATAAAGCAGTAATAATTGAAATGAAGGTTTGTGATAAACCAAAAGAGCTATTTACAAAGCCACAAGATACTCTGCAGCAAATTGAAGATAAAAAATATGCATATGAACTTAATCAAAGTGGTTATGAGGATATTATAAAGTATGGAATGGCTTTTTATAGAAAAGACTGTATTGTAAAAATAAAAGAATAACAAGCAAATCTAAAGGAAACATACATCTAATATTTTATTGGAACTGAATAAAAAAGGATTATTTCACTCATATTATA
>NZ_CBYM010000077.1 GCF_000577815.1 Clostridium saudiense | reverse complement strand
CCATTTACTTCGTCGCCCTCAAGCGACTTTCTCATCTTATCATTTATTACGATTCATGTCAACACTTTTTTTAAAAGTTTTTGTTATGTCTCGTAATTGACAATGACTATCTTATCACTTCAAAAGTTAGTTGTCAACAACTTATTTTTATAAGTTTTTTAACCACTTCATCATCAGCGACGTGTTTTATATTAACACTATTAATTAAACTCGTCAATAGATTTATATAAATTTTCTACAATATTTTTTATCTTTACTCCTTCTGCTGTTTCCAATATCCTTACCGGTCTTCCCCCTAATAAATACACAATGTCTGATAGCTTTATTATTTCATCTATACTATGTGTTACTAATATAATAGTAACTATACTTTTTTTTCTTAACTCCATTACTAAGTTAATCATTTCATGTTTGCTTTTAATATCTAATGATTTAAAAGGTTCATCCATTAATATTATATCTGGACTTCCTATTAACGCACGTGCAAAATTTATTCTTTGTCTCATTCCTCCACTAAGTTCATTAGGATAACTATTTTTAAATTCTATCAATCCAATATCTTTTAAAATCTTATCAATTTCTTTTTCTATTTTTTCTTTATCAAAGTACTGTTTTGCAATAATTTTTAAATTAACATATATATTTTCCCAAGGAATTAAATTATCATTTTGAAAAACAAATGCTATTTTTTTATTTTCAAAACAATATTTTTGAGAAATATAATTTAATAACGTTGTTTTGCCACATCCTGACTTTCCAATAATACAATTTATCTTTCCTCTTTTAAATTCTATATTAAAATTTTTATATATTTCATTATCATTATATTTAAAATTTATATTTTTTATTATCATTCTTACCTCATTTATTAAAACTCTTATCCATTATAAAATCAAAAATACAAACTATCAGTGCTATTATAATCATCCATGCGATAACTGCAGCAGTATTTAACTGTATCTTTTCAAATTGTATATTAGATCCTATGCCATATTGTGGCTGAGAATATACCTCACCAGATATAACAACTTTAAATATTAAGGATATTGTTGAAGTCAATATCTTTTTAATTTCTATATAAATCACAGGCATTATTACAAATCTTAGTTTATCACTCCTTGATACTCTATAAACTCTAACCATATGTAATAATCCCTCATCTATATTAAGTAATGAATTTAAAGTTGCCTCATAAAAAATAGGAAATGAAATTACTATACCTATTATCGTTGGTGCAAAATCTTTAGACGTCCATATTAATAATAATACTATAAATGCCATAGTCGGTATTGCCTTTAAAAATACTGTTATTGGATATAAAAAATTATATATAAATTTACTAAAATAACTCCCAATGCCTAAAATTACTGCAATTATTATAGATACTATAAAACTTTTTATACATCTAAAAATGCTATTAAATACTAACCTTAAAAACTGTTCTCTTGATATTATTCTATGCATCTCATTTAAAACATCAAAAAAAGAAGGCAAAAGTAGCCTATTATTAAAACTAATAGCTACCACTTGCCAAACTAATATAATCACAGCAATAGAAATCATTAAATATTTTTTATTTCTTAATGAATATTGCGTCATACCCTCCATTTTCTCCTTTATTATTTTCATCTATAATAGAAAAATATGTTTCATATTCTTGTTCACAATTTTCTATTTTTGTAAAAGCTAAATTACTATTTTTCATTGATTTATCAATTACATCTTTATTTACAGTTATATCAAGTTTTTCACACTGTTCTGCTGCTAACTCAGGATTATTTATTGCCCAATCCTCAGATTCAATAAATTTATTTATAATTTCATCATATAATCCAGAATCTTTTATCGTATTATAAAACTCTTCTTTAATTAATAATGTTGATTGTGGATATCCATTTTCAACATCATGTACTTTTTTCCATTCATCATTTAAATTACATATGATTTTTATATTTTCATTTTTAGCCATTACAGTTGATAGCACCGGCTCTGGTAACACTGCATACTTAGCTTGTCCGCTCATGACCAACGGTGCAAGCTCTGATGCTGCTCCAACATATGAAAAAGTAATATTATTCTCATTAACATTATTATTTTGTAATATATCTTTAAATACTATATCAGGTGTAAGACCTTTTCCTGTATTATATATTTCACATCCCTCTAAATCTAATAAGCTGTCTACTTCTTCTGTTGACACTAAATATAATGATCCCCATCCAATAGTTCCTGCAATCTTATAACCTAAATCTTTCTTATATGCTTGTAATGCCAGATTTGAAGGAACTATAGCCAAGTCAGACTCACCCTTCATTAATTCTGATAAAAGCGTATCTGTTGTCTTTTCTATAGAGCAATTTATAGTAATCTCTTCATCATTTGATTCATCAGATATTAAATTGCTTATTGCTATTGCTGGTAATCCATCTGGACATATTAATGTAGCACTTATATTTTCCTTAGTGATTTTATTATCCTTTTGACCACATGATACTAATAGTACTGAAAATATTACTATTGATATAATACTTAATATTTTTTTCATTTTAATCACCTCGCACTAAATTTTACCATATTATCATATTTACTTCCATATATTTTCATTTTATCATACTACTTCCTTATAAAAATTAATTGTTATTTATATATTTCATATAATAAAAAATGAATTTATCTAACTCTGTTTAATCTATTGGCACTCTTTATTGCGTCTTAGTATAAAGAATTTAACGGAATATTAAAACGCTACTTTTTCTTAACAAGAAAGATACCTAGTATAAACTAAGTATCTTCTTACGTTCAACATCCATCGTGACAATTTTTAATACTTCGATTAACCTTCACTAAATTGTACGAAAAGTGAATATTATATCTTTTGCCTCTCCCAGTGGAAAAACAACACGTTGCTCTTTATCCTTT
>NZ_CBYM010000076.1 GCF_000577815.1 Clostridium saudiense | reverse complement strand
CCCCTTTTCGTTATAATATTTAAATTCATTCTTTGCCTAAAAAGGCTATATCCTATTTATTGCCATTTTTCATCTTTCTCTTTAAATAACTTACTACTCACTATTGATAAAAGCACACATAACAATAAAACCAAATAAATAATACTTAATACTCTATATCTATTCTTCTGACTAATCGTATCAGCTTTATTAATCGAACTATTACTTTCAGAATCATTTACTATAGTATTACTAGCATCACTTACTTCAACTTTATCTATATTTGTATCATCTTCATTCATATCATTATTTATACTATTTTCATTTGTATCTTTTTTTTCTGAAACTGATGAATCTTCATTATTATTTGATATACTATCATCACTACTATCTATATACTTCAATAAATCATCATACTCTTCATCTGTGAGTGGTGATTTTTTATAATTCTCATAATATTTTTTTACATCTTCAATATGGCATTTTAGTAATATCTCATCATTTTCTTTATCCTTAATCTCTACTTCCTTATTATTTGAATCAATCTTAACTTCAATATCTAAATCATTTGCAACTCTTAATGCTTCACTATATATTCCAACAAGGTCTGATAAAGAAAAATCACTTATTTCTTGACCTTCTTCAATCCTAGAAAACACTTCACTACTATTATTCATTATTGCTTGAAACTCTTCAGCACTAATATCTAAGTTTTCTATGTGATCACTAATATTTTTTGAATACTCTTCTGGAATTCCTATTTCTTCAAGCTTTACTTTAAATAAATCAACATTTTCACTATTTACCGGCAATATAAATGTATTTATTAATAAAAAACTAACAGTAAACACTTTAGTTACTCTTTTAATCACTCTCTTCATGTGTTTAACTCCTCTTATAAATTCATTTATTTTGATTATTGCCATAAATCATAAAAATAAACTTTATCGTATAAATGCTTAGAGCTTAAAAAGTCCAATTATCCCTATTTAATTAAATCCACTTCTTCTAAATGTTTTGTTGATGATTAAAGTATACTTGTTGTTTTTTAATTTGATGCTGCTTTTAATTTAAATAAATCTCAAGCTTTTAAAATTTAAGGACTCCCATAACATATAAAAATTAGTTATGAGAGTCCTCATTATTTAATAATTAATTTATACTTTTATTTAGAACATTTTTTGAATGCCAATAATTAAGTAAAGTCAATATTAAAACCTTGAATTAATGGCAATATGTATTAAAATATGCTCGTCTAAAGTTTAGGTATATTTATAGTGAATTCGGTAAAATCATCATCACTTGATACACCTATAGTTCCATTAGCCCCTTCAATAATTTCTTTTACAATTGAAAGTCCAAATCCATTTTCTTTTTTGCTATTCTCTTTTGTTGAAAAACCAACATCAAATATCTTATCTATTATATCTTCTTTTATCTTTGGGCCATTATTTTTTATTTTTACAATTATATGATTCATATTATAATATGACTTAATTTGTATTACTCCAGTTCCATTCATTACATTAACAGCATTTCTTAATATATTAGAAATTACTCTTTGAAACTCTACTTCTGAAATACAACTATCTTCAAAATCAATTTGATCATCTAATATAATATTTATTCCTTTATGTTCTATCCCATTAACAATAGCCGCCATAACAGAATCAGAACCATTTATTATTTCAATTTCTGATGCTACATTACTATTGTTATTGATTATATCTTTTAAAGCAGACCCTAATCTTTCATGTTGTCCCATTAAGTGTAGTCCATATAAATATGATATCTGTGCTCCATAATCATGTTTAACTTTTTTTAATTCGTTATTCATTTCTTCTAAAGCAAAGTTTACATTTAATATTTCTTTTGCTTTCTTTTCTATATTAAAGAAGTATAAAGTAAGTAGAACAATAAAGATAGAAAAACTTATAAATACAAACTCTTTAAATAATGGATTATCTCTATCATGCACTATCGCACTAAACGATACTAAAAAATCCATAACTATAGTTACAATAACTATTGCTATTATTGATATATTCCTACTTCTTATTACCTTATAAATTTTCTTTATGAAATTCTTATTATATAACATTAAAATAGCCATTATATATTGTGGTAGATACATAAATATTATCATACCTAATTCGGGATATTTATCTAAAAATATGTATTGTAAATATCCTAAATAAATATTAGAACATATTATTAAATTTATTGCTATAGATATATATACTATCCCAAACCCTATCATTGCTCCTAATGGGTCCTTTTTAAATATTATTATCAGTGAAATTAACATTACTAAATGTATGAATATTGTTCCTAAACTCGAATTTCCTACAAGTCCAGTTGTAATTTCAACTATAGCCCATAAAATTACTACCATTGCTATTAAATCTTTTGAACTTTTTTGATATATTTTTTTAGTACAATAATTTGAAATATAAATTAAAGCCATACTTTGTAATAAACTACTAATTGAGTCTGCTATATTGATAATCACTTCTGTCAAAACCTACCTTAATTTTTTTATAGAATCTGGCATTTCTTCCACACCTATAGTTAATATTGATGCTGTCCCTGAATTTACTAATAATGTAGATACAAATAATAAACAACTTGCTACTATTCTTTTCATTATAATCACTCCTTTCTTTTATATTTATTAAACATTAGCATCGTTTGTACAACATTAGTAAGACATATAAGCTCACCATATACTGTACTTTTATAACTAATAATTGATAGCATTGCCAATAAAGATACATTAACTAAACCTATTTTCCGATTTCTTCTTATAAGCTTTTCTTTTGTTAATGGCATTTTTTCATTAATTACTGGAGCTCTATGATATATACAAAATATACTAAATATATTCAATATAATAATAGATACCATATTTAATTCAATACTTCTTCCTAATATAATCAAGCCACATACTATTGTCATTGTTGCAAAAAAACATTTTATCTGACTATCTTCATGATATCCACCAATAAATGGTTTAGTTATTATTATTGCTAATAATACAGCTAGTCCTTCTTTTAAAAGTCCTAACATATATAAAATTAAAACTATCAAAATAAGCTTTATTAATTCATAAGTTATTACAGTCAAACTATATTCAATATGCTCCCTTTGCTCTTGACTATAACTTACACTTCTTGATAAACCGTTTATAATTACGTTTACTATTCTCTTTACCATTAAATACCCCAACTTAACTTTCTAC
>NZ_CBYM010000075.1 GCF_000577815.1 Clostridium saudiense | reverse complement strand
TATGCGCTATTAGCTCAGTTGGTAGAGCACCTGACTCTTAATCAGGGTGTCCCCGGTTCGAACCCGTGATGGCGCACCAAAAGTCTTAGTTTATCAAATGATAAATTAAGACTTTTTTGTTTGTAAAAATAATTATAATACTAATATAAAATGAATTTTAAAATCACATATTGGACAATACTAATTTGCAACTAAAATCAAAAATTATATTTTTAAATATATAGTATGTATAATTTAATTTTTAACTTCAAAATATATTAACATAATAAATTGAAATTATGCTTGAAATTGTGGATAAATTAAATATTGATGTGGAAAATTAATTTTATATTTATATAGTGTAATATTGGATACATTTATTGGACTTGGACACTTTAAAATTAGAGTATAAATTATAATGAATAAAAATTTTAGATGAAATATAAATAAGATATACTTATAAAATAGAATTAAATACATATTATTATGTATAAAAAAAAGAAATTAGAGAAAAATAAAATTATTTTAAAAAAATATGTTGACATATGTAGAATATATCTATATAATAAATAATTGTTGAGAGACAAATAAAAAAAATAATGAATATCTGGTGATGATGGCGTAGAGGAAACACTCCTTCCCATTCCGAACAGGAAAGTTAAGCTCTACAGCGTCGATGGTACTGCACGGGGGACTGTGTGGAAGAGTAGAACGTTGCCAGGTAATATGGTTTACTAGCTCAGTCGGTAGAGCACTTGACTTTTAATCAAGGTGTCCGGGGTTCGATTCCCCGGTAAGCCACCAAAAATCACTTCTATCATAGAAGTGATTTTTTAATAGGAAACTTGCTTAGCATAATAATATATATATAAAAAGGAAAAGGTATTTATACCTTTTCCTTTTTTAATATACTTAATAAATCTTTCTTAATGAATATAATAAATTTTTTTACAGAATTCCAATCGTCTTTTAAAGATGTTTCTTCTGTTTCAGAAAAGAAACCATTTTTATAACAAGACATAATAAAAAATAGCAAACCTAAGTTTATATATATATCTTTGAAATCAGCTATAAATAAATCACTTATTCCTATGAAATCCAAGCTACCACCATAAAACACTTTATCTATAAGAGAACATAAAGCTCCAGCAAAGATAAAGATGAAGCACATATCTATCCAAAAGTTTTTATGACCTTTATATTTTACGTATCTATACAACTCAATAAATAGAAATAAAGCTATTCCATTAATTAAAATTAATAATGAAAAACCAATATTAAAATTAAATCGAGCATTTAGCCATGAGCCTTGAGTATTTATTATAGGATTAAATGAAAGAAAGTCTGGAATTATTTCGAAATAATAATGAAAGAAATTAGTCTTAATAATCACTTTAAGTCCTTGATCTAATAGCATTAGAATTAGGAAGGTAATAATTAATGCTCTATTATTTAAGCCGTTTAAATTTTTGGTGCTACATTTATAGATAATAGCTCCAACTAATGCAAATACTAAAAGCAAAGAAAGATTCAGTATAAGAGTATAAAAATCTTTAACTCTACCACTAATTATTTCAAACAAGAAATATACTAGCCACATAATCGGTAATATTCCAATTGTAATTATTTTATCTTTATTAAGTGAATTTTTCATGAGCTCCTCCTTAAGTTAAATTAAGTATATTTTGATTTTATCATAATAGATATTATAATTCATCATATTAGCAATTATTTGAAAAAAGTTGGTATAATAATAGATGTAAGAGAATTTAGTTTAATTGAGAGAAATAGGAGGGTATTAAATATGCTAACAATTTTTGCGGTATCAGATTCAATAGGAGAAACAGCCGAACAGGTAGCAGAAGCTGCAGCAAGTCAGTTTTCAGAAAATGTTGAAGTACGAAGAATTCCTTATGTTAAGAGTTTAGAGGATGTACAAGAACTTATTAATGATATTAAATCTTGTGAAAATGCTATGATTGTATCAACTATTATTACTGTAAATGTAAGGGAATACCTAACACAAAAATGTATAGAAAGTAATGTATCTATCGTAAATGTATTAGGTCCTATAATTAATGTTGCATCATCAATTTTAAATGAACAACCACAATATAATCCAGGAGCTATGTGGAAAACAGATGAAGCATACTTTAAAAGAATTGAGGCAATGGAATTTGCTATGCAATATGATGATAGTAAAGATTATAGAGGATTAAAAAATGCTGATGTTGTTTTAGTTGGATTATCTAGAACTTCTAAAACACCATTATGTATGTATTTAGCTAATAAAGGAATTAAGGCTATTAATATTCCTTTGGTTCCAGAAGTAGAAGTGCCAAAGGAATTATTCGAAATAGATAAACATAAAATATTTGGATTAACAATAAATCCATTACAATTAATAGAAATTAGAAAACGAAGATTAGATAAGTTTCATAGAATACCGTCTAATATTGAATATGCAGGTGATGCTAGAATATTAGAGGAATTTGATTTCTCAGATAAAATTATTAGAAAATTGGGATGCAAGACTATAGATGTTACTCAAAGAGCTATAGAAGATACTGCACTTATAATTATTAAAGCTTTAGGTTGTGAGAAATAATTAGGAGGATAGTATGAAGGTAGGGTTGGTTTTAGCTGGAGGTGGTTCAAGAGGAGCTTATCAAATAGGTGTTTGGAAAGCTTTATCTGAATTAAACATAGATAAATATATAGAAGTTGTTTCTGGAACCTCTATAGGAGCATTAAATGCTATGTTATTTTTACAGGGAAACTTTAATTTGGCTGAAGAAATTTGGTGTAGCTTAACAAAAGAAGAGATTCTACCATTAGAAGAAAAAGATTTAATTGTAAAAGGGATATTATTTTTTTTAGGTGCTAAAAATATGTCATTTATAAAAAAATATATACCTACAGTTGTTAAAGGGGGAACCTTATCAAGAGAGGTATTGAATGACATATTAAAAAAAGTTGATTTTAAAAAGATTAAAAATTCTAAGATAAAGGGATTTGCAACATGTACTAGTATTCCGGAAATAAAAGCACAATACTTCAATATTAATGAATATTCAGAAGAGATTATAAAGCAGATATTATATGCAACATCAGCAGTTCCGTTAATATATGATTCTCCTATAATAGATAATATTAGTTATCTAGATGGTGGAATTGTTGATAATGTGCCAATACAACCTGTATATGGAGAGCATTGTGATATTATAATAGTAGTTCAATTATCAGCGGATAGTCATATAAATACAGAGATGTATCCTAATACTAATATAATACAGATCAACTCAGAGGAAGGCGAAGGTGCTGATTTAAAAGGAATGATGGATTTTAATACAGATGTAATTAGAAAAAGAATATCTAAAGGATATAAGGATACAATATATAAAATTAAGCCTATAATGGATTTAACACGTAATATAGATAAGGATAAGGCAATATCAAAACTGAGTTTGTTGGATTCAATAAAAACAATATTTAATAGATAGAAGTATAAATATTGTTTCTACTTTCAAAGCAAGTTAAGTGAGTAAATGCTATCTTTTAGATACTAAACCTACTAGGAAATATAAAGTCTAAATAAAGCAATTAACTCACTTAATTTGAAATTATATTATTATTTAATAAAAATACAAAAAGTTATTGACATAAGTAATATATAGTGATAATATAAAACTCGTTACTGATGACAAAATACTACAAAAACTTATAAAAATAAGTTGTTGACAAGTAATTGTTGAAGTGATATGATATTCATTGTCGCTTACGAAATACGACAAAAACTTTTAAAAAAAGTTGTTGACAGATGTCGTAAGAGATGATAAGATAAGGAAGTCGCTTCGGT
>NZ_CBYM010000074.1 GCF_000577815.1 Clostridium saudiense | reverse complement strand
ATTTTAAAAGAGTTTTGTAGGAGCAGATAATGTCTGTTGATACAAAACTCTTTTGTTATATAAGGTAAAAGAATATATAATTTTTCTTGACATATATAAGGTGTTTGATAAAATTAATATATAATTTAATAAAGCACGATGAAAAAGAAGAGTAGTTTTAATATTTTTTTTAGAGAGATGATGGGTGGTGTAAATCATTAAAAAGTTAAGATGAAGGGAGCTTTTGAGTGTAGTTTGTAAAGTTGGGCTTTAGCCAAGAAGGGTGGAACCGCGGAATTTATTTTCGTCCCTTTATGGTTATAAGGCTTTTTTTATTATAAAAAATAAATACGAATAATTTATTTGTATATAATTTATAGAAATAAAGTTATCGTAAAAAATGGAGGTAGTAAAATGGCAGTAGAAAAGACTATGGATAAAATAGTTGCTTTATGTAAAAGTAGAGGATTTATATTTCCTGGATCAGAAATTTACGGAGGACTTGCAAACTCATGGGATTACGGTCCATTAGGAGTTGAATTCAAAAACAATGTAAAAAAAGCTTGGTGGAAAAAATTCGTTCAAGAAAGTCCATATAACGTTGGAGTAGATTGTGCGATATTAATGAATCCAGAAGTTTGGGTTGCATCAGGACACGTTGGAGGATTTTCAGATCCATTAATGGATTGTAAAGAATGTAAATCAAGATTTAGAGCAGATAAATTAGTAGAAGATCATATGACTGAAAATGGAGTAGAAGTTGCTTGTGCTGATGGATGGACTAATGAAGAACTAATGGAATACATAACTAAGAATAACATAGTTTGTCCTAAGTGTGGAAAAATGAATTATACTGATATAAGAAAGTTTAATTTAATGTTTAAGACTTTCCAAGGTATAACAGAGGATTCTGCAAATACGGTATATTTAAGACCAGAAACTGCACAAGGTATATTTGTAAATTTCAAATCAGTTCAAAGAACTTCAAGAAAGAAAGTTCCATTTGGTATAGCTCAAATAGGTAAATCTTTCAGAAATGAAATTACTCCAGGAAACTTTACTTTTAGAACAAGAGAGTTCGAACAAATGGAATTAGAATTCTTCTGTAAACCAGGTACTGATTTAGAGTGGTTTGGATATTGGAAAGACTACTGTTGGAACTTCTTATTAAATTTAGGAGTAAAGCCAGAATCTTTAAGAATGAGAGATCACGGTGAAGAAGAGTTATCATTCTATTCGAATGCAACATCTGACATAGAATACTTATTCCCATTTGGTTGGGGAGAACTTTGGGGAATAGCTGATAGAACAGACTATGACTTAAAGAAACATGCAGAACATTCAGGAACTGATATGTCATATTTAGATCCAACAACTAATGAGAAATATATACCATATTGTATAGAACCATCATTAGGAGCTGATAGAGTTGCTTTAGCATTCTTAGTAGATGCTTATGATGAAGAAGAGTTAGAAGGTGGAGATGTAAGAACAGTTATGCACTTACATCCAGCTTTAGCTCCATATAAGGCAGCTGTATTACCATTATCTAAGAAGTTATCAGATAAAGCTGATGAAGTATACTCAATGTTAGCAAAGAAATTTAATGTTGAATATGATGAAACAGGAAGTATTGGTAAGAGATATAGAAGACAAGATGAGATAGGAACACCTTTCTGTATTACAGTTGACTTTGAAACTGAAAATGATGGATGCGTTACTATAAGACACAGAGACTCTATGACTCAAGAAAGAGTTGAAATTAGTAAATTAACTCACTTTATTGCTAAAAGTTTAGAGTTTTAATTAAGAAACAGCAAGAGATGATTATTAATAATTATTTCTTGCTGTTTTTATTTTTAAAAAGTGTTTTTAATTTTATATTTATAGAATGTGAGAAAGTATAATGATATAATTATTTGTATATTGGTAAGAATTATTAATAGTTATAAATTATAAAGTAATATAATTTAGTTGGAGGCAGTAATGAGAGAGTTTAAGGAATTTAAAAGTTTTATTAATGGTAAAAATGTTGCTGTTGTAGGTATTGGTGTAAGTAATATTCCTTTAATAAATTTTTTAGTAAAGTTAGGCGCTGAAGTAACAGCTTTTGATATGAAGGAAGAAAATGAATTAGGAAAAATAGCAAGTGAATTCAAATCAAAAGGTGTTAAGTTAGAGTTAGGTAAGGGATATTTAGAGAAATTAACTGGATTTGAGGTAGTTTTTAAAACTCCATCAATGAGAATAGATTGCGAGGCTCTAGTTAGAGCGAAGAATGAAGGTGCGTATATTACATCTGAAATGGAAGAGTTCGTTAAGTATTGTAAAGGGAAAATATATGGAGTAACAGGATCTGATGGCAAGACAACAACTACTACTATAATATCAAAGTTATTAGAAGCTCAAGGATATAAAACTTGGGTTGGGGGAAATATAGGTACACCTTTATTTTCTAATATAGAAGAAATAAATGCTGATGATATGGTAGTTTTAGAGTTGTCAAGCTTTCAGCTTATGACAATGGATTCTCCAATAGATGTAGCAGTTGTTACTAATTTAGCACCTAATCACTTAGATATGCATAAGGATATGCAGGAATATATTGATGCAAAGAAAAATATATTCTTATATCAAAATGAAGATAATGTATTAGTTTTAAATAGAGAAAATGAAATAACTTATGGATTTGAAAAGGAAGCTAAAGGGCATGTTAGAGAATTTTCATCAAAAAGAGTTATTACAAATGGTTCATACTATAAAGATGGTACCTTATATTTAGAAGGGAAAGAAGTTTGTAAGAAAAATGATATAGTAATTAAAGGTATGCATAATGTAGAAAATTATTTAGCTGCATTTATAGCTACAAAGGATGATGTTGAAATTGAAACAATGAAAAAAGTAGCTGAGACATTTGCAGGAGTAGAGCATAGATGTGAATTGGTAAGAGAAATTGATGGTGTGAAGTATTATAATGATTCTATAGCATCAAGTCCTACTAGAACGTTAGCTGGATTATTTGCATTTGAGAAGAAGGTAATACTTATAGCTGGTGGATATGATAAACATATACCTTTTGAACCGTTAGCTGAACAGGGGTATCCTTTTATAAAAGAAATAATTCTTATGGGAGATACTAGATATTTAATAAAAGAAGCTTTTGATAAATTAAAAGATGAGAAGGGGATAGAAGTTCCTAGTATTATGGTTAATTCATTAGAAGAAGCTGTAATTAAAGCTAAAGAAATTGCAAAGGAAGGGGATATTATAACTTTATCACCAGCTTGTGCATCTTTTGATATGTTCCCTAATTTTGCAGTTAGAGGAAATAAGTTTAAAGAAATAGTAAATAATATTTAAAAGTAATTTATTTTTATTAAGATATAAAAAGTAAAGTCTATATAACTACATTGAATAGAGTATATAAGTAAGAGCAAGAATTTTAAAAGATTAATTATTTTTTTGCTTTTATAATATAAATACTTTGTTAAATGTAGTTATTTTTTTTAAAAAATCAATTATATTGGGATTATATATCAATAAATTTCGTTATGAAAATAATAGGATATGAACGTGGAGAAGTTTAATAACTACTAAATATGTTAAATATATGCAAGGGAATAGCAACAACAAATCCTGGTGTATCAATATAAGAAAAAGTTAGAATTATATAGATATAATGAGAAAGATAAAAATAAATAGCATAATATAGCAAAATAATATAGCTTGCATATTATTAATCATGTTAATATAAAACACGTCGTCGGGAACAAATTAAAAAAAGTTCTTGAGACGAAGGTCTAAAACATGAACAAATAAAACTTCAAAAAAAGTTTTAAAAAAGTGTTGACAGACAAAAAGATAAATGATATTATGAATAGGCAGTCAGGTTGATTGCAAATGATCTTTGAAAATTGAACAGAATATAAATTAAGTAAACCAGCAATTCTTTTGAGAGTCTTAAAATAAAGACTCAAAG
>NZ_CBYM010000073.1 GCF_000577815.1 Clostridium saudiense | reverse complement strand
CTTAACTTTTGACTCTTTTTCTTAACAAGTTATATTTTCCACTTTTAGCATTTAATTTCCACTTAAAGTTATTAAAAGGATTTTTATTACATTTTTAAGTATATATACGTTATTAAGAAAACTTTATAAAGAAATCTAAGAACTATGTTTAAAATGCTTTATGCTCTATTGAATTTAACACTTATTGTTTTATGTTGGTATCTAATCACGCCCTTTAAAATTAACTACTTTATAAATCTATCCCTTAATATCCTTTTAATAAATCATCTATTTATCCCATTTTCTCACACAATCTGCATCCAATACAGCTATCATCCACAGTGAAATGCTTAGTTTTTCTCATATTTTCATAATATGGCTTATAAGATGGTGCTACAAATTTAGGTAGTTTATTTCTCATGAAATTTCCAGAAGATTTCTGTTGTATCTTTTGAATTATTTCATCTATCTGCGGTTCAGCATTCTTATTTATTACAGCTACCGTTTCTTTATTAGATAAATCAAATATAGGTGTCCATGTATCCGGCATTTTCACACTAAAAAAAGCATAAAATTTTATACCTGTATTTTGCGATAGATTTTTATCAGCCAAATAGCCATTATTACCTGGTGTTGTTCCATAAGTTGCTATATAGTAAAAATAACTCTTCTTTTTTCCACTAAAAGAAACTTTATTCAAAAAATCTATAATTACAGAAGGACATCCCCATGCATATGTTGGTGAAACTATTCCTACATTTTCATTTTCCTTGATAGATAAAAAGCATTTTTCATCTTTCATAATATCCAGTATAAATATACATTCATCATTTGTTGCTTTTGCAATTCTTTCTGCTACATATTTAGAATTTCCTGTTGCTGAAAAATATAGTATCATAATAACTTTCCTTTCTTTTCTAATGATCCTAATAAATAATCAATACTTATTCTAGCTTCTTCTTTTGAAATTGAATCTTTCCTTAAAAAGCAAAATTCTAAAACCATTTGTAAAGTATTACTGTAATGCATTATTATAATTTCTAATTGCATACTATGCTTTTCAACACATTCGCATGAAGATATTATTTCTCTTATTTTTAAAAGCATGAAGCGTTTCAACAATTCTGCCATTTTACCATCTATTTCATTGTGCATCATAATGCGATTTACAATATCTTTTTCCTTTTCAAAGAATTCATATAATCTTTCAAATAGTACTTGTGTACGTTTATCTGGTTCAATACTCTTGTAATCTTCAATATTAATTGCTGTCATTCCTTTTATATTAACATTTATAATTGAAATGATATCTGATATATTCATATCTTTAAAAGATCCTATCTTTTCATAACCTGCATTATGAATATTATGATTTACAAAATTTAAATTATATTCTTCATTTCCTTAATTTTAAAAAATTTCATAGTGAATTTATTTTAAAAAAAAGTTCACGATACTAATATCGTGAACTTTTTCATTATAAATTCAATACATTCTCTTTAAAATACACCTGCTATTTTACATCTTCGATATTATATACTTCTTCATCAAGCATTCCTTCAGATTTTGCAACTACTACACTTGTTGCAGCATCTCCAACTACATTTAAAGAAGTTACTAACATTTCTATTGGTCTATTTATTGCAAGGATTAATGAATAAGCAAGAATTGCCGCATCATTATTATATCCCATTCCAGTTAATACTGTGAAAAGTATTATTGCTCCTGCACCTGGCGCTGCTGGTGTACCAACTGATGCTATTAATGCAAGTAATGCAATAACTACTATATTTGCTATTGTTACATCATACCCTGCACTTGTTGCTATAAATATTGCAGCTATAACCTGCATTATTGCTGTTCCATTCATATTTATAGTCATTCCAAGAGGTAATACAAACGATGCTATATCTGCGCTAACACCTAACTCCTCAACTGTAGTTTTAGTATTTAAAGGCAATGTTGCTGCAGATGATGAAGTAGAAAATCCAAATAATGCTACTTTACCTATTTTCTTTACAAACTTAATTGGGTTAAGTCTAGCTCCAATTGCTATAAATATTGCATATCCAAATATTAAGAATAATAGTAATGCTATTAGCGTTGTAACAACATATACAAGTGCAGGCTTTAAGTTCTCTACACCATATATTGCAAATGTTCTTGTTATAAGAACAAATATTGCTACTGGTCCAAACTTAGTTATTATAAAGCTTAAAAATACCGTTATGATTGAGTTTACTTCTTCTAATAAAGTTTTTAATACTTTTACTTTATCACCTAAGTAATTAATACAAAGACCTAATACTACAGCAACAAAAACTACTGCCAATATACTGCTATTAGTTGAAAATGCTGATAAAATATTATTTGGTATTGCTTGAACTATTATTAATAATGGATTTCTTGAGCTTACAACACCTGCTTGTGCTGTTACATTTTCAACATTAGCTGTAAATAATCCTAAGTTCTTTATTATAAATCCTATTGCTCCTGCTAATGCTAATGCAAATACTGAAGTTGATAAAAATCCTAATATAGTCTTGTATGAAATACGCCCAAGCTTTTTAGTATCACTTATCTTACACATAGCTAATGCTATTGATGTAAACACCATTGGTACTATTACTAATTGAAGTGAATTTACAAACAATTGACCAACTATATAAAATATACCAAGAGCACTTGTTGCTCCTTCTTGTGATATATCTTGGAATAAAATATTATTAATACTTGTCCAGATATGACCATTACCATTTCCCATTAAGTTCTCTCTAAGAACTATAAATCCTATGCCAGCTGCTAATCCTAAAATAAGAGCTACTACCATTTTAATTGCTAGCTTATTGCTACTGTTAATTTTTTTGTTCATTTTTTGCCTCTCCTTGCTAGTCACTCCCTAATTCAAATAACTATATAAGGCTTAATATACTTTAATTGAATGACATAAAAAAAAGTCTTCCAAATAGGAAGACTAATATAATCTCAATATAAACAACTTTTTTTCTTCTATAAATGTACTATTCAATCATTAAACACGCTGCTTAATACTAAGTACATTTATCTCAACATAAAGTCATTTTGCAAGTATATCATAACTTCCTTACTGATTTCTCGAATCAATTTAAAGGGATTTTTTTGTTTATATTACCACGCGATATCTACTTTGTCAATTTTTAAATTATTTTGTTACTATTTTTGCTTATGCTGATTCACTATATTTCTTCATAGTCATAATCTTGCTTCTATTAGCCTTTATCATAAGAACAACTGCCACTACTAAAGCAACAGCTTCAGCTATTGGAAATGAAAACCACATTATATTTATTCCATTTGAAAACTTAGACAATAACCAAGCAAGAGGTAATACAACAACACATAATCTTAAAAGTGAAATTACTAATGAACTTACTCCACATCCTAAGGCTTGGAAAACACCTTGAATTGCAATATTCCATCCTGCAAATAAAAATCCTACTGAAATAATACGTATTGCTAAAATACAAAGTCTTGCTGTTTCATCTGATAAACCAAATAAACTAGCTAAAGGTTGTGCAAAAATTTGGAGTCCTAAAGTTCCAACAATCATTATAATACTAGTATATAAAATACCATATTTAATTCCATCCTTTACTCTCTTGTGATCTTCTAAACCATAATTAAAAGCGACAATTGGAGTAATTGCATCTCTTAAACCAAAGGCTGCAAAGAAAATAAATTGTTGTATCTTATAAAAAATACCATAAGCTGTTACTGCTGCCATAGATACTGCTCCAAATATAATGTTTATCCCATATGTCATAAATGACATTAAAGCTTGCATTATAATAGCAGGAAGCCCTACACTATATATTTCTTTAACTATTTTTTTATCTAATTTTAAATAATTTAATCCATTTAACACTTCTTTGTTTTTCTTATAATGGAAGTACATTGCCATTAACATTGATACTCCTTGTCCAATTACTGTTGCATAAGCAGCACCAGCAATGCCCATTTGCGGACAACCAAACCATCCAAATATTAATATTGGATCTAATATAATATTCGTAATAGCTCCTACAAGTTGTGCCATTGTAGAATATATAGTTTTTCCTGTTGATTGTAGAAGCTTTTCATAAATAGAAAACATAATCATCCCTATTGATAATAATGTACAAATCATTAAATAGGTTCTTCCCATTGATAAAATAATAACATTAGAAGTCTGACTTCTTAAATAAATGTTAATTCCTAATATTCCAAATATAAAAAAGAATACATAAATAATAATACCTAGTGATACCCCGTTTCCAGCAACTCTTGCTACCTTCTTAGGGTTATTTTCTCCAAGTGTTTTTGACAGTAATGCATTAACACCAATCCCTGTTCCTATTCCAAATGCTACAATAAGCATCTGTATAGGAAATGCTAAAGTAAGAGCATTTACAGCATACTCTCCTGCATGAATTAATCCTTCTGAATCAGGAATTCTAGCAACAAACATACTATCAACTATATTATAGCAAGCTTGTAATACCATTGATAAAACCATTGGTATTCCCATACTAAGCATAATCTTTGGAACTGCTACTGTTCCCATTTTGTTCATTTTAATTTCTTTTTCCAAATTTTCTCCTTTCATATGAGATAGCTTTTACGGAAAACTATCACAACCATTTTAGTAAGTTTTTCATTTTTAATAAAAAAAAGAAAGCGCAAATCCATCTGGATTTACGCTTTCTTGCAACTCGATTAACTTTATTTTATATCATATTTTTCAATTTGTCAAAGTTCTTTTTTGTAT
>NZ_CBYM010000072.1 GCF_000577815.1 Clostridium saudiense | reverse complement strand
CCCTTTTTATGCTGCACTTCTAGCTAATAATTCACATTGATCTGGAGTCATGTAATTAATAGAAGAGTGTAGCCTTTTTCTGTTATACCAACCTTCAATATATTTAAAAATAGCCATATTAGCTTCTTCGAAGGTACGGTATGTATTTCTATATATTTCTTCCTTTTTTATTAATGAATGAAAAGATTCTATACAAGCATTATCATATGGACAACCTTTTTTACTAAACGATTGTATAATATTAAACTCTTTGCATAGCTCCCTTAAATCATTGCTAGTGTATTGAGAGCCTAAATCGCTATGAAATATTAATTGCTTATTCTTATCGGGAGATTGGCTGTAATAAGCATTTTTTAAGGCTTTAACAACTAAATCATTAGTCATTCTCTGACCGAAAGCGTAGCCAATTATTTTTTTAGAATATAAGTCTAGAACTGAAGCTAAATAGCACCAACCATCTTTGATAGTATAAATATATGTAATATCTCCTACCCATTTTTCGTTAATAGAAGTAGTAGTAAAATCTCTTTTCAAAACGTTTTCTAAATCTTCTGCTACCTTTTTACTTGAATGAGGTTTGTATTTTTTACAGTTACTGCACAAAGGCCAAGTTCAGTCATTCGTCTTTGAACTCGCTTCAATGATACATTGAATCCTTCTATACCAAGTATATGATGAATCCTAGGAGCACCATATATGCCTTTATTCTCTTTATATATCCTTTTAATAGCTGATTTTAATTCCTCATTTTCTAATTCTCTTGCAGATTTAGTTTTATCAAAAGATTTATAATATGTGCTTCTGGCTACGCCTAGAACGGTACACATAGTCTTAATATCATGTTTGTTTTTATTGCTATTTATAAATTCTATTAATTCATCTAATTTCTTGTTGCAAATATGGCCATAGCTTTTTTTAATATTTCATTTTCCTCTTTAATTCTTGCCATTTCTTTTTTTAAAGCCTTAACTTCCTTTAATGTCATAACTTCATTTTCATCTACTTTAATTTCTTTTACATCTTTAACCCAGCCGTTAATTGTTGATTTTGCAATGCCATATTCGCTACTTAGCTCTGCTAAGCTCATTCCTGACTTAAATAATTCTACTATCATATCTTTATATTCTTGATCGTATCTTCTGCCCTTTCCCATAATGGACACATCCTTTCTTAACTAAATATTATTTTACTTAGTTCGATTTAATGTGTCCACTACTTTATACTAACACCATAGTGATTTAAAAGTGAAACCTGTAATAAGTGCTTTACATAAAATATTGATTGAAGCTGTTAATATATCTAATTTTAAAAATTACTATGAAAACAATGTAGGAAAAAAAGATAAAAACTATAAGCAATGGAAATCAATAAAATATTATCAGTTTATATTAAGTCAGTATATTTCAGATGAAGATGAATTGAGAAAAATAATAGCTCCATTATACTTATTAAATGATTTAAGAATTATATACTTCCATTTAGTATCAACAGATGAAGTTGAAAAATTAAAAAATAATATTGTAAGTAGTCTTAGTATAAATAGGTTTGATGAAACAGAGATTATGTATAATAAACTTATGGAAGGTTTAAAGGCGTTATTTGTTAAATTTAATGAGGTTATAGAATAGGTTTAAAAGAAGGAATATACAAAGCTATATATTCCTTCTAAAGTTTAACTACGAACGGCAGTCATCACATGCTGAGACGGTAGTAAGGTTAGTTAAGTAATATAGACATTTATAAAAGTTTATATGTATTAAAAAATATATCTTTCCACCTATTTTCCACCGTAAATGTGAGTTGGGTGGAAAGATATTTATTTATTACCGCTAGGTATATTCACCAAGAAGCTCCCACTTCTATAATTGGAGAGTAGTTCACAAATAATATATAAATATTTTTAAAAATTAACGATGATTTTACATTGGATTTGTTATCATAAAAACATAGAAGAGATAACCTAAGAAATAAAATAATTAATAAATTAAGTTATCAGAAAAGTTTTATGTAAGGAAGGATGATAAGATATGAAAAAATCATTAATATTTGGAGTATTAGCGCTAACAATAGTAGGTTTATTAAGTTTTGCTGGAGGAAGAGCAAGTAATAGTGTAGCAAGCAAATCAAGCAATAATAAAACTGAAAGTTCATATAATAGTAACAAAAATACCAATAATGGTGTTGATAAAGTAGTAAATAGTAATCAATATAATAATTCTTATAATAATTCAATTAGTAATTCAAATAATTATCAAGGAAGTAATGATGATATTTCTTTTGAATTAAGTGAAGAGGATTTAGCAAACCTTAAAAATGGGTTAAGCTTAACAGTTGATGGAAAAAATGTAGAAGTAACTGGTTTTGATGAAAAATTCAGAGAAGAAGTAAAGGCAGCAGGTTTTGAATAAATAAAATAAAAAATAATAAAATTAATAATAATAATAATAATAATAATAAACTCCTTGTAGTATAATTAAAATTTGTATATTATAATTATTAACAAATAGGGCTATCGCATTAAGAATAAATAGTACAATATATGGTGTATAATTTTTCAGGGTGCGATAGCTCCATTTTATTTATAAAATAGGAGGAATATGTGATGAAATTATTAATTGTAGAAGATGAAGCTGATATAGTACATGCTCTACAAAGAGGATTAAAAAATGAAGGTTATGCCGTTGATGTAGCAATGGATGGAGAAGATGCTTTAGATTTTTTAAGTTTAAATACATATGATTTATTGGTTTTAGATATAAATTTGCCAAAGGTAGATGGATTTTATATATTAAAAAAGCTTAGAGAAAAAGATATAAACACAAGAGTAATAATTGTATCTGCAAATAGAGAAATTGAGGATAGAATAAAAGGATTAGACTTAGGAGCTAATGATTATTTAGTAAAACCATTTGATTTTTTAGAGTTAACGGCAAGGATAAGAGCTCTTTTGAGAAGAGAGTTTGAAAGTAAACCTTCAATTTTAAAAGAGGGAAAGTTATCTATAGACGTATCTAAACACAAAGTTACATATGATGATATAGTTCTTAATTTAACATTGAAAGAATATTCACTTTTAAAATATCTAGTTCAAAATAAAGATAAAGTTATAAGTTCCGAAGAATTGATAAATCATGTTTGGGATGAAAATACAGACCCATTTACAACAGTAATAAGAGTTCATGTATATTCTCTTAGAAAAAAATTAACAGCTGTTAGTTGTAATGAAAATATGATTAAAACAATTAAAGGAGTTGGATATTTATTTGGAGGTATAACTAGTGAATAATATAAAAATAAAGTTAAAATGGAAACTTACATTATTTACTGTATTAATAATGACAATAACTAGTGGAATTCTTCTTTTTAGTATTAATTATGATGTAAGGCATACAGTTCCACAGCTAAAAGGAATAATTAATTCAAATACAGAAGATATTAAAATAGATTTAAATGGTGATTTTAAAGATGAAATTGATAAGATATCAATAGAATCAGCTATAGAAGAGACAACATCAAGAATTTATTGGTTTTCAATAATTGCATTTATTTTAGTAGTAACTATTGGTGGAATGTGCACTTATTTTGTAGTAAATAATGCTTTAATTCCAATTGTAGAATTAAATAAAAATATAAAAAAAATAAATGAGGATAATTTAAATTCCAATTTAAGTATTAAGGGAGCAAATGATGAAATTAAAGAACTTACAATTTCTTTTAATAAAATGATAGCAAAATTAGAAAATGCATTTGCATCACAAAAAAGGTTTAATTCTAGTGTGGCACATGAGTTAAAAACTCCATTAGCAGTAATTAAAACAAATATAGATGTTTTAAAAAGCAGTAATTGTAAAAGTTTAGAGGAATATGATAAAACTTTGGCGGTTGTAGAAAAGTCTATATTAAAGATGAATTTAATAATAGAAACATTATTAGATATAATAAGACAGGAAAATGCACCTTTAAATGAAATTGTTAGCATAGATGAGATATTAGAAGATATAGTTGATGATTTATCTATTATTGCCAATAAAAAAAATATAAAATTAAAATTAAATTCATATAATATAAAAAATAAAATAAAGGGAAATGAAATTATGTTATATAGGGCATTTTATAATGTAATTGAAAATTCTATTAAATATAACAAAATTAATGGAAGTATAGATATATTATGTTATCAAGATCTAAATACTATTGAAGTAAAAGTAATAGATACTGGAAGTGGTATAAAGGAAGAGGATTATGATGAAATTTTTAAACCCTTTTATAGATGTGAAGGAATTAATAGTTATTCAAAAAATGGAATTGGATTAGGATTATCATTAACTCAATCGGTAATAAAACTTCATGGTGGAGAAATTAATGTAAAAAGTAAATTAAATGAAGGAACAGAATTTACTTTTATTTTACCATATATAGTTTAAAATAAATAATATAAATAATTAAGATTGCATAAAATGAATTTAAAAAATATGTATTTTATGCAGTCTTTAATTTTAGTATTAATTTTAATTGATTAAATTTATTTTATAATTAAGGAAATGGTTTAAGCTAGCTATAATTATTTATTATAGTTTTTCAGTATAGCATTTACATTAAAATTTGCTAAATATATAATTATGATGTTAATTAATAAAATATACATATAATATAATTTTTATATTAAGTAAATTATAAATAGATAAACTAAAAAGACATAAGGATGAATAGGCATGAAATCATTAAAGATTGCTTGTACCGAAAGAACTAGAAGTTATTTTTTCACAGATAGAGAAACTATATAAGTTGGTACAACGGATTACACTGATGTAACAGTTGCTGTAGTTAATGAAAGTGATATAGAAGGAATAAATGACATATATAATACTAAATTTGGAGTATCAATATTTGTATTAAAAGAAACTGAGAATATTAGTGATGAAATTAAAGATAAGGTAAATAAGATAATAAATATATAACAAAAGAAGAACAAGAAAATTGGTATGAAAAA
>NZ_CBYM010000071.1 GCF_000577815.1 Clostridium saudiense | reverse complement strand
AAATTAATTAGTTAACGGAGTGGTTATAGTGGCAAGAAAAACTATTAAAGGATTAGAGGAAATAATTACAGATTTAGAAAAGCGTTTAAATGAACAGAATAAAATTAATGTTGAATTACATAATCAAATATCAGAAATGCAAATGATTGCTGATGATAAATTTGAAAATAGTCCAATGTATCATCAAATGAATGGTGAAATTGAACAATTAAAGGCAGTTATAAGATTAAATGAAATAAACACTAAATCTAAAGATGATACTATTAAAGGGGATAGAGATACCATACAAAAATTGCTGAAGGAAATTGAAGAATTAAAAAGCAGCAATGTTGTTAACAAATTAAAAAATGAACGCGGTGCTGGAAGAAAAGAAATGTTTACTGAAGAACAAAAAGCTAGAGTAAAAATGTTAAGATTACAAGGTAAAAGTTACAGAGCTATTGCTAAAGATATGAATTGTAGTGTTGCTACTGTTCATAAAATAATTAATGAACAATAATATTAACAAATTAATTAGTTAACATGCGTTATTTAATTAATTTGTTAACATTACTATGAATAATTAATGTGCTAAAAATACGATTTTACAAGAAAGTTTATTTATAGTAAACTTAAATAAGACTCAAACACCCTTACAAATGGCATAAACACGTATTTATAAATTTAAGAAAATAACAAAAACTGCGCAGAAGAATAATTCTGCGCAGTTTTTGTTATTTTCTTAAATTTATATGTATAATTTATTTTTAGTGCAATTAAAATAATTTGTTTCTGTGAGGGATAAAATGAAAAAATATAAAATTATATATATTGTGTGGTAATAAATATTCTTTCAATATATTTACAGAAAGAATATTTTTACTAAAGGATGCTATAATTAGCTTAATTACTAATATGATTACATAAAGTAGATTCAATTTGTTTGAATTTTTTGTCTTCTCAAAATTGAAAAAAACCACTATAGATGGTAAAATTTAAAATAAAACATTAAGGGGGAGCTATGGAAATAAAATATATTAACACATTTGAAGATATTGAATTTTTAATAAAGTATATTCAGTATAAAATGGGATTTAGTAAATATAAATATATTGTTTGTTCTATTAGTGTTATTAGTGGAATATATTATTCAATAAAATTACAAAATTTAATTTATTTTTTCACGAACACAGTAATTATGACTTTTATAGTGTTTTTTTGGTTGAAAAAAACTGAGAATAAGGATATAAATAGGATTTCGAAAAAAATAGCAATAAAGAATTGTAATAAAGATAGATACTTTTTATCTGAAAAAAAACTAATATTAGATAATAGAAAAATATATATATATTGTAATAATGACAAATATGAAATGAAGATAGATAAGTTTATAAAAGTGAATTTGCTTAATGAATATATATTAATATTTTCAACTAAATCATTTGGATATAAAAAGAAATTGATAATTCCTAGAAATATATTTAAAAATGAAGAAGAAATTAATAAATTCATTGAAAAAATAACCATATAAATATTTATATGGTTATTTTTTAAGTTTAATTAGTAGCAATAAAAGTAATCATTGTATATATTGCATAGCCTAGTTGTGTTAATAATGCAGCACCAAAGCTTATTAAAGCTGATAAAAAGCCGAGTTTTATAAAAATTATTAAAGCGCCTATAAGAAGAAGAGGAAGTAAAATAGGTTTAGATTTCTCGACTAAACTATTTACAACAACTGTAATATTTTCATAAATATCTTTTAACCCATCTTTATCGTATTCAATTGACAATACTTGACTAAAAGTTGAATCATTTATATTTAAAGTTTTAGTTAAAGATACAGTAATTATATTATTATTAGTGGATACTGATATAGAAAAACTTTTATTACCTAATTTAAGGAGTTGTTTTGATATATTTACTCCATTTTTAGATAGAGTTGTAGATAAATCTAGTAAATCATTTTTGAATGTACCACTATCAAAACTACCATTTTTAAAATTTGCAACAATTTCTCCATTATTGCTACCACCTCGTGTAAGAGAAAGTTTAACTTTAATTGGTCCAGCTTGAGCAATTATCTTTTCTTGAAGTGTTTGTGTAAATTTAACACCAAAAAGTTCAGCGAACCCACTATTATTTATCTGATCTAATATTGTACTTGTAGATATACTCATATTAAAGTAGTTTAAGATTTCATTAAAAATTGCATTAGCAAAATCATCTTGTCTAGTATTTAAAAGATTAGCATCACTAGAATTACTAATAAAAGCAGTTTCAACTAAAATAGCAGGCATATTAGAAAGTCTTAAAACGGCAAAGTTAGCTTCTTTATGTCCTCTATTAGGTATACCAAATTTACTAGCGATTGATCTAGATATATTTGCAGATAAAGTTTTAGTTGCTGTATTTGCAGTAGGGTGAGTATAGCATTCAGTACCTCTAACTGATGAAGTAGCAGAATTAGCATGTATTGATACGAATAAATCGGCTCCCCAAGCATTAGCAAGTCTAGCTCTGTCCTCTAAGCTTAAATAAGTATCATTAGTTCTAGAATATTTTATTGATATTTCACGTCCGTTAAGTAAAGCACCTAATTTTGTAGCAATGTTAAGAACAATATTTTTTTCTTTTAATCCATTTCCTACAGCACCAGGATCAGTATCACCATGTCCAGCATCAATAAATACCTTTATTGGACCACCAGGTAATGTGCCACTTCCTGAAGATGAAGAAGAATTAAATAGAGCGTTCCAAGTAGTAGGGCCAACAACACCATCAGTGTCAATTCCCTTAGCTGATTGAAAACTAACAACAGCAGATTTAGTAGCATTTCCGTAGTAACCATCAGCGGTACCGCAATTATGACCTAAAGAGTTTAATTTGTTTTGAACAGCTTTAATATCTTCACCGTACATTAAAGGTGAAGTAACCTTTAATAATCTAGTATAGCTACTTCCAGTAGAAGTTGAAGAAGAGCTAAATAAAGCATTCCAAGTAGCAGGACCGACTTCACCATCAGCAGTAAGACCCTTAGCAGATTGGAAGCTGATAACAGCAGATTTAGTAGCATTACCATAATAACCATCAGCAGTACCACAGTTGTAACCTAAAGAGTTCAGCTTGTTTTGAACAGCTTTAATATCTTCACCGTACATTAAAGGGGAAGTAACTTTTAATATTCTAGTATAAGTAGTTCCACCAGATACAGTGTCGAATAAAATATCCCAAGTTGCAGTACCAACTTGTCCATCAGCAGTTAAACCATTTTTATTTTGGAATGAAATAACAGCATTATAGGTAGCAGGACCAGCTATACCATCAACAGTACCAACGCTACAACCTTTTTTATTTAATTGAGCTTGAATTGTAGCAATTTCATTTTTTAAAGTATTCCAAGTAACATCACCTACTATTCCATCATTAACTAATCCATATTTAGATTGGAATTTCTTTACGGCAGTAAGTGTGCCATTTCCAAATTCACCATCAAAACCATTTGGTGAACAACATAAAATGTGTAATCCATATTGAAGATATTTAACATTATCTCCTTTATCTCCTAATTGTAATAACATGATTAATTTCTCCTTTTTAATAAAAATATTTATTTCAAAAGTTAACTTATGTTTAATTTAAAATTCATTTAATTGACCAGTCATATATTTAAGAGTAAAAAAACGTTCAATTTGTAAACATGAAAAAAATATTTTTTTTATGTTTACAAATCGAACGTTTGTTTGCTTTTATATAAGTAGGGGGTGTTTATTTATGGGAAACACAATTTATAAAAATATAAAAGAATATAAAAATGGCAATAAAGAAATATTTAGAGAGATTATAAATGTATTTAACCCTTTAATAAATAAACTTTCAAAATCAGTGAATGGAGAAGATACTAGACAAGATCTATTAGTACATTTATTAGAAATAATAAATAAATTGCCAGAAGAAAACAGATTTGAGGATGATAAAATAATATTTGCTTATATATCTAAAGCATTAAAGTATGAGTATATAAAATTATCTAAAAAAAATGATAAGATAAAAAATCGTGAAGTAGAATTAAATTTAGAAATTGAAATAGGGTATGAAGAGTTTGATTCAGAAGTTGAAGTTTTAAATTTATTTGAAGTATTAACAGAAAAAGAAGAGTACATAATGAAATTAATATATATAAATTATTTATCCATAAGTGAAGTGGCAGATTATATGGGGATATCAAGACAGGCAATAAATCAAGCTAAGAATAGAGCAATAAGTAAATTGAAAAAGGTATACTTAACATAATAAAAAGCAGATATTAATTTTTTAATATCTGCTTTTTTATGTCTTCTAAATCATTTTTTATAGTTGGAAGAACTTCATTTAGTTGTTGAATTATTTTTTGATAATTTTCTTCTCGAATTTGATTTTGTTTTAAAATATATAGCAATAAATAACCAAATAACAAAGCAAAAATACCTTGAGTTGTTAGAAAGTTAAATAACTCTGAATCCATAACATACACCTCCTTATATAAAATATAGAGCAAATAAATAGGGAAATAGTAAACATTAAAATTTGAAATAAATAAAAAAAATGATTTAATATAAAATAAAAAATAAATATATGGAGGGAGAATATGGACGAAAAAAAGTTATGGATGAAAATTAGTGGGAGTATAAATTATTATTTAAGATATTATGATAAAAGAATGTCAGATGAAGAATTATTGGAGGATTATGTAGAATATGTTTTAGGAGCTGAAAAAGGGAGATATGAATATTTAGATAAGCAAACATTTAAGTATATAGAGCTAAGTGATGAAATTGTAGAAAGAGCAATAAATGCGTTTAAAGAGCGATTAAAAAAGAAAAGAGAAAAGGAAAAAATTAATGAAATAGGAGAAAATTTTAGTAGAAGTAAAGAAATTAAAAAGGAAATGGGGAAAGTTATAGATTTTAGTAAATATAGAAAAGTATGATATAATTAGTTGTCGAACAAAGGAGGTGAAGTGATGGGACAAGCGATAAAAAAGAATAAAGTAGAATATATAGATAGGGTTCATGGAAATAGTAAAGGGTGGATCACGAGAAGTTGCATAGATGAAAATGGATATAGTCAATGGCATTATAAGTATTTAGAACTAAAAGAAACAGATTTAACAGGAGAAAACATATATATAACATTAAATACATTTTATAAACCATGTAGAAGATTAGAATGTATAAAAGAATTAAATTTTGTATATATAGATTTAGATTATTATAAAACTAAATATACAAAAGAGCAGGTAATAATGAATTTAGAGTCAAATTATTTTAATAAAATAATACCAGCAACAAATTATATTATAGATAGTGGCCGAGGATTAGCATTATTATGGAATATAAATAAAGTACCAAGTCAAGCATTACCTTTATGGAAAGCAATCCAAGAGTATTTATATCATCAATTAAAAGAGTTTGGAGCAGATAGACAAGCTTTAGATGCAACAAGAGTATTAAGAGTACCAGGAAGTATTAACTCAAAATCAAAAACAGTAGTAAGTATAATAGATGAATATGACTATATTTATGATTTAAGAGAAATACAGAAAGAGTATCTTCCAGAGCTAAAACCAAAAGAAAAGAAAAAAGGTCGTCCAAAGAAAGTAAACTATGTTTATAGGGAAAGAAGTTTATACTTTGCAAGAATACAAGACATAACAAAATTATGTGAACTTCGAGAATATGATTTAAGAGGGCATAGAGAAATAATATTATTTTTATATAGGTATTATCTTTGTAGCTTCACAGAAGACGTCCAAAAGGCGCTAGAAGATGTTTTAGAACTAAATAGTATGTTTATATACCCTTTAAAAGAAAAAGAGGTTATAAGGGCAACTAGAAGTGCAGAAAAGTGTTATTTAGATAAAAATAAAGAATATAAATATAAGAATGATACTTTAATAGAGTTATTAGAGATTACAGAAATTGAAGAAACATATATGACAACTATAATTTCTAAAATGGAATACAAGAGAAGACATAGAGAAAGAGAAAAAAATAGATATATAGAAAAATTAAAATTAGAAGGGAAGATGTCTAAGAAAGAAGAGCTTGAGCAAATTAGAAAAAAAATAAAAAGCCTTCGTGCAAAAGGCTTTAAAAATAAAGAGATTTGTATTGAGCTTGATTTAGCAGAGTCAACACTCAAAAGACATATTACTTATATGAAAAAGAATGGGTTATTAAAATAACCCGTTCTTTTTTTATTTCAAAATCAAACTTATTATATATTAAAAATAAAAAAAAAAAAAGGCTCATTTTTTCTGCGCTTGTATTATAGGGTTACGTAGTAACCTGTTCTATTTTTAGAACAGGTTTAGGGGGTTATCGTTTATGGTTAAGCTACGTTAGCTTATGTAGCCTAGTGTGTTGAGTTACCCAAAACGGCAAGGTGAGAAGTGTTAGTATTTTTAATTTAGAGGATTTTAAAGAGTTTTAAAGAATACATTAAAGTAGTTTAATCTTTTAGAAATGAGGTTTTAGGCTATGTTAAGGACAGTTGAAGAAACTGCTATTCAATTAGGAGTGAGCAAAACTACAATTTATAATAAACTTAAGTTGAAAGAGTATAAAGCTAGGATAGTTAAGAAACAAGGAAAATCAATGGTTGATGACAGTTTATTCAACTTGATTCAAGAAGGTTTAAAAGTTAAAAATGAAGTTGAAAATAAAGAAATTGAGAATGATGTAAATGCAGAGACTTCAATAGATGAAGATGGTTTATTAAATTTGAATAAAGAGTTAATTGATAATTTATTAGAGCAACTTAAAGAAAAAGATAAACAAATATCTGAATTACATAGGTTAATTGAAAATAATCAGATACTTTTAAAGGAAGAGCAGAAAAAAAGTGAACAACAGTTATATTTAGCAGAACATTTTGAAGAAGTAGATAATAAGCTCCAAGATCTAAAAGAAAAAATGGAGCAAAAAAGAAATTATAGGAAAAGCCTTTTTAAGATTTTTTCAAAGTAGCTCAAAAGTAATAAGTTTTAAAAATTTTTTTAACTAATGATAAATAATATTCAAACTAAAAAAATAATCAATGGGCAAGGAGACGCTTATAAAAAAAATTAATGTCAGCAAATTTGGCTTTACTTTGTAGTAACCATTTAGAAGTCATTAATTTTTTTATAAACCTTGATTATTTTTTTATTCATTTCTTCAGAAGTGATTATATACTATTTGTTTAAAAAGTTCAATTTGCAAGTTGAATTTTTTATACTCTCAAATTTTCAGTCTATATGGAGGAGCTTATACTATAGGTCTATTTGTTGAGTGCATAATTATATCCTTCAGATTATTGCAGTTTTTTCTTTATTTTTTCATTTTGTTCTTATTTTTATTTTATATAGTGATAAAAAATAGAATATATTGAAATATATTACAACGTTTATTATAATTAAATTGACATAATATTGATGGAGGGGAATTTATGAATAAAAAAATATTTGCATTACTTTCTGGTATAGTTTTAACAACTTCTTTAATTAATATTGAAGTATCAGCAGAAGTATTAAATTTTCAAGATAATCAACTAGACGTAAATTATGAAAATACAAATAATAATTCATCAAATGAGAATGTTATAGTAAGAGAGTTTATAGCACTTTCAACTAATGAATTTGCTAGGGCTGGAGATGCATGTGAATTAGTTTATTATAGTTCTACTTATATTAAATGTACTAATAAAAGTACAGGAAAAGTTTTTACATGTAATCCAACAACTAGTTATGTTGGATATGGTTATTCTAATTCATCTGGCTCAGTTGGATGTTTACAAGGAATGTTTAATTATTTAGGAGCTGGCCTAGCGGTAGATGGTTTGTTTGGACCAAAAACTTATCAAAAAATAATAGAGTTTCAACAAATGAATAGCAATATTTTAACTGTTGATGGAATAGCAGGTCCAAAAACTTTTGCATGGGCTGTAGAATCAGTTTTTGGAGTTGTACAACCTATAAGTGGTGAATAGCTTTATATTAAAAATAAAATCCAAGTTTCAAAAAATATTTTTTGAAACTTGGATTTTATTTTTTGATAAAGAAAATAATAATTATTCTGATACTCTTATTAAACAGTCTAAATCATACTCTTTCATAAATTCATCTAAGATATTTAGACCAGTATTGATGTTATAATCATAATTATTTTCTTCAATAAAGTTTTGTAAAGCAGTATCATAATTTTCGCTAGTAACAATATCTTGGTCAGTTATATTATTGCTAATTTCAATAGTGCTTAGATTGGTAGTTTCTTTTGTGGTGGTTTGAGCTGAAGGAGAACTTAAGAATGTTGTAGAATAAATAGTAGAACATAAAATAAGTGATAAAGCAATGTATTTACTTACATGTGATTTCAAGATTCTTTTTAACATAGTATTCACCATCCTTATAATTTTTATTATAAAGCAATTAAAACAATATTTTCCTATAAATTCATATTTTTTCAAAAGTATAATTAAATTTTAGTATATAAAGATAATAAAATCAAGATTGATTCATTTAAATTTACACTTACTGCATATAAATGTAAATTTTGTGCAGTAAGTTTGGTTTATAAATTATTAAATATGTGGCTAGCTTAATAAAGGGAATAATATTACGATAAATATATGGTGATAACAAGGGATTAAAAGAATTTATAGAGGTGGGAACAATGGCTATAAAGAATGATTATATCAAGATTCAGTAAGTACGGAGCAGAAAGAATTATTTAAATATATAGCAAAAAAGAAAAAGGTTAGTATGAGTGAGTTTATGGTTGTAGCAACAGGGGGAAAAATCTTTAAAGGAGCAAGAGAAATTAGAAAATAAAGAGAGCTTGGAGCAACGAGTGGCAGAGTTTGAAAAGAAATTACAAGAGATTAAATTAAAAATGGAGAGCCAACGAACTGAAAAAAAGAGTTTTTTAAAATATTTTCAAAGTAGGTTTACAAATTGAATCAAAAAACCTTTTTATAAGTGGAGGAGTTTTTGCAAAAATTAGTGGCGGCAAAATTGGATCAGCACTCACTACGTTAATTTTATCCGATTTAGTAGCCACACATTTTTACTAACAACTGGGGGAAGGCTGTAATTATACTTTAGAGGTAAATATAATTAAACTATAAATATAATTAAACTACAGAGAGTAAACTACAGAGAGTAAACTACAGAGAGCAAGCATAGTAAGTGTGTACACACTTACTATAAATTTAAAATTAAGCTTTACTTAAATTTTAAATTATTTATTGGGAGAGCTGCCCAACCCCTTTTGAAAAAATTTTTTTTGATTGATGTTTACAAATTGATATTAAAAATACTTTTTATATTTTAGGGGGATTATTTATTTATGGAGCAGTGGCTCCATTTTTTTATAAAAAAATAGTTTGAGATTAAAAAAATATATGATAAAATTAAGAAAATAATCACCGACAAAGTGTCGGATTATATACGGTTTTGATACGGTTTTCGTGTGGCATAGTGGGACATTTGGAAATTTTTTTGATAGCACAGAAACGCTAGGCTTTGCCTAGCCTATCAAAGATTTTGATAGCAGTTTCTCTTTATGCTCTTATAAAATATCTGCAGGTGTAATTTCCAGTTAAGATATTTTATAATTCCTTTTTGGGATTTGATTAAACTTTTTTAAAGTTTATGGGTGAGCATAGCGAGGGCAAAGCCCTTAAATAAAAAAAGAAAAGGAGTTAAATTAAGATGGCAAGAATAAGAAAAGAATATAAAATGACAGAAAAAAATGTAGCATATATAGAAGAAGTTAAAGAGAAAAATAATTTAAAATACAGTAGTGAAGCATTAGATTTAATAATTAGAGAGCATAGACAAAATTCAGATATTACAACAGAAGCTATGATTAAAATAATAGCAAAAGAAGTATCAGAACAAATCAAATTTGATATGAAAGAAATAAAAAAATCTAGTAATGATACTGATAGAAATACTCAAATACTTTTAGAATTAATTAATGGATTTTTTGTAATTTCTGAGTATGGAAGGTTAGCAACAACAGAGGATATTATAGCACCAGCATTACCTAGGGCAATAGATCTTGTAGATAAGAGAAGAGAAAATAGTATGAGGTTTAGATAAGAAATATTAAAGTAAAAAAACTCAAGGATTTAGATAGAGAGTATTAATTATATTTTTTTTGATGACCAACTGGAGTATTAAGTAACGGAGTGGAGAGTAGCGTAATGAGTAAGTTAATACGTAAGGCGGTAGAAAGTATTTAGTCTTAAATACTTTTTTAAATTAAACTTTTAAAAAGTTTAATAGAATGTTATTTATAAAAATGATATACTTTAAATAAGTTTTAGTTTGCAAATTTTCCATAGAAGATTTGCTCCGTAAAGGACATCTTTAAAGGTGTCCTTTTATGATATAATGATTAAGTAAACTAAAACTTAAAAAAATTTAAAGGAGAAATAGTATATGGAAAAAGAAATATTAGAAATTTTAAAAGCTATGCAACAAGATATAAAAGGGTTAAAAGAGAGTCAAGAAAGACTTGAATCTAAAGTAGATGGAATTGAAAAGAAGCTTGATGGAGTTGTAGAGCAGACAGCAGATTTATTAGAATTTAGAACTTCTGTAGAAGAAAAGCTTAATGAGTTGAAAGAGGTTGAAGAAGTAACTAAGGCAAATTGTTATGACATAGCAAAATTAAAGTTAAAAGCAGTAAAATAGAATCATAAAAAAGTGAAATTTTATGTGATGTACATGAAATTTTACTTTTTTTATTTTTACTAGGGAGTTTTAAATTCAATTAAGTTACAAAATTAATTATTGAACAAAATAAAGAAAGTGCTATATTTAAGTTAAT
>NZ_CBYM010000070.1 GCF_000577815.1 Clostridium saudiense | reverse complement strand
TTCTTTTTATCTTTCAACCAAATTAAATCAGTTGAATTGGTCGGGGTGACAGGGATCGAACCTGCGACCTCATGGTCCCAAACCACGCGCGCTCCCATCTGCGCCACACCCCGGTAATATGGTGCGTGTTAAGAGATTCGAACTCCTGGCCCACGCCTTAGAAGGGCGTTGCTCTATCCAGCTGAGCTAAACACGCATAATACCAAAGAACGTTTATTATTTTAAAACATTTCTTTATTTATGTCAAGCTTTTTTTTAAGCTTTTTTGGAGCGGGTAGTGGGAATCGAACCCACCTTTCCAGCTTGGAAGGCTGGAGTATTACCGATATACGATACCCGCATATTTGAGATTTTAAATCTCTTATTTAACCAATTGAATATCCTCATTCTACTTGAGTTTCTTTTAGTTAAACTGGTCGGGGTGACAGGGATCGAACCTGCGACCTCATGGTCCCAAACCACGCGCGCTCCCATCTGCGCCACACCCCGGTAATCATCTTGTTTCGTTTCGCTACATCTCGCAGCGACAATGATTATTCTACATGATGATTTTTAATCCGTCAACACTTTTTTTAAATTTTTTTTATTTTTTTTATTTTATATCTCTTTTATATATGTAACTGGACTTTTTCCCTCAATTAAATCAATGTATCCTAAGGTTTTATCTAACCTTCCCATTCCTAATGAAATACTTCCTGGATTCATCAAAATTAATCCATCCTCTTCTTCTATAATAGGTATATGAGAATGTCCAAATAAAACTATATCTGCTCCAACTTCTTTTCCTCTGTAAAAGATAGAGTTGTATCCATACTTTACTCCATATCTATGCCCATGACACATAAATATCTTTTTACCTTGAAGCTCAATTAGCCTTTCTTCTGGATATAATCCTCTCATATCACAGTTTCCTCTAACAGCATATACTTCCCCTTTGAATTCCTCTGTAATTTCCCTTAGATCTTCTTCTCCATCTCCTAAGAATAAAAGTACATCTGCACTACTAATTCTTTTTTTAACCTTATCTATACTAATTCTATTTCCATGTGAATCACTGATTACAGCAATAAGCATAAAATCATCCTTTCCATTAAGTTAATAATTAATAGTTTATAGTTAATAGTTCATGTTGAAACTCCTTTCTGAGTTTCTTAAATAATATTCTAAAGTCTGCCTAAGCAGACTTTATTCCTTAACTATTAACTAAATTAAAGTATTTCTTTAAGCTTTTTAAGAGCATTTCCTCTATGAGAAATTGCATTTTTTTCTTCCGAGGAAGCTTCTCCAAAAGTCTTATTAAATCCTTCATAGAAGAATAATGGATCGTAGCCAAATCCACCTTCAGTTTTTAGCTCTTCAATAATGTAGCCATCAACCTCTCCACGAACTACTTTAGTTTCACCATTTTCATCAACTAATGATATTACACAAACAAATCTTGCTTTTCTATCATCACCCTTGAAGCCCTTCATTTCTTCTAGTAACTTAATATTATTTTTATAGTCATTCCCATGCTCACCAGCATATCTAGCAGAATACACTCCAGGTGCTCCATTTAAACTATCTACTTCTAATCCTGAATCATCAGCTAAAACTAAAAAATTATCTTCTCCTCTTTTTTTCAAATATGAATAAATTTCAGTAGCCTTTTTCTTAGAATTTTCTTCAAAAGTAATTCCATCTTCTTCTACATCTATGTTAATATCCATATCATTCAAAGAATATACCTCATACTCTAATCCATTAAGTATATCTTTAATTTCTTTTATTTTCTTAGAATTATTACTAGCTAAAACTATTTTTTTCATATTATTTTCCTTCTCCTGTTCCAATCCATAAAGAATCCATCTTTAAGCAATCTTTTTGTAATTGAATCATTTGCTTTATTCCTTTTTCCGCTAAATCTAATAATTCATTTAATTCTGCTCTATTAAATGGAGCCTCTTCGCCTGTACCTTGTATTTCAACAAACTCACCTTCATCAGTTCCAATGACATTCATATCAACTCTTGCTATCGAATCCTCTTCATAGCATAAATCAAGTAGTTTTTCCTCTCCAACAATTCCTACACTTGTTGCGCATAAAAATTTTCTAATAGGATAAACTTTAAATGGTTTTTGTTTATGTAGTTTGTTCATAGCATCAACTAAAGCTACAAAAGCACCACAAATAGAGGTAGTTCTTGTTCCTCCATCAGCTTGTATAACATCACAATCTATCCAAATAGTTTTTTCACCTAAAGCTTTTAAATCAACTACTGATCTTAAAGCTCTTCCTATCAACCTTTGTATTTCCATTGTTCTTCCATCAATTTTTAACCTTGATATATCTCTTGGTTTTCTAGTTGCTGTAGAACGTGGTAACATATTATATTCAGCTGTAATCCAACCTTCTCCACTACCTTTTAGAAATGGCGGTACTTTCTCTTCTATTGATGCAGTACAAATTACCTTTGTATCCCCTACTTCTATTAAAACAGATCCTTCTGCATGTTTTATATAATTTCTTGTTATTTTTGCATTTCTAACTTGGTCATTTCTTCTTGCTCCACTTCTCATTAAAAACTCCTCCATTTCATAATTTTACTTACTATATATTAAATTTCTCCTTTTTTTAAAAATAATGCAACAAATTCTCACTTAACTCATAATATTAATATAAGGATTAATTAAGAGGTGAAGAATTTGAGATATATTGGGCCATTTTTTAGAATGAATAGCCTTTCTGAAAAGGAAATTAACGGACAACTTTTTTATTTATCTAAAGAAGCAGTAAAAACTATAGTACTACAATCCAAATGTGGTTTAGTTTCTAAAATAAAAAAGAATAAATCATCTTCCTCCATTGATATTACCACAAATAGTAATTTTTCTCCACTATTATGTGTTTACAGGAAGTCATCTGCAAACTTTATTCATAGTAAAAATTCAAATGGATTTGATGAAGATTCTTTCAAAAAAGAAATTAACCCAAGTACTAATGCTTTAATGACTTTATGCTTATTAGAATTGCTAGATTACTATAGAAGTTTTGAGAACATAGATAGTAGTAATTATGCCTTGTATGATTTATACAATAGTATATCTAAGGATCAACTTGAGTTTTACTCTTCAAACCTACGAAACGGTGAAGGAGTTTTCGTAGATAAGAAGAACTTGCTAGAAAATAATGCTAGAAACTTTAATTTAGTTGATAAAGATAATAAATTTAAGTTTTCAGATCAAGCTTTTATGATGCTTGCATATTATATGTTTTCTATTAAGAATCCAAAAGATGATGTTTCAGAATCATACGCGGAGTTTTCATTACAAATTTTAAACATGTTTTATGACTTTAAAGATAAATTATACGAATGCTCACTAGATGAAATTTGTAAAGTTCTACTATCATTAAATATTTTATATAGCTATAAAAACGATAATGAGCTTAAGGATTTTATAATAGATTTAGCTGATTATGCAATGTGTAAATTTGATGAAAAGGACTATTATGTTGACTCTTTAGATACATCTGCATTATGCTCATTAGTTTTAACCCTATCTTATAAACATACAAAAATAATATCATTTTTAGAGAAATCTACTGAAATAATAAATCGACTATACTCTTTATATGATGAGGATAAGGGTTCTTTTTATAAGTTATCATCAAAAAAAGAAATTAAATATTCCTGCTTTGATATTACATTTTACATTTTAGCTTTTATTATTTATGATGATGTATCTACTAATTCATCTGAGCATAGAAATATGATATCTACTGTTTATAAAAAGTTTATAATAAACTCAGGAATAATTTCTAGTTGGCCTGAGGCACCTACATTAGATGATTATGAACGTTATCGAGGCTTTACTTTAAGCTCAAAAGATATGGTAGATGAAAGTTATTTTAGAATGCCAGATATCCCTACCCCTGAAAGCACTGGGGTTGCACCAATATTTAACAAGTATGTTACTTATAATAAACGTAAAGATACATTTTCTAATACCAAAAATACATTTGATAGTTACAGGAATTTTTTAAACTTCTTCTTACTTATTCACTTATTTAAAGATGAATATATGACTGAACTAGGATTAATTCCTGTTGAGGTCGCAGATAATAATGATATACGCGATGACAACTCAACTACTATTGAAGAATCCGAAAACTCAATTCCTAAGGTTGAAGCAGATATTGTAACAGAAGTTCCATCTGATGAATTAACATCTAATTCTGTTGATAATACATTTATAACTGTTGATGAATCAATTTTAACTGAATTAAGCGATAGTGATAAAAATAATAATGAAGCTAACCCACCATTATCTAATTAATAAAATAAAGTCGGCTTATGCCGACTTTATTTCACTTTACCTATTTATTTAATAGCACTGAAATCTATATTGCCATTACCATCTAGAATATTTTCATCTTCAGTATCATTAACTGCTATAGTATTATTATAAAATAATAGTGGTAACACTCTATAATTATTAAAAAGCTCTTCTTCTATCTCTGCAAATAATTCTTCTTTTTCAGCCTTAGAATTAGAATTATTTATCATATCCCTTTGACTTTTGGGAAGAAAACTTGATATTGTCGCAAGAAGCTGTTCATCATCTTCTAACTTAGCATATACATTTACTAATGCAATATCATAATAATTTTTTTCACTAATTAAATTCATATCATCTTCAGTAAGCAAATTGCAAACTAAAGTTATATCTGTATTTTCTTTAAACCACGCTGTTAAATAATCAGTTATATCTTTATTTTGTAAGCTTTCTTTTGCTACAAGGACTATTTTACTTGGCATCTCTACATCACTTTTGAAATTAACCATAACATTTCTGCTTTGCAACTTTGTTAAATCATCCTTATCCTCTCTAAAATAGCTACACTCAGCTAATTCAAGAAGTAAATCATTTTTATTCTGATATTCTTCTATAGCTTTACTAATCAATCTATATATTTCATTTTTGACTTGATTTGAAAAATTTTCATTATTCCCATTAAAAGCTAAGTAAACAGCTTCATCAGATGGACTTTCTACTAATTTCCCCTCATCTTTAAGCCTTTGTAATTGACTTGTAGGTGGATTCATAACAATATCTCTTTCACCTATTTCAAAAGCAGCTAATGCCAAATCTTCACTATCATCCTTAACTAAATGTATTGTTTGAGCCAATTCTGCATTTGAATTATCAGCTCTCTTTAAAATTATTTCAGAATCACTCATTGAAGAAATATAATAGTTGCCTGAATATGTAATGGAACTATAATTTTTATCTATATCCTCCCAAAACAGCAACTCTTTTCTTACTCGATACTGTGGCTTAGTTAGTTCCTCAATAAATCCATCATCCTTTGAATTCAATCTAATTTTCAAACTATCTTCAGTACTAGTTATAGCAACAGTATTTGAAAATGAATTACTACTATTTATATAATCTTTTACACCAAATACATTTAATAATGCAGAAATTTCACTTTCTTCCGTAATTACTTCTCTAAAAAAATCTACAATATCGTTAGGGGTAATCTTACTGCCATCACTCCAATAAATATCATCTCTAATTTTAAATACATACTCTAATCCATCATCACTAACAGTGTAGTCCTGAGCTAAAACTGGTTTTATATTACCCTCAGCATCTAACTCCACTAAGCCTTTGCTTGTAGCACATACTATATCTTGTTCTCTTTTATTTAATTCACCAATAGATTTTAAATTTTCTGGTATACTTGTTATTGAATAAACAATATCTGCAGTATTACTTTCACTTTCCTGTGGTGTCCTATCTATAAAACTTAATAATATAATTATTGTTACAATCGAAACAGAAATAGTTGCTATTATCTTTTTCAAATTTATTTCCCCTCTCTTGTTATACTTTTCTATAATTATAGACATAATTATAGAGAATTAATCTTTTTCAATAATAAGTAAATTATTTTTATAGAAATTTTCCCAATTTATGATATAATCATTTAAGTAAGATTCAAAATTTTACATTTTGTCAATCGAACTTAACTGATACCCTAAATCTTAGATTTAGAGTAGTAGAAGTTACACTGTGTGTACTAAGCCACTGAAAGAAGCTTAGTTTCCTTTTATATTTTTATGGAGGTACTAATTATATGACAACTGCAATGCAAATAGTTCAAATAATATTTCAATCAGTAGCAATAATATTTATGATTTGCTTTATGTTCATTGGAATATGGTCTTTCATAGCTTTTTTAAAAATGCTTAAAAATCAAAGAATTCAAACATTTTTACTTGAAAAAATAAATAAAAGTATTTCAGCACTTGAAAATGATACAAAAAAAAATGATCCACTTTATGAACCTGAGTTCTTAATGGATGATTCAATTACTAACGATGATGATAACATTATAAAGTTTGATGATAATATAATATAAAAAAGTAGTTACAAATGAATT
>NZ_CBYM010000069.1 GCF_000577815.1 Clostridium saudiense | reverse complement strand
ATCTTTTTATTACTTTCTTTTAAATAGTTTACTTATATCCATAATCAATGCTGAAATTATTGCAAAAGCTAAGCAAATTCCTAATTGTAATAAACCAAAGCTATCTGGTATATCAAAAATCCCTCTTACTCCTGGTATTAATACAATACTATATAAGCACAAACATACTATTATTGCACCTATAACGTATTTATTTTTAAATAGTCCTACCTTAAGCACTGGTTCATAATTTGATCTTGCAGGTAATGTTTGAAAAATTCTTGCAAGAGTTACAGTTGAAAATGCCATTGCTTCTCCTAACATTGGCGATGTTAAATTTCCAACATATTGTGCAAGTATAACAAAAACCCCTATTATTATTCCTCTTGTTATAACTGCTTGCCATGTTCCACCAGCTAATATTCCCTCGTTAACATCCCTTGGTTTTTCTTTCATTATATTAGGCTCAGCCATTTCTAATCCTAAAGCAATTGCAGGCAAAGAGTCATTTATCAAATTTATAAATAGTAATTGTAATGCGCAAAATGGATTTGACCAATTTACAAATACAGCAAATAAAATAGCAATTATTGCTCCTAAATTTCCTGCGAATAAATATGTAATTGCTTTTTTAATATTGCTATAAACTGTTCTACCAATTTCAACTGCAGATACAATAGTTGCAAAATTATCATCTGTTAAAATCATAGCTGATGCATCCTTTGCTACATCTGTTCCACTACCCATACCTATACCTATATTTGCTTGTTTTAAAGCTGGAGCATCATTAACTCCATCACCAGTCATAGCAGTAATATATCCTTTTTCCTGCCAAGCTTTTACTATACGTATTTTATTTTCTGGTGATACCCTAGCATAAACTGTAATATGCTCAAGCTTTTCTTTAAGCTCTATATCTGATAATTCATCTAATTCTTTTCCAGTTAAAGAAATATCATCTTCACTCATTATTCCTATCTCTCTTGCTATAGCAGAAGCTGTTGTTTTATGATCTCCCGTGATCATTACTGTTTTTATTCCTGCACCAGTTGCTTCCTTAACAGCATCATAAACTTGTTCTCTTGGTGGATCTATCATAGCCATAAGTCCTACTAAGGTCATTTCAGTTTCATCTTCTAAACAAGGAACAAAATTTTCGTCAGGAACATCTTTAACTGCAAATGCCAATACTCTTAATGCTCTATTTGAAAAATCTTCATTCACCTTTCTATATTCATTTTTAATTTCTTCCGTCATTTCTTCTACTTCACCATTATTAAGAACTGTATTAGATCTTGCAAAAACAACATCCGGAGCTCCTTTTGTAAACATAATTGCATTTCCGTTAATAGAGTTAACAGTAGACATTAATTTTCTATCAGAATCAAATGGTATTTCACTTAACCTATCATATTTTTCTCGTAACTCTTTATAATCAATTCCTCTCTTTTCAGCAAACCTTAATAATGCTATTTCAGTTGGATCTCCAATTTCTTTTCCAGTTTCTGTTACTTCAGAATCATTGCAAAGTGTAGATGACAAATCCATAGCCTCAACTTGGCTTGAATTATTATTTTTTTCTTCTACTTTAGCTTTATTTACTCCATACATAAAAAAGTCAACAACTGTCATTTTATTTTGCGTTAATGTTCCTGTTTTATCTGTACAAATAACACTTGTAGATCCTAGTGTCTCTACCGCTGGCAATTTTCTTATTATTGCTTGCTTTTTAGCCATATCTTTTGTACCAACAGCTAATACAATTGTAACTATTGATGATAAAGCTTCTGGAATTGCTGCAACAGCAACGGCAATAGCAAACATAAATGAATTAAATATTAGATTTTTCATATTTTCACCATCAATATACCCTCTAATTACTTGGATAATAAAAATGGCTGCTGCTAATATCATAATTATTATACCTAGCTTTTTGCCAAAATCATCTAACCTTTCTTGAAGTGGTGTTTGTGTATTACCCGCACTTTCTAATAATGTAGCAACTTTTCCTACCTCAGTATTCATTCCTGTTTCTGTAACAACTAAAGTTCCTCTACCATATACTACTGTAGCACCACTAAAAACCATATTTCTTTGATCGCCAATACCAACCTCTTCTTCTATTTTGTCGCTATGCTTTAAAACTGCTTCTGCTTCTCCAGTAAGCATTCCTTCTACAACCTTTAGACTTTGTGCCTCTATTAACCTTCCATCTGCTGGTATATAATCTCCAGCCTCTAAAAATACTATATCACCTACAACAATTTCTCTTACTGGTATTGTTTTTTTCTTTCCATCTCTTAACACCTTTGAATTAGGTGAAGATAGTTTTTTCAAACTATCAAGTGAACTTTCTGCTTTTCGAGTTTGTGTCACTCCTAATAAAGCATTTAAAATTACTACTACAAATATGATAAGAGATTCTACAAATTCACCTAAAAAAATTTGTACTATTGCCGCAATAAGTAATATTATTACTAATGGATCTTTAAAGTTTTCTAAAAACATTTTCCATATAGGAACCTTGTTTCCTTCTTTTAATTCATTGAATCCATTTTTCTCAAGCCTTATCTTTGCTTCTTGATCAGATATTCCATTTATATTACTACCTACTTCATTCAATACATCTGAAGATTCCTTTTTATAATGCATCTAAATCTCCTTCCCTTCTCTTTTGTACTAATGTTAGTATTTACTTAATTTAAAGATTATATTATTTAAGACTTCCTGATCTTATTATTGAAATCAGTAACCATAACCCTAAGACAGCTGAACCAAAATATCCAATTAATCCAATAATCGAAACCCCATATAAACGCGGTGCTGGATTTATGTTAATAATTAAAGATGATCCCACTATCATTCCCGCTATTACCAAAGCAAAAGATAATCTATTAACCATTTTATTTAAAACATCTATATATTTATCTTTATCTTCAATTACTATGTTAATCTTTGTTCTTCCTCTTATTAAAGTATCTGCTAAAGAAATTAAACGTGACGGAATATTTAAGCTATCCCTAGTTAATTTATATCCTTTCAATAAATAATCATTAACATCAAATTGTTCAAAAAAATAATTTTTATAATATCCTTTAACATATGGTATTACTAAATTAATAATATTTAATTCAGGTGAAAGCTCTGCAACTAATCCTTCTACCATAACCATTGTTCTTATAAGCATTGTAAAATCACTAGATATTCTTAAATTATTTCTTTTAGCTATATCGGACATTTCTTGAAACAATACAGAAATTTTTATATTTTTTAATGAAGTAGTATAGTAATTTCTGAACATGTATTCAATATCCTTATAAAGTAATTCTCTATCTGTTTTACCATTCTTAATACCTATATTCATAACAAAATCAGTAAGTTTATCTATATCTTCATTTGCCACTGCTGTAATAGCTGAATTTAGTTCTTCTTGCTTTTCCTTAGATAATGCTCCTACAATACCAAAATCAATAAAACATATTTTACCTTCACGAATTAATATATTGCCTGGATGTGGATCTCCATGAAAAAATCCATCTCTCAATACTTGCTTAAAATATGAAAGAGTTAGTTTTTTTGCAATATCATCTCTATCATAACCTAAGCTCTCAATCGATTTTTTATCATTTACTTTAAACCCTTCAATATTTTCTTGAGTCAAAACATTTTCACCTGTATAATCATGAATAATAAAAGGAGCATAAATACAAGCACTATCCTTATTTAATTCTCGAAATTTCTCAATATTTTCAGCTTCATAAATAAAATTTAATTCTCTTTCAGTTGATGCCTTAATTTCTAATAATATTTCTTTAGGATCAACAACTGTATCCTTAAAAAATTTTGTAAACTTTTCACTCAATCCAATTAAAATATCAAAATCCATCTTCATAGTTTCTTTTATATTAGGTCTCTGTATTTTAATAACAACATCTTCACCACTTTTAAGCATCCCTCTATATACTTGAGCTATTGAAGCAGAGGCTATTGGAACTTTATCTATATAAAGAAACTCATCTTCAATATCTTTATTAAACTCATTATAAAATACCTTTGACATGTTAACAAAATCATCAGCTGGTACATTATCTTGTAATTTAGATAGCTCTATTATATATTCCTCCGGTATAAGTTCTTGTCTTGTGCTTAATATTTGACCTATTTTTATAAAAGTTGGTCCTAATTCTTCAAATGCCTTTCTAAGATTTGAAGGGGATTTTTTTTCTTTTTCTTCTTTTTTACCTAATAAATATCCTAATCCATAATTTGTGAATACTTTTAATATTTCTTTGAATCTAGTTACTGAACTCCCCTCCATAATTACCTCCCATTATCTAATAAGTTTACTTTTTCTCGTCATTTAACATACTTTCAACTTTATATACCCTTGCTTTTAACATCTCAAATTCATCTCTAGTTACATAATTATATGCTTCTATATTCATATCTTTAATTGTAGTTGATACTTGATTTTTTTCTTCATGTTTACATTTATCATTAAATGTTCTTTTTAACTCTTCTCCAAGTTCTTTTCCTTCTTCAACAGTTATTTTTCCTTTACTCACTAATTCCTCAACAACTTCTGCGGCTTTATCATAGGTACTCGCAACAGCTCCAACACCAAACAGTAATACTTTTTTTATTTCATCCATCATTTTTATATACCTCCTAAATTACATTTACATTTATATTTATGTATTTTAATTTAAAATATATTCTAAAAATAAAAGTTAGCATATATTTGCTAACTCTCTTTTCTTTCAACACTTATTTTTCCTTGCACACTAGCAGCATTACTTTTTATAAATGTCCCCTTAGTTTCTTCATCTTTAAAATATAAATTCCCTTTTACTTTAGTATTATCAATTTCAAACCCTTTAGCCTTAATATAAATATCTCCTATAAAAGTTCCACCTTTTATTATGGTATTTTCACTTTGTATAGTTAAACTAGGAGCCTCTAAAACATAATTATTAATTATATTATTATCTTCATCTTTACTAAATAAGTTTAATTTTCTTCCAACCTTTACAACATTATTTTCCTCTGTTGTATCTGTTTTAAAGAATTCACCTTCTATAATAAGAGGATTATCTGAAGTAATATTATCAGTAATTGTGATGCTATAATCATTAGTTAATGCATATGTTAATTCTCCTTCATTTTTAACAAACTCAGTATTTTGAAACTCATCTTTTTCATTGCTTACTTCATTGTTTTCTTTAGTCCCAGTAGAATCACAACCAATCATGAAAACACACAAAATGGAAAGTACATATATTATAATTTTTCTTTTCATTATAATTATCCTCCAAGGTTATTTAAGATAATACCACTAATTGAATCCCTTAATATTTATTTTTCCTATATATTATTTAATTATTCTTATTTTGTAAAAATAAAATAAGTATAAGTATTATATATATCCTAATTGATATACACTTTAATACCTATACTCATATATTATAATTATTTGCTATATCTACTTCTTCTTATACCATATCTAAAACCTGCTCTAAAAGCAGCTTTTATTGCATCTTTAGCTCCTTTTTCATAACCATCTTTATACCCTTCATCATAAGCTTCTTTTCTTTCTTTAATAACTCTACTATTATCTTGTTCTGAACTATAATTCTTATCTTCATAATAATTTTCTGAATCAACCCTTTCTGAAAAACTATCTTCAGATTCAGCTTTAAACTCATCTACATCGTTATAATTTTCTTCACCATTATCTATATCTGAATCATGAATTATAACATTATCATATTCATCTGTAATATAATCTTCTTGTATTGTTTCCACTTCTTCTATTAGATTATCATCATCTTCAGCTTCTATAGAATTTTCATAGGATTCTTCTTCTAAATTATTATCATTTTTTGAAGCTTCTATGTCCATAATTATATCTCCTTAGAATATATCTCATACTCTATTATATGAACATCACTTTATAAGGTGTTTATTTTACGTAGTGCATAATCCATTGCCCCATCTAAATTACTACTATTTTTTCCCCCTCCTTGAGCTAGAAAATTACTTCCTCCTCCTCTTCCATCTATTAAAGTAATTGCATCCTTTAACAATACATTCATTGATAAACCTTTAATATTTTTCGAACAAGCAAAAATCAAATTAACCTTATCTTCAAACTTTATTGCAAATAGTACCACCATATTATCATCTAATGTTATTTTTTCTGCAATTTTTGTTAGATACTTTAAATCTCCATCATTATAAATCTTTTTTACTACATTTAATTTATTAACCTTAATGGCATTTTCTTTCATTTCTTTAATTTGATAATCAGCCATTTCAAGCTTTATTTTTCTATTTTCCTCTTTAATATCTTTTAATTCATTTGATAATTTATTCATTGAATGTATTGCATCTTCCTCACCACAATTTAAAAATTTACAAATTTTATTTCTAAATTCATCTTTTCTAAAATAATCTTCAACAGCCCTTTTTCCAGTCAGATATTCTATTCTTGTTGCACCTTTATGCTTTTCCCAACGTCTAATTTTTATTATTTGAAGATCTAATGTTTTACTAGGATGAACCCCACAACAAGCATTAATATCTAAATCACCAATTTTTACAATTCTAATTTGCTCATCTGTATTAGGTAAATCACGTCTAAGCTTTAACTTTTTTAGCTCCTTTTTTGAAGGTGTTAAAAACTCTACTTCAATATTTTCTTGAATGATTTCATTTGCCATTTTTTCTGCTTTTCGTATAGATTCTTCATCTAAAAATCCCTGAATATCTACAGTACTTATTTCTTTTCCAACATGAACACTAACTGTATTAGCATTAAATAAAGTAAAAAAACATCCTGAAAGTACATGCTGTCCTAAGTGCTGTTGCATTCCATCTAATCTTCTATTCCAATCTATTTTACACTTTACTTTATGTATCTTAATTGGCTTTGTTTCTGTAACATGATAAATTAATCCATCCTTCTCAAAAACATCAATTACCTTATGATTTTCTATGTAACCCAAATCACAATGCTGACCTCCTCCCCCTGGGAAAAATGCGGTTTTATCTAAAACTACATGAAACGTACCGTTAACTTCTATAACATCAAGTATTTCTGCTGTAAATTCTTTTAAATATTGATCTTTATAATATAACTTATCCATTAAAATACCTCCAACTATTTCCTAAGCATTATTTTATAAATTTTATATTACTTCATATCATAATTCAACCTATTTCACTCTCTACTTTTTATTCTATTTTTTTCCATATATATATGCTATAATATATTTAATTTTACTATTATGTTATTTATTTTATTATAATATCTCATAATTTACATATTAATGCAGTAAATTTGACATATATAAATTTCTATAGTAATGTAACGTCAAGAATAATTATTCTTATAGGAGGTGCACTTATTGTTTAAAAAGTTAATTACTTTAACCCTTGCTACAGCATTATTAACATCATCATTAAGTTTTGTCTCTGTACATGCTGCTACACCACAAGATACGATAAATGAAAACTTAGAAAAATATCAAACCCTTGATAATCAAATTTTAGAATTAAATTCTAAAATCGAAGATTTAGATGTTGAAATTGATAAAACAACAATAAAATTAAATGAAAATAACGCAGCTATTGAAGATATTGAAGATGAAATAAAAACAACGGAAGCTAAACTAGAACAAACAAAAGAAGATATAGATGAAGCACAAGTTGTATTAGATAATAGAGTAAGAAATATGTATAAAACAAATATGACTTCTAATATTTTAGTTAGTATAATTACTTCTAAAAGTATATCTGATTTATTTTCTAAGGTACAAGCTATCTCAAAAATAGTTTCTACGGACAAGCAAATACTTTCTAATATAAATGAGAAAAAAGTAGAATTAGACCTTACTATTGAAACATTAAATACAAAAAATTCAGAGTTAGTGTTATTAAAAAACACTATTGAAGAAGATTTAAAAACTATCGAAGATAAAAAGGCTGAACAAGAACAATATGTTGAACAATTAAACTCTGAAAAGGAAGCAGTTTTTTCAGTTATAGAAGAAAATGAAAAGCTATTAATATCAAAGCCATTATCTATTGCTAACTCTTCTTCTGCTTCTGTATCTGAATTGCAAAGTGCTATCGATACATTAAACTCTTACATTCCATTATTAAATAGTTCAACAACTATTAATATGGCTAAAGAAGGTATTAGCAATGCTAAAGCAAAAATATCTGAGCTTAACGCTCCATCTATACCAACGACAGGTACTACTGTTGGAGAAGCAATTAAAACATTATCTATGGAATCTACTGCCTATTATGGACATGGTATAACGGCTTCTGGCTTAAAACCTGTTAGAAATCCAGACGGTATAAGTACTATTGCCGTTGATCCAAATGTAATACCACTTGGCTCTAAAGTTTATGTTTCAGGATATGGACTTGCTATTGCTGCTGACACTGGTGGCGCTATTAAGGGTAATATTATCGATGTATATCTTAATAGTTATGAAGAATGTATGTCATGGGGAAGAAGACAAGTTACTGTACAAATTTTAGAATACCCTTGATTAGTTAATAGTTTATAGTTTATGTAGAAACTCCTTTCGGAGTTTCTTTTAAATTT
>NZ_CBYM010000068.1 GCF_000577815.1 Clostridium saudiense | reverse complement strand
AATAAAAATATAATTCATGTGCAATTTTTAGAGAATAATTTCTTTAAAAAAGTTGTTGACAGATAATAATAAATACTGTATAATAACTTATGTAATCTGGTGATGATGGCGTAGAGGAAACACTCCTTCCCATTCCGAACAGGAAAGTTAAGCTCTACAGCGTCGATGGTACTGCACGGGGGACTGTGTGGAAGAGTAGAACGTTGCCAGGTAAACACTGAGGATCTTTAGCTCAGTTGGTTAGAGCAACCGGCTCATAACCGGTAGGTCCGGGGTTCGAGTCCCTGAAGGTCCACCATTTTTGGGGGTATAGCTCAGTTGGGAGAGCACTTGCCTTGCACGCAAGGGGTCAAGGGTTCGAATCCCTTTACCTCCACCAAAGCTACGGTTTTAAATCGTAGCTTTTTTTGTTGTATAAATTAATAATAATTTGTCGTAAAATAAATCAAAAATATTATTGTTTTTTTGCTATGATTTTAATAAAGTATTATATAATAGTGTATATAGTATTTCTAAAACAGATTTATAATGTGTTCTTATATAAAAATAAGAATGGGAGTGGTCATATGGAAGAAAAAGTAAACTTGGAGCAAAGAATAATTCAGTTGAAATTAAAAAAAAGAGATCTAGTCCTAGCTGGGAAAAATACAAAAGAGATTGATGAGGAAATCAACAATATAAAAAATGAGTTAGATAAATTATCTTTGATAGTAAAATAAATTTTAAACAATATGAATTTAAGCATATTATATTCAAAAATATCATAATAATTTTTGAGGGAATTATATTTTCATGTAAATATAGGAGGGACTATTTATGATAAGAACAGTGGTATGCGAAAAAGAAGGTTGTTCAGGAAATACTTTTTTTATAGAAACTCAAGGTAATAATTTAGTACTAACATGTGAACATTGTAAGAGCAAATATGAATTTGATATAAGTTATTATGATTTTATTATATTATCAAATTGTTCTAAATGTAATAATGATACTTTTAAGGTATTTAGGGATACTGAAAAGGAAGGAATATATGCAAAATGTGTTGAATGCGGTTCAACACCAGAAAAGATATATATAGATTCAGATGGAATACAAGTATCATATGAAGTGAAATTATTAAATGATATTAAAGAGTTAATGTATCAATTAGAACAAAGAATATGCAATGTAGAAGTCAAATTACAAGACCTTGAAGGTAGTCAAGGAATATTAGAAGAATCTTTAGCTTATATTAATAGATACTTAGTTGAAAAAAACTAATAATAAAATTTCATAAAATATAATAGGGAGAAAATATGAAAAACAAAGGAATAATAATGAATTGGATATTATTAATAGCTTGGATGATATTAATATTTGCAATGTCCAATCAACCAGCGGATATATCTAATAAGCAAAGTGATTTATTTATAAATATTCTTGCGTTTATAGGGATTGATTTAAATAGTGCTTTAGGTTCAATAGCATCATTTATTGTCAGAAAGGCAGCACATTTCACGGAGTATTTTATATTGTATTGGTTAGCAGTTTCAGTATTTAAAAATTATATTGAAACAAAGAAAGCAAGAATGTATTCTTTAGCTATAGTATTGGGATATGCAATTACAGATGAAGTTCATCAGTATTTTATACCTGGACGAGCAATGGCTTTAAGAGATGTAATTATTGATTTTTCAGGCGGATTATTTGGCTGTTTTATAGATTGGCTATTGTGCAGATTTAAAAATAAAAAAAAGAATAAAAATAGTTCATCAGGGATTGTTGCTAAATAATTGCAATAATCCTTTTTTTATAAGTTTATAAAAATACAATTATTAAAAACTATTTGAATATAAATAAAAAAGATTACACCTATTTAACTAAATATAGATAACAATAAGAAAAAATATGTTAATATGTCAAATTTAAAAGTTACTATAATAATTTTAAGTAATTGCTAGAAGCTTAAAGAGAATAGAAGAATATGAAATATGTACTATTTAGTTGATTAAATTCATAAAGATTAAGTATAACTTTAAATAATAATAGACAATAAAAGTGACAATTAATCAATCTATATAAAGAAAGGTGGGTGAGGGATAATACTACATTATAGTATTATCAATAAATTATGAAAGAATATAATTATAAAAACCTTAGGAATGTAGGATTAATAGGACATGGAGCAACAGGAAAGACATCTCTAGCCGAATCATTATTATTTTATACAAATAATACAGATAGACTTGGAAAAGTTGAAGATGGTACTACTGTAATGGATTATGAACAAGAAGAGAAAAAAAGAAAAATATCATTATCTACATCAGTGGCTTCATTTGAAGACAGTAACGTTAAGATTAATATAGTTGATATGCCAGGATACTTTGATTTTCAGGGAGAAATGGCTCAAGGAATGAGAGCTGTTGATATAGCAACTATCGTAGTATGTGCAGCATCTGGTATTCAAGTAGGTACTGAAAAAGCATGGGACTATTGTGAAAAGATTAAATTGCCAAGAGCATTTTTTGTTAATAAGATGGATAGAGAAAATGCTAATTTTGATAAAGTTTTAGATCAAATGAAAGAAATGTTTGGAACTAGTGTTGTTCCTATTCAATATCCAATAGGAAAAGAAAGTGATTTTAATGGAATTATAAATGTAATTTCAAAGACAGCATTAGTATATAATGCTAAAACTTCAAAAATGGAGACTTCAGAAATTCCAGAGGATTTAAAAGATAAAGTTGAAGAATGCAAGCAAATGGTAATGGAAGCTGTTGCTGAAACAGATGAAGAACTATTAGATAAGTATTTAAATGATGGTGAATTATGTGATGAAGATATATATAATGGATTAATAAAGGGTTGTGCTAATGGTGATATAGCACCAGTTTTATGTGGTAGCGCTATAAAGATGATTGGGATTAAATCAATGATTAATAGTATAATTAAATGTTTTCCATCACCAGAGCACTCACTTCCACAAAAGGCAATTAATTTAAGTAACGATGAAGAGGTTTTCATAAATATTGATGATGATAAACCATTTTCTGCTTTTGTTTTTAAGACTATTGCTGATCCATTTGTAGGCAAAATATCATTGTTTAGAGTAATGACTGGAAAGATAAGTGGAGAAATGACTGCATTAAATACTAATAAAGATAAGCAGGAAAAACTAAACCATTTATTCTTTATGAAAGGTAAAAATCAAATTCCTACACAAGTTATTTCAGCTGGAGATATAGGGGCAGTAGCAAAATTACAATATACAGCAACTGGAGATACATTATGTAGTGATAAGTTAAAAATTATGTATGATAAAATTAACTTACCGAATGCAGTAATGCCTATGGCTATATTACCAAAGTCTAAGGGAGATGAAGAGAAGATATCTCTATCATTATCAAAGTTGATGGAAGAAGATCCTGTATTTAAGGTTGAACGAGATGTTGAAAATGCAGAAACTATAATTTGGGGATTAGGAGAAACACACCTTGAAGTAATAGCTAATAGAATTAAGAGTAAATTTGGGGCAGATGTAGTATTACAAGAACCAAAGGTACCTTATAGAGAAACTATTAAAGGTAGTTCAGATGTACAAGGAAAACATAAGAAACAATCAGGTGGACATGGGCAATATGGTGATGTAAAGATTAAATTTGAACCAAGACAAGATGGGGAATTAGATTTAGAATTTGTAGATAAGGTGGTAGGAGGAGCTGTTCCTAGAAACTTTATACCTGCAGTTGAAAAGGGATTAAGAGATTGTATATCTAATGGGGTTTTAGCTGGATATCCAGTAATAGGACTTAAGGCAACATTATATGATGGTTCTTATCATCCAGTTGATTCTTCAGAGATGGCATTTAAGGTAGCGGCATCAATAGCATATAAAAAGGGATTAGAAGCAGCTCAACCTATTTTACTTGAGCCAATTATGAGTGTTCAAATATTAGTACCTGATAATTATATGGGAGATGTAATGGGAGATATTAATAAGAGAAGAGGTAGAGTAATAGGAATGGAACCAGAAGGAAGAGCACAAAAAATATATGCAGAAGTACCTATGAGCGAAATGTTTACTTATGCAACAGACTTAAGATCTATGACACAAGCAAGAGGAGTCTTTACAAGTGAATTTTTAAGATATGATGAAGTACCTGCAAATGAGGTAAATAAGATTTTAGATGAAACAAAAAAAATGAGGGCAGAAGCATAGCAAAAGAAAATATTTATAGGCCATATCAAAATCGATATGGCTTATTTTTATAAAAAATAAAATATGTAGAATAAAATTGATAAAAGATGCATAAAATAAGGACAGTTAAGAGATATTATATATAATAATATGGGGTATGAGAGAAGTAATAGGAGGGTAAAGCAATGCCAGACTATAAAATGGATATTAGAGGGAAACTAGGACTTAGTGAATATAGTGATATCTATGATTATATGGGGATAGTAGATAAAAATGATAATTTTACTATAACAGTAGATCAGTCAAATAGGCAACATGTAAATATTATTACCTCCATGTTAAAAGAAAGTAATTTTTCTATATTAGAAGAGGGAATAAATAATTTAGGGGATTATTATATTAGTGCCAATAAATATAAGTAAAAATCTCTAAAGTGCTTAGCTTTAGAGATTTTTATTTAAAAAATATTTATGTAAATGTAGAAAATAATGGTTTATAATTGTAGTTAGAAATTATTTTGAGGTGAGTTAAATGAATATACAGGGTAATAATGAAAGTTCTATAGAAAATATTATAGGAAATATTTTATGTAATAATAATTTAACTATATCTACAGCAGAATCTTGTACTGGTGGATTAGTTGCAGCAAAATTAATATCATATGCAGGAATATCTAGTTCATTCTTAGAAGGGGCAGTTACTTATTCAAATGAAGCAAAAATTAAAAGGCTTGGAGTAAAAAAGGATACTTTAGAGAAATATGGTGCAGTAAGTGAAGAAACAGCAAGAGAGATGGCTGAAGGGATTGCTAAGGAAAGTTCATCAAATGCATCAATTGCAACAACTGGGATAGCTGGTCCAGGTGGTGGAACTAAAGAAAAACCTGTAGGTTTAGTTTATATAGCTGTACATTTGAATGGAAAGACAAAAGTTGATAAATGTAATTTTGATGGAAATAGAAATGAAATAAGAAATTTAGCCACAAATTATGCAATTAATATGATGATAAAAGAACTTAAAGATAATAATTATAGATAATTTAGATAACGAAAAATAATCCCAATAATATTATCTAATACATTAAAGGGATTATTTTTGTATATAAATAAAATGGGGGAGAGGCGATTAACTATGAAGTTTAAAACTTCATTTATATTATTGTCATCATTTAAATTTAATATACATTAAGTAAATAAAATTTTTAGTAAAAGGAGAAATTTATGAAAAAGGTTGCTAGGGCCAATACATACTTTTTAATAATTATATTATTACAGCTGTTTTTGCCTGTATCAAAAATATTCAGTTTATTCAATATAACAGATGTTAGGTTAATGCTTTTTATAAGTCATACAATTACATTTATCGTTCCAGCGATAATATATTTAATAGTTACTAAGCAATCACCAAAGGATGTATTAAAATTAAACAAGCTATATTTTAAAGATGCACTTTTAATTATATTGCTTGCATTTGTATGCCAACCTATAATGACATTTTTTTCTTTAATATCACAATTCTTTTTTGAAAATGAAATAGGTAACTTTATGACAGAAATAGTTAATTCACCGTATATTATCTTGTTGCTTTTAGTAGCAGTGTTACCTGCGATAACGGAAGAAATAACTATACGTGGAGTAGTATTATCGGGATATAAAAATAAAAATATATATTTGTCTTCAATGATAACAGGATTATTATTTGGAATAATGCATTTAGATCCACAACAGTTTTTATATGCAACAGTTTTAGGTGTTGTGCTAGCTTTAGTTGTTAGAATAACAAATACAATATTTGCTTCTTCATTAATTCATTTTTTGATTAACGGAACGTCAATAACTATACAAAAAGTAATAAGCTTATTTCCACAAAGTGATTCAGTAATGGAACAAGCTTCAGAAATAAGTATAAAAAGTTTACCGATTGGAGAAAAATTAGCAATGGCTGGCACATATGGTGTAATAGCATTAGCTTTTGGAATAGTAGCTTTTTTTATACTTAAAAAATTAGCAGATTTGAATATTAGAAGAGGAATAATAGATAAAGAAGAGATGAGTGTAAGATATTGCAATAGTGATGAGAAAATATTTAATATTCAGTTTAGCTTTATTATAATACTTTATTTAATATTTATGTTGAGAGTGCCGATTATTAGATTTATTATAAGTTTAATTATGTAATATATAATAAGAGTCTATGTAATGAATGACTATTAATAGCTTTTAAATTACATAGACTTTTTATTATTTGAAATTAGTTGATATGTCTTGAGATGTAGGGCAAATAAAAGAAAAATCATTTTTATTAATCCACCCGCGACAGTTATAAGGAGTATCAATAGGTAAACTTATATAAAACCAAGTTTCGTTGCTTACAATGGCACTATCCAATATTTTAACCTCCATCTTAACATTCAATGTTTTAAGTTTTGGTGAATCAGTGGTTGGTGCTAGAAATATAATAGATTCATTATTTGCTATTGCGGTTGTTATTGATGGTCGAATAAATTGAACATCGAGATATTTTGTTTTTGCAATAGAATTTCTATATTCATTTCTAATACTATTAAATTGAGAAGTAGTTCTTCGTATCCGATCTTTGGCTACATTTAGCTTATTTTCATAATAAAAATACATAAATATAATAATTAATATTAATACTAAAAATATAATGTATTTCAAAGTTACCTCCAGAATAATTGTTATATAATATATTTATATTTAGAGGGTTATAAAAAATTACTACTAAAAAATATACTTATAGTTTATTTAGTAAAAAATATTTGACATAATATAAAAAATATTGTATATTAAAGTTGTTAAGGCTCGATAGCTCAGTCGGTAGAGCAGAGGACTGAAAATCCTCGTGTCCCTGGTTCGATTCCTGGTCGAGCCACCAGGTAAGTAACTTACTAATATAGTAAGTTGCTTTTTTTTTATTCTCATAAATTTAAGAATAAATACAAAAATAAAAGGATATAATTAATTATTTAATAAGTTTTTGTAGAATGCTATAAAAAGTATAAAATAACTCTTTACATAAAATGTTATAAAGAGTAAAATAAATTTATAGTAAATTCATTTATTGTTAAGTTTAAATTAAGATATATCTAATAATTTAATTATATAATTTAATTATAAAGAATAAGGAGGATATGCAGATGGTAGAAAAGATAATGCTTTCAGATAAGGATTATGAATATTTAACTAAAGGAATAGCAAGTGGAGTTGGTATAGGAACAATTATTGGAATGCTACTACAAGATATAATACTTGGATTTGCAGCAGGTGGAGTTATTGGTATTATATTATCATTTGTATATTCTTATTATAGAAAAGCAAAGTCACATAAAAAACAAAGTTGCTGAAATAGATTAAGATGAAAAAGTTAGATTCATTATAAAAATGATCTAACTTTTTATTTATATATTTTCTATTTGCCAATCAATAGGTTTTTTATTAACAGATATAAGAAATTGATTAATTTTTGAAAATGGTTTACTTCCAAAGAAACCTCTTGAGGCAGATAATGGGCTAGGGTGTACTGAAGAGAGAATTAGATGTTTATCATTAGTTATTAATTTTTTCTTACTAATAGCATTATTTCCCCATAGTAAAAAAACAACAGGATCATCTTTTTCATTAACTAAAGATATTATTTTATCCGTGAAAATTTCCCAACCTTTATTTTTATGAGAATTAGCCTCTCCAGCTCTTACTGTAAGTGAAGTATTTAATAAAAGTACGCCTTGATCAGCCCATTTTTTTAAATAGCCATTATTAGGAATATAGCATCCTAAATCTGAGTTAAGTTCTTTATATATATTTAATAATGAGGGAGGGATTCTTACACCTGGATTTACAGAAAAACTTAATCCATGGGCTTGATTAGGTCCATGATAGGGATCTTGACCTAGAATAACAACTTTCACATCTTCATAAGAAGTATAATGTAAGGCATTAAATATATCATATTTATCAGGATATATTGTTTTTGTATTATATTCATTTTTTAAAAATTCTCTCAAAGTTAAATAATATTCTTTTGAAAATTCATCTTTTAAAAGTTCATTCCAATCATTTTTTAATATTTGTTTCATTTTAATCACCTCTATGTAAGTATATTTTAATCAATAAGTTATAAATTTTAGATAATTATAGCACAAACGTTACCTAGTATATCAATAGTAGAAAAATAAAGAAAAAGAAAGAAAAAGCATATAAAATTAGAATTATTTGAATAAAATAATGAAAAAATGAAAATTATAATAAATAAATAGTGTTAAGATAAAACACGTCGCTGATGACAAATCAAACAAATGAGTTGATTGCAGAAGCGAATGATACTTATCATATCGATGATAAATGTCAAAAAAACTTTTGAAAAAAAAGTTGTTGACATAAAATTAAAGAAATGATAAGATAAGGAAGTCGCTTGAGG
>NZ_CBYM010000067.1 GCF_000577815.1 Clostridium saudiense | reverse complement strand
GCATAATGCAGAAAGGATGATTTTATGAATTATAATTTAACTGATCCTTATGAAATCGCAAGATTCATTAAAGATTCAAAAAAGACAACACCTGTAAAGGTATATGTAAATGGTGACTTAAGCGAAGCTTCACTAGAAAATATCGAATATTATGGTAATGACAATTTTTACATATTATTTGGAGAAACTGATGTTATTACTGAAATAATATTAGAAAATAAACACAAAATAAAAACATTTAGAGTTGAGAACGATAGAAGAAATTCTGCAATACCTATGCTAGATCTTTTATCAATAGATGCAAGAATTGAACCAGGTGCTATTATTAGAGATAGAGTTTCTATCGGTAAAAATGCTGTCATTATGATGGGTGCTGTTATCAATATTGGTGCTGAAATTGGTGAAGGAACAATGGTTGACATGAATGCAGTTATTGGTGCTAGAGGTCAACTTGGTAAAAGAGTTCACTTAGGTGCTGGTGCTGTTGTTGCTGGTGTTTTAGAACCACCAAGCAAGGAACCTTGCCAAATAGGAGATGATGCATTAATTGGTGCTAATGCAGTAATACTTGAAGGAGTTAAAATAGGTGCTGGTGCTGTTGTTGCTGCTGGTTCTGTTGTTACTGAAGATGTTCCTGCTGGTGTAGTAGTTGCTGGTTCACCTGCAAGAATTATCAAAAATGTAGATGATAAAACTAAAGATAAAACTCAAATCTTAGATGATTTAAGAAAATAAAAAAACTCCCAATTGGGAGTTTTTTTATTAAGCACTTTTTAAACAGCGCCTTCTTCGTGATTTACATTATCTGTATGTTTAGTCTCTTCTTCAGAAACCTTTTCCATTTTAGAAATTGAAACCTCATAAGCAACTTTTTTAACAACTTCATTTTCATTAATCTTCTTTTGATATTCACGACTTTGAAGTCTTCCCCATACCCTTATATTATCTCCAACTTCTAATGTTTGACAAAATCTTGAATTTCTTCCCCAAGCAATAGTTGGAATGTAATCTGATTTATTATATGCTCTATTTACAGCTAATAATACATCAGCAATTTCTCTTCCAAATGGTGTCTTTCTGTATACTGGTTCTTTACATATATAACCATCTAAGAAAATCTCGTTTGGATTCTTGCTTTTTTCTATGCATGGTTCAATATTTCTAGCGAAAACTGTTAATATTAATTTATTTGCTCCATCTACGAACTTATTATAAGATCTTAATTGACCTAAAACTACTATTTCCTTACCTATAGATAAATCCATATTACTTATAAGTCTTTCAGATACCGTAATGTTTAATAAATCTACAGAATCACTTAATCTCGTTACCTCCAATAGGAAAGTATAAAATCCTTCCCCATACATCTCATGACTAAACTCCATACCGCTCACGATTTTTCCTTCAAGATAAATCTTGTTATTTAACATCAAATTGTCCATCTTTACCCCTCTCTCCCTTAGTAATTAATAAGATTCTTATTGCTGTAATAAATATATCAAGGATTATTTCCATTATAATACAAATACCTCATAAGTTTCAATATTTTTCTAATATTTATTTTAAAATTTGTTCACCATTTTCATTTATGGTATAATTTCCATCATAAATTAGTTCACTAATGGTAACAAATTCATAGCCTTCATCACTTAACTCTTGAATAAACCTTTTTAAGTTTTGTGGAGTATATTTTGCATTATTATGAAATAGTATTATAGAGCCTTCTTTTGATTTTTTCCTTATTCTTTCATATTCTACTTCTGCACTCTCCTCCTTATAATCGATTGAATCTACATTCCATTGAATACATTCATATCCTAAACTTCTTACATACTCGACAGCTTTATCATTATAATCTCCACTTGGAAATCTAAATAATGTTGTTTTTTGCCCAGTTGCTGCATATATGATATCTTCAGTTTTTTTAATTTCATCAGACATTCTTTCTTCTGAAATTTTAGTAAATGAAGGATGTATATAACTATGATTTCCTATCTCATTACCACCATCACTTATTTTCATTAATTTTTCCCTGTTTTCATCGCTATAATTAACCCATCCACCCATTATAAAGAATGTACCTTTAGCATTACCTTCTTCTAAAACATCTAAAATATCATATATGTATTCTTTTTCCGCCCAATTTACATCAAATGTTAATGCTATTTTCTTTTCATCTGTCTTTACACTATATATAGGCAATTGTTTTGTTTGATTTGACCATGTACTTGTACTTTCGTTACTATAAACTACTGAAATAATTGTAACTAAAATAAGAATTAATATGTTTATACTAGCCTTCTTATTCACTTTCATAACAACACTCCTAAACTTAATTTTCAATAATTTATATTCTAAAAATATATTATTATGACTACAATATTCCATATGCTTAAATTTGTGATATAATAATATAGACACTTTCATAATGGAGGTTAATTATGTACGAGAATTCAGCAGAACTAGCAGAAAATAAACTTTTAGTATTATACGTTATAAAATCATTAAGGCAACCTATATCTAAAACTCAACTTAATGAGATTATTCTTGAAAATAATTTTATTAATTATTTTACTTTGCAACAATATATTAGTGAACTTGAAACTTCAGAGTTTGTTTGTTATATTGAAAAAAATAATAAAAAGTTGATAACAATAACACAAAAAGGAGAAAATGTTTTATCTATATTTAATGAAAGAATTTCTCCAATAAAAAGAGATATAATTGATAATTATATCTCCAAAACAATAGATAATATAAAAAAAGAACTAACTATTCATAGTGATTACACTATTGAAAAGAACAATTCTTTTATTGTTGATTTAAAGGCCCTTGAAGATGAAATATTACTTATAGATTTAAAAATTTCTGTTCCTACTAAAAAGCAAGCTTCTACTCTTTGTACTAAATGGAAGGAAAATCCTTCAGATATTTATACAAAAATCGTTCAAGCACTTTTTAATGAAGAAAATTAAAATAAGATCATAGCATTTGGTTCTGATTCAATTGCTATGATTTTTTCTATTTTATTTTCTTCCAATACAATTAATCTACCTTTTAAATAATCTCCTATATATAGTTTATTTTTATGCTTCAAAATCCCTTTAGGCATACCACCTATATATAGAGTTTTTTCCACGTAATATCTCTTTTTATTTATTATACTAATGCTTCCCTCTGTAAAATTTGTAATATAAATATACTCCTCATCTTCATACAAATCTATAGGAGATGTACCCACTTCTACTCTTGCTACATGGTTGAATGTTTCTATTGAGAAAACATCTAAAAAACCATTTTCATCACTTCCGAGATAACTCTCACAAATATAAACAAACTTTTCATTGTTAGATACCTTTACCTTAGTTGGATATTCTGGTGTCAAGAGAGTTTCTACTATTTCATAGTCATCAACTCTTATAATATTAGTGCAGTTTTCCTCTAAATTTGATACAAATATTAATCCATCTTTATTACAATAGTCAATACTATGTGGCCAGCTACCTGTTTCAATTTCCCATGATACTCTATTTTGGGATAAATCATATTCAACAATAGAATTAGACTCTCCACAAATTGTATAAATTTTATCTTCAACTCTTAATAAATCATTAGGTTTTGGACCTATTTTTATATTTCTAGATTCAATTAAAGGATCACATGTAAAAATTGATATAGAATCGCTATAATTATTTGCAGTTAAGATTTCATCTTTGTATTTTCTAATACCATGTGGACCGACTGGTGTTTCAGATAAAGCGAATAATATTTTTTTCACTTCTAAAGTATCTAACGTAATAAACGAAAGCGAATCAGCACCTGTATTGCATAAAACTATAGAACTCAATACTACACCCCCTTAAAACTTCTATGTATTTTAATATATGCAAATTCTGATTACTTCGCTAGTGTAATTTCATAGTTTTTCTTTATTTTTCTTCGATATCAATATATAATAATACGGTACTTATAATTTATTTGGAGGTTTAGATATGTTTGTTTATAAAACATCTGGAGTATGTGCCAGCGAAATTCATGTTGACATAAAAAATAACGTAATTGAAAATGTTGAATTTGTTAGAGGATGTCCTGGAAATTTATTTGGTATTTCAGTTTTAGTAAAAGGTATGAATATTGACGAAGCTATAGAAAAACTTAAAGGAATTGATTGCAGAGGAAAAGGAACTTCTTGCCCTGACCAATTATCAAAGGCTTTAGTTGAATATAAATCTTCTATTTCATAGTAAAAAGCGACAAGCTCTAACTTGTCGCTTATATTTTCTAAAACACTAATTTAATTACTCTTATTTAATCAATTCAAGAGCTATTTCCATCATATCAGTAAATGTATTTTGTCTTTCTTCTGGAGATGTTTCTTCTCCTTTAAAGATGTGATCAGAAATTGTTAGAATCGATAAAGCTTCAACCCCATTCTTTGCTGCTAATGTATAAAGTTCTGCAGTTTCCATTTCTACAGCTAAAACTCCATAATCAGCCCAAGTCTTTAATGAAAAATGATTTGTATCATCATAGAATAAATCACTTGATAATACATTTCCTACTTTAACATTTGCACCTTTTGCTTTTGCTATATTATATGCATTATATAATAAATCAAAATTAGCACTTGGAGCATAATCAAGCCCATTAAATCTTCTCTTATTAATACCTGAATTTGTTGATGCGCTTTGTGCAAGGACTATATCTCTTACATTTACATTATCACTACAAGAACCTGCTGATCCTATTCTTATAAGTCTTTTAGCTCCATAAAATTGTATTAATTCATTGACATAAATTGAATGTGATGGTAATCCCATTCCTGTACCTTGTATTGAAACTCTCTTTCCTTTATAAGTTCCTGTATAACCATACATTCCCCTTACTTCATTATAGCATACAGAATTTTCCAAAAAGTTTTCTGCTATAAATTTTGCTCTTAATGGATCCCCTGGTAATAATACTGTTTCTGCAATAGCTCCTTCTTTAGCCATTATATGTAAATGTTTTGACATATACATTTCCTCCTTTTCTTTACTTTATTATTTAATAGTATAGTATATTCTTTTCTAATAGTAAATGTTTAGCTTTCAAGTTAGGAAAAATTTTAGTTTTTGTTTTTTATTTTATGCTCATTTACGAGTATTTTATTTAAAAGTATATTGTATAACATTTTTCCTTATTTCTTAATCATAAAAAAATAAGAGTTCAAAACGAACTCTTATTTTTCAATATATTTTCTTATTATTTTTCTCATATCACCTATCATATATAATGAGCCACTTGCTAATATAAGATCATTTCTATCTGCATCACTTAAAGCTTTTATATATGCTTCTTCATAATCATCATACGCTTTACAATTTATATTATATTTTATTACTTCACTTCTTAAATCATCTGCTAATTCTGCTCTTATTGAATTAGGTGTAACAGCATATATTTTCTGAGCCATTGGTGTTATTACTTTAATCATTTCTTCAACATCTTTATCTGCTAAAATACCTAAAATTAAATATAAATTATTATATTTAAAATATTTATTTATATTTCTACTCAATGTTTCTATACCTTGTATATTATGTGCACCATCAATTACAACATAAGGATTAGTTGATAATACTTCTAATCTTCCCTTCCATGAAACATTTTTTATACTTTCAACTATATTTTCTATAGATATATTAGTTATATTTCTTTTGTTTAAAATATCAATTACTTTTATTACTACACTTAAGTTCATTATTTGATGTTCACCAAGCAATGGCAATAATATATTAACGTCTTTATCAGAATCATATTTTAGTAATTGGTATGGCTTATCCTCATTTACTACACTAATAAATTTTAATTTATTATTATCGGCTATATAAAGTTCTGAATTCATTTCATGACACTTATCTTTTATTACTTTTAAAGCTTTGTCATGTTGAGGGTATATTACTGTAGGAATGCCATTCTTAATAATTCCAGCCTTTTCCTCAGCTATTTCAGCTAATGTATTTCCTAATAAATTTGTATGGTCAAAACTTATAGAAGTTATAACTTGAAGTATTGGTTTAATAACATTAGTAGAGTCTAATCTTCCTCCTAAACCTACTTCTATAACTCCAAAGTCTATATTTTCTTTTTTAAAATATAAGAGCATTAAAACAGTAATTATTTCAAATTCTGTTGGATGATTATATCCACCCTTTATTACTTTATCTACAGCTTCCTTAACCTCATCCATTAAATCTGCTAAAGTTTCTTTTGGAATATTGTTTCTATTAACTTGAATTCTTTCTTCAAATTCTTCAATAAAAGGAGATGTATACATACCTACTTTATATCCAGCTCCAATTAATATTTCTGTTATCATCGAAGTCGTAGAACCTTTTCCATTTGTTCCTGCGATATGTATAAGTTTTAAGTCTTTTTCTGGATTACCTAAGTACTCTAATAACTTATGGGTTCTTTCTAATCCATAGTTTGAACCAAAATTACCAACCTCAGTGATATATTTCATTGCTTCTTCGTATCTCATATATTACCTCTTCTTTTTCAATTTGTATAATGCATAATCTTTGTAACACTTCTACATCTTTTAATATAAAGTCTAACAATGTTACTCCTCTATATCTGGTGACCTCAGTGTATAAACTAATTCTAACTAATAATTAAGTTTATACTACTAAATATAAATTATTTTTAGTTTAAATGCAAAATTATCTATTTTCTATATTGATATTTCTTTAATCCTAATCTTGTTTGCTTCTCTTATGATATTTCCAAAAAGCTATTATTTCTTGTAAATATTTTTCATCTTTAAATAGTTATTTCGTAAAAACAACAATTGTCATATACCAAAAATATATTTTTCATAAATATCCTCCGAAATCCTATTTATGTAATAATTATATATTATATTTTATAAAAGAAAAAGGAAACCAAATCTTCTGATTTCCAACACTAATCACAATTTTCTATAATTAACTATGTGCTTGTATTTCGAATTCTTATTTATTAAATATAATATTATCTACATTTTGAAATTGAGGCTTTATATAATACATAATTTAAAATAAAAATGACTAATAAAACTTACTTTAGCTTTATTAGTCATTTCATCACATTATATACCTTTTAAATCAAGTTTAATCTTCTTTAGACATTGATGATAAATTATTTCCTTGAGTTCCATCTGGTTTAGTTCTTAAATACTCTTCACCTTTTTTAGAATGAGCAATAATTACACCATCGATTTGTCCATTTTTAGCCATCTCTACTCCTTGTGCTTTATCAACTGTTGTACCATTTTCTAATACATATTGCATTATTTCTCCACTACTATCTTTAATTGTTTCAACTATTTTATTACTCATATTATTATTCACCTCTTAATCTTATTTTTCACAAAATGAATATTATTATACATAATAATATTCATTTTATATGCTTTTCTAATAATATGAATAAAATTCCATTATAAATATGTAAAATATATCTATTTTACATATTACATTTAAGAGTTTTTCTTTACTAAAATAAACACTACAATTAAAGTTAATACTTCTCCTATAGGAACACTAATCCAAACTCCATTGATTCCAAAGAAAATAGGCAAAATAAATACACAAATAGAAACAAATAAAAGTCCTCTTGAAAAGGCAATTATAAATGACTCCTTTGCTAATTCTATAGATTGAAAATATGCTCCTGTTACCATATTTACCCCCATTATTATAAAAGCTGTTGAGTAAATTCTAATTGAATTAATTGCAATTGATAAAACATCCTTACTAGGCTTTACAAAAACTCTAACTATTTGCTCTGGAAACAATATACATAGTATAAAAAATGCTACTCCAATAATTAAGGCCGTAACTAATCCTAATTTTCTAAATATAAGTGCTCTATCTTTCAAGTTTGCACCAACATTAATACTTACTAATGGTTGAATTGTTTGACTTATTCCATTAAATAGTGCAACTGCAATTATTCCAGTATTTGAAATAATGCTATAAGCTGTTACCCCATCATCTCCAATAATTTTAAGTATTTGTATGTTAAAAATAAATATTACAAATCCCAATGATACCTCTATAAATAAACTTGGTAATCCACATTTTATTATTCTTATTACATTGGTTAATTTATAAAAACCACTTTTAAACTTTAATGTATTATTCTTTGATAAAAGGTGTGTTAATAAAATAAGAAAACTAATAGTATATGAAAAAACTGTTGCTATTGCTGCACCTTTCATTCCCATTTTTAAAGGAAATACAAAAATATAATCTAATATTATATTTAAGACCCCACTAAAAATCACAGCAAACATAGCTTTTTTAGGTGCTTTATCTGCTCTAATAAACGGTGCTAATATACTACCCATTACAAAAGGAATTGTACCAAATACAACAACTATCATATATTCCTTAACTAACGGTAAGACTTCCTTTGTTGCTCCAAGAATCACTGCAATTTCCTCAAGAAAAACAAAACCAACAATAGTATAAATAATAGCTAATATCAATCCAAATACAAAAGATAAAGTGAATATCTTTTGAGCTTTATCCTCTCTTTCTCTCCCCTTTTCAATAGACATCAATGTTGAACCACCAATACCAATTAAAAGTCCAGTTCCAAAATAAATTGAGTAAATTGGTAATGCTATATTTAATGCTGTTAGCCCTAAACTCCCAACCCCTTGTCCAATAAATATTGTATCAAATAATATATATATTGAAGTAGATAAAGCTGCACACATAGTTGGAAAGAAATATTTAAAATACAACTTATATACATTATCTTTTAATAGATTCATAATACCCCCCAATCATTTTATACC
>NZ_CBYM010000066.1 GCF_000577815.1 Clostridium saudiense | reverse complement strand
CTCATACTTATATATCTGGTGATGATGGCGTAGAGGAAACACTCCTTCCCATTCCGAACAGGAAAGTTAAGCTCTACAGCGTCGATGGTACTGCACGGGGGACTGTGTGGAAGAGTAGAACGTTGCCAGGTAATATAAGGATCTTTAGCTCAGTTGGTTAGAGCAACCGGCTCATAACCGGTAGGTCCGGGGTTCGAGTCCCTGAAGGTCCACCATATTTGGGGGTATAGCTCAGTTGGGAGAGCACTTGCCTTGCACGCAAGGGGTCAAGGGTTCGAATCCCTTTACCTCCACCAAAGCTACGATTTATTTCGTAGCTTTTTTTGCGTTTATTATAAAAAATATATGAATAATATTATTTAGACTTTATTTTTTATCTAATAGTGGTATTATAAATATGAATGTGTATTACAATATATGTTAAAAACTAGGTGGTAAAAATCGTGTTATATAGAGTAAAACAATTTTTTTGGGCAATAAAATCATTATCGGAAGATATTGATAAGGACTATGTAAACAAATTTTTAAATAAGAAAGAAAAAAGGTTGTTTAATAGATTAAAGAAAATGGATAAGCAACATTGTATTAGAGTAAGTAAAGATGCGGTTAATTTATCAAAAGATAAAGGCTTAAATACTAAAAGAGTTGCAAGAGCTGCATTACTTCATGATATAGGAAAAGGAGAATATGGACTTAATATAGTTGAAAAATCAGTTTTAGTAATACTTAATAAAGTAAGTAAGGGTAAATTAAAAAAATATAACACTATTAAGGCTGTAGACTCTTATTATAATCATGCTGAAAAGGGAGCTAATTTATTAAAACAATTTAATGTATATGATAAAGAATTTTTAGATACAGTTAGATATCATCACAATAACAATGTAGTAGGAAATAAATTGCTAGAGATAATAAGAGAAAGTGATAATAGAAATTAAAGGATGGGATTAATTATGAAAGCTGATGAAAGACGAAATGCTATTATGGGAATATTAATAAAAGAAAAAAGAGCAATTAAAGGTACAACATTAGCTGAAAATTTTAATGTTACCAGACAAATAATAGTTAAGGATATAGCTATATTAAGAGCTAAAGGAAATAATATAATAGCGACACCAGATGGTTATATGATTAATGATGATAATAGTAGGGTAAAATCAATAATAGCAGTAAAACATAATGATGATGAAATGTTTAATGAGATGGAGATTGTAGTTAAATATGGAGGCATTATAGAAGATGTAATAGTTGAGCATCCTATTTATGGAGAGATATGTGGAGCATTAAGAATAAAGAATCTTAATGATTTAAATAAGTTTAGAGCTTCATTAGAAGATATAAAGGCAAAGCCATTATCAGTACTTACTGATGGAATACATCTTCACACAATATCTGCTGATTCTGATGAGAATATGCAGTTAATAAAGGATGAATTAAAAGAAAAGGGATTTATTTTATAAATTAGGGGAATTGGATTATGGATTATGATGTTTTAGTTTTAGGTGGCGGTATTATTGGATGTGCTGTTGCTTATGAATTATCTAAATATAATTTAAATATAGCTGTAATTGAAAAGGAATATGATATTGCTGATGATGTATCTTTCGTTAATACTTCTATAGTATATGATGGTTCTGAAACATCTAATAATGTAATGGCTGGATTGGAGTATATAGGAAATATATTATTGGAAGATTTATGTGAGAAGTTTAATGTACCTTTTAAAAGAATTGGATCGTTAAGAGTAGTTAATGATGATAATGGAGTAGTTAAATTAGGTGAAATGTATGAGAGAGCTATTAGAAGGGGCATAGATGGCGTTTATTTAGTAGAACCAGATGAAGTATATGAAATAGAGCCTAATATAAATACATCAATAAAGAAGGGGTTATATTCACAAAATGTTGCAATAGTAGCGCCATATGATTTAGCAATAGCATATGCTGAAGTTGCATCTGATAACGGTGTTAACTTTAGATTAGAAGAAGAAGTATTAACTATTCAAAATATAACAAAGGGATTTAAAGTTGTTACAAATAAAAATAAATTTTCATGTAAGGTAGTTATTAATACAATAGCAAATGAAATTTATATAAATGAAAAAGGTATAGTAGAAGAAAAGGATACAGAAAATGATATAAATTCATTTAAAAATATGAGTTATATTTTACTTGATGATAATTACGAAAATAAATTAGAAAGAATAGTAACGAAAACTTTTGATAAAGATACATTTGTTGTTTCAACACCAGTTTTAAATGGTGGGTCATTAGTTGGTATAAAAAGTATTGAAAAAACAAGTTTAGATGATAATTTAAATTATGCTAGTAAATTATTAAAGAACTTAAACAAAGGAAATATAAATAATTTATTTAGGGAAAGCTATGATAAAGATTCTATAGTTGTTGATGAACAGCAAATAGATAAAGGCTATATAAGTGTAATTGGTACGCATTATGGTAAAGTTACATTAGCACCAGCTATAGCTAAGATGTTATGTGATACTATTAGCAGTAGTTTAAATTGCAAATTGAAAAAGAATTTCATTGATAAACGTCGTGAATTTTATAGATTTAGAGAAATGAATAGGAATGAAATTAACGAAGTAATTAAATTAGATAAAAGATATGGAAAGATTATATGCATGTGCAATAATGTATCTGAAGGAGAAATAGTTGATTCTATTAGAAGACCTTTAGGTGCAAGAACTGTTAAAGGAGTTAAAAGAAGAACAGGTGCTGGATTTGGAAATTGCCATGGTTCATATTGTAATGAAAGAATAATACAAATCTTAGCCAGAGAATTAGATAAAAAGATTACAGATATAGTTGATGACTCAAAAAATTCTAATATAATTTCTGGTAGAATAAAGGAATTTAAAGAAATATAGTAGGAGTATATTATGGGGAAAAAAGATATATTTACATCAGTAGTAAGGGTAAAAGGTAGTGACAGATTTAAGGTTATTCCTGTTAAAAGTAGTGCTGAGGTAGAAAGAGAGCTATGGATTGAAATGTCAAAAGTTGTTAGTAGATTATATGTAAGTATTCCTATAAAAATGGGAAGTATTATATGTAAGAATATATTAAATAGTGGTGTAGATATAATTTGTACTAGGGATATTGACAAAAAGTAGGAGATTATAATATATTAAATATATTATAATAAATTATTTAGTTAAACCGTTGAAAAGGCTAGTAATAAGATTATTGTTTTAAGAGAGTCAGTGGTTGGTGTGAACTGATAGCAATGTTTTATGAATCCACCTTGGAGGGACTGTGATGAGCAGTACGGATAAACCCGTTAGTTTTGTAAAGAGTGGATAGTAATGTATCTTTATATGCATTATTATCAATTAGGGTGGCAACACGGAGTTCTTCGTCCCTTATGTGGGATAAGAGCTCTTTTTTTATACACGAAAATAATTTATAAAAACAATTGGAGGATATTATGTTAGATTTAAAATTTGTAAGAGAAAATCCAGAAATAGTTAAACAAAATATTAAAAATAAGTTCCAAGATCAAAAACTTGGATTAGTTGATGAAGTTATTGCTTTAGATGTTGAAAGCAGAGCTACACAACAAGAAGCTGATTCATTAAGATCTAATAGAAAAACAATTTCTAAGCAAATTGGTGCATTAATGGGTCAAGGAAAGAGAGAAGAAGCTGAAGAATTAAAAGCAAAGGTTAACGAACAAGCTAATCGTCTTGCTGAATTAGAAGCTAAGGAAACTGAGCTTCAAGAAAAGATAAAAAATATAATGTTAGTTCTTCCTAATATTATTGATCCAAGTGTTCCAATAGGAAAAGATGATAGTGAAAATGTAGAAGTTGAAAAATTCGGTGAACCTGTAGTTCCAGAATTCGAAATTCCATATCATACAGAAATAATGGAAAAATTAAATGGTGTTGATTTAGATGGAGCTAGAAAAGTAGCTGGTAATGGATTCTATTATTTAATGGGTGATATTGCTAGATTACAATCAGGAATATTATCTTATGCTAGAGATTTCATGATTGATAAAGGATTTACTTACTGTATACCTCCATTCATGATTCGTAGTGAAGTTGTTACTGGTGTTATGAGTTTCGCTGAAATGGAATCAATGATGTATAAGATAGAAGGTGAAGATTTATACTTAATAGGTACAAGTGAGCATTCTATGATAGGTAAATTTATTGATACTATATTAAAAGAAGAATCTCTTCCTCAAACTTTAACTAGTTATTCACCATGCTTTAGAAAAGAGAAAGGTGCTCATGGAATAGAAGAAAGAGGAGTTTATAGAATTCACCAATTCGAAAAACAAGAAATGATAGTTGTTTGTAAGCCGGAAGAAAGTAAAGAATGGTTTGAAAAGTTATGGAAGTATACAGTTGAATTATTCCGTTCTTTAGATATTCCTGTTAGAACATTAGAATGTTGCTCAGGAGATTTAGCGGATCTTAAGGTTAAGTCTATTGATGTTGAAGCGTGGTCTCCAAGACAAAAGAAATACTTTGAGGTTGGAAGCTGCTCTAATTTAGGAGATGCTCAAGCTAGAAGATTAAAGATTCGTGTAAATGGAGAAAACGGAAGATACTTTGCACATACTTTAAATAATACAGTTGTTGCACCACCTAGAATGTTAATTGCATTCTTAGAAAATAACTTAAATGAAGATGGATCAGTAAATATTCCAGAAGCTTTAAGACCATATATGGGTGGAAAATCAGTTATAAAATAATAATATATATGAGATATGAGATAATTAATAATAATTTTCTCATATCTCATTTTTATTTTATATAAGATAAAGGCTTTACTAATCAATAAGTATTGACAAATTTTAGGAATATGTTAGATTTATTATGGGTGGTATTTTAATTAAACCGCACCATATATAATATATTTGAAAATTTAAGAAGAAAAGAAATAGCTCATATCAATTTTGAATGGGACTAAGTAGTGTCACACTCTTATGGAGGTGATAAATATAAAATTTGGATTTATTGGAGCAGGAAAAGTTGGATTTTCCTTAGGAAAATATCTAAAAGAAAATAATATAGACATAAGCGGATATTATAGTAAAAACCAGCATTCATCTAGAGAAGCTGCAATTTTTACTAATACAAAGCAATATAATAATTTAGAAAATTTAATAAAAGATAGTGATACTATATTCATTACGACACCTGATAGCGAAATTAGTGTTGTTTGGAGTGAAATCAAAAAATTATCTATCAAAGATAAATTAATATGCCACTGTAGTGGCTCTATTTCTTCAGAAATCTTTTCAAATATAAATAATCATGGTGCCTATGGTTATTCTATTCATCCCATGTTTGCTATTTCAGACAAATATAATTCTTATAAAAATTTATCTCAAGCATTTATTACAATTGAAGGACATAAAAAACATATTGAATTTTTTAAGCAGCTTTTTTCTCAATTAGGAAATGATGTAGCTATTATTTCAAAAGAAAATAAGGCTCTATATCATGCTGCATCAGTAACTGTCAGCAATCTTGTTTTAGGATTAATTAATAATGGTATTAATTATCTTGAAGAATGTGGTTTTAGTCAGGAGATGGCTATGAAAGCTCTTTATCCATTAATTGAATTTAACCTAAAGAATATTAGGGAAAAAGGAACAATTAATAGTTTAACTGGTCCGGTAGAAAGAGGCGATTTAGTTACTGTAATTAATCATTTAAATGTTTTAAGAGAAGAAGATAAAGAATTATATAAGTTATTATCAAAGAATATTTTAAAGATAGCAAAGGTAAAAAACTCAAATAGAGATTATAAAAATTTAGATGAATATTTAGGAGAATAGGTTATGAAAAATACAGCAGTTACATTTAAACAAGCTAAGGAAAAGAAAGAAAAGCTTACTATGCTTACAGCATATGATTACTCTACAGCAAAGATAATTGATGAAGCTGGAATAAATGGGATTTTAGTTGGAGATTCATTAGGAATGGTATGCTTAGGATACGAGGATACATTATCAGTTACTATGGAAGATATGATACATCATACTAGAGCTGTAGCAAGAGGAACTAAAAACACTTTAGTAGTTGGGGACATGCCTTTTATGTCATATCAAACATCGGTTTATGATGCTGTAGTTAATGCAGGAAGATTAATTAAAGAAGGAAGAGCACAAGCTGTTAAATTAGAAGGTGGAATTGAAGTTTGCGATAAAATAGAAGCAATAGTAAAGGCTTCAATACCTGTTATGGCTCATATTGGATTAACACCACAATCAGTTAATGCATTTGGTGGGTTTAAGGTTCAAGGTAAAGATGAAGAAGCTGCAAAAAATCTTATTGAAGCTGCTTTAGCGGTAGAAAAGGCAGGAGCATTTGCTGTTGTATTAGAATGTGTTCCAGCTAAGCTTGCAGCTATAATAACTGAAAAACTATCTATTCCAACAATAGGTATAGGAGCTGGAGTAGAATGTGATGGGCAAATACTTGTTTATCAAGATATGTTAGGAATGTATAGTGATTTTACGCCTAAATTTGTTAAGAAATATGAAACTTTAGGTGAAAAGATGAATGTAGCGTTTAAAAAATATATTGAAGAAGTTAAAGATGGTGTTTTTCCAGCTGAAGAACATTCTTTTAAAATAAATGATGACGTAATTGAAAAATTATATTAAAGGGGAAGAAAAATGAGAGTAGTTGAAAGGATAAATGATGTAAGAAGTACCGTAAAGGAATGGAAATCACAAGGCTTAAAGGTTGGTTTTGTTCCAACAATGGGGTATTTACATGAAGGTCATGAAAGTCTTATTAAAAAGGCATCAGAAGAGAATGACAAAGTTGTTGTAAGTATATTTGTAAATCCTATTCAATTTGGGCCTAAAGAGGATTTAGCTAGTTATCCTAGAGATTTAAAAAGAGATAGTGAGATTTGCGAAAGGGCAGGAGCTAATCTTATATTCCATCCAGAAAATGAGGAAATGTATTTTAATGATTTTTCTACATTTGTTGATATGAATGGATTAACAAATGGATTATGCGGTAAGAGTAGGCCTATACACTTTAGAGGTGTATGCACTGTTGTTAGTAAGTTATTTAATATCGTAGCACCAGATAGAGCTTATTTTGGGGAAAAAGACGCTCAACAATTAGCAGTAGTTAAAAGGATGGTAAGAGATTTAAATATTGATGTTGAGATAGTTGGATGTCCTATAGTTAGAGAAGAAGATGGACTAGCTAAAAGTTCAAGAAACACTTATCTATCAGAAGAGGAAAGAGCAGCTGCTACTATTTTAAATAAGTCATTAATGCTTGGAAAAGAAGAAATTCAAAATGGACAAAGAAATAGTGCCAGCATAATTAAAATTATAGAAGATAGTATTAAGAGTGAAAAATTAGCAAGAATTGATTATGTAGAAATTGTAGATAGTAGTTCTTTAGAAAAAGTTGAAGAAATTAATAAATCAGTATTAGTAGCAATAGCTGTATTTATAGGAAAAACTAGATTAATAGATAATTTTACGTATGAGTTATAGCAAGGAGAGAAGAACAATGAAGGTAAATATGTTAAAGGGAAAGATACACAGAGCAACAGTAGTACAAGCTGAATTAAATTATGTTGGCAGTATTACAGTTGATGAGGATTTATTAGATGCAGCAGGAATATATGAATATGAGAAGGTTCATATTGTTGATATAGATAATGGAGCTAGGTTTGAAACATATACGATAGCTGGTGAAAGAGGGTCAGGTATGATTTGCTTAAATGGGGCTGCTGCAAGATGTGTACAAGTTGGAGATAAAATAATATTAATGGCTTATGCTGATTTAGAGACAGAGGAAGTAAAAAATCATAAGCCAAAGGTTGTTTTTGTTGATGATGAAAATAAAATTAGTAGAATTACTAATTATGAAAAACACGGACAATTATCTGAATAAAAAAATAAAATTAATATATTGATATTAGTATAAAATAGGAATGGTAAAGTAAGAAAATATTTTAGTCTTACTTTACCATTTTTTATTAATAGTTAGATGTAGTATTATGTAGTTATTAAGATATGTAATTAAGAGGTTTTAAGATGATAAATAAAAAGCAAATAACTAAGGTATGTAATAATTGTAGTGAGTGTGGTTTACCAGTTATAACCTGCATATGCAATAGTATAAGAAAGGTTGAAACAAAAGCTAAGTTTATAATTTTATCTAGTGAACGAGAAGTATATAGAAATACGAATACAGCTAATTTATTAAAACTAATAAATCCAAAATCTACTGAAATAATTATATGGAAAAGAGGAGAGGTTGCAGAAAAAGTTTTAAACTATATTAATAGTAATATTTATAGCACATATTTGATATTTCCTATTATTAATGAAGAAATGAAAAAAAGAAAAATTCAATATAGTAAAAGTAATAGTATACCTGTATTTATTATTGTAGATGGAACATGGAAAGAAGCTTGGAAGATAATAAGAAAAAGCAATTACTTAAAGGATTTACCTATAATATCTTTAGACATAGAGAGAAGCTCAAAGTTTAGCTTACGAAGAGGACAAGAAGATGGAAATCTATGTACTGTAGAAACAGCAATAGAGTTACTTAAGATGAATAAAGAAAATAATATAAGTGAAATTATAGATAAGAGTTTTGAGTTATTTTTAGAAAGTTATAAGGCTGGAATGAGTGGTCATAAAATTAAATAAAAAAATTTAATAAAAAGTGTTGACATAGTATTTATACGTTGATATAATAACAATTGTTCCGAGGAGAGATGGTCGAGTTGGTTTAAGGCACCGGTCTTGAAAACCGGCGTGCGTGTGAGCGTACCCAGGGTTCGAATCCCTGTCTCTCCGCCATAAGTCTTTAGCATTAGCTAAAGACTTTTTTTTTTATAT
>NZ_CBYM010000065.1 GCF_000577815.1 Clostridium saudiense | reverse complement strand
TATAAGGGCATTACTCTTAAGGAGTTGTGTAGGGATAGAATTTCTATTTCTAAAATGAGTTGCATTGAAAATGGTAAAATTAAAGCGGATGAAGAGTCACTTAAGTATATTGCTGAAAAGTTACAGATTGATTATAATTATTTAACCCAAGATGTATATGAGCAAATTAAATCAAATATAGAAAATATTAAAACAAATAATTATTCTTTAGAAAAATTAGATAAAATGATTGGCTATAATTTAGAATATTCATGTAAGCATAATTACAATGATTTAGCATTAGAGCTAATACATATTTTATTTGAAGTATATATACAAAATAATAAGTTAGAGAAAATACAGCTAATAATATCAAAATATTATGAGCTGTATCAAGGCTCTAAAGATAATGAAGAGATTATTATTTATTATAATGATATGGCAAGATTCTTTATGAAAACAGGTGAGTATCATGAAGCAATAAGTTATTACTCAAGAATAAGGGATGTTTTTGAAAAAGAGGAATTAAGTTATAATGATAAGTATATTTATGCGTGTTTTTATGAAGGGATTTGTTATAAAAATATCAATTTAATAGAAAAATCATACGATTGCTTAAAGAAAGTAATTAATTATACTGAGAAATTTAAAACAGATAAAGATAAAGGTGATTATTATCACGAATTTGCTATTGTTAATATATTATTATATAAGGTTGAAGCGGAAAAATATTTAAATATGGCGCTTCAATATAAAAAGAATGATTCTATTGAATTGGCAAGATTTAAAGAAAAAAATGGTGAAATTTATTTTAAGGTTTATCAAGTAGATAAAGCTATGGAGGAAATAAGAGAGGCTGTTAAAATATATCCTAGAGCTGAAAAACGTGGATGTGGAGAGTTCTTAATACAAGCTATATCAACTTTATATAAAAATAGGCAATTTGATGAAGCATTTAAATATACTGATGAAGCACTAGATTTAGCTATTAATATAGATGATGAAAAGTTAATAGAAAAAGCATATTATTTTAAAGGCATGGTGCATCAGAAAAGACATGAATATATTCAAGCTGAAATGTACATGAATTTAGCAACAGATTTTTTATTAAGATTTGCTAATAATGAGGAAAGATATATAAGATATAATGAAATGGCTGAGTTATATTATAATTTAAATGAGTTAAAAGACTCAATAAAATATTTCACTTTAGCAATACAGTTAGAGAAAAAGTTATAAAAATAAGAGGGAGAAAAATATTTTTCTCCCTCTTATTTTTATATTTATATATTAAACTTATAGAGCTCATAATAATTATTTAGTTGTCATGATGTAAAAGGTTTGACATCCATATCCAAAATGACCACTTTGTTTTAGTGTTATTTAATAAAGATGGATTAAAAAATAGTCCCCTCATAAAAAAAACGCCCCTTTGCTTTAAACTTTATATTATTAGTATATAGCAAAAAAATAAATATTGTATTCACGGTAATGCTTTAGATTTTGTACAATAAGTGTTAAATGAAGAAAAGGAAATTTTCTTTAAAAGCATAAAAACACCTAAAAAAGGTGTTTTTAGTACATTATTTAGTATTTTTAAGTACAATTAGTTTAGCACCATATCCTTTTAGTTCGGTTATAACATTTAAAACTGAACTTTTCTTTGAATATTTAAATTCTATTTTAGGATAGGAAGCTTTATGAAGTATTTCTTTTTCTTCCTTACTAAGTCTATCAGGAGAGCCCATAGAAAGCCAGTAATTATAAGAAGAGCCTGTTGTTTCATTAACTTCATAAGTTATTATCCTTGAAGAGCTTTTAATATTAACTATATTAAGTGAATATTTTCTCTCAAATGATTTTTTTACTCCACTTTTTTGGTAAATATTTTCATAACTTGCTAAAGTGTTAACATCATCATTGTGAGAATATAATAAAATTGCATAATAGTTGTCAGCTTTAGTTACTATATAGCCATCATCTAAAGAAATTATATCATTGCCAAGTTTACTGAAAAGATAATAAGCATAGTAAGAGGGTTTTCTAATTCCCATATCATTTACTATCCCAGGAGCACCAATAAATACCTCGTTAGTAATATTGATTTCCTTTTCTAAAACATCAAATGCCTTTAAAAAACTTAGTGAATTACCTTTGAAAAGCATATTGTGAATAATATAAGGTAACATATAGGCAGTATCATATATAGAGTTTAAGTGTGAACTAGAAGAAAAATCAGTAGTAGTTACATCTAGTTCATAGTTAATAGTTATAAACTCTCTTAGATTTTCTTTTATAGAAGATGATAAGCGGGAATCAAATTGAAATTTAAATTCATTTATATCCACTATATCTAATTCGTTAAAATAATCAATAAAACTACTTAGTATATTTTTATATTTTTCTAAAGAGTATTCAAGGTTATCTAGTAAAATTAAAGGCTTAAGAGAAATTGTTGATAAAAAGTCTAAAACACCTTTAGCTTTATTCCAGTTATAAAAATCTGAGTCTAAAAATACTCCCATATCACTATGGAACATTTTTTCAAGTCTTCCATATTCAAAATGAATTTCTTCTTGAATTTCTTCTAATATATCTTTATTATCTTCTATAAGTAAGTCAAATGATTCGCCTAAGTTGATACACTCTTTAAAGTTTTTTTCTAAAGGTTTAATAACTTTATCCATGTCTACGTGAATATTCCACAACTTATTTTCAAAGTTAAATCTGCTATAATTATCTAAACAATATGATAATGAATCTAAAGCGTCGGCTAATGAAAGTTCCGTATATTGTTTAGATGCTTCGTATTGCTTTTCAGTAGTTGCATTTTTCTTTCTATATTGAAGAGGAGTACACCCATAATAAGATTTAAAATTTTTATTGTAATAACGAACATGAGAAAATCCTATTTCATCTGAAATTTCTGATATACTCATATCACTATCTAATAATAACTTGATAGATTCTTCTATTCTTGTTAAGTTAATTAAATCTGTAAAGCTATAACCGGTTGCATATTTGATTTCATGAGAAAGATAATGTGGACTTAAAAATTCTTTCTTTGCAATTTCTTGTAAGGTTATATTATTGTTGTAGTTATTAAATATATATTTAGATATTCTATGATACCTATCTAATTGTTCTGTCTTTTCTTTAAGCTCCTCTTTTTCATGTGTTAGATAATGAAAATTATTAATAAGATGATAAAGTAATTTTATTAGTAGTTCTTCTATTTCCTCATCGTAATCTTCAAGTTTTTGTACATATTCACAAAGCGTTTCTGAAAGAAGTGTTTTTAATTCATCGTATTCCTCGCCATTTTGATTTTCATTAGCATTAGAATTTGTATAAAAAAATACATTATTTATATCTTTATAATATTTACCAAAAAAGTACGGATCTATATTAAAAATTAAAACTTTATTATCATCATCGCTTTTTATTTCATGTGACTCATCTGAATTTATAATTTCCACTTCCTTTTCGTTAAGCACAAAAGAGTCAGTATCTATTTTTATATGTAATGAACCCTTCAAAACATATATAATCTCAATAGAATTATGCCAGTGAGTTGGATAGTTCTTTATATTTAAGTAGGAGATTTTTATTGGTAAATCAAAAGGATAGTTTATATATTCTCTTCTCAAAAGTTCCACCTCAAATTTCTTATAAATTAATTCTGTAATTATTATAACAATAAGTTCCAATAAAAACAAAAAAAGAAATAGTAATAAGGTATAATTAGAGGAAAATAAGTTATAATTAGTATAGAAAAAATTATTAAAAAAAATAATCAAATTTACTTTGACTTTCTTTGACTTTTGTATTAAAATAAAATTAAAGTTAAGAATACTAATAAGAGGTGATTATAAATGAATGTTGAAAGAATGACATTAAGAGTACAACAAGCACTAAATGATGCAAATTTAATAGCAGTAAAATATAGTCATCAACAAATTGATGTAATTCATTTATTTGCTGCATTAGTAGAGGCTGATGACGGATTAATACCTAATATTTTCACTAAAATGGGAATTAATGTGAAGATGATGAGGGTTGATATAAAAAATGCTTTAGATAAAATGCCAAAAGTTATGGGAGAAGGAGCAAATAGCTCTGGAGTTTATATAACAAGACAAGTTGATGAAGTACTTGTAAAAGCAGATGAGTTAGCTAAAAAGTTTGGAGATTCTTATATTAGTGTAGAACATTTAATATTAGCAATAATGGATGTTGATAAAAGCGGACCTGCTAAACAAATTTTAAATAAATATAATATAAATAAAGATAATTTCATGAAGGTTTTATCGGAAGTTAGAGGAAGTCAAAAAGTTGATACTCAAGATCCAGAAGGAACTTATGATGCGCTTGCAAAGTATGGTACAAATTTAGTAGAGCTTGCTAAAAAGCATAAATTAGATCCTGTAATAGGAAGAGATGAAGAAATAAGAAGAACTATTAGAATTCTTTCAAGAAGAACTAAAAATAATCCAGTTTTAATTGGTGAACCAGGAGTAGGTAAAACTGCTATAGTAGAAGGATTAGCTGAAAGAATAGTAAGAGGAGATGTACCGGAAGGTTTAAAAGATAAAATTATTTTCTCATTAGATATGGGTTCACTTATAGCAGGAGCTAAATATAGAGGAGAATTTGAAGAAAGATTAAAGGCTGTATTAAAGGAAGTCCAAAATAGTGAAGGAAAGATTATATTATTTATAGATGAAATTCATACTATTGTTGGAGCAGGTAAAACAGATGGCGCAATGGATGCAGGTAATTTAATTAAGCCTTTACTTGCAAGAGGAGAATTGCATTGTATTGGTGCTACAACTTTTGATGAATATAGACAATATATTGAAAAAGATAAAGCACTTGAAAGAAGATTCCAACCTGTTATTGTTGATGAACCATCAGTTGAAGATGCAATTTCAATTTTAAGAGGATTAAAGGAAAGATTTGAGATTCATCATGGAATTAGAATTCATGATTCTGCAATAGTTGCAGCTGCTAAACTTTCAGATAGATATATTCAAGATAGATATTTACCAGATAAGGCAATCGATCTTATTGATGAAGCTGGGGCTATGATAAGAACTGAAATAGATTCATTACCAGCAGAACTTGATGCTATAAGAAGAAGAATAGTACAGTTAGAAATTGAGAAAGAAGCTTTAACAAGAGAAAAAGATGAGGGTTCTAAAAAGAAATTAGAAGCACTAGAAAAGGAATATTCAGAGTTAAAGGCTAAAAATGATGAAATGACAGCTAAGTTTGATAGAGAAAAAGGTGCTATTCTAAAATTAAAAGAATTAAAAGGTAAGCTTGATGAAGCAAGAGGTAATTTAGAAGCAGCTCAAAGACAATATGATTACAACAAAGCTGCAGAAATTCAATATGGTGAAATTCCAAGTCTTGAAGCAGCTATTAATCAAATGGAAGTAGAAGTAAAAGAAAACTATGAAGGTGCTTTATTAAAAGAAGAGGTTACTGAAGAAGAAGTTTCACAAGTTTTATCTAAATGGACTGGAATTCCAGTATCTAATTTACTTGAAGGAGAAAGAGAAAAATTATTAAGGCTTGAATCTGAAATGGAAAAGAGAGTAATAGGGCAAGAAGAAGCTATTAAATCTGTTACTTCATCAATTTTAAGAGCAAGGGCAGGTCTTAAAGATATTAATAGACCAATAGGTTCATTTATTTTCTTAGGTCCTACAGGAGTTGGTAAAACAGAACTTGCAAAAACTTTAGCAAGAAACCTATTTGATTCAGAAGAAAATATTATAAGAATTGATATGTCTGAATATATGGAGAAGCATTCTGTATCTAGATTAGTTGGAGCGCCTCCAGGATATGTTGGATATGAAGAAGGTGGTCAATTAACAGAAGCTGTTAGAAGAAAACCTTATAGTGTAATATTATTTGATGAAATAGAAAAAGCACATGAAGATGTATTTAATATGTTCTTACAAATACTTGATGATGGTAGACTTACAGATAACAAAGGTAAGACTGTAGATTTTAAAAATACAATAATAATTATGACTTCTAATATAGGAAGCAGTTACTTACTTGAAAATAAAGATGAGGATGGTATTGAACCACAAATCAGAGATCAAGTAATGAATGAAATGAAAATGAGATTCAAACCAGAATTCTTAAACAGAGTTGATGATATTATTATGTTTAAGCCATTATCTGAAAATGGAATTACTAAGATTATTGATATCTTTGTTAATGAAGTTGCCAACAGGTTAAAAGATAGAAATATATCATTAGATATTACACCGGCTGCTAAGCATATATTAGCAGTTGAAGGTTATGATCCAGTATATGGAGCAAGACCACTTAAGAGATATATTCAAAATACTTTAGAAAATAAGCTTGCAAGATTAATCATTGCTGGAGAAATTAATTATGGTTCACATGTTACTATTGATGGGGTTGATGATGAGATAATAATTAAATCTGAATAATATAAATTAAAAGGCTATGTCATAATAAAAATGGCATAGCCTTTGTTAATTATTCAAATTAATTCTTTTCTGTAATAGTTCTAGAACATAAAGGAAGTAAAATAATAAATGAAATTAAAATTATTATTGATGAAATAAGGAAAGGTAATTTGTTTCCTAAATCAAATATAAATCCTGCAAGTAAAGAACCAGTTACTTGTCCTACAGCTTTTGAGGAGTTGAAAATTCCCATGAGTGAACCGTAATTACCTTTAGAAAGTTTAGTTATTATACTTTGTTGTAAAGGAATATGAATGCTAGCAAAGGATGTAAATATAACTGCACAAGTTAAGAATAAAATAACATTATTTGATATAACCATAAGTGCTAAAGATATACTAATGCAAAAAGTAATAACTTTAAATATATTTATTTCTTTGAAAAATTTTGCAAGTAATGGAGTAAATATTAAGTTTATAATAAAGCCTAATACTCCTGTAAATGCCATAAATCCACCTATAAATGTTGGGGATAATTTTAGAACATCTTCTATATAATAATTAATGCTTGAATTATAGCTAGTTGATGCAAAGTAAAATGCTATTATAATTATGAGCATGATAATTAAATTCTTATTTAGAAATTGACTATAATTTACTTTTTCATGTTTTAAAGAATTAGAAATACTTATTTTTTCTTTAAGTGGTTCCTCTAAAAGCAAGAAAACTAAAATGCCTAAAATTACACAAAGTATAAATTGTGTAAAAAAAGTATATTTAAAGTTGTTATTACCAATTACACCACCTAATAATGAACCCATGGCTGAGCCTATTGTATTGGCAGCGGAATAGTATGTAATATATTTTACTCTATTTTCTTTTGTTGTTACATCAGTTAAATAAGCCATAGAAGTAGTTAAATAACTAACTACAAAAAATCCACCTGTAAATCTAAATATAAGTATTATAAAAGGATTTGTATTAAAACCAAATCCAAGCTGACTAATACCATAGCCTAGTGCACCTAATATTAAGAATTTAATTCTTCCTTTTTTATCAGATAAAGAACCCCAAAATGGTGAACCAATAAAATTTCCTATAGACATTGTTGCAAAGAATAATCCAAACATAAATGTTGGTAATCCAAGTTTATTTATGAACATAGGGGTAACTGGATGAGCCATGTTAAATGTAAGTGAACTAAATATAGTTAAAACTATAATAAAAATTAATGATTTATTTTTTGTTTTCATTATTCCTCCTTAAGTTATTGATTTAAATGATAAAATTTTTCATATTCTTATAGTATATATTTAAAATTAAGAAAATCAAATGTTTTTAATATAATAAAAAACCATAAAAAAACAAGTGTAAAATCTAAAAAAAGATGTACACTTGTAATAAAAAATATTGTAAAATGGAAAAAATAATTTAAAGGTTAAGGTAATTCATTGCCAGCTGCAAGATAAATATCATACCATTCCTGTCTAGATAAAACCACATTTGAAGCAGTACATATATCCTTTAATCTATTTTCGCTAGTTGTTCCAACAATAGTTTGTATTTTGGCTGGATGTCTAAGAATCCATGCAGTAGCGATTGCTGTTGAACTAACATTGTATTTTTCAGCTAATTCATTAAGCTTTTTATTAAGAACAGGGAATTTTGGATTATCTATAAAAACTCCTTCAAAGAATCCGTATTGATAAGGTGACCAAGCTTGAATATTTATATCTTTTAGACGGCAATATTCTAAAATAGATCCATCTCTATCAATTGAAGCTGAATTCTTCATATTAACATTTAATCCAGAATCAATAATTCCAGTATGCATAATACTAAATTGAAGTTGATTTATAGTAATTTTATTAGTTAAATATTTATTTAATAACTCTATTTGCATTGAATTATGGTTACTAACACCAAAATTTCTAACTTTACCTTCTTTATATAGTTTTTCAAAGGCTTCATTTACTTCTTCAGGTTCCATCAAAGTATCAGGTCTGTGTAGTAATAATATATCTAAATATTCAGTATTTAGTCTTTTTAAAATTCCATCTACAGAATTGATAATATATTCTTTAGAAAAGTCGTACATACCAGGTCTAATTGAACACTTTGATTGTATAATCATCTTTTCTCTTAATGAAGGGGTTAAAGATATAGCTTCACTAAATATTTCTTCAGATTTTCCTTTACCATAAATATCAGCATGATCAAAAAAGTTAATTCCACAATCTAAAGCTGTATTAATTAAATTATTTACAGTGTTTTTTTCTAAGTTTGCAATTCTCATACACCCTAATCCAATTTCAGATGCTTTTAAATTACCATTTGCCATAATTATTTCTTTCATAGTATAATCCTCTCAATCTATTAGTTAATCATTTACATTATACCATTTTCAATAATTACTAGTCTATTAAAAAAGATATTAAAAAATTTTTAAAAATAATGTTGACAAACGTCGACAAACATAATATACTAAACAGCGTAGTCGATGCGCGGGTATCGTATATCGGTAATACTCCAGCCTTCCAAGCTGGAAAGGTGGGTTCGATTCCCACTACCCGCTCCATTATATTTGAATAAAAATCAGCTATGCTGAAAAATTCAAATAGCTAAATCAAAGATTTAGATTTTCATTTT
>NZ_CBYM010000064.1 GCF_000577815.1 Clostridium saudiense | reverse complement strand
GCTTAACAGATTCAAATCATTTTTTGTCGAATATTATTTTAGTATATTTTCTAAATCAAGTAAATGTATTAATTTATATTAATATATAAATAAAATAATAGAAAAATATAACAAATAAATTTAAATATTACAATTATAAGTAAAAATAATGACGTTTTGTGTATAAAATATAAAAACGAGTGGAAAGAATAATGTTAAATTTTTGTTTTTAATAAAATATGCTATAATAAAAAAACGAAAAAAAAGAAAATATGAGGAAGATAATGAAAAAGAGGATTGTATAATTTTTAGTGTTGCATTAAAGAAATAGATTACTATTGCTTTTAAAGTAAAAGTGAGTATTAACGAAATTTTTTCGATAATACTCACTTTTTATTCATATGGAAAAATAATGAATTAAAAAAGTATGCACTTGTCCAAATTTTTGAATATAATTTTTAAAAATTTTCATATTATTTTATCCACTTAAATTAATTATTCCTCTATAATAAATCTCAAGGAGATTTGATCGGATTATTCTTGTTACAATAAGAATACTATATTTAACTTTTGAATGTTGCTTTTTACAAAATAAATAAATTAACATATATGTTATTAATGCCGAAAAAATCTGAATTCTAACAGCATTTTCATTGTAACTATAAATTTTTTGATCCTAAGATTTTGTTTTATCCATTTAAAGAACAGTTCAATTTCCCAACGTTTCTTATATATATTTATAATATCTTCTTTTGATAAATCAAAAATATTAGTTATAAAAGTAATTACTTCATCATTATCATAAAAACACATAATTTCTCTGTATTTATTAAAGGTTAAATTTCCGCCGGGCGTTGAGCCCATTATTACCTCGGTATCATAAATATCTTTATTTATATTTGAATCTAAAAATTTTTCCTCCATTACTATTGAGTTTTTGACTCCACGAGTAACAAATTTAAATCCACTTTCAGTAAGTTGATCATACCATCTATAATCGTAATATCCCCTATCAAATACATATATACAATCTTTGTCTCTAAACATATTATCAATACATTTTCTATCATTAATATTACCCTTAACTATATTTATACGTTCAGGATATTCACCATTAAACATTGTACTGATTTTCATTACTGATTTTTCATAATCAAATTTAAGTGATGGAGCTAATTTTAATGCTGTTACGATTACGCTTGAATCTATGATTCTAAGCGGAGGGAAATCTTTAATTAGTTTATATTCTCCAAAACGACTTTTAGCTTTAGATATAAGATAATAAAATATATCTTCAAAAATTCGACTATCTCTAGATGCATTCTTTCTACTAAATTGAGAAACACTTGGTATATTAATAATTCTTTTTAATTTATTATTATGGGATATTTGAGTCTGTAACTCTCTTAAGCTCTTACAGTTCATAAAATTAGAATAAAGCAATGCATATAAATGTGATTTGGTATCAAAATGCTGACTTCTAAAATCACCATTATATTTTGAAATAACTCTTTCTAGAAAAGTTCCTTGAATTTCCTCTATTAATTTATTAAAAACTAATTTATTATTATTATTATTGAACATAATAAAAACCTCCATGTAAATAGTTTGTGGCAAGACTATTAAATCACATGGAGGTTTATTTTTTTAGTTGTAAATTATTCCTTTAAACTTGGTGTCATTCGTGTCAACAAACAAGTTTTACTTAGATGCAACACTAAAATATAGCAATAGCATTTTTAGTAGGACTTATGGTAAGTGTAGGTTTAGTTTTCTTATTAGAATATTTAGATAATACATATAAAAATAAAGAGCAGCTTGAAAAAGATTTAGGAATACCAGTACTTGGAGCTATTCCAGATGTTGAAAATTTATAGGAGGTAAGATGAATGTTTATAGTTGAAAAAAGTCCAAAGTCTGTAGCAGCAGAAGCTTATAGAGCTTTAAAAACTAATATTCAATATTCTTCTTTTGATAAAGAATATAAAACTATAGTAATAACTAGTTCCAATCCAGGAGAAGGTAAATCTACTACAGCAGGAAATTTAGCATTAACTTTAGCTAAGGGAGAAGTAAAAGTTTTATTAGTAGATTGTGATATGAGAAAGCCTTCTGTTCATAAGAACTTTAGAATTACTAATACATATGGTATTTCTGATATCTTACTTCAAAAGAAAAAGGTTACGGAAGTAGCTTATTCTTATAATAAAAATCTTAGTATCATAACAGCTGGAAAGGTACCACCAAATCCAGCGGAAATGCTAGCTTCAAAGGCAATGACTGCATTTTTAAAGGAAATGAAAGATCATTTTGATTATATTGTTTTAGATACACCACCAGTGCAAGCGGTTGCTGATGCTCAAATTTTATCAACGAAGACTGATGGAACTCTTGTTGTAGTTAGGGCAGGTGTTACAAAAAAGGATGAAGTTAAAAATACTATTAATACGTTAAATAAGATTAATGCTAATATTATTGGAACTATTCTGCACGCTGTAGATAACACTAGAAATAAATATCAATATTACTATGGAAATGAATAATGCTTTATCAATAAAGTTGTTTTATAGGGTTTATATTTTATAGAGAAATGGGGGAGGAATGAGTGGAAGTACTTAAAATTGAGTTTGAGAATATAAAGGAAAATAAAGCAAAGTTAAGCTTTTATGAAATTTGTAAAAGAGCAATAGATATTATAGGAGCTATAAGTGGATTACTTTTGTTAAGTCCGGTTATTGTAATAGTAGCATGCGCAATTAAATTTACTTCAAAAGGTCCTATATTTTTCTCTCAAAAAAGAGTTGGTAAAAATGGAGAGTTATTTGATATGTATAAATTTAGGTCTATGGTAGTAAATGCTGAAGAACTTAAGGAAAAGTTAGAACAGCAAAATGAAAGGTACGGACCTATGTTTAAAATGAAAGATGATCCTAGAGTAACTAAGGTTGGAAGGTTTATTAGAAAAACTTCATTAGATGAACTTCCGCAACTTTGGAATGTTCTTAAAGGTGAAATGAGTTTAGTTGGGCCTAGACCAAGTTTACCTAAGGAAGTTGCTCAATTTGAAAACTGGATGTGTAAAAGACTAACTGTAAAACCAGGCTTAACTTGTTATTGGCAAGTGAGTGGAAGAAATAATATTGGTTTTGAGGAGTGGATGAGGCTTGATAATAAATATGTAGATGAACGAAATCTTTGGATTGATATTAAGTTGATATTTAAAACTGTATTAGTATTGTTTGGTGATAAAAATGCATCGTAAAGTGAAAGAGGTAAGAAAGATGAAGATAGCTATAGCAGGAACAGGGTATGTTGGTTTATCTAATGCAATTCTTTTAGCTCAACATAATGAAGTAGTTGCAGTAGATATAATTCAAGAAAAGGTAGATATGATTAATGATAAAGTATCGCCTATAGTTGATAAAGAAATACAAGATTATTTAAGTAATAAAGAGTTAAATTTAATTGCAACTACAGATGCTTATAAAGCATATAAAGATGCCGAATTTGTAATAATTTCAACACCAACTAATTATGATCCAGAAATGAACTATTTTAATACAAGAAGTGTTGAAGCAGTAATTGCAAATGTACTTTCTATTAATCCAGAAGCAACTATGATAATTAAATCTACAGTACCGGTTGGATATACAAAAAAAGTTAGAAAAATGTTTGAAACTGATAATATAATTTTTTCACCTGAATTCTTAAGAGAAGGAAAGGCACTATATGATAACCTTTATCCTTCAAGAATTATAGTTGGTGAGCAAAGTAAAAGAGCTGAAAAGTTTGCTAATCTTTTAAAAGAAGGAGCAATAAAAGAAGATATTCCAGTGCTATTTACAGATAGTACTGAAGCAGAAGCAGTTAAGCTTTTTTCTAATACATATTTGGCATTAAGAGTTGCTTATTTTAATGAGTTAGATACTTATGCTGAAATGCATGGCTTAAATACTAAGCAAATAATTGAAGGTGTAGGATTGGATCCAAGAATAGGAACTCATTATAATAATCCCTCATTTGGATATGGGGGATACTGCTTACCTAAAGATACTAAGCAACTAAGAGCTAATTATGAAGATGTTCCTAATGAAATTATTAGTGCAATAGTTGAGGCCAATAGAACAAGAAAGGATTTTATTGCAGATCAAATTATTAAGAAAAATCCTAAGATTGTTGGTATTTATAGATTAACTATGAAAACTGATTCTGATAATTTTAGAGCATCTTCAATTCAAGGAATAATGAAGAGAATAAAATCTAAAGGCATTGAAGTAGTTGTTTATGAGCCAGTACTCAAGGAAGAAACTTTCTTTAACTCTAGAGTTATTAGAGATTTAGAGGAATTTAAGAATATTAGTGATGTTATTGTTTCTAATAGATTAGCAAAAGATTTATTTGATGTAGAAGATAAGGTTTATACTAGAGATTTATTTAATAGAGATTAATATAATTTAAGAAAAGGTATAAAGGAATATACTATGAAAAAAGAATTATCAATAATTATAGTTAATTATAATAAATATCAATTAACTCAAAAATGTATAAAGTCAGTTATTAGTAATATTAATAATATAGAATATGAAATAATTGTAGTAGATAATTGTTCTACTACAATTATTTCATATACACAGCTAATTAATAAAAATAAAAATAATAAGAATGTTAGAGTATTAAAAACTATACAAAATAAAGGATTTGGATATGGGAATAATGAAGGAGTAAAAGCTTCTAAGTATGAAAATATACTTTTATTAAACCCTGATGTGGAGGTTTTAGGGGATTCTATAGAAAAAATGCTAGATAGGATTTTAAGTGATAATAATATAGGTGTAATAGGATGTAAATTATTAAATGAAGATTTAACTTTACAGTATTCATGTAGAAGATTTATTCCACTTACTAAATTTTTATTAGCTAGAACACCTTTAAAAAGGTTAGCATCTAATAAAGTGATAAACAAAATTAACTCACAATACTTAATGCTAGATTATGATCATATAGAGGAGAAAGAAGTAGATTGGTTAATGGGGTCATGTCTAATGTTAAGAAAAAAAGATTTTAATGAAGTTAAGGGATTTAGTAAGGAATATTTTATGTATTTTGAGGACGTAGATTTATCATATAAATTAAAGAAAGCAGGTAAAAAAATACTTTACTATCCGCAAGCCAGCATGATTCATTTACATGAACAGGAAAGTACAAAGAAGATAAATAAATTAACTTATTTTCATTTTATAAGTATGTATAAATTTTATAAAAAATTCGTTCTAAATTAAAATTATGGAGGGAGATAGCTATGAAGGGAATAATATTAGCAGGTGGATCTGGCACACGTCTTTATCCAGTGACAAAATCTATGTCAAAACAAATGGTACCAATATATGATAAACCAATGATTTATTATCCAATGTCAGTTTTAATGTTAGCAGGAATAAGAGATATACTTATAATATCAACACCAAGAGATATCATTAACTTTAAGGCATTATTTAAAGATGGTTCAGAATATGGTTTAAACATTGAATATGCGGTTCAAGAACAACCTAATGGATTAGCAGAAGCATTCATAATTGGTGAAGAGTTCATTGGCAATGACAATGTTGCAATGATATTGGGAGATAATATATTCTATGGTCAGAATTTTAGTTCACACTTAAAAGAAGCAGCACAATTAAAGAGTGGAGCAATGGTATTTGGATATTATGTTCAAGATCCAAGAGCGTTTGGGGTAGTTGGATTTGATGAAAATGGAAAGGTAACATCTTTAGAAGAAAAACCTGAAAAGCCAAAATCAAAATATGCAGTACCAGGACTTTATTTCTATGATAATTCAGTTGTGGAAAAAGCAAAATCATTAAAGCCTTCACAAAGAGGAGAATTAGAAATAACAGATTTAAATAAGTTATATATGGAAGAAGGAACTTTAAAGGTAGACTTATTAGGTAGAGGAATGGCGTGGCTTGATACAGGAACTCAGATATCAATGCTTAAAGCATCAAACTTTGTTGAAGCAGTACAAACAACTCAAGGAACATTTATAGCTTGTCTTGAAGAAATTGCATATAGACAAGGATGGATTTCTAAAGAGAAAGTTAGAGAATTAGCTAAACCTTTAATGAAGACTGAATATGGAAAGTATTTAATAGATATAATTGAGGAGTAGAAATATGGTTGAAGTAGGAAATTTTAAATTTATAGAAACTAAAATATCTGATTTATATATTGTAGAGCCAAAGATATTTGGAGATACAAGAGGATACTTTATGGAAAGTTACAACAAGCAACACTTTGATAAAGCTGGATTAACAATGACTTTCGTGCAAGATAATGAATCGAGATCTAAAAAAGGTGTTTTAAGAGGATTACATTTCCAAACACAGCATACACAAGGAAAGCTTGTAAGATGTACTGAGGGTGAAGTTTGGGATGTTGCTGTAGATTTAAGAAAAGGATCACCAACGTATGGACAATGGGAAGGTGTCTACTTAAGTGCAGAAAATAAGAGACAATTCTATGTACCAGAAGGTTTTGCACATGGATTTGTAGTATTATCTGAAACTGCAACATTTAACTATAAATGTACAGATTTCTATTCACCAGAGCATGATGGTGGACTTTTATGGAACGATGAAGATATTGCTATAGAATGGCCATTAGATGGAATAGAAGAAATATTATTATCAGAAAAAGATAAGAAGCAAAAGAAATTTAAAGAATTAGATTTACCGTTTGTATATGAAGGCTAGGAGGGATAGCATCATGAAGATCTTAATAACTGGTTCAAATGGACAATTAGGAAATGAACTTCAAAAAATAGTATCTACAGGAAAAGCAGAAATAGGAGCAGTTTCAGAAGAAATTAAAAATGCTGAAGTTTTTGCTATGGATGTAGATATATTAGATATAACGAATTTAGAACAAGTTAAAAAAGTTTTAAATGAAGTTAAACCAGATGTAGTTATAAACTGCGCTGCAGCAACTAATGTTGATGGATGTGAAGCAAATCAAGATTTAGCTTTTAAAATAAATTCACTAGGGCCTAGAAATTTAGCTATGGTAGCTGAAGAATTAGGAGCAAAAATAGTTCAAGTTTCAACTGACTATGTATTTAGTGGAGTAGGAGAAGCTCCATTAAAGGAATGTGATTTAGTAGCTCCAGTAAGTGTTTATGGAAAAACTAAACTTTTAGGTGAAGAATTTGTAAGAGACTTTTCAACAAAATATTATATAGTAAGAACAGCATGGCTTTATGGATATGTAGGTCATAACTTTGTTTATACAATGATGAAGCTTGGAAAAGATAGAGATACATTAAATGTTGTAAATGACCAACTTGGAAATCCAACGCATGCAAATGATTTAGCATATCATATATTGAAGCTTATTCAAACAGAAGAATATGGAGTATACCATTGTACAGGAAAAGGTGAATGTAGCTGGTATAATTTTGCTTCTGAAATAATGAAACTTTCAGGAAGAAATTGTACAGTAAACCCTTGCACTTCTGAAGAATATAAGAGTATGTATCCTAATTCAGCTGATAGACCAGCTTATTCATCACTTGATAATATGATGCTTAGATGTACTATTGGTGATGAAATGAGAGATTGGAAGGATGCTTTAAAAATTTTCATGGATAATGTTGAAAAGTAATTAAGATTTAAGATCAAATTAAAGTAGAACTTAATTCATTGATTATAGCAATAAATTTATTAATAAATTTAAGCTTTTAATAATAAGGAGAATTTAATTATGAAAACTTATTTAGTAACTGGTGGGGCTGGATTTATAGGCTCAAACTTTGTATTATACATGTTAAATAAATATGAAGATATAAGAATAATAAACTTAGATAAGTTAACTTATGCAGGAAACTTAGAAAATTTAAAATCAATTCAAAATGATTCAAGACACATATTTGTACACGGGGATATTTGTGACAATGAATTAGTTAACTCTTTATTCAAAAAATATGAAATAGACTATGTTGCTCACTTTGCAGCAGAGTCTCACGTTGATAGAAGTATAAGAGAACCAGAAGTATTTGCTAAGACGAATGTTATGGGAACAGTAAATCTTTTAAACTGTGCAAAAGCAGCATGGGAAAATGAAGATGGAACATGGAAAGATGGAGTTAAGTTCTTACACGTTTCAACTGACGAAGTTTATGGATCATTAGGGGAAACAGGATACTTCATGGAAACTACACCACTTGATCCTCATAGCCCATACTCATCAAGTAAGGCTGGATCAGATTTAATGGTTAAGGCTTACCATGATACTTACAAAATGCCAATGAACATAACAAGATGTTCAAATAACTATGGACCATTCCAATTCCCAGAAAAGTTAATACCTTTATTAATTAATAATTGTTTAGAGCATAAGAATTTACCAGTTTACGGTGATGGAATGAACATAAGAGATTGGTTATTTGTTGAAGATCATGCTAAAGCTATTGATATGGTTATAAACAATGGTAGAGTTGGAGAAGTTTATAACGTTGGTGGGCACAATGAAAGAACCAATATTACAATAGTTAAGACTGTAATAGCCTATTTAAATGAAAATGTCGATAAAGCAGTTACTGAAAGCTTAATTAAGTATGTTGAAGATAGAAAAGGTCATGATAGAAGATATGGAATCGACCCAACTAAGATTAAGGATGAATTAGGATGGTATCCTGAAACTACATTTGAAGTTGGAATTAAGAAGACTATTCAATGGTATTTAGATAATCAAGAATGGATGAAAAATGTTACTTCAGGGGAATATAAAAATTATTACAATAAGATGTATGAGAATAAGTAAGGAATGAAAAGTATGGAATTAATAAGTTTAGTAATTATTAATTATAATAATAAGTCTTATTTGAAAAGATGTATGAATTCGATATTTGATCAAACCTATAAAAATCTTGAGATAATTTTTATTGATAATGAATCAAAAGATGGCTCATTTGAGTATATGAAAGAAGAATATCATGATAATGGTATTCTTCTAATTAGAAATAAGATTAACAATGGATATGCTGGTGCTGCGAATCAAGGGATAAAATTGTCAAAAGGTAAATATGTTATGATTTTGAATCCAGACATTATTATGGAGAGTGATTTCATAGAGAAGATGATTGTGTTTATCGAATCTGATGAAACAATAGGAGCCTTATCCGGAAAATTACTTAAATATGATTTTGAAAAAAATAAAAAGCTTAATTATATAGATAGTGCAGGAATAATAATGTTTAAAAACACTAGATGTATGAATCTGTTAAGC
>NZ_CBYM010000063.1 GCF_000577815.1 Clostridium saudiense | reverse complement strand
ACCTTTGCCAGTCCACTTTCTGTCATATATTATTTTCCCGTTATCTAAAACTTCTTGCTTAATACTAACTAAACCTAATTCAGAATACTTAGAATATAAAAGCCAAGTTTTATTTTGCTTATACTGTATCTTCTTTTCTGACAATAAATTATTAAGCTTTGTAGCACTACTTAATCCCAATTCCTTAGCAATTTCTGATGTTGTGTATAACTTATTTTGATGTACCAGCTTGTCCCTTTGTTTTTCAGCTTCTAACCTTGCTGCTCTTTCTTCTTTCAATTTTGTTGCTGCTGCTATAAGTAAATCTGGATTATCTAATAATTCATCTGTTGCATACATTCCGTACTTCCTCATGCTTGGTAACACTTCTGTTGCTAACCACATTTGAAACTTTTTAGCAACATCATTATTAGCTTTCATTCCAAGTAGATAAAATAAGCTTTCTGGAATGTAATCATCTTTCCCAACATGTTGGGAAAAGTTTAATTCCTTACAGTAACCATTCATAGTTTCCCATCTTACATACGTTTTCCCATTTTTAATTTGTGTAAATCCAAAACCTATAGCTGTATCTTCAGCATTTAAAGAAATACTTGCATCATCATTTTTAATTGCTCTTACTTCAAGTTCTAATTCTTTATTAACAAATAATTGAACTCCTTCTTTATGTTTGTGCTTTATGTTTTCCATTTATTTTCCTCCATATTATTTATTATGTTTACTTAACTCTTATAGGCTTTTCAGCCTTTTATCATCTGTTACAATTCATCCTTGTCTAACTTTTCTAATTTATCTATAAATACTCCTAGTTCTTGATGACTTAACTTTTCAGCAACTATATCAGCCATTACTTCAGCAAACTTTTCTTCTAATGCCGTCATATCAGTTGGTAATATTAAAGTTACTGTATACATAAAATTCCCCCTATTAAAAAGCTATAATATTCTATGCCTCATCATTTGTTTCTGTTACTTTTCTTTTAATCTTCAATACAACTCTTTTCATCGCTACCACCCTCCATTAACTTATCAATAGATATATTTAGATAAGAAGCAATTTTATGAACACTTGATATTGATGGATTTTTCTTTTTCCCTGATAAAATATCATAGCAAGTAGCATATGCTAATTTACATTCACAAGCTAATTTAGATATTGTAATATTCTTTTTTTTAAACTCTTCAAATAAAAATTTGTTATTCATTTTTTCACCTCGCTATCGTTAACATGATTACTCTATCAATATTATATCGTTTTAACGATAATGTAAAATCTATAAATCTCCCTATCGCTTTAACAGAATAAATTATTATCGCTTTTCTATCATTTTCGGCTTTTTTTTACCTTTTTCTATCGTTTTAACGATACCGATGTATTATTTTGTCGTTTTTATGTTCTGTAGTTATATTGCTTTTTATCGCGAAAGTGATAAAATATAAATATAATAATTTTTATGGAGGATTCTTATGGGAATTTCACTATTAGGTAAAAATATAAAAGAATATAGAAATAAAAAAGGATTGAGTTTAAAAAAGTTAACTGAAATAGCTGAAGTTGGCTATGCTACTATTTATGACTTAGAAAATGGTAAAAAACAAAATATAAACTCTACTACTTTAGAAAAGGTTGCAACTGCCTTAGAAACTTCTACAAATGAGTTGCTTGGAATAGATGTAATAGAACATACTGTAGATGATATTCCAGACACTATTGATGCAATATTTGAATCTGATGAACTAGAGATAGATGGTATTAAATTAACTTCTAAAGAAAAAGACATTCTTAAATCTATATATAAAAATGGAATAGATGTAATTAGATTAATGAGGTCCAACTAATGAAAAGAGTAGCTATTTATAGTAGAAAATCAAAATTTACTGGTAAAGGTGATTCTATTGAAAATCAAATAGAAATGTGTAAAGAATATATTACAAATACTATAGGTAAAGATATAGAATTCACTATTTATGAAGATGAAGGTTTTTCGGGCGGTAACCTTGATAGACCAAGGTTTAAAAAATTAATGGCAGCTATAAAAAGTAAAAAATTCGATATTTTAGTATGTTATAGATTAGATAGAATATCAAGAAATGTCGCTGACTTCTCAAGCACATTGGAAGTATTACAATCTAATAATTGTTCATTTATAAGTATAAAAGAACAGTTTGATACCTCAAGTCCAATGGGTAGAGCCATGATTTATATTGCTAGTGTCTTTGCTCAACTTGAAAGAGAAACTATAGCGGAAAGAGTTAAAGATAATATGTTAGAGCTTGCTAAGAATGGTAAATGGACTGGTGGTAAAATACCAGTTGGTTTTTCTTCAGAAAAAATAGAACATATTGATGAAAATGGTCTTACTCGTGTAACTCCTCAATTAGTTATAAATGATAAAGAAATGGAATTTGTAAACTTTTTATATAACAAATATCTTGAATTAGGTAGCCTTCATAAATTAGAAGTTTATATTCATGAAAATAATATTAAATCTAGAAATAATGTTTTATATGAAAAATCATCATTAAAAACAATACTACAAAATCCAATCTATGTTAAAGCTAATAGTGAAGTAGTTGAATACTTAAAAAATTCTAATTGGACTATATATGGCAGTCCAGATAATATTCATTCACTATTAACTTATAACAAAACTGAACAAACAAAAAAAGATGGTAAATATACTAAAGCTAAAAAGGATATATCAGAACGTTTTGCAGCTGTTAGTTCTATTAAAGGATATATTGAACCAGATCTATGGCTTTCAGTACAAAAACAGTTTGATAAAAATAAAGATACATTCCCAAGACTAGGTAAAACACATAACGCTTTATTAGCTGGCAAACTACGTTGTGGAAAATGTAAGGAATATATGTTAGTTGTTCATGGAAGAGTATCAAAAGCTACTGGAGAAAAGTTATTTTATTATAATTGCTCATTAAAAAGAAAATCAAAAGGTAGCCTTTGTGACAATGGAAATGCTAAAGCAGCTGTTATAGAAAAATTAGTTTTACTCTCTTTAAAACAACTTAGCTTAAAGAAAAAAGAGTTTATATCAAAAGTAAGAAATAAATATAAATCTGATGCAAGTGATGAAAATATTAATATAGAAAAATTATCTTTAACTAAATCACTTAAAGAAAAAAAATTACAAATAGATAACTTAGTTACTAAATTATCTTTATGTAATGATATTGAAGATATTTTACTTGATAGAATAAAAACTTTAAAAAACGAATGTAATGCTATAGAAGAAAATATTAATAACTTAGAATCAAAAGCTTTAAATTTAAAAAATAATTTACTAAATCTTGACCTTATAGAAGAACTATTAGATAAATGTGCTAATATAGATGAACTTGATAGATCACAACAAAAACTTATTATAGATAATTTAATAGATACTATTTATTGGTACAGTGATGGTCCAGGTAAAGGAAATATAGAAATTAAATTTGTTGGCACTGAAGATAATCAAAAAGAGCTTAAATTTACAAGTGAAGAGATGCAGCAACTATTGTTGCATTTCTGTTCTCATAGCATGACCAGTATCAAGTAAAACTACATTTTCCGCAAATTCCTTCAAAGCATATTGTTGACAAACCTTAGTACTAAGCTTTCCATAATTAACATCCTCAGAAGGAACCTTCAAAACAACAACTCCAGTCTTATCAAGTTGCTCTCTTATACTATCAGATAAACTCTCCTTAGCAAGCTTACAAGATCCAGAAAATGCACCAAGCACATCGTCATTTCTTTCACCTTGAATATCAGCTACTCCACATCTTGCACTAATACTAAGTCTTGGTCCAAATGCTGGGCAACGTAAAATACACATAGAACATCCATTACCATATCTTAAACAATTCCCCATTGGTCCTGTTGTACCAGTAGTTTCAATAAATACATCACCTTTAACATAGCTTCCATCACTTAGTAAAATTCCATTAATTTTATTATTTTCAAAATCAACGTCTGTTACCCTTGTTTCCATATGAAGGTTAATTCCCTTATCTATTAAATAATCTCTAACTACACCTTCAATCTTATTTACATCATACAATGTTGCATGTTTATGTCCTGGAAAATCTATATTAGCATGTCTTGCACATTTATCTGTTAGCTTAATTAGATCTCCTCCACCTAATGCAATTAACTCTTCTGAAGCTGTATAACGTCCGTTGTTTCTCATTATTCCGCCAACATTACCAAGTCCAAGTAAAAGATCTGTTTTTTCATAAACATGGACTTCTGCTCCGGCTTTCTTTGCTGTTAAAGCAGCTGCACATCCAGACCAGCCCCCACCAACTATTATAACCTTCATCATATTAATCTCCTCCCCTCAAATATAGCTCTTGGACTAGCTTGTACCTTACAGAATCTCTTTACTCTGTGACCTGAAAACCTTGCTGTGCACGCTCCACATACACCTTCACCGCAACACATCTTAAAATTATTACAACATGATAAATCAATATCTTGTCTATCTAAATAATCTAAATATTCGATTACATCATAAGTTAATATATCCGCTCCAGCAATGTGGATTAAAGATATATTATTGTAACCAATTATTGATTTTATAGCCACCTTAGCTTCAGGAGATAGCTTACCTTTTTCAATTAAATTCATTTCTTGAGGAACGATATTTAGCTTATCTAACCATTCAGATACGTATACATCATTAAAAGGTTGTTTATCAACAATTACAGTAACCTTATTATCATTTTGAACTAATTTTTTAATTACAGGTACCATAGGAGCCATTCCAATACCTCTTGCAATTACTAAAATATTATTATTTTTTTGTTTTCTTATGTTTTTTAAACCAAATACACCATTCCAATAAGGTCCTCTAATTGTTATTTCTCCTCCAGATTCAATATTTAATAATTGTTTTGTTTTGACACCTCTTATTTCTATCATTACTGAAATAATATTTGTATCAATATTAGAATCTAATATTGAAATAGGAACATCAAAATAAACATTTTCATCACTTCTTATAAATATAAAGCTTCCTGGCTTTGCTAAATCTATTGCTAATTTATGTGGTGCTTCAAATTTAATTAAAAGCACATCATCTTGACATAGCACTTTTTCAGATACTTTGCAGGTATAAGCCTTTCTTTGCTCCTTAGCTTTATTACCATTATTATAAAGTTCTTGATAAATACAAACTCCATTCCAATTTAGACAATCACAAAAATGACTTCCTTGTAGTTGAGAGCAAAGTATGCATTCACCACTTTCAGCTAAATGGCAAGGGCAATACTCAGTACCAGCATCTATACAATCAATCGTCTCCTTAAACATTTCGACTCCTAAATTAATACTATACACTATATAGATTATTTCATTAAATCCGTTTTGTTACTATAAATCGCCTAATATATAAAATTTTCTACTGTAAAATATTATAAAAAAACACACAATTATAAGAGTAAACTCATATAATTGTGTGTTTTAAATTTTTATTAATAATTTATTCTAAACAACCGTTTATAATTTTTTCGTTTTTCTTACAAAATAAAACTGCTAATAACATTACTAATAAGCAGAATGCCGCATATATCCAGAATAATTGATTACCCATGCTTCCGAATAAAATAATTAATGAACCTATTATAGCTAAAACAGGATTAATTATAGTATTCCAAATACCTGAAATCTTACCTTGTCTACCTAATTGAATAACTTTTACATATAAAAGTATGTACATTGTGTAACTCATTGTAATTGATATTTCAGATATATCTGAATTTGGAAGTAATCCAAATTTAGTTGTTAAGTAATGAGCAATATACCATACTATAGCTATAATAAATGCTACTATTGCAGAATTAACTGGCATTAATAATTTTTCATCTATCTTATTAATAACCTTTGATTTTGGGAACATATTTCTTACTGATAAAGAATGTGGTAATCTTATCATTCCTAAAGTTAATCCATTAATAGTACCCATGATTGAAATTATAACAAATATTAATACAATTTTTGCTCCCCATGGTCCTAATAAGTTGTTTGCAGCTAAGTCAACGTGAGCATCTCCTAAGCTCATAATAGTTTCTGGCCCTATATACATGCTTATTCCAACAAAGTATAAAACATATACTATTAAAATAAATATAGGTGCTATTATAAGAGCTTTTGGTAAATTTCTTTTTGAATCCTTTATTTCATGTGAAATTGATGTAGAAACTACCCATCCATCAAATGAAAATGCGATTGGTGCTATTGCAGCAATCCATCCTGTAGACTTCATTGCAGTAATATCACTAAATGAAACACTGCTTGTATCTCCAAATACTAATCCAGCAACTGCAATTAATAATAAAGGTATTAACTTTATTATTGTAGATGCATTTTGGAATAATCCACCTAACTTTGCTGATAAAGTATTAATTACAAATAAGAACACCATTATTGCTAATCCAATTAACATTTGTTTTTCTAATGTTCCTTCTATTCCAAATAAAATGCAAATGTAGATTCCAGCCACCCAAGAAACTACTGCTATTAATGTTGGAAAATATAAAAATGTTTGGAACCAACCAAAAGCACATGATGTTGACTTATTATAATACTCTTCAGCATATGCTATTAAGCCACCTTCTTTTGAACTTCTTGATGCTAATTGTGATATAGTTAAACTTCCAAAAATTATAGCAATTGCTGCTATACAGAATACTAATACTCCTAATGCTACGCTTCCTCCTGTAGCAACAAGAATATTGTCACTCTTAAAGAATATTCCTGAACCTATAACAATTCCAACAATCATTGCTATGGCAGTGAATAATCCATATTCGTTTTTCTTCATGTTGTTTTCCCCCCAATGTTTTTATGTCTTTCTTCATAAGTTCACTCAGAAATTGTAATTTCCATATATCCCAAAATAGATATCTTGTAGAACAATATGCTAAGTTTCTACTAATATACCATGAAACTAACATTTAGTAAATAAAACAATTTGATTTTTTATAAAAAATTTTGAGATTTTAATTATTTTTTTAATTTATTTAAAAATTTCATCACCCATTGCTACAAAACTCTGTAAAGCCATGAAGAATTTAATATCACATCTTTCATTACTATTTAATATTTTAATTGCATCTTCTTTAGATAATAATATAGTTTCGATATCTTCATCTTCCTCTAAATTTTCTGTCGAAATTTCTCCTGAGCAAGTACAATATACTAATGAAACTGATTCATCAGTCATACCTGGTGATAAATAAAGCTTATTTCCTACTTTACTTTCTATTACCTCTTCTAAGTCTAATCCTGTTTCCTCTTTTAATTCTCTTTTAACTGTTGGTATTATATCATCATCATTATCAATTAATCCTGCTGGTAACTCATAAACATAGTTATTTAAAGGAATTCTAAACTGTTTAATAGCAACTAATTTCTTTTCATCCTTATGATATGCTAATATAACAACAGCATCTACTTTATCTTCTTTTCCATTAAAGAATTGATCTTCTAATGCCTCTTTAGTTTTTCTTGATGCAATTGTCCAAGTTTTTTCCTTACCACCCCTATTTATATAATCAGCATTATATAAGCTTAAAAATTTAGTTTTAGATAATACTTTTAATTCTTTTACTATAGTTTTACTCAAAATATTCTCCTCCGATTCTATTTACATTATTTTAATTTAATAATTAACAATACCTACATATTCATTTTATACCAAATTTATATACAATAAAAGAAAAAAGCACTAATTATTAGTGCCTTCATTTTGTATTAAACTATCAAATTCTTTTTGTGATATATCAGTGTCGCATATTAGAGCTTTTTTTAACAACTCATTTCCACTATCATTTAATGCTACTTTTCCTATAATGTCTCCACTATTTTTATCAAATAATGTGTTAAACACTTCTACCTCAACAGATCCTTGACCTTTAAATCCATAATCAAATTCTGACTCTTCAACTATTGTTCCTAAATTAATAAATTCTGATGAATTTACAATATCTTTCATATTATTTGCTTTAAAACAATAATTATCTGAAACATATTTATAAATTTGTTCTGTAACATTCCATCTGTCACTACAATTTAAAACTACGATAATAATGTTTCTACCTTCATGTCTAACTGATGAAACTAAACATTTTCCTGCTTGACCTGTATATCCAGTTTTTACTCCATTAGCTTCTGGAATTCTATACAAAATTTTATTGATATTATTATAATCTCTTGTAAAACCTGATGCATCTCTTGTTATAGTTTTTGTTCCACAAATTTGGCAAAATGTTTCATTTTCCATTGCCTTTGCAGTTAATAATGCTAAATCATAAGCACATGTATAATGCTTAGCACTATCTAACCCGTGTGGACTTTCAAAGTGAGAATTAACTAATCCCAAACTTCTTGCATAGTCATTCATAATATTAGCAAATCCTTCTACACTACCACCAATATCTTCTGCTATTGCAATTGCTGCATCATTACCAGACTTATATAATAGTCCATATAATAATTCTATTAATTTTATTTTCTCACCAGCTGTATATTTAACTTTTGATCCCCTTATAGATGATGCATTTTTACTTATAGTTACTTCTCTATCTAAATTACCTTGACTTATTGCAATCAAGGCTGTAAGGATTTTTGTTGTACTTGCCATAGGCACTATTTCGTCTGCATTTTGTGCAAATAACACTTGCTTTGTTTTACTATCCATTGCTATAGCACATCTTGCATTTACTCTAATGCTATTTAATAGATTTTCCATATCAACATCATCTATATCATCATCTTGAATATCATCGATTATAGCTAAATCTTCAACTTCATCTTCATCATCAAAGCTTTGCGCATAAACACAATTATTCATTAAATTACAAATAATTAGTACTAAACTTAAAGTTACTCCTAGGATTTTAAAATTTTTCATATCCATCACTCCTATTTTCTCCTTACACATGTAGTATTTTCATTTATTAAATTTTTAAACATGTTTATTAAATTTTTATGATTTAGATTTAATTTTTGTGGCAATACTAATAGAAGATTAGGAGAGGTTAATTATGCATATTTTAATAATTTTTGTTGTTATAGTATTAATTTTGTTTATACCTATACCCCTGAGCTTTCATTTTTATGTCTCTAAGGATAGGTTTTACGTAAAAATTTATAATATTAATTTATTATCTAATGATGGTGGCTTAATAAAGAAATTTCTTAATAAGAAAAAACCAAAAGAGGATAAAGGTAAGAATATCGAAAAAACAATTGATGACCATAAAGATGATAATGACTCCTCTAATAAAAAAGTTAAGTTTAAAGAAACACCTTTTAAAAAACTTTATCATAACCTTGCTTATAATAAATTTAAGCCAACATTAAAGTTTGATAGTAATATTTCTTATTCCTTAGGAGATTCAAGCAAAACTGCTATAGCTTTTGGTTTACTTTATAATATTAATCCAATCCTACTAAATATTTTTTCTATTATATTTAAGGTAAAAAGATATAAAAATGATTTTAAGCCTATTTTTAAAGATAAAATACTTTTTGAACTCACACTAAACAGTATAATTACCTTTAATTTAGCAAAAATTATTTATATATGTTTTATTATTATAAAATCATTTAATAAAAATAGGAGGTGAATCCCTTTATTTGGGGATTATTATGGCTGATAAACATGAATTAGAAAACTTAATGAGAAGTACTATGGAAAATTTACGTGATATGATAGATGTTAACACTGTAGTTGGAGATGTAGTAGAAACTAGTGATGGAACTTCGATTGTTCCAATTTCTAAAGTAACCTTTGGCTTTGCATCTGGTGGAAGTGAATTTGGTAACCATGTTGCTGTTAAAGATGATGGAGATGAAAATTATCCTTTTGGTGGTGGCTCAGGGGCTGGTGTCACTGTAAAGCCAGTAGCATTTTTAATAGTTAAGGACGGCTCTGTAAGATTGCAACCTGTAGATTATGATAATACTGTTGATAGAATTGTAGATTCAGTTCCTCAACTTTTAGACTTATTTAAAGGATTCTTTAAAGATAAAAATGCTGGAACTGAAAGTCAAGATTTAGACTTATAAAAAAGTAGCTGTATCAAAACAATTAAATTTTGATACAGCTTTATTTATA
>NZ_CBYM010000062.1 GCF_000577815.1 Clostridium saudiense | reverse complement strand
TTAGAAAAGACAATCGTTAAGATTGTCTTTTTTTTATTTAAAATCATTTTAAAGATGAATATAAATTTTTATAATTTCTAGGAGAATCACCAGTTGTTTTTTTAAACATTTGACTGAAATAAGATGAATTAGAAAAACCAACTATAGTAGATATATCTCTAATTGAATGATTTGTAGTTGTTAAAAGATTTTTAGCTTCTTCAATTCTTTTATTGATTAAATAATTAATAGGTGAGGTTCCCATTTGCTTTGTGAATAAATGAACTAAATGAAATTTATTCACATAACTCAAATTTGATAAAGTATCTAAAGTAATATTTTCAGAATAGTGAGAGTCAATATAATTTTTAATTTTAACACATTCAATATTTAATTTTTCGGGATTAGTGGTAATAAGTAAATTAGACTTAGCTTTTCTAGATATATATATAATAAATAGAGTTAAGATACTTTTGCATGCCAATTCATAGTTAGAATCCTTATTTTCAACTTCGCGCACTAAATTATTTAAATAATTTAATATTTCAACTTTATCATTATTAAAATTCATTATTTTATAGTAAATAGGAGTTTCTACTTCAATACCTAAACAAGAAATATTATCATTGGCTAAAGCCAAGTTATTTATTCCAAACACAATATATTCTAATTGATCAAAAGAATTATTAGTAGATTTTTCTGTATGAGAACAGTTAGGATTAATAATAATTAAGTCACCCTCCTTTATAGAAACGATCACATCATCTATATCCATAAATCCATGCCCATGAGTTATGAAGAAAATTTCAGTAAATGGATGTGAATGAGATGTACTATGCCAATCATCACCATATTTAGATTTGCTTATATAAAGCAATTCAAAATCAATATCATATATGTTCTTTTCATTAACTGTATATCTTGTATTACTCATAAATCACCTCAAAATAATGCTTAATAGCTAAATTATAGCATTATTTATATTAAATAGAAAAGAATAAAATATATTTAGGATATATTGCGGAAATAGCAATATAACTAAAAAAATAAGCAATAAATTTGTTGTGTAAAAGTTTACAAATAAGTAAAATAAAATCAAGGGATGTAAGAAAAAGACAAGGGGAGTGGTTTTATTTGAAAAAGAATAGTAAATCTAAAAAACTATTTATAGCTTTATCAGTTATTCCATCATTTATTTTATTTTTTGTATTTATGATTATTCCAACTTTAAATGTATTTTGGATGTCATTATTTAAATGGGGTGGACTAACAAATAATAAGAAATTCGTAGGATTAAATAATTTTATTATATTGTTTAAAGATGAAAAGTTTATAAAATCATTTCAAAATACACTATTTTTAATAGTATTTGTAACTATTGTTACTTTAATATTAGCAATAGCATTAGCAGCAGTATTAATACGAAAGGATATTAAATTCAATAATTTATTTAGAATAATTTTTTACTTACCAAATATTTTATCCGTAGTTGTGATATCAGCAATATTTTCAGCAATTTTGGATCCAAATCAAGGAATATTAAACGCGACTTTAGATTTATTAAAGTTAGAAAATTGGAAACGAATGTGGCTTGGAAATCCAAGTACAGTAGTATGGTGTATTGCAGTAGCAATGATTTGGCAAGCTGTTGGTTATTATATGGTTATGTACATGTCAGCAATGAGTAGTATTCCGGAAAGTTTATACGAAGCGGCAGATTTAGAAGGAGCTTCAAAGTTTAAACAATTTTTTAGTATAACATTGCCTCTTGTATGGGGAACAATAAGAACTACATTAACATTCTTTATAATAAGTTGTATCAATTTAAGTTTCTTATTTGTAAAAGTAATGACTGGTGGAGGACCTGATGGAGCATCAGAATCTTTCTTAGGATATATGTATAAACAAGCTTATGGTAATTCATCATATGGGTATGGGATGGCAATAGGAGTTGTAATATTCTTATTTTCATTTGGATTATCATTAATAATTAGCAAAATAACAGAAAGAGATGTAATTGAGTATTAGGGGGTGGTAATTGTGGAAAATATACCAGAAAGTAATTTAAATATAAATCCTGTAATTACAAAAAAGAATAAGAAAAAATCAACTAATAAATTAATGAAGGCTTTTATATATTTATGCTTAATACTATTTGCATTAAGTATATTAATACCATTAGGATGGTCGATACTTGCAGCATTTAAACATAAATCTGAATTTTATGGAAATCCATGGGCTCTACCAGAAGGACTTTATTTAGAAAACTTTAAAACTGCATTTATTAAATCGCATATGGGAGAATATTTTTTTAACTCTTTATTTGTAACTGCTTTGGCATTAGTAATTCTTTTAGTAATTTCAATTCCAGCAGCATATGTGTTATCAAGATTTAACTTTAAAAGTAAAAAGCTTTTAAATACTATATTTGCAGCAGGATTATTTATAAATGTTAACTATATTGTAGTGCCAATATTCTTATTAATATTAGATGCAGATAAAGCAATAAAACAAATATTTGCACTTCCATTATCAATGACTGTATTTTTAGATAACAAAATTGTACTAGCTCTGGTTTATGCTTCAACAGCACTACCATTTACTATTTATTTACTATCTAATTATTTAAAAACTTTACCAAGAGCTTATGAAGAAGCAGCGATGATAGATGGTTGTAGTTATTTGCAAACTTTAATTAAAGTAATAATACCAATGGCTAAGCCAAGTATTATAACTGTAATATTATTTCAATTTTTAGCTTTTTGGAATGAATATATTATAGCATTAACATTACTTCCTAATTCATCAAAAACCTTACCAGTTGGTTTATTGAATTTAATGCAAGTACAAAAAACAGCAACAGATTATGGTGCAATGTATGCTGGATTAGCTATAGTAATGATTCCAACAATAATACTTTATATTTTAGTGCAAAAACAATTAACTGAAGGAATGACAGTAGGCGGTATAAAAGAATAGGGGGAAATGATGATGAGTAAAGGAAGAGTTACGATACCAACAGATGATAATTTTATAAAAGAAACTATGGAAATAGCTGAAAAGTGGGGGGCTGATGGGATTAGAGATTGTGATGGATTTAAGCTACCAAAAGAAATAAAAGGATTGGCTGAAAGAATATATTCAACTTATTTCGTTGCTCGTGGAGATAATAAATGGGCAGAGGCTAATAAAGAAGAATTACAACAAACATATTTAATGACAAAGCATCATGTTGCAACTGAAGATAAGCTAGTAATAAAAATAATGGATGGATATTTTGAACAGCAGGTTCAACCAGATATTTATCATGATATAAAAGTTTGGTGGGAAGTAATTGATAGAACGAGCAATGAGGTTATAGATGCTTCCTTGTGGAAATATAATGAGAAAACTCAAGAAGTTATTATAGAAAATACAATTAAATGGCATGAATATACAGTAACATTTTTGGCTTATTGTATATGGGATCCAACCCAAATGTATAATCACATTACAAATAACTGGGGAAATAAACCACATGAAATGCCTTTTGATGCAAGAAAGCCAAAAACTAATAAATATATTTTTGAAGCTATGCATAAGTGGCTTGATGAACATAAAGAATCAAACATAGTTAGATTTACTACTTTCTTTTATCATTTTACTTTAGTGTTTAATGATTTAGCTAAAGAAAAGTTTGTAGATTGGTTTGGATATAGCTCAAGTGTAAGTCCAGAGTGTTTAGAAGAATTTAAAAAGGAAAAAGGTTATGCATTAAGGCCAGAGCATATTGTTGATCAAGGATATTATAATTCTTCATTTAGAATTCCTTCTAGAGAATATTTAGATTATATTGATTTTCAACAAAAATTTGTTGCAGAAAATGTGAAAAAACTTGTAGATATTGTGCATGAGGATGGAAGGGAAGCTATGATGTTTTTAGGTGATAATTGGATCGGTACAGAGCCTTATGGAAAATATTTTTCTTCTATAGGAATAGATGGAATAGTTGGCTCTGTTGGTGGTGGAGCAACACTTAGAATGATTTCAGATATTCCAGGTGTCAAATATACAGAGGGTAGATTCTTACCATATTTCTTTCCAGATACATTTTATGAAGGGAATGATCCTACAATAGAAGCGAGAGAAAATTGGGTAACTGCAAGAAGAGCCTTAATGAGAAAACCTGTAGATAGAATTGGATATGGGGGATACTTATCATTAGCATATAAGTTTCCGAAGTTTGTTGATTATATTGAAAACGTTTGTGATGAATTTAGAGAAATATATGATAATATTGGAGGAAATAAGCCTTACTGCGGATTAAAGGTAGGAGTACTTAATTGTTGGGGAAAACTAAGAAGTTGGCAAACTCATATGGTTGCACATGCATTATGGTATAAGCAAATATATACTTACTTAGGAATAATAGAATCACTAAGTGGTATGAGTTTTGATGTTGAATTTATAAGCTTTGATGATATCAAGGAAAATGGAATCTCAAGTGACATAGATGTGATAATTAATGCTGGAGATGCAGGAACTGCATTTAGCGGAGGCGATAAGTGGCTTGATAAAGAAATAATAAGTACTTTAAGAGAATGGATTTATAATGGTGGAGGTTTTGTTGGAGTAGGGGAACCTTCAGCAGTATTAGAAGGAGGACATTTCTTTCAATTAGCAGAAGCATTAGGTGTAGATAAAGAATTAGGATTCTCATTAAGTACAGATAAATATTTCAATACGCAACTTGATAAACATTTCATTACAGAAGATGTTATTGAAGAAATTGATTTTGGTGAAGGGCAAAAAAATATTTATTCAAAGAGTAAAGAAACAGAAATAATTTGTTATAGAAATGGAGATTTATTGATGTCTTCAAATGACTACGGAAAAGGAAGAGCAGTATATATTGCAGGACTTCCATATTCACTTCAAAATACCCGTATACTTATGAGAAGTTGTTTTTATGCATCACATAAGGAAAAGGAAATGAAAAAATGGTATGCAGATAATTTGAATTGTGAAGTATCAGCATATTTAGAAAGTAATAAATATGCTGTAATTAATAACTCCCATGAAAAGCAAAGTACAATTATATATGATGGAAGTGGCAATAAAATAAAATTTGAATTACAGCCAGGGGAAATTAAATGGAGCAAAATTAGTTAGTGTTTAGAAGTTAGTGGTTAATTAATGAATTGTGTTATAAAGGCTAAATTGAAAAGATAGCTCATAACTTCTAACTAAAAATTCATAACTACCTATAGGAGTGATTTTATGATTAAAAAAGTAATCTATAGTTTAGTATTTATAGTATCGGTATTCTTAGTTATAAAAGGAAATGCGATTCATGGATATAAGGGATTGTTTATTATGTGGGTAGGATTAACATGTTTGCTTGCAGAGTTATATTTATACAATAGAAAATATCAATAAAGGAGGGAGAGAATATATATGAAACCAATATTATTAATAATGGCAGCTGGATTAGGAAGTAGATATGGTGGATTAAAGCAGATAGACAAAATTGGACCAAATGGTGAGGTATTATTAGAGTTAGCTGTGCATGATGCTATAAAAGCAGGATTTGAAAAAATAGTATTTATTTTGAGAAAAGAAATTGAAGCTGAATTTAAGAATCTTATAGGAAATAAATTAGAGAAATATGCAGAAGTAAAATATGCAATTCAAGAAATAGAAAATCTCCCAAAGGGATATAAAGTTCCGAATGAAAGAACAAAACCGTGGGGAACTGGACAAGCTATATTGTGTGCAAGAGATATTGTGGATGCACCATTTGTAGTGATAAATGCAGATGATTTTTATGGGCAAGAGGCATTTAGAAAGATATATGAGTTTTTAATCAATAATAAAGATGAAAATACGTATGGAATGATAGGGTATAAGTTGAGTAATACACTTTCAGAAAATGGGCATGTTGCAAGAGGGGTTTGTAAGGTTAAAAGCGGATACTTAGAAGAAGTAGTTGAAAGGACAAAAATAATAAAAAAGGGGGAGGCAGCTTTTTATACAGAGGATGATGAAAATTGGGCAGAACTTGATTACAATTCAACTGTATCAATGAATATGTGGGCATTTAATACTAACATATTTGAAGAATTAGAAGTTGGATTCAAAAAATTCTTAGATACAGAGGTTAAATTAAATCCAAAGAAGAGTGAGTATTTTATACCTTCAGTTGTAAGTAATTTATTAAGTGAGAATAGAATATCTGTTAAGGTTATGGAATCAGGGGATAAATGGTATGGGGTAACTTATAAAGAAGATAAATACATTGTAAGACGTGCTATTGAAAATCTGATTAAGGAAGGGGTTTATCATAAGAATTTATGGGAGGAAATTAGGGCGAAATGTGTGACAAATGTTTAGATAAAACAGTAGAAGCGCTAAAAAAATTTAACTTCAAGGGAGATATTATAAGGGTAACACCATTTGGAAGTGGAATAATTAATGATACTTTCTTAGTTGTTTGTAATGATAAGGGTAGTAAAAATAAATATATTCTTCAGAGAATAAATAATTCAGTTTTTAAAAATGTTAATAAGTTAATGGAAAACTATTGTAATGTATGTGATTATCTAAAAGATATAATTTGCAAAAGAGGTGGGGATATAGATAGGCAGACTATTACTGTAGTTCTAACTAATGGTGGCAAGAGTTTTTATTGTGATTCCAAGGGGAATTACTGGAGAGTTATTAAATTTATTAAGAACACAGTAACTTATGATGTTAGTGAATCAACAGGAGATTTCTACAAAGTAGGAAAAACATTTGGAGAGTTTCAAAATATGCTAATAGATTATAATGCAGAAAGTTTATATGAAACAATACCTAATTTTCATAATACAAAAGAAAGATATAAATCATTTATAAATGCTATTGAAAGAAATAAGGCAAATAGATTAGATAATGTAATAAATGAAGTTAACTTTATTATTGAAAGAAAGAGTGATACATCAATTTTAGTGGATTTACTTCAGAAAGGTAAATTACCATTAAGGGTAACACATAATGACACTAAAATTAGTAATATTCTTATGGATGCAAAAACCAAGGAAGGGATTTGTGTTATAGATTTAGATACTATAATGCCAGGACTTTCTTTATATGATTTTGGAGATGCTATTAGAAGTGGAGCAACACATGTTTCGGAGGATGAAAAGGATTTAAACAAAGTATTTATTGATTTAGAATTTTTTGAAGCATTTACAAAAGGTTTTTTAGAGGGGACAGCAAATAGTTTAACTGAAAAAGAAATTGAATTATTACCGATGGCAGTAAAAATAATTACATTAGAACAGGGAATTAGGTTTTTAACAGATTATTTAAATGGAGATGTTTATTATAAAACAAACTATAATGATCAAAATCTTGATAGGACTAGAACACAACTTAAACTTGTTAAGGATATAGAAGAAAAGTTAAATGAAATGAAAAATATAGTAAATAAATGTTTAAGTAATAATATAGTAGAGGTGTGATAGTATGATTAAATTTGGTACTGGTGGATTTAGAGCAATAATTGGAGAGGATTTTACAAAAGATAATGTTCAGCAATTAGCTAGAGCTGTGGCTAGAAAAATGAAAGATGAAAAGGTTGAAAATAAAACTATAGTTGTAGGATATGATAGAAGATTTTTATCAAAAGAAGCTACAATGTGGATATCAGAAGTTTTAGCATATGAGGGAATTAAAGTTTTGTTTATTCACAGAGGGGTGCCTACGCCATTAATTATGTTTGAAGTTAAAAGGTTAGGTTTAGACTATGGAATGGCAATAACTGCAAGTCATAATCCTGCACTTTATAATGGGGTAAAACTATTTACTAAGGGAGGAAAGGATGCAGATGAAATAGTAACAAATGATGTTGAAAATTATATTTCTAAATATGAAAATGAAGAGTTAAAATCAATAGATTTTGAAGAGGCTATAGAAAAAGAATTAATAATTTATGATAATCCATTTAATGAATATATAGACTGTATTTTATCTCAAATAAATGTAGAAGCAATTAGAAATGCACATTTAAGGGTTGTTTTAGATCCAATGTATGGTGTAAGTCAAACATCACTTAGAACTATACTTGCAACTGCAAGGTGTGAATTAGATGTTATTAATGAAAGACATGATACTTTATTTGGTGGAAAACTACCTACCCCAAATGCAGCTAATTTAAAATCTCTTCAAAATTATGTTATAGATAGAAAATATGATATTGGGATAGCTACTGATGGAGATGCAGATAGGCTTGGTGTAATAGATAATAACGGAAGGTTCCTACATCCAAATGATATTTTAGTTTTATTATATTATTATTTATTAAAATATAAGGGGTGGAATGGACCTGTTGTTAGAAACATTGCTACGACAGAACTTTTAGATAGAGTTGCACAAAGCTTTGGAGAAGAATGTTATGAGGTGCCAGTTGGTTTTAAGCATATTTCTTCAAAAATGATAGAAACTAATGCAATAATAGGTGGAGAATCTAGTGGGGGATTAACAGTCAAAGGTCATATTCAAGGAAAGGATGGTGTTTATGCAGCTTCATTATTAGTTGAAATGATAGCGGTAACAGGAAAATCTTTATCGGAAATATATGAAGATATATGTAATGAATATGGAAGATTATATATGACTGAAAGGGATTATAAAATGACCCAAAAGAAAAAGCAAGATCTTATTGATATATTAATGGCTAAGAGAGAGCCAATTGAATTTAATTATGATGTTGAAAGAGTTTCGTATGAAGATGGATATAAGGTTTATTTTAAAAATGGTGGTTGGATAATAGTTCGTTTTTCAGGAACAGAACCTGTATTAAGGGTATTTGCTGAAATGGATACTTTAGAAAAGGCAGAGGAAATAAGAAAAATAGTTGAAGAAAGGTTTAATTTGTAAAATAAAGTTAAATTGCTAAAAACGCAAAATAACTAAAAAATATAACAATAAGCTTATTGATTAAACGTTTACAATTATGTAATATATAGTTATAAAAGGTGAGGGGGAGAATTTTATGAAGTTTAAGAAATTGTCAATGATATTAAGTGCACTTATGGTGGCAACATTATTTGCAGGTTGTGGGAGCTCAACATCGAGTAAAGAAGGTGAGACTGATGAAGAGGCTGCAACTTCAGCTACTGAAGAAACAGTTTTAAAAATAGCTGCATTAGATGGTGGGCGTGGAGTTGAACATTGGAATAAGCTTGCTGAAAAGTTTGAAGAAAGTCATGAAGGGGTTACAGTTGAATTAACAGCTGCTTCTAATTTAGAAGAAATAATTAGACCTCAAATTCAAGGTGGAAATGTACCTGATTTAATATATTTAGCAACTGGAAGACCAGAGGCTTTAACAGAAACTTTTATAAATGAACAAGCTCTGCATGACTTAACTAATGTTATGAATATGACTGTACCAGGTGAAGATGTTACTGTAAAAGATAAAATATTACCAGGATTTTTAGAAACTTCATCTACAGCTCCATATGGTGATGGAAAAGTTTATTTAGCACCTTTATTTTATAGTCCAACTGGATTGTTTTATAACAAAGGATTATTTGAAGAAAAAGGATACGAAGTACCAAAGACGTGGGATGAGTTCTTTGCTTTAGGAGATAAGGTTAAGTCAGAAGGCATTTATTTATTTGCATATCCAACAGCAGGATATTTTGATTCTGTAATGCCAGCAATGTTAGCTGCTTCTGGAGGAATAGAGGCATTTAATAAAGCAATGAATTATGAAGAGGGATTCTGGACTTCAGATGATGCAACTAGAGTATTAGAAACTATAGCAAAATTAAAAGATTATACAGAACCTTCAGTAGTGGCAAATGCAAATGGTGATAACTTTAAAAAGAATCAACAATTAATTTTAGATAATAAAGCTTTATTTATTCCAAATGGTGATTGGTTACCAAGTGAAATGGAAGATGCCCCTAGAGCAGATGGATTTGAATGGGGATTTAGTGCATATCCAGCATTTGAAGATGGTGGAGATATGTATTCTTATAACTATTTTGAGCAAATGTATATACCGGCTGATGCAGCTAATACATCATTAGCAGAAGAATTCATGGCTTATATGTATAGTGATGAAGCTGTTGGAATAATTGCTGAATTAGGTAAGTCAGTAGTTCCTGTAGAAGGGGCAATTGATATTGCTAGTAAATATTTAGATGATTTACAAATTGAGATGTTAAGTGTTTATGATAATGGAGCAAAACCGGTTATGGGTGGATTTGCAGCAACAGAGCCAGTTGAAGGATTAGTTTGGAATGATTCTTATATATTAATCATTGATTCTATAATGAATGGAACTAAAACTGTAGAAGATTGGCAAACTGCATTAACAAGTGCATCTGATAAATTAAGAGAAGCTATAATTAAATAGTATTATTTAGGCGTTACGGAAGTAACGCCTATTTTTATGACATTATTTGTGTATTTTTAGGACGATAAAGATTAATAATATATTTAATAGGAATCTGTTAAGC
>NZ_CBYM010000061.1 GCF_000577815.1 Clostridium saudiense | reverse complement strand
CCAGTAGCACCAGTAGGTCCAGTCAAGCCAATAGGCCCTGTATCTCCAGTAGCACCAGTAGGTCCAGTTAAGCCAATAGGCCCTGTATATCCAGTAGCACCAGTAGGTCCAGTTAAGCCAATAGGCCCTGTATCTCCAGTAGCACCAGTAGGCCCAGTCAAACCAATAGGTCCTGTATCACCAATAGAGCCAGTAGGCCCAGTCAAACCAATAGGACCGATATCACCAGTAGAGCCAGTAGGTCCAGTTAAGCCAATAGGCCCTGTATCTCCAGTAGCACCAGTAGGTCCAGCTAAGCCAATAGGTCCTATATCTCCAGTAGCACCAGTAACACCTGTAACACCTGTAACACCTGTAATTGATATTAATACCGGTGGTGAAGGAACTATATATGGACAACATGAATAATAGGGACATTTATAACAATATTCATAAATTACTTGGTGTGATGTACAACAGTGTTTAATATTTCTATTTGTAATTCTATAATAATTACTGTCCATTAAACCTCCTAAATTATTAATATTATTTTTTACTACTATAAATAGATAAAATTCTACATATATTAATTTATTCTTCAGCATATTAATATGGTACTTATAAATTTTTAATATAAAACCAAATGAGCAATATTGTAAATTTAGAATGCTAAAAATAGTTAATTAAAATAAATTATGATAAAATATAGAAAAATATAAAGGAGTACACTAACTATGGAAAAAACAATAAATAGAATAAGAAAATTTAGAAAAGATAGAGAATGGGAGCAGTTTCATACACCTTCAAATTTATCAAAGGCAATTTCTATAGAAGCAGCAGAACTATTAGAAGAATTCTTATGGGATAACGAAAATTATAATAAACAAAATGTAGAAGAAGAATTAGCTGATGTTATGGTATATTGCATACATATGGCAGATGCTTTAAATGTGGATATCTCAGAGATAATAAATAAGAAAATGGATAAAAATGAAAAGAAGTATCCAGTAGAGAAAGCAAAAGGTAATAGTAAAAAATATACAGAGTTATAATAGTAAGCATTTATATTATATTGTAAATAATGCTAAAAAATTGTATAATTATTCTAAAACATTTAGAAGTAAAGGCAGGAAAGCAAATGAATAGGGGCAATTTAATTGAAATTTTAAAAAAGAAAATAGTAGTTCTTGATGGAGCTATGGGAACAAGTATACAAAATTATAATTTAAATGAAAAGGACTTTAGAGGGGATTTACTAAAGGATTTTCATAAAGATCAAAAAGGTAATAATGATATATTATCTATAACAAAACCAGAAGTAATAAAAGAAATACACAGAAGCTTCTTAGAGGCAGGTTCAGATATAATTGAAACAAACTCATTTAATTCAACAAGTATTTCTCAAGAAGATTACGATTTAGCACATTTAGTTTATGATTTAAATTATCATTCAGCTAAAATAGCAAGAGAAGTTGCAGATGAATTTACAGCAATGAATCCTGATAAGCCAAGATTTGTTGCAGGTTCTATTGGACCAACGAATAAAACAGCGTCATTATCACCAGATGTTGAAAATCCAGGTTATAGAAATATAACATTTGATGATTTAGTTGATTCTTATAGTGAGCAAATAGGGGCATTAGTAGATGGTGGAGTAGATTGTTTATTAATAGAAACTGTTTTTGATACATTAAACTGTAGAGCAGCAATAGTTGCGGCAAACAATGTATATAAATTAAAAGGATTTACTTTACCAATAATGATTTCAGGTACATTAACAGACAAATCAGGAAGAACATTAGCAGGGCAAAAATTAGAAGCTTTTGCTCAATCAGTTAGAAATGAAAATGTAATTTCTATAGGATTAAACTGTTCTTTTGGCGGTGCAGATTTGATACCTTTTATTAAAGAATTAGCTGATACACAGGATTTATATATATCATGTTATCCTAATGCTGGATTACCTAATGTTTTAGGGGAGTATGATGAAATTCCAAGCATAACAGCTAAATATATTAAAGAATTAGCAAGTGAAAAAAAGGTTAATATAGTAGGGGGATGTTGTGGAACTACAGCAGAACATATTAAAGCAATTGCAGAAGTAGTTGAAGGTGTAGAGCCAAGAACCATTCCTAATATAAAAAAAGAAAGTATTTATTGTGGACTTGAAATTGTAAGAAGTAATAAAGAAAATAACTTTATAAATATAGGTGAAAGAACTAATGTTGCAGGTTCTGCAAAATTTGCAAGACTTATAAGGGAAAAGAAATACGAAGAAGCTTTATCTATTGCAAAGGAGCAAGTAGAAAATGGAGCTCAAATAATTGATGTAAATTTTGATGATGGTTTATTAGATAGTGCTAAGGAAATGGAATATTTCTTAAGACTTATAGCTTCAGAACCAGATATAGCTTCAAGACCTATAATGATTGATTCTTCAAGATGGGAAGTTGTTGAAGCCGGTCTTAGAAGTATTCAAGGTAAACCAATAGTAAATTCAATTTCATTAAAAAATGGTGAGCAAGAATTTTTAAATCATGCTAAGGTTGTTAAGGACTTTGGTGCTGCAGTTGTAGTAATGGCATTTGATGAAAATGGACAGGCTGATACTTATGAAAGAAAAATATCCATTTGCAAAAGGGCTTATGATTTATTAGTAAATAAATTAAATTTCCCACCAGAAGATATAATTTTTGATCCTAATATTTTAGCTATAGCAACTGGTATTGAGAATCATGATAATTATGCAGTTGATTATATTAATGCAACCAAATGGATTAAAGAAAATTTACCATATGCAAAAGTTTCAGGTGGAGTATCAAATTTATCTTTCTCATTTAGAGGAAATAACACAATAAGAGAAGCTATGCATTCTGTATTTTTATATCATGCAATTGAGGCTGGAATGGATATGGGAATTGTAAATCCAGGAATGATTCAAATTTATGACGATATACCAAAGGATTTATTAAGATTAGTTGAAGATGTTGTCTTAAATAAACACAAGGATGCAGCAGAAAGATTATTAGATAAAGCTGAAGATTATAAAACAGGCAATGTTGTTAATAATACAAATAAAAATTTATGGAGAGAAAATAGTTTAAATGATAGATTAAGTTATGCTTTGGTTAAGGGTATAACAGAATATTTAGAGGAAGACTTAGGGCAAGCTATTAAAGAATATCCTAAGCCTTTAAGTATAATTGAAGGGCCTTTAATGGATGGAATGACTAGAGTAGGAAAATTATTTGGTGATGGAAAAATGTTCTTACCACAAGTTGTAAAATCAGCACGTGTTATGAAAAAGGCTGTATCATATTTACTTCCATATATAGAAAAAGAAAAAAAGCAAGGTGAAACATCAAGTGCTGGAAAAATTCTTTTAGCAACTGTAAAAGGTGATGTTCATGATATAGGTAAAAACATTGTAGGTGTAGTTCTTGCTTGTAATAACTTTGAAATAATAGATTTGGGAGTAATGGTTCCGTGTGAAGAAATACTAGATAAAGCTATTAAAGAAAATGTTGATATAATTGGATTAAGTGGACTAATAACACCATCTTTAGATGAAATGTGCCATGTGGCTATTGAAATGGAAAAGAGAAAAATGAATATTCCTTTAATTATTGGTGGAGCTACTACTTCAAAAGCTCATACAGCTCTTAAAATTGATCCTAATTATAGTGGAGCAGTTATTTATGGATATGATGCTTCTAAAACAGTTGAAATATCAAAGAATTTATTAGGAACTAATAAAAATGAATATATTAAGGCTATTAAAGATGAATATGAAGAAGTAAGAAAAAATTATAATAGTCATGAAAATAAGATGATTTCTTTAGAGAAAGCAAAAGAAAATAGTTTTAAGATTGACTGGGTTAATAGAGAAATTTCAAAGCCAAACTTTATAGGAATAAAAGAAGTTAAGGATTATTCAGTATCTGATTTAAGACCATATATTGATTGGACATTCTTCTTTATAGCATGGGAAATGAAAAAGTTATATCCAGATATATTAGAAGATTCAGTTTATGGAAAAGAAGCTAAAAAGATTTTTGATGATGCTAACAAAATGTTAGACTTTATTGAAGAAAATAATATTATTGATATTAAAGGTGTTTTTGGAATTTTTGAAGCTAATTCTAATGGAGATAATATTGAGGTTTATACTAAAGATAAATCACAAACAACTATATTCAATTTACTTAGAGAACAAAGAGAAAAAAGCAATGGTGAGTACTTATGCCTTTCAGATTTCGTTGCACCAAAAGAAAGTGGTAAGGAAGATTACTTAGGTGGATTTATTGTAACAGCAGGATTAGGAGCAGATGCTTATGCTAAAAAACTTGAAGATGAAGGTGATTCTTATAACGCAATTATGTTAAAGCTTGTTTGTGATAGATTGGCAGAAGCATTTGCTGAAAAGCTTCATGAAGACATTAGGAAAATTTATTGGGGGTATGATCCAGACGAAAACTTATCTATGAAAGAAATATTTAAGGCAAGTTATAGAGGAATAAGACCTGCATTTGGCTATCCGTCACTTATTGATCAAAGCCAAATGAAAAAATTATTTAATATTTTAGATGGTGAAAAAGTAACTGGGGTTAAACTTACTGAAAGTTATATGATGGATCCTGTATCATCTGTTTGTGGATTATATTTTGCTTCAGAAGATTCTAGATATTTTAACTCAAACTATATAGATAAAGATCAAGCAGAAGATTATGCAAAAAGATGTGGATGTACATTAGAAGAGTTAGAAAAATCATTACCTAATATATTAAGCTATAAGTAAAGTACATTTAATAAACTGAGGGGAGATAATTTCCCTCAGTTTATTTATCTTGCTAATAGTATTATTAGATTAGAAGAAGAGTTTAACTTTTAGATTTTTGGTGGCTGTTGTGGTACAGATAATATATATTTGAAGGAAATAGCAAAAAGAATAAAATAAATATTTTTAGTTTAAGTAAAAAAAATAATATTATTGACATTAATTACAAATAGGAATATGATTTAATCATAATTTAATTTACAAATATAGGATATATTTCAATCTGATAGAAAAGTTAAATCTAATCTAAAAGAGAGTAATTAATAGTTTTGTTAAAAATATATAAGCGCCTCTATAAGTTTATATATTTTATTTAGCTAGCTTTCTTTTATTAGAAGCTAGCTTTTTTTTATTAGATAAATAAGGGGATGAGAATTTTGAAAAAAATAGCTGTAATAAGTGCAATATTAGAAGAACCGAAAGAATGTCAAGAAAGATTCAATAATGTAGTTTCTAGCTTTAGAGGAAGTATAAAAGGAAGAATGGGAATACCATTTGAAGAAGGAATATCAGTTATAAGCATTACTGTAACAGGAACATTAGAAGAAATAAATAGTTTAACTGGGAAGCTTGGAAATATACAGGGTGTTGTAGTGAAAACAGCAATTGCTAAAAGGGAGATTTAATAAAAGGTATGAGTGTTATAGAAATTATAAACAAGCTATATAATACAAGTACTGCAACTAGAGAAGAACTTAATTATTTACTAGATAATTTAACAAAAAAAGATAAAGAGTATTTAATAGAAAAGTCTCATGAAATAGCTTTAAATAATTATGGTAATAATGTTTATATTAGAGGTCTTATAGAATTTACAAATTACTGTATTAGAGATTGTAAATACTGTGGTATTAGGAAATCAAATAATAAAGCAGATAGATATAGGCTTAGTATTGAGCAAATATTAGAATGTGCTGAACTTGGAGATAAATTAGGATATAAGACATTTGTACTTCAAGGTGGGGAAGATCCATATTTTACTGATGAAATAATGGTTGAAATAATTAAAAAGATAAAAGGAAAATATCCATATAATGCAATTACTTTATCTTTAGGTGAACGTTCATATGAATCATATGAAAGGATGTTTAAAGCAGGTGCAGACAGATATTTATTAAGACATGAAACAGCAAGTAAAGAATTATATGAATCTTTACATCCAAATTCTAGCTTTGAAAATAGAAGAAAGTGTCTTGAAAATTTAAAGAAAATTGGTTATCAAATAGGGGCTGGATTTATGGTAGGACTTCCAAAGCAAACAAATAATGATTTAGTTAATGATTTGTTATATTTAAAAGAATTAAATCCACATATGTGCGGAATAGGTCCATTTATCCCCCATAAAGATACACCCCTTTATAATGAAAACTGTGGAACATTAGAAAAAACTATTACGATGTTAGCCTTAGTTAGGTTAATGTTACCTAAAGTTTTATTGCCAGCAACAACAGCGCTTGGTAGTATAGATCCTCTTGGTAGAGAAAAAGGATTAAAAGCAGGTGGAAATGTTGTAATGCCAAATCTTTCACCTACAAATGTTAGGCAAAAGTATTTATTGTATGATGGAAAAATATGTACTGGTGATGAAGCAGCAGAATGTAGAGCTTGTATAGAAAAAAGAATTAATAAAGCAGGTTTCAAATTAAATATTAGTAGAGGTGACAGCTTAGTATTATCAGAAGAGGAAATTAATAATATAAATAAAAATATTAAAATAGAAAAAATTATTAAAGAAAATTTAGATAATATAAGTTTAGTAAAAAAAGGGTAGGAGAATAGATTATGTATATTAATCATGAAGAAGTCTGTAGATTATTAGAAGATGGTAAAAATGCTACTAGGGACGATGTTTTAAAAATTTTAAATAAAGCAAGAGAAAAAAATGGAATTTCTCATAGGGATATTGCCGCATTATTACAATTAGAAGATAAAGAATTATTAAATGAAATGTTTAAAGTTGCTGGTGAAATTAAAAAGTCCATTTATGGAAAAAGAGTAGTTTTATTTGCACCACTTTATATTAGTGATTTTTGTGTTAATAATTGTGTTTATTGTGGATATAAAAAGTGCAATACTTTTAAAAGAAGAAAGCTTACACAAGATGAAATAAGAGAAGAAGTTAAAATATTAGAAAAAATGGGACATAAAAGATTAGCATTAGAGCTTGGAGAAGACCCTGTAAATGCTCCAATTGAATATGTTTTAGAAAGTCTTGATACTATTTATAAAACTCAAAATGAAAATGGAAATATTAGAAGAGTTAATGTAAATATTGCAGCAACAACAGTTGAAAATTATAAAAAACTTAAAGAAGCTAATATAGGAACTTATATATTATTTCAAGAAACATATCATAAACCAACATACGAAATTATGCATCCACATTCATTAAAGTCAAGTTACGAATATCATTTAAATGCTTTTGATAGAGCAATGGAAGGTGGAATTGAAGATGTTGGTGGGGGAGTTTTATTTGGATTAGCTGATCCTAAATTTGAAGTTTTATCATTAATGATGCACAATGAACATCTTGAAAAAAATTTCGGAGTTGGATTCCATACAATTTCAGTTCCAAGAATAAGGCAAGCTGAAGGTGTTACTTTAGAGAATTTTCCACATCTTTTAAGTGATGAAATGTTTAAAAAGGTAGTAGCAATTATAAGAATTGCAGTACCATTTACAGGAATAATCATGTCTACTAGAGAAGATGAGGAAATGAGAAGAGATGCTCTTAAATTTGGAGTAACTCAAGTTAGCTCTGGATCTTCAACAGGAGTAGGTGGATATAAGCAAAGGGAAGAAGGAAAAAGCATTGAACAATTTAAGACTTCAGATGAAAGAACACCATTAGAAGTATTAAATTGGTTATTAGATGAAGGATATATTCCAAGCTATTGTACAGCATGCTATAGAAAAGGTAGAACTGGTGAAACTTTTATGGGGTTAGCTAAAAGTGGAGAAATTCAAAATATGTGTGAACCAAATGCGTTAATGACTTTAATGGAATATGCATTAGATTATGGTGATAAAGAAACCTGTGAAAAAGCTGAAAAATTGGTGAATGAAGAAATAATTAAAATCAATAATGAAGCAATAAGAAAGTTTGTCATTGAAGGAATAGTAAAATTGAAGGACGGTAAAAGAGATATTTATATTTAGGAGGAAAGTATGAATAGTACACCAAATGCTAATAGAAAACACGTAGCTATATTCGGTAAGACAAATGCAGGTAAATCATCTTTAATAAATAGTATTTGTGGACAAGAAATTGCAATTGTATCAAAAATAGCAGGAACAACAACAGATCCTGTATTTAAAGCAATGGAGTTAATATCAATAGGGCCAGTTTTATTTATAGATACAGCTGGTCTTGATGATAAAAGTGAAGTTGGTAAACTAAGAATAAAAAAAACTAAGGAAATGATGAAAAGAACTGATTTTGCTTTATATGTGATGGACGTTAATAATATAGATGATAATGATTATGAAGAAATAAAGTTAGAATTTAAAAAATATAACATGCCTTATATGTTGATTATTAACAAAATAGAAGATACCGAAAAATCAAAGCTTGATGAATTAAAAAGTAAATATAAAGAAGCAAAGTTTGTATCTACTTATAGTAAAGAAGGTATTGATGAACTTAAAAATGAATTAGTAGCAAAGCTACAAGATAGTGAAAATGAAATGCCTATAATAGGTAATTTAGTTCCATATGGAGGAAAGGTCATATTAGTAGTTCCAATAGATTCAGAAGCACCAAAGGGGAGAATTATTCTTCCACAGGTTCAATGTATTAGAGATTGTTTAGATAATGGAATTAAAACATATGTAGTTAGAGATACAGAATTAGCTTCAGCTTTAGAAGATATACAGGATGTTGATTTGGTAGTAACTGATTCTCAGGCATTTAAAAAAGTAAGTGAAATAGTTCCTAAAAATATAAAATTAACAGGTTTTTCAATACTTTTTGCTAATCATAAGGGAGATTTAAAATCATTTGTTGCTGGAGCTAGAAAAATAAATGATTTAAATAAAGATTCTAAAATTCTAATTTGTGAAAGCTGTACCCACAATGTATCTCACGAGGATATAGGTAGAATTAAAATTCCAAAGCTTCTTAATAAATATGTTGGTACTAAACTTAATTATGAATTCAAAGTTGGTCATGATTTTCCAGAAGATATTAATAAATATGATTTAATAATTCACTGTGGTGGATGTATGATTAATAGGAAAACTATAGTTAATAGAATTGAGATTTGTAATAAAGAAAAAGTAGCCATTACAAATTATGGAGTTGTATTAGCTTACTTAAATGGAATTTTAGATAGAAGCTTAGAAATATTTGAAAACAATTAGTGTAAAATAAGGTTGTCTTTTTAAGGCAGCCTTATTTATTTTTGGTATTCTTTTTAAGGAAGATAAAAGCTATTAGCGGCTTCTAATAAAAATTTATTATAACTACTATTTTCAATAACAGTTGGGCATGATAATTCAAGTGGACTAATTAAACTTTTAAACTTAAGATCATTTAAAAGATGAATTGATTTATTTAAGCTAATAGGTAATATATCATTAAAATCACTATTGTTAGGAGATATTGAAATAGAATTAATAAGCTCCCTTGTTGATTTTAAATCATATATTTTAATATTTTCTTTAAGAAATTTTCTTAATAAAGTAGTACTAAAATTATTATTTATTATAGTGAATTTATCGCAATTATTATAAAAATAATTGTCTAACCAAAGGTGAGAGTAATACCCAACAATATATGATTTTTCGAAGTGATTTACGTTTAATTTAAGTATTTTAGAATTAAATATATCTAAATTAGATTCATCATTAATTGTTTCTTCAAAATGAGAAAGGCAACCTTTTTTTTCATTATTAAAAATAAAATAATAATCTGGAGCAATACTGCCCAGAACTAAATAATTTAAATCATAATTATTATATTTTTTATTTGTTAGGTACTTTATAAAATTAATATGAGTTGTTAAATTTGGCATAATAGCTCCTCCATATTATACTCTTTTATTGATTTATATGAAAATATATTAAAAATTATTTCTCTTATAAGCACAAGACTCTTATATAATATACTCGTAAATGAGAATAAAATAAAAACAAAATACAGATGAAAACATAAAATAAATATTAAAAATAAATTAGAAAGGAAATAGAGTGATGAGATATGTAATTGTAAGCATTGTAAAAGGTCCTGCAGGAGATTTTAATAATAATTTAAGAAAAGATATCTTTAGTAAATATAAAGCTAAATCTTCTAAATTACCTGCACATTTTACAATAAAAGCACCATTTGAATATAACGAAAATATAACTGATTTAGAAAATTGTATAGAAGAAATAAGTAAAAAAGAAAAAGCTACACCTTATAAAATAGATGGATATAATCATTTTGATGATAGAGTAATATATATGGATGTAAATATGTCCAAAGAAGCAAAAAAAGTACATGATGAACTTATAGATAAACTTAGTACTATTTCATATATAAATTTTAAAAATAATGAAGGTAAAGATAAAATTTTTCATGTTACTTTAAGCTCAAAAAAAATACAAAAAATATATAAGCAATTATGGGATTATGTAAATACGATTCCCTGTTGTTTTGATTGTATGTTTGATAATATTTGTATCTATAAATGGCAAAATAATACTTGGGTTCTACACAGAGAATACAAATTAGAAAATTAAATAATTTATAAAACACATATAACCAGGATAGTGTTATATGTGTTTTTAATATCCTAAACATATAAATACTTTTGTATACATACATTAATATAAGAAAAAATTCGAATCTGTTAAGC
>NZ_CBYM010000060.1 GCF_000577815.1 Clostridium saudiense | reverse complement strand
AGTTTTTAGCTTTATTTTTTATTATTTGCTTTATTTGCTGTTTCAATTTCTTGTAGTTTTTTAGCTGTTTGTCTTATAGCCAACAAAACATTATCTTTATCATTTAATGGTAAATAGTCTTTTTCACAGCTAGTTACATGTACATCAGTTAATTCTTCACTTCCTAAGCTCTTTAGTGGATCATTTTCATCTCTAGTCAATAAATAATATGGTATATCAGAAAATATTCCATCAACTTGACTATGGCTTGTACCATTTAATATATTTTTAAGCTCATTATAAACCGCAGTGGTATACTTTGATTTAGTTCTTAAAGTTAAAAATTCATCTTTATTCTTATCTAAAAGTCCTGATTCATAATCCTCTAAATTAATATCTAAATTTAATTTATCTAATAACATTGTAAGTCCACATTTTGAACCTATCTTTTCAATACTTCTTCGTATTTTAGTTAATATCTGACTTTGTTTATACTCTTTCGTTTGAATAACCTCTTCATTAATAGGATCAATCATTATTGCCGCTGCAACCGAATCTTTAAATTGCTCTGCAAAACTTGTTAATACCAAAGAGCCATACCCTTCACCTACAATGATATATGGTCCAGAAAGTCCAGCTTTTCTTAATAATATCTTTAAATCTCTAGCTTGCTCTTCTGGCGTTCTTCCTGATGATGATATATCACTATATCCATATCCCTGTCTGTTATAAACAAAAGTCCTAATACTATCATTTTCTTTTAACTCTTCTACAATAGATGTCCATTCTTCTAAAGTAGTTCCAATATCACCATCAAAAATAATAGTATAGCTACCTTCCCCTTCAATTCTATAATCCATTCTTAATTCATCTACTGTAGTATAATTTACTCTTTTCTTTAATCTTTCCCCATCGATAAAGTCAACTATATTTTGAGTAACAATCCCAATAATTAAAATAGCAACTATTGTAATAACTACAATTTTAAATTTTTCTTTAGGACTCCTATGCTTTTTCATACTTACTTTACGTACCCCATTTGAATACGGTAAAAAATTCATTGCTTTCTCTCCCCATACATCCTTAACTTATATTTTTTTATAAATATATTTAAGTTTTTTAAGTATATGCATCCCTCTACAAATCGTATACTTAAATCTACATAATTACAATTTTAAATTTGGTTTAGCATTTAAATTTAAATCGCTAATTTTACCATTAATAAAATTAAAATAAGCTGCACTTCCTATCATGGCTGCATTATCTGTACATAAAATTGGAGCTGGGAATAAAACCTCTATTCCTCTCTTTGAAGCAGCATTAGTTAGTGTTTCTCTTAATGTTGAATTAGAAGCAACTCCACCAGCAATTGCAATAGTTTTTACATTTTTCTTTTTACATGTTAATAAAACATTATCCTTTAATACATCAACTACTGCTTGTTGGAATGATGCTGCAACATCAGCCTTATTAACTTCAATATTTTGCATTTTACATTTATTTAAATAATTAAGTACTGCAGATTTTACACCACTAAATGAAAAATCTAATGTTTCTTCATGGAAATTAGCCTTAGGGAATACTATTGCCTTTGGATTTCCTTCCTTTGCTAATTTATCAATTTTAGGCCCACCTGGATATCCAAGTCCTAAAGCTCTTGCAACCTTATCATATGCTTCACCTGCTGCATCATCTCTTGTTTGACCTATTACTTCATACTTTCCATAATCTTTAACATGAACTATAAAAGTATGCCCACCTGAAACTACTAAAGAAACAAAAGGTGGTTTTAAGTCTTTATGTTGTATGTAATTTGCGCAAATATGCCCTTCAATATGATTTACTCCTACTAAAGGCTTCTTGCTTGAAAATGCTAACCCCTTTGCAAATTGTAAGCCAACTAATAAGGCTCCAACTAATCCTGGTCCATATGTAACACCAATTGCATCAATTTTATCTAAAGTAATATTAGCCTCTAGTAAAGCTTCTTCAACAACTCCACTAACAGCTTCTATATGCATTCTTGAAGCAACTTCAGGAACTACTCCCCCATACTTTTCATGTGTGCTTATTTGTGAAGCAATTACATTTGACAGTACTTCCCTTCCGTTTACTACAACTGCTGCTGAAGTTTCATCACAACTTGATTCTATAGCTAAAATATATTTATCTTCCATCTATTTTTACCTCTTCTTTATTTACTGAATAATACCAATCTGTATTATATCGTAATCGTATTACATAATCAAATTATTACTTGTTAATATAAATTCTCTCATGTATAGTTGAAATATAATAAATACTTATTTGTAGATTTAATACTAATGAGTATTATATACTTTTCAAAAAAAATATTCATTATTTTTTATTTCTTTTTATGGATTTTTAAGGATTTTTTAATAATTATTTTTCATTTCAATTATCCATTAATAATTATTAACATCTTTTATATTATATACACTTTACTCTAAGAAATTTTAGGAGAATTATATATGAAACCTTATGCAAAAGTAATAGTTTTAGGGTCGCCTATTACTAAATCAAATTTCAAATTACATAATAAAGATGGTAGAGCTATTTTACCTTACAATACTGGAAAATCTCACGATAAATATGCTCTTTATGAAGAAGAAATAGCTTATTATGCAAGAAGTCAAAATCCAGAAATAATATTAGAAGAATCACTTATAGCAGTATTAAAAGTTTATTATAAAAGTGAAAAGCGTCATCCTGATACTGCAAATATAACTAAAAGTATATTTGATGGAATCGAGAAAAGTGGACTTATAGTCAATGATGCTCAAATTCGTAGAATAATAGTTGAAGAATTTTATGATAAAGAGAACCCAAGATTTGAACTAGAGCTTTTTGGTGAAAGTACATTTTCAATCTCATATTCAATTATAGAAAAAGATATATGTGATGAAAAAAGATTATATTCTTCATTAAAAAAATCAATAAAATCTACTGAAATTCCAAAGAATAAAAGCAAATTAAATAACTCATCTTCTTCAAAAGAGAAGTTATCTTCAACAAAGAAATGTTCTATTTGCAATTGTATTTTAAAAGAAAATAATTTTGTTACTGCTGATAAAGGCAAAACTCTTATTTGTAAAAATTGCTTTAATAAATTATTTTAAAGGAGGTCATTTACTTATGAAAAAATATGTATTTCTAGGAGATAGTTTAATTTATGGTTACGGAGTGAAGCCTAAAGATAATTGGGTTTATAAATTACAGACTAAATATAATTTATCTTTATATAACAAAGGTGTAAATGGCAGTACCACTACCGATATGCTTGTTAGATTTCAAAAAGATGTGCTTGATTTGAATCCTACTGATTTATTTATTATGGGCGGTACAAATGATTTACTTTCTAACAGAAGTGTCCAATCTATTGCTAATAATATTGAATTAATGATTAAGGATTCATTAAAAGAAAATATAAATGTAATTATAGGATTTCCCCCAAATATAATACCAAATTTAGCAAATAAACTTTTTATGAAATGCGATACTTATGATTACTGCCAAGATAGTTTACCACTTTTAAAAGAAGCTTTACTTAATTTATGTAATAAATACTCACTAAACTATGTTGATTTTTATTCTGCTACAATAAATGCTAGTGAACATGAAGAACTATACGTTGATGGTATTCACCTTAGTCCTAAAGGTCAAGACTTACTAGTAAAAACAGCTGAAATTAAACTTAACTAATTAAATTAATAATTTGTAAAGTAACAATAATATCAGCTTCAATCTATAATAAAATAACTATAATAAGATATCAAATTTTAAGTGACAAGTTAAGGACTAAATTCAGCTTAAGCTGAATTTAGATAAATACTTATAGAAACTCCCTAAGGAGCTTCTACCTTAACTCTTAACTATTAACTATTCAATCTCAACTCTTCTAAGTATTCTGCTGCTTGCTTTCCAACCTTTAACCCATTTTCACCACTATTTGACAATACATCTATACCCTTTTCCATAGTTCCACATACAAATATGCCTTCAACCGATGTAAGGTTGTTTTTATTTTTTATATAACTTCCATCCATCATAATGCTCATTTTCTTTATAAAGTCACTATCTGGTAAATATCCTACTGATAAAATCAATGAATCACAATCAATAGAAGTAATTTCTTCATTATAAACATTTTTAATCCTTGCTAAATTAATTCTCTCAATTCCTTCAATATCAATAACTTCACTTTGATATATTATAGGAATATTAAATCCATTAATTATATCTAGTTCATCTCTATTAAAACACTTTCTTTCTGTAACTATTCCTTTTACATTAGCACCTTCTATTACTAATCTTCTTGCCACAATAAGAGTCCATAGATCATTTCCTGAAATAATTATTTCTTTTCCTGGTAAATAACCATTATAATTAACTAATCTATGTGCAGAACCAGTAGTAAATATTCCAGTAAACTTATGAATAGGAATTAATATATTACCCGTATATTTTTCTCTACATCCAGCTGCTAATATTATTGCTTTTGCTTCTATTTCTTGAATTCCTTCTTCTGGATTTACATAAGTAATAACTTTATCTCTATTAATTTCTAAAACCCTTGTATTTAGTTTATATTTTCCTTCTAAAGCTTTATAATCTCTTATTAAAATACTTCCAAGTTCTGGACCAGTAACAGTTTTATTTAAATAATATTCACCAAATCCATTATCAATAAATAAATTTAAATTACCACCTAATACATCTTCCTTTTCTAAAATTAAAACATCCTTAATGCCAGATTTTAATGCACTTATTCCAGCAGATAATCCTGATGCACCTGCTCCAATTATAACCAAGTCATATTTATTCATTCTTTGACCCCTCTCCTGCAATGGAAAGCTCCTTTATCATAATACTTGGACTACCTACACTACTCATAGGGAACTTTAAATCATTGCCTACTTCTTCTATATCAGTTAATAAAGTAAAGAAATTTCCTGCCACTGTTATTTGTTCTACTGGATGAGTTTTAACTCCGTTTTCTATATAAAAACCTTTTGCAGCTAAAGAAAAATCTCCAGTTATAGAATTTGCACCTGAATGTAACCCTGCAAGATCTGTAATTATTAATCCTTTATCAATTTTCTTAGTCATTTCCTCTAAAGAATTAACTCCTGGTTCAATATAGAAATTTGTTGGAGATACTGATATAGGTGAAGCATATGATGCTTTAAATCCATTACCAGTTGATTTTACCCCAGCTTTATTAGCAGTCTTTAAGTTATGAAGTAAAGTGTTTAACTTTCCATCTTGTATTAAGTAAGTTTTTACTGTAGCTACACCTTCATCATCAAATGCAACTGATGCTAAACCATCTTTTAAATGTGGATCATCAACTAAATTGACTATATCAGAAGCTATTATTTCTCCTTCTTTTCCTTTTAAAAGACTTAACCCTTTTTGAACTGCATCCCCACTAAATATTCCTGCAAATGTTGATAAAAGTGATACCATTGCTTCATTATTTATAATAACTTTGTAATTGCTTGCTGGAATTGAAGTTGCACCAATCTTACTTAATGCTTCATCAACCCCCATTTTTGCTATTTTGGCAGGATCAATTTCATCTAATGATTTAGCAACAACATATCCACAGCCATCATACATATTTTCTCCATCTTTTACTATTGGAACAACATAAGCTGTTAATAAATTTGATTTATTTTTTAGATTTAATCCTTTAGAATTAATTATTCCATACTTTCCTGAACTATATGATATTGCACATCCACTAAAGCTTTCAACTTTATCACAATACTTCTTAGCTTCCTTTTCCATATTGATTGCAATATTAATCAATTTATCTGGTGCTAAATTTTCTAAAGCTTCATAATAAGTACTAATTTTCTTATACTCTTTATCACCTTCATATATAAATTGAATATCATTATTTTCAATTGCTGAAACATTTTCCTTTGCTTTTTTTACAAGCATATCTATAGCATCTTCATCTAATATCTCAGTATATGAATACCCAATTCTATCACCTAATTTACCTCTAAATGATAATCCTGCTGAATTGTTTAAATTATACTTTTCTACTTCCTCTTTATAAACACTGATTCCTAAACTTTCTCTATCCACGTAATATACTTCATATTCAGAAAATCCAGCTTCACTAGCTTTCTTAAATAAACTATCAACAAATAATTCTAATTCCATAATCTCCCCTCCTATCTTCCACCTACTGTTATTTCTTTTACTCTAATCATTGGCTGACCAACATTAACTGCTATACTTCCAGATGAAGATCCACACATTCCTTGTCCTTTGGCCATATTATTACCAACCATATCTATATCCATTAAAATATCACTACCCTTACCAATTAAGCTAGCTCCTCTAACAGGCTCCTGAATAACACCATTTTTAACCAAATATCCTTCTGAAACTGCAAAGTTAAATTCACCAGTAACTGGATTAACTGAACCTCCACCCATTTTCTTAGCATATAATCCGTCGCTTATAGACTTAATTATATCTTCTGGATTATCATCTCCATTTGCAATATAAGTATTAGTCATTCTTGATGTAGGTGCATATTTATAACTTTGTCTTCTTCCACTTCCTGTCGGTGCCATTCCCATTCTACGTCCATTTAATTTATCAATCATATAAGATTTTAAAATTCCATTTTCAATAAGAATATTTTTTTGAGTCTTATTACCTTCATCATCTATATTTAAAGATCCCCATGCATTTGGAATAGTTCCATCATCTATTGCAGTTACCTTTGTAGACGCTATTTGCTTTCCTAACATTCCTGTAAATACAGAATTTCCTTTTGCTACAGATGTAGCTTCTAGTGAATGTCCACAAGCCTCATGGAAAATAACTCCTCCAAATCCATTATCTATTGCAACTGTCATTCTACCTGCAGGACAATTTTTAGCATATAACATAGTATATGCTTGCTTAGCTGCTTCTCTTCCATAGTACTCTGGGTCTACTTCATTAAACATTTCAAATCCCATATGTCTTCCCGGCCCTTCAAAACCAGTTTGATTTTCCCCATTAGCAGATGCTATAGCGTTTACAGTTAGTCTTGTTCTTGTTCTCTTATCCTCTGTATATAATCCTTCTGTATTAGCAATTAATATATGTTGCTCTTTATCAGCATAACCTACTCCAACTTGAACTATTTCACTATGATAATTCTTAGCAGCATCATATGCTATCTTCATTACGCCAATTTTCTTATTAAGTTCTATTGATGATGGAGTTATAATTATAGGATTTAAATTTATATTTTCTCTTTCATTAAGAACTATCATCTTTTCTTCTTTTAATTCACCTAATGCCATTGCAGCCTTTTGAGCAACATTTAAAAGTGAAGTTAAACTATTGTTATTTGTATATGCATATACACTCTTTAAGCCCTTAAATATTCTAATTCCAATTCCATAAGCTCTTCCTCCTATAGAATTTTCAACCTTTCCATTTAATATACTAATTGAATTATCTAAACTATCTTCTTCAAATATTTCAGCAAAATCCCCACCAGTTATTAAACATCTTCCAAGCACCTTTTGTGCAACTTCGCGAGATAACATAAAACATTCCTCCCTTTCGATATTATTAATTATATACTTTATATATTATTATTAAAATGCCTCTGGGGTCAATCCATTTTTTGGATTGACCCCAGAGGCAAATATTAGTATCTTTTTTTCCAAAGTGAAGGGCTAAATAATATAAGCATAGGATATATCTCAAGCCTTCCAGCAAGCATACAAAATGATAATACTATCTTACTTAAATCTGAAAAAGCTGCATAGTTTCCTGTAGGACCTACCATTTCAAGTCCTGGCCCTATATTACTTAAAGTCGCTATTACAGATGTCACTGTAGTAGTAACATCAAAGTTATCAAAAGAAATTATAAATATAGCTATAAGTGCAATAACTATATACGCGAATATAAATATAAATACCCCTGATATAGTTTCTTCTTCAACTACATTTCCGTCTATCTTTACACTTTTAACTCTTCTTGGATGTAATATCTTATCAATTTCTCTTCTTATAGCTTTAATAATTATTACTATTCTTACAGTTTTAATTCCTCCACCTGTAGACCCAGCCATTGCTCCCATAAACATTAGCATTACCAAAATCATTTTACTAAGAGTTGGCCATAAATTAAAGTCTGCTGTTGCATACCCTGTTGTTGTTACTACAGATGCTACTTGGAATGCTGAATCTCTTATTGATCTAGTTACATCCCCATTATTAAAAGGTATTATGTTAACTGCTATAATAGCAATTGCTCCAAAAACAGCAATTAAATACCACTTTAATTCTTCACTCTTGAAGAATGCTTTAAAATTCCCTCTGATTAATTGGAAATATAAAACAAAATTCACACCAAATAAAAGCATAAATATTGTTATAATCCAATCTACTGTTGGATTATTAAATGCAGCAACGCTTGCATTCATATTAGAAAAACCACCTGTTCCAGCTGTACCTAAAGCATGTATAATTGCATCATACCATGACATACCTGCAAATTTTAAAAATATAGTTTCTATAACTGTTAATACAAAGTAAATAGCATATAATATTTTTGCAGTTTGCTTAATTTTAGGTACTATTTTACCTGGAGTAGGTCCTGGACTCTCTGCCTTTAATAAATGTATCGTATTTCCACCAAAAGATGGCATTAAAGCTAATATAAATATAAGGAATCCCATTCCTCCAACCCAGTGAGTAAAACTTCTCCAAAACAATATTCCTTTTGGTAAAGATTGAATCTCTGTTAATATAGATGCTCCTGTTGTTGTGAATCCAGATGATGTTTCAAAAAATGCATCTATAAATGATGGAATAGCACCATTAAATACAAAAGGTAATGCTCCAAAGAATGAAATTACTATCCATGCTAATCCAACTGTTAAAAATCCTTCTTTAGCATATATCTCTTTTTTCTTCCCTTTTACTCTTGTAAGAATTATTGATATAGGAAGCATTATTAATATTGTATACAAAAAAGCACTAGCATCCCCTTGCCCATAAAAAAGTGCTACAGCAAACGGTATTAATAATAATAACAGTTCATATTTTATTACATGTCCTAATATATTTAATATAGCAGGAAAATTCATTATTTATTCCCCCTCACTACTATATCATTAATATCAACAAGTTTATCTCTTTTAGTTATTATTATTACTCTATCTCCAAGTTCAATTTTATCATCACCAGATGGAATGATTATCTTATCATTTCTAACTATAGTAGCAATAATTATATCATTAATTATATTTATATCTTTTAATTTTCTATTTAAGAATTTTACATCTTCTCTAACTAAAAACTCAATGGCCTCAGCTTGCTCATCAAATATCTTATAAATATTTTCTATGCAGCATTTCTTTTTATTCTTTAAGAAACGTATATATTTTAATATTTTATTTGCAGTTATAGCTTTAGGACTTATTATAGTATCTATTCCTACATTTTTAGCTATTACATTGTAATTAAATCTAGTAACTTTAGTTATGACATTTTTCACATTATTATTAATTGCAAATAAAGATGTTAATACATTTTCTTCATCTCTACCTGTTAAAGCAATAAAAGCATCTGCTTCTTGTAGATTTTCTGATAATAATAATTCATGATCAGTACCATCTCCATTTATAACAATTGCTTCTGGTAAAGTTTCATTTAATTCAATACATTTATCTAAATCTAATTCAATTATTTTAGAAGTTACTCGTAAACTATCTATTATATTTACTAGATAATGTGTAATTCTTCCTCCACCTATTATTAGTGGATTTTTTATTCTATCTTGGAATTTACCTAATCTTTTGAAAAAGACTTCAATTTTTTTATGTTCACCTATTACATATAACTTATCATTCTTATGTAAAACAAAATCACCACTTGGTATATGTATTTCTCCATCTCTTTCTATACCAGAAATTAATATAGAATCCTTTAAATATTTTATATCTTGTATGGCCTCACCATCTAATCCATCGCCTTCAAGTATTGTAAATCCTACTAAATCAACTTTCCCTTTTGCAAATGTATCTACACTTCTAACAGATGGGAATTTTATTAATTTTGCTATTTCTAAAGCAGCCTCTTTTTCTGGATTTATTACTAAATCAATTCCTAGTTCGTCTTTAAGCATTAATATCTCTTCAGAATACTGTGGTGCTCTTACTCTTGCTATAGTATATTTAGCACCTAATTTTTTAGCAGCTAACGAACAAAGCATATTTACTTCATCACTACCAGTAACTGATATAACTAAATCTGCTTTACTTATACCAGCTTCATGAAGTATTTTTAAACTTGTTCCATTTCCCTTTATACCCATTATATCTAATTTTTCAATTATAGAATTTAGTGCATCAATATTATTATCAATTACAGTTATATTATCCTCCTCTTTAGAAAGAAATTTAGCTAAGGTGTATCCAACCTTACCTGCTCCAATAATTATAACATCCATGTTTTTTTACCCCTTATTAATATTAAATTAATTCTTCTTTATTTTACTCAATTATATGATAAATTTAGATATCTTTCATCTGCTTGTATAAAAAAATAAAGCTAGAATTGCTTCTAGCTTTATCTGGCTCCGCGAAGAGGACTCGAACCTCCAACCTGTCGGTTAACAGCCGAATGCTCCACCATTGAGCTATCGCGGATTATTCTAAGAGAATTTATTCTCTGAAAATTGCATATGAATTATTTTTTATATTTTGGTCAAGCCCTCGACCTATTAGTATCAGTCAGCTAAATACGTTACCGCACTTACACCTCTGACCTATCAACCTTGTGTTCTTCAAGGGGTCTTACTAGCTTATGCTATGGGAAATCTCATCTTGAGGGAGGCTTCACGCTTAGATGCTTTCAGCGTTTATCCCTTCCCGACTTAGCTACCCAGCCATGCTCCTGGCGGAACAACTGGTACACCAGAGGTC
>NZ_CBYM010000059.1 GCF_000577815.1 Clostridium saudiense | reverse complement strand
AAGTGATAAAGCAAGATTCTACTTGAATATTAATTAGAATGTAAAAACGTCATGACAAAAGAGAGGTTATATATTTTTCTGCTAATTTATCAAAAATTAATTGAAAGATTGAAATTAATTTTCGTAAATGTTATTAGATGGAATAAGCTTAGTGAAAATTTCTTTTGAAAATACAAGATTTAAAAATATTATAGAAAAATATAATAAAAAATATTATAAGAGCATATAACTTTAAATAATATAGTATCAAATTAAAGATAAAAAATAATGCAATATTTCCTAAAAAATAGACAAAAAAGAGAAAATAACACCCTAAAAACAACAAAAAGCAACAATAAAAACAGTTATATATAAAGTTATAAGTGGATTTATTAGATTAAATGTCGCTTAAAAGAAGTTGAAGAGTATAAATGCTTGATGGTAGAATTATAAAATAAAGGATAAGATTTGATATAAAAGTAATTTACGTCAGTATAAATATGAGGGAGGATTTACATGAGAGGAGAAAATGGAGCAGCTGTTAAGAAAAGTGGTACTAAGAAGACAATCGAAGATGTTAGAACAGTTAATAAAAAAATAAATAGTAAAAGTTTAGATAATGATAAAGTAAGTAAGTCTACAAGAAAAAAGGTGAAATGTGAGTTAACACCTGAAAACATTAATTTATTTCATGAAGGAAAACATTATGAAGCATATGGCTTTATGGGTGCACATCATGTTTCAGAAAAAAGAAAAAAAGGGGTAAGATTTACAACTTGGGCTCCAAGAGCAAAGAAGGTATATGTAGTAGGAGATTTTTCAGATTTTGAAATAAAAGATGAATATAAAATGGAAAAGGTATCAGATGAAGGCTTATGGAGTATATTTATAGAGGGAATAAATGCAGGAGAGAAATACAAATATGCAATAGAAAATATATATGGACACTATAATTTAAAAGCTGATCCATATGCATTTCAATCAGAAAAAAGGCCTGATACTGCATCAATTGTTAGTGAAGCAGATAAATATAAATGGAATGATAGAAGTTGGATGATGAAAAGAAAAAGATTTAATATGTATGAGAGTCCAATAAATATCTATGAAATGCATTTAGGATCATGGAAAACTAAAAACAAAGAATTTTTAACATATAAAGAAATTGCTGCAGAGTTGCCAAAGTACTTAACAGACATGGGCTACACACATGTAGAAATTTTACCGATTATTGAGCATCCATTAGATGCATCTTGGGGATATCAAGGTGTAGGTTATTATTCAGTTACTAGCAGATATGGATCAGCGAATGATTTCAAATATTTAGTTGATGAACTTCATAAAGCTGGTATTGGAGTAATATTAGATTGGGTACCAAGTCATTTTTGTAAAGATGCTCATGGATTATATATGTTTGATGGAACTCCAACTTATGAATATGATGAAGAGTGGAAAAGAGATAATAAGGGCTGGGGAACTTTTAATTTTGATTTAGGAAAACCTGAAGTTAAGAGTTTTTTAATTTCTAATTTATTCTTTTGGATAAGAGAATTTCATATAGATGGTATTAGAAATGATGCAGTATCAAATATGCTTTATCTTAGCTATGGTAGGGAAAATGATGAATGGCATCCTAATATTTATGGTGAGAATGGAAATTTAGAAGCTATGCAATTTATAAAAGAGTATAATACTGCGATTCACAAAGAATTTCCAACTGTAATGACAGTTGCAGAAGAGTCTACAGCATGGCCTAAAATATCAAAGCCTGTTGAAGATGGTGGATTAGGATTTAATTTTAAGTGGAATATGGGATGGATGAATGATACTTTAACATATATTAAGGAAGACCCGTTGTATAGAAAATATCATCATAATAAGATGACTTTTTCTATGGCCTATAATTACTCAGAGAATTTTATTTTATCTATATCTCATGATGAAGTTGTACATGGTAAAGGTTCTTTAGTTAATAAGATGTGGGGAGACTACTGGAATAAGTTTGCTGGGCTTAGACTTTACTTAGCTCATATGATGGGACATCCAGGGAAAAAGTTAATGTTCATGGGTTCAGAATATGGTCAATTTACAGAATGGCATGAGTATGAAGAGTTACAATGGAACTTAACTGAAGAGAACGATATGCATAAAAAGACACAATTATTCTTTAAAGATATGAATCATTATTATAAAGACAATAAAGCATTATGGGAGAATGATTATGAACCAGAGGGATATGAATGGATTGATGCAGATAATTGTGATGAAAGCATATTCTCTTTTATTAGACACGATAAAAAGAATAATGAATCTTTGGTATTTGTGTGCAATTATACACCTGTAGTTAGATATGATTTCAGAATAGGGGTTCCAAAATTAGGAGAGTATGTGGAAGATTTTAATACAGATAACGAAATATACGGAGGATCAGGACAAGTTATTGATGATGTATTGTTAGCAGAAGAAATTCCTTATAACAATCAACCATATTCTGTGAAAATAAAAGTTCCACCAATGGCAGCTATTGTTTTAAAAGTTATGAATAATAAATCTAAATAGGGAGTGTGAATAGATGAAAGTATTGTTTGCAGCATCAGAAGCGCATCCGTTTATTAAGACTGGTGGTTTAGGAGATGTAATGGGAGCATTACCTCAATCCTTAACTGAACTAGGTGTAGAAGCTAGGGTAGTAATACCAAAGTATAAGAATATAAAGGATGAACTAAAGCAAAATTTACAATTTATAAAGTGGTTTACAGTTCCTGTAGGATGGAGAAATCAGTATTGTGGTGTTTTTCAATATAAATATAAAGATGTTGTATATTATTTCATAGATAATGAATATTACTTTAATAGAGATGGGTTATATGGATATTATGATGATGGCGAAAGGTTTGCATTTTTTAATAGAGCAGTTTTAGAATTTATTAAAGAAATAGATTGGAAGCCGGATATAATCAATTGTAATGATTGGCAAACAGGTATGGTACCAGTACTATTAAATTTAGAGTATAAAAATAACGAGTTTTACTCAAATATGAAAACTGTATTTTCAATTCATAATTTATTGTTTAAGGGTAGCTTTGTACCTAATGTTTTACCTGAGCTATTTGGATATGACTATATGCCGTTAACTAATGGTAGTGTTGAATTAAATGGATCAGTTAGCTTTTTAAAAGGCGGAATAAATTATTCTGATCAAATTACTACTGTAAGTAATACTTATGCAGAAGAAATAAAGACACAACAATATGGAGAAGGGCTTGATGGATTACTAAGATGTAAAAGTGATTTCTTAAAGGGAATAGTAAATGGGATAGATTATGAAGAATTTGATCCTGAGAAGGATAATCTTATATTTAAGAATTTTACTTGGGATTCAATATCAGATAAGGTTGAAAATAAGTTATCTCTTCAAAAAGAACTAGGATTACCACAAAGGGCAGAGACTCCTATGATTGGTTTAATATCTAGATTAACTCATCAAAAGGGATGTGACTTAATAGTAAGCATAATTGATAGGCTTCTTCAAAAAGATATACAATTTGTTGTTCTAGGAACAGGAGATTACTGGTATGAAGAAACATTTAAGAATCTACAATATAGGTATCCAGATAAAGTTTCAGCAAATATAAAATTTGATAATTCATTAGCTCATAAAATATATGCTGCAACAGATATGTTCTTAATGCCTTCATTATTTGAGCCTTGTGGATTAGGACAATTAATTGCTTTAAGATATGGTTCAATACCAATTGTAAGAGAAACAGGAGGATTAAAAGATACAATTTCTCCTTATAATAAGTACACTGGAATAGGTAATGGCTTTGGATTTAAAAACTTTAATTCAAATGAATTAATGCAAATAATAGAATATGCATTAACAATCTACGACGATAAAGATGCTTGGAATAACATAATCAGACAAGCTATGGATTCAGATAACAGTTGGGAAAAATCAGCTATGCAATATAAATTGTTATATGAAGATGTAGTCAAGAGACCTTAATGGATACAAGCTATTAGGAGGTAGATATATGCTATCAATTGATAAGAATTCATTTAAAAGAGATTATAACAATAAATTCGTTCAATTACACGGAAAGGAATTAAAAGAAGGAAATAATCAACAAAAATATGAAGCATTGGGGAGTTTGGTTAGGGACTATGTAATTAGTACTTGGATGGATACTAATAATAGATACAATCAAACTGGAGAAAAACAAGTATACTATTTCTCAATGGAATTCTTATTAGGAAGGCTATTAGGTGATTTTCTTTTAAATTTGGGAATAAGGGATATCTGCAGAGAAGCCTTAAGCGAATTAGATATTGACTTAGAAGAAATTGAAAATTTAGAACACGACCAAGGCTTAGGAAATGGAGGACTTGGAAGATTAGCAGCTTGTTTCTTAGATTCAATGGCATCTTTAAATATTGCTGGACATGGTTGTGGAATAAGATATAAATATGGATTTTTTGAGCAAAAAATTGTGGATTGTCAACAAGTAGAAGCATCTGATAACTGGTTAAGAGAAGGTAATGTATGGGAGATAAAAAAGCAAGATAAAGCTGAAATTGTTAAGTTTGGTGGAAGTATAATTTCCGATTACGTTAATGGAAAACTTACTTTTACACATGTTAATTATGAGCCTGTATTGGCAGTACCTTATGATACTCCTATAGTTGGATATGAAAATGAGGTTGTAAATACCTTAAGATTATGGAGTGCAGAGCCAGTATCAAATGAATTTGATTTTTCATCTTTTAGCAGAGGTGATTTTTTAAAGGCAATTTCATATAAAAATTCAGTAGAGGCAATTTCATTAGTTTTATATCCTGAAGATTCTTTCTATGAAGGAAAGATGCTTAGGTTAAAACAACAATACTTCTTTGTCTCAGCAGGAATACAAAGTATAGTAAGACATTATAAGAAGCATAAGGGAGATATAAAATTATTAGATGAGAAAATAGCAATTCATATTAATGATACTCATCCAACATTGGCAATTCCTGAGTTAATGAGAATATTATTAGATGAGGAAGGGCTATCATGGGAAAATGCTTGGAGAATAACTCAAAATACTATTTCGTATACTAATCATACAATTTTGGCTGAGGCTTTAGAAAAGTGGCCAGTAGATATGTTTAAGAGTTTACTGCCAAGAATTTATATGATTATAGAAGAAATAAACAGAAGATACTGTGAAGAATTATGGAATAAGTATTTAGGGCAATGGGATAAGATATCAAGAATGGCTATTATAGGAGATGGATATGTAAGGATGGCTAATTTAGCCATAGTAGGTAGCCATAGTGTAAATGGAGTTGCAAAGCTTCATACCGAAATATTAAAAAAGAGAGAAATGTCAGATTTCTATTATTTATATCCATCTAAATTTAATAATAAAACAAATGGTATTACACATAGAAGATGGTTAATAAGATCTAATCCTAAATTAACTAAGCTTTTGGTAGATACAATTGGAGATAGCTTTATAAAACATCCTACTGATTTAGAAAACTTTAAAAATTATTTAGATGATCCAGGCGTATTAGAAAAGCTTGGACAGATAAAGAAAGATAATAAGGAAAGATTAGCACAAGAAATTTATAAATCAAATGGAATAGTTATTGATACTAATTCAATTTTTGATGTTCAAATTAAAAGAATACATGCATATAAAAGACAAACATTAAATTGTTTAAGAATAATGGATCTTTACAATAAATTAATTGAAAATCCTAATTTAGATATAATACCAAGAACTTTTATATTTGCAGGAAAGGCAGCACCAGGATATTATTTAGCAAAGAATATAATTGAATTAATATGCAGAGTAGCTGAAACTGTAAATAATGATCCACGAGTAAATGATAAAATTAAAGTAGTAATGCTTGAAAACTATCAAGTATCTTTAGCAGAGAAAATAATACCAGCAACAGATTTAAGTGAACAAATATCAACTACTACTAAGGAGGCTTCTGGTACATCTAATATGAAGTTTATGATGAATGGTGCTATTACAATAGCAACTTTAGATGGAGCTAATATAGAAATTAAAGATGAGGTTGGAGAAGATAATATTGTTATTTTCGGATTAAATGCTGAAGAGGTACTAAATTATCATAAACAAGGTGGATACTCATCATGGGATGTTTGTAACAATGATCCAAGATTACAAAGAGTAACTAACGATTTAATTAATGGTAAATATTGTAGTGATAAAGATAGATTTAGAACAATATATGAGAATTTATTAACATATAATGATGAGTTCTTTGTATTGAAAGATTTTGATGCTTATTTAGCAGCACAAGATAAGGTTAATAAACTTTATATGAATAAAGAAAAATGGCAAAGGATGTGTGGTGTTAATATAGCACATTCAGGTATCTTTTCATCAGATAGAACTATTCAGGAATATGCAACTGGTATATGGGGATCTACTGTAATATATAAAAATTTATAGGAGGAATGTGAATTTGGATGATATACAAATTTTCCATGATTCGCATAATATTCAGTTAAGAAATCCATTTGGAGCAGTTACTATAGGAACTAAAGTGCGAATTAGAATATGGACTAGTAAAAAGTGTTCAGTTTATATTAATTTGATTAATTTTTATAATAATCAAGTAGAAGTTCAAATGAATGAAATAGGATGGAATGGATACGTAAATAGTTGGGTTTATGAAAATGAAATAGATACTAGCAACTGCTTTGGATTGATATATTACTATTTTAGGGTAAATTATTGTGGTAGAAATATTTTATATGGCAATAATATAGAATCTTTAGGTGGAGAAGGACAAACGTACTTTAATGATCCTAAAAGTTATCAAATAACTATATACTCTAATGAGAAAGTTCCTAACTGGTATAAGAAAGGGATTATATATCAGATATTTGTAGATAGGTTTTTCAATGGGAATAAAGAAGGAAAAGTATTAAATCCTAAAAAAAATACTTTTATATATGGAAAATGGGATGATGATCCAATGTATATAAAAGATGAACAAGGAAATATAGTTAGATGGGATTTCTATGGTGGAAATCTTTTAGGCGTAAAGAAAAAATTAAAGTATATAAAATCATTAGGAGTAAGTACAATATATCTTAATCCAATATTTGATTCACCAAGCTGTCATAAATATGATACTGGAGATTATGAAAAAATAGATCCAATGTTTGGAGATGAAGAAATATTTAAGGAACTATGTAGTGAAGCTGAAGATTTAGGAATGAGAATCATATTAGATGGGGTTTTTAGTCATACGGGAAGTGATAGTAAGTATTTTAATAAGTTTGGGAATTATGATTCTTTAGGAGCCTATCAATCTTTGGAGTCACCATATTACCGATGGTATAGATTTAATGATTATCCAAAGTTATATGAAGCATGGTGGGGATTTTCTAACATGCCTAATGTTGATGAATTAAATCCAAGTTATTTAGATTATATAATTAGAAATAATAATTCAATAATAGAAAAATGGTTAAAGCTTGGAGCAAGTGGGTGGAGATTAGATGTTGCCGATGAATTACCGGATGAATTTATTAAAATTTTAAAGAAAAAGCTTAAAGAAGTAAAAGCTGAAGGGGTATTGATCGGCGAGGTATGGGAGGATGCATCTAATAAATACAGTTATAATAGAAGAAGAGAATATTTATTTGGAAGTGAACTAGATTCAGTTACAAACTATCCTTTAAGACAAATAATTTTAGATTTAGTTAGAAATTATATTGGAAATAGATATTTTATTAAAAAATATATGTCTCTTAAGGAAAACTATCCAAAGGAATATTTTTATTCAACTATGAATATTTTAGGAAATCATGATACTGAAAGAGTATTAACTATTTTAAATAATAATATTAGCTTATTAAAATTAGCAGTAGTTATTCAAATGACATTGCCAGGTGTTCCACTAATATATTATGGAGATGAAGCTGGTCTGACTGGAGGTAAAGATCCATATAATAGAAAGGCATATCCTTGGGGAAAGGAAAACAAGGATATCTTAAATTTCTATACTAAGATATCTAATATCAGGGCTAGTGAAGAGGCATTGAAGAGCGGAGAAATAAAGTTCTTAGATTTTAATAACGAAGTTTTAGGATATGAAAGGCTAATAGGAAATGAAAAGATAGTGGTTGTAGTTAATACTATGGAAAAGAAAGAGAATATTTCATTATATGATGTTAATGATGGAAATACCGTTATTGATTTAATGAGTAATGATAAAAGGTATGAAGTAAAAAATAGTCAAATTGAGATAGAGTTAAAATCTCATGAATATAAAATTTTAAAGATTTTATAGAAAAAATAAGGCACTTTTCTATAAATAAAGTGCCTTATTAAAAAGAACTATTCCATAATTTTTAAATAATGAGTAAATTTTACAAAGTTTAATATAGATTTTAATTTTAAATGCTTTTAAAAAAGCTGTTTAGTAATAGATTAATTAATATAAATGCATTAAATAATAATATTATATAGCCAAAATAATAAATTTAACATAAATAAGAAAATGTAATTTAATAGTGTAATAAGTTTATTGCGGCATATTAAATTAAGAGGGGATGGGGATAATAGTGAGAAAAAAAGAAATGGTTGCTATGATATTAGCAGGCGGACAAGGATCAAGATTAGGTGTATTAACAAAAAAATTAGCTAAGCCAGCAGTACCTTATGGAGGAAAGTATAGAATAATAGATTTTCCATTAAGTAATTGCTCAAATTCAGGAATTTATTCTGTTGGAGTTTTAACACAATATAAACCTTTAGAATTAAATGCGCATATTGGAATAGGTACTCCATGGGATTTAGACAGAAGAGATGGAGGAGTAAGTATATTACCACCATATCAAGAAGAAAAGGGAGGTAACTGGTATAAGGGAACAGCTAATGCCATTTATCAAAATATTGAATTTGTTGATAGATATGATCCAGAATATGTATTAATTTTATCAGGAGACCATATATATAAGATGGACTATGATAAAATGCTTCAATTCCATAAGGAAAAAAATGCTGAAGCAACAATTGCTGTAATAGAAGTTCCTATGGAAGAGGCTTGTAGATTTGGAATAATGAATACTAATGATGATTTATCAATATATGAATTTGAAGAAAAGCCAGCTAACCCAAAAAGTAACATGGCTTCAATGGGAGTTTATATATTTAACTGGAAAGTCTTAAGACAAGCTTTAAAAGAAGATGAGAAGGATAAAGAATCAAGCAATGATTTTGGGAAGAACATAATTCCTAAAATGTTAGACGAAGGTAGAAAATTAGTTGCATATCCATTCAAAGGATATTGGAAGGATGTAGGTACAATTAGTAGCCTTTGGGAAGCAAATATGGACTTATTAAAAAGAGAAAGTGGATTAAATCTTTATGAAGATGATTGGAAGATTTATTCTGTAAGTCCTGTAAGACCGGCTCAGTATATAGGAAAAGATGCTAATGTTAAAAATTCATTAGTTGTTGAGGGATGCACAGTTCATGGTACGGTAGAAAATTCAGTATTATTTGAAGGTGTGTATGTTGGTAAGAATACTGTTATTAAGGATTCTGTAATTATGACAGATGCTAAGATAGGTGATAATGTAGTTATTAATAAAGCCATAATCGGTGGAGAAGCAAAAATAAGAAAAGATTGTAAAATAGGAAATGGTGAAAAAATATCTGTTATAGCATCTAAAGAAGATATTAAAAGCGGTAGTGTAATAGAAGCAATGGAAGTTTAAGATAGAAGAGGAGATGAGAAGATGAATAACTGTATTGGTATAATTAATTTAGATGAAAATGAACAAAAAACAACGGAGCTGACAAGACATAGACCGTTAGCGTCTTTGCCTATAGCAGGTAGATACAGAGTAGTAGATTTTATTTTATCCAATATGACTAATTCAGGAATTGAAGCAATAGGTATTTTTACAAAAAATAAATCAAGATCATTAATGGATCATTTAACAAATGGAAAGCCATGGGATATATATCGTAAAAAAGATGGATTAAAGGTATTTAATTTTAGTGATGAAGATCCTGTACATGATGATGTTCATAATTTTTTAGATAATATTGATTATTTTGATCATAGTAAAAAAGAATATACATTAATTTGTTCGTCATATATGGTTTGTAACTTAGACTATAACGAATTAATTAAATATCATATTGAGCAAGGAAATGATGTAACTACTGTTTACAAAAATGTTAAACATGTAGAAGATAATTTTATAGATTGCCAAGTATTAAACCTTGATGAAAATTCAAGAGTTATTGGAGTTGGCGAAAATGTTGGATTAAAAAACAGTGCTAATATAAATATGGAAATGTATATAATGAAGACTGATCTTTTTATAGACATGATATACGAATGCATTAGAGGCGGAAGATATAAGAAGATTAAGAACTACATTAATGGAAATATAGATAAATTAAAAGTTGGAGCATATGAATTTAAAGGATATTTAGCTTGTATAAATTCAATAAATGCATATTTTAATGCAAATATGGATTTCTTAAATGAAAAAGTAAATAAGGAATTATTCTATAGTCATTTCCCAATTTATACAAAGCCAAAGGATGCTTGTCCAACGCAATATACTACTACAAGTAATGTAAGCAACTCTATAATTGCAAATGGTTCTTATATTGAAGGTGAAGTTAAGAATTGTGTTATAGGAAGAAATGTTTATATTGGAAAAGGTAGTGTAATAGAAAATTGTGTAATTCTTCAAAATACAGTTATAGGAAGTAATGTAATGATGAATCATGCAATTACTGATAAGGGAACATTAATTGATGATAGTGAAGAAGTAAAAGGTTTAAGAGAAAATCCAGTTGTCATTCCTAAGAAAAGAGTAGTTTAATGTAAGTCTAAAGAAGAGCATAAAAGTATAACTTTTATGCTCTTCTTTCATTTTTCTAGTTAAGAAATTTATTTATTAAAATATTCAGTAAAAAATTTAAAAGTAATAATATAATTACAATTCTAAATTCTTAAATAAAAGTAAGTGAGTAAATGAAAAAATATACTTGTGGATAATGTTAGTTATGTTAATAAAGACATAATATAATGTATATAATATTGTGGATAATGTGTGTTAAGTGGATAACTTTATATAAAATTTATAACACTGCTCCTAGTGTATCAATATAAGTAAAAGTGAGAATTTTAATAAAAAATTAAGAAAATCAAATATAAATTTAAAATATAGTATATTTTGAAAAAATTTAATTAAATTTAGGG
>NZ_CBYM010000058.1 GCF_000577815.1 Clostridium saudiense | reverse complement strand
ATATTAAAAGAAAATACGAAAATATTTTTAAATGCATCATATAATAATACTAAGTTATATAGATAGTACTACCTGATGGGAAATTATCATAAATCCATTTTGCATTTTTTGTTGATAAACGAACACAACCGTCTGTTAATTGCATACCAAGTCTAGGATCTCTAATACTTCCATCTAAATTATACGGTATGGAATGAAATAAATAATTATCCTTTATTTGCGTGTAATATAAACAGCGAAAACCTCTTGCTTCACCAAATGAATATCCTTTAGGACCGGCATAGAAAATACCTTTTATAGTAGGGGCACTAGGTTTTCCGATAGTGCAAATATAAGAATCAATTAAGGTCCAATTGTTTATACTTCCTTTAAATATATTTGTTTTAAAGTTTGAAGTATCTACCCAAATTAAGTATTTAGTTTTACTAGAAAGGTTACTATTATTTATGAAGTTATAAGCATCATTTTCATAAGAAGTTGAATTTCTTAAGGAAGATGATAAAATATTAATGCCATATCTAGTAAGGTGATAAAAATTTTTTAGTTTAGTGATAAAACTCATATAAATTGCTCCAAAGAATGTTTTATAGTATATTTTACGAAAAGAATAAATAAATGTTAAATATAAAAAATAATTATTTGAGATAGTTGCAAATTAATGTAATAAAAAATATAAATAAGGAGTAATATTTAAGTGTGAAAAAAACGTGAAATCGTTTAAATTACTTTTATGATAGTGTATAATTTTAATACGGGGGTGTATTTACAATGAAAGTAATTAAAAAGGATGGTAGAATTCAAAGTTTTGATATTAGTAAAGTTAGAAGCAGTATATTAGGTGCATCTATTGATAGTAACACTATTATAAATGAGTCAGATTTAAAAATTGTTAGTAATAGAGTAGTAAAAGTGTTAAATAGTATAAGAGAAGAAAATGGGATTACATCAACTTATGAAATCTTTGCAGTAATTATTGATTCTCTTAATAAATATAGATTTAAGGACATAGCAAGTGCCTATTTAGGCTATAAAGAGAAGTGTTGTAAATAATAGAAAATATCATAAAAGAAGAGGTTGTAAATTATAAAGTACCATTATATAAAGTGTTTTATGATTTACAACTTATTTTTTTGCTAATAATAATTAATGAGGAGGTGTAAGTAATGAAAGTAGTTAAAAAGGATGGAAGTATTGAATCATTTGATGCTAATAAAATTGCAAATAGCATATTGAATGCAACCAGGGATAAGAAAGCATTATTAAATGAATCTGATATTAAAATAATTATAGAAGATGTAATTGATAGAATAAAAAAGTTTAGGGGAGAAAATGATAGCACTTCAAGCTATGAAATAACAGGTGTAGTTATTAGTATGTTAGATAGAGATGGATTTGATGATGTTATAAGTTCATTTATAGGATATAAAAAGGAGTAATTTTATATCATACATACACCATGTACAAAGTTCTGTTTTATGTTATAATAAAACAGAATTTTGTATTAAGGAATGGTGAAGGAATTTATGTATAAATTAATAGCAATAGATATGGATGGGACTTTACTTAAAAATGATAAATCTGTTTCAGATAGAACTAAGAAAGCTATAAAAGAAGCTCAAGAAAAAGGTGTTAATGTTGTAATTGCTACAGGAAGACCAATTGATGGTGTTACAAGATATTTAGAAGAGCTTGATATGCTTGGAGAAAATGATTATGTTTTAAGTTATAATGGTGGATTAGTTTTAAAGGCAAAATCTAGAGAAGTTATATCAAAAACAGTATTAAGTGGTTCTGACTTACATTATTTACATAAACTAAGTAAGGATTTAGGTGTTAATATTCATGCTTTTTCTGAAGTACATGGATTAATAACTCCTAAAAATAGTAAATACACAGAAGTTGAAGCAAATATAAATGGTATTAACATAGGAATTAATGATTATTCTGAAATTGAAGATGATCATAGTATAGTAAAGGTAATGATGATTGATGAGCCAGAAGTGTTACAAAAGGCTGTAGATAATTTACCAAAAGAAGTATATGAAAAGTATACAGTAGTAAGAAGCACACCTTATTTCTTAGAATTTTTAAATAAAGCAGTTAATAAAGGAACAGGTGTTGAATTATTAGCTAAGCATTTAGGGGTTAAACAAGAAGAAGTTATGACTTTTGGAGATGCTGAAAATGATCTTGATATGATTGTTTATGCTGGAATGGGAGTAGCAATGGCTAATGCATTTGATGAGGTAAAGAAAGCTGCAAATTATATTACTGATTCAAATGAAGATGATGGAGTTGCTAAGGCTATAGAAAAGTTTGTTCTTTAATAGGTAGTAAAAAGAACTTTAATAAATAATAAAAGAAGGACTTGCCCTTAATTAGGACAAGTCCTTTAGCATTAATTAGTATTTGATTGGTATTAGATAGCCAACCAAAATAAGTAGTATATCCCAAATGAAAATTCCTATTGAAGAATACAAAAGGAAATCCCTTAGCTTTACTTTAAATATACCAGCAACAAGAGAAATCCAACTTCTTATGGAAGGAATTAAGCGCCCAAATAAACAAATTTTCGTTCCATATTTATTAGACATATTCATTGCTTTATCAAAACATTTTTGTAGTTTAGGAAATTTATTATAAAGATAATCATATATTTTACTTCCAAACTTATAAGATATAAAATAAAAAACAATATTTCCTAAAATAGATGCAAAGATAGTTAAAAGTAATATTTTTATAATGCTTAAATTATTTAAACTTATTAATATTCCTATGGCAGGCAATATTATAGTAGATGGTATACCAGTTAAATTCAGTGATTCTAGAAACATTATTATAAATATAATATAGATGTTATGGCTACTTAATACTGAAATCATTTCCTTTATATCCATTTTGTTATACCTCTTAAATCAAAATTTTAAGAATATTATAACACAAAACTATTCTGCAACAGGGATAAAGTTAAAGCTTCTTACATCAAATAATCCTTTATCAGTGATTTTGATTTCAGGAATAACAGGTAAAGATAAAAATGATAGTGTTAAAAATGGATTAAATGTAATTGTAGGTGCTAGTATTTTAACTGCATCATGAAGTTTAGTTAAATCAGATATTACTTCTTCACATGCACGAGAAGTAATAATTCCACCTATTTCTAGAGATACAGAAGCAAGAGTTTTTCCATCTTTAACAACTATGATTCCGCCATTAATTCTTTTTAGTTCTTCTGCTGCATATATCATATCAGCATCATTAGTTCCACAAATAATCATATTATGAGAATCATGTGCTATAGTTGTAGCTATTGCACCAGATTTTAAATCTAATCCTTTTAAAATTCCTAATCCAATATTTCCGGTATTTTTATGACGTTCAATAACCGTAATTTTTAATAAATTGTCTTTTGTTGTACAACTTGTGAATTCATCTTTAAGGTTTAAGTCTTCTATATTAATTTTTAAATGATTGCTTTCTAATTTATTTGGTATTAATTCTATAACATTTAAGATAGATTTATTTTTTATATCTATTTTTAAGCTATCTTTAGTTAGTTTAGGTAAATTAATTGAATTATTTAATGTTGGAGCTGAGTATAAATCAGCTATATCAATAACTAATTTGTTATCTTTCACTATCAATTTACCATTTTTATAAACAGAATTAATTTTGAATTCTTCTAGATTATCAAGAATAATAAAATCTGCAATATATGAAGGAGCTATAGCACCTTTATTTTTTAAGTTGTAGCATTCAGCTGCATTTAATGTAGCCATTTGAATTGCAATTTCAGGAGCAAGTCCATTTTTAATACACATTTTAATTGATGTATCTATACTGCCATTTTTAGATAAATCATCAATATGCTTATCATCAGTACATAGGCAAAGACGTCTGCTATTAAAGATTGATGCACCTTTTATTAAATCATTTAAGTTTTTAGCAACAGTTCCTTCTCTCATAAGTACATAAATCCCACGTCTTACTCTATCAACTAATTCTTCATAGGTAGCACATTCATGGTCTGTTTTTATATTTGCTGTAGAATAAACATTGACTGAATGAGAATTTAATCCTGCACCGTGTCCATCAATAATACCATTATTTGAAATTGCATCGAAAAGTTTATTTATCATATCATAATTACAATTTGATACAGAGGGATAGTCCATTACTTCAGCTAGACCTAAAACTTTTGAATCACTATAGTAATTTTTTAAGTCTTCACTATTTAATACTGCACCAGAATTTTCAAATGGTGTAGAAGGTACACAAGAAGGAAGCATAAAATAAAAATCAAATGGAAGGTTTTTTGAGGAGTTAATCATAAATTCGATTCCAGCTTGTCCAATAACATTTGCTATCTCATGAGGATCTGCTATCAGCGAAGTTACTCCGTGTAATAATGCAGTTTTAGAATACTCTCTAGGAGTAAGCATTGATGATTCTATATGAGCATGAGAATCAATTAAGCTTGGACAAATAAACTTACCAGTTCCATCAATTTCTTCTTTTCCAGAATATTCACCAAGGCCAACAATGTATCCATTTTTTATAGCTACATCGCAAATAAAAGAGTTGCATTGAAATACATCAACTACAGAAATGTTTTTAACAACTAAGTCACAAGGAATAGCTTTATTAGCTGCTTTAATATTATCAATAAGAATTTCTTTATTCATTAATTAATCCACCTTTTCTAATAATACATTAACCTTCGTGGATTTTACTTCATAGTTAATATCATTTACGGTGATATAGTAGAGACGCCCAAACCATATTTTTAGGCTTATACGAAGGTTATTTTGATCATTATATGACTATAATTTTTTCATGTCAAAGGAAAAATTGTGGAAATTTGAAATCAACAAAGATTAATATTAATAATAAATATTCTAAAATTGGTAAAAATATGATTTAATATCTATGTAAGGAGGGGGAGGCTATGCCAATAAAAATTCCAAGAGATTTACCTGCATTTAAGGTTTTATCTGATGAAAATATATTTGTAATGAATAATGAGAGAGCTGGAAAACAGGATATTAGACCATTAAAGATTGCAATTTTAAATTTAATGCCTAAAAAGATTCAAACAGAAAATCAATTACTTAGGTATTTATCTAATACACCACTTCAAGTAGAAATTAAATTATTGCAAACTGAAAGTTATAGATCTACTCATACATCTCTTGAACATATGGAAAAGTTTTATAGTTTCTTTAATGATATAAAAGATGAGAGGTTTGATGGATTAGTAATAACAGGGGCACCAGTTGAGCAATTGGAATTTGAAGATGTAATGTATTGGGAAGAGTTAAAGGAAATAATGGAATGGGGCAAGAGTAATGTATTTTCTACTCTACATATTTGTTGGGGAGCTCAAGCTGGATTAAATTATCATTACGGTATTCCTAAGTATCAATTAGAAAAGAAAATGTTTGGTGTCTTTAAACATTATATAAATAATAAAAATGCTGATCTTACAAGAGGTTTAGATGATATGTTTTATGCACCACATTCTAGACATACAGAGGTGAAAAGAGAAGATATAGAAAAAATCTCTGAATTAGAAATATTATCTGAATCAGAAGAAGCAGGTATCTTTATTGTAGCAAATAAAAGTAGAAGACAAGTGTTTATTACAGGACATTTAGAGTATGAGAGAAATACTTTAAGTGATGAGTATTTTAGAGATTTTAATAAAGGTTTAGATATTGAAATTCCAAGAAACTATTTTCCAAATGATAATACATCACTTACACCAATGGTTACTTGGAGAGGTAGTGCAAATATAGTATTTAGTAATTGGCTTAATTACTGTGTTTATCAAAACACTCCATATGATTTAGAAAAATTATAGTTTTTTACTTAAAAGATTAATATAAAATTACAATTATTTTTAGATGCGTTGAAAAGACAAAAGGTAAACTTTTGTCTTTTTATTTTAATAAAATTTTAAATTTTTTTATGTGAAATAATCAGCTTTAAGAAAGTCAGAATCAAAAAAGCATATCTCAAGATAAATTTCAAGTCGTGTTTTATAAAAAAATATGTAGTATAATGAAAAATGTTGTAAGGGTTAATGTATAAAAAAACAAATAAGGTTAATTAAGGAATATATAAAATAACGAGAAAATCGAAGTGCTTATAAGTATAAATACGAAAAATCTAAAAATATAACAACAACTATATATTGTATTTGTTTTAAAAAGGTAGTACAATATGTTGTGTATTTAAGAGGCGAAGTATTAATATAAGCACTATTTTTATGTGATTTTATATTGCATAATTTAAATATACTTAAGTTTAGGGAGTGGTATTATTGAAAGTAATTAAAAGGGACGGAAGTACAGTAGAGTTCGATAAGAGTAAGATTAGAGAAGCTATTTGTAAGTCTATGAAAAATGGTAGCGGGATATTTTTAGGTGATATCGCTAGATTAATAGCAAATGATGCTGAAAAATATTTTAGCAAGCAAGAGGAAATAGCTACAATATACAAAATAGAAAAATATGTATATGATAGATTAGTTCATTATGGTCAAGCTGAAACAGCAAGAGCATATGAAGGATATAGAGCTGTACAAGAATTTAAGAGAAATACTAATACTACAGATGACAGTATATTAGAGTTGCTAAGTAAGAGAAATGAAGATGTAATGAAAGAAAATTCTAACAAGAATCCTGTTGTTTCTGCAACTCAAAGAGATTTAATTGCAGGGGAAGTATCTAAGGATATTGCTAGAAGAAAGTTAATTCCTGCTCATATAGTGCAAGCGCATGATGAAGGAGCAATTCACTGGCATGATATGGATTATACTATATCACCAATGTTTAACTGTTGTTTAATAAACTTAGAAGATATGTTTACGAACGGTACAGTAATAAATGAAAAATTGGTTGAAGAGCCTAAAAGCTTTGGAACTGCATGTACAGTTGCAACACAAATAATAGCTCAAGTTTCATCTAATCAATATGGTGGACAAAGTATAACAATTAAGCATTTAGCTAAATATCTTAAGGTTACAGAAGAAAAATCATATAAACACTATATGGAAATGCTTAATGATGAGGTTCTTGCTACAAAGTTAGCTAAAGATGCAAAAATGAAGGAACTTAAAGATGGAGTTCAAACGATAAGATATCAATTATCTACATTACAAACGACGAATGGACAGGCTCCTTTTTCCACTATTTACCTTGAAATAGAAGAAGGTCATCCTTATGAAGAAGAGATGGCTATGATTTGTGAAGAAATGATAAGACAAAGACTTGAAGGGATGAAAAACTATAAGGGTCAAGAAATTGGAGAAGCATTCCCTAAGTTAGTTTACTTATTAGATGAGCATAATTGCCTTGAAGGCGGTAAATATGATTATATAACTAAGCTTGCAGCTAAATGTACAGCTAAAAGATTAGTGCCAGATTATCAAAGTGCTAAGATAATGAGAGAAAATTATGAAGGAAACACTTTCCCTCCTATGGGTAAAACTATTGCCCATATAAAACCTTGTGAACCATTAAAAATGGGTGTGTAATTTACTTTATATTTTAAAGTAGCAATAGGAAATGATTGCATAAAATTATGCTAACTGGGGAATCTAAGTCTTATATAGATATGACAATCCAGTGCCAAGCTAAATAATTTTTGGAGGTCCTCATGATAATATATAAGATAACTTGTATAGTCAATAACAAAGTTTATATAGGGCAAACTAGTGAAACTTTAAAGCAACGTTTTAGTAGACATATGGGGTACCAAAAAGAAGAACATGATACTAAATTTTATAGAGCAGTAAGGAAATATGGAAGAGATAAATTCTATAAAAGAATTACAGAGATACCATGGTAATAGCTAGGTGTAAAGGTAAAACTAAATCACCGTATAAAGGCTATAATTTTAAGTATTATGAAGATTATTTAGAAGGTCAATCGACTATCGAAAGTATAGCTAAAGAGAAAAACTTTAGTGAATAAACGAGTAGAGTACAAGTGAATTAAGTCATTTGGAAGTGCAAGGCTTCTAGTGTGTGGTAAAAATGCACTAGTTGAAGATATAGTCAGAGTGAGTAACCAGTATAGAAATATACATCTCGCTTGTGTAGATCACATCTATCTCCTAAAAAGGTAAATGGAGAATATAAGTGGTATGGAAGATTTAACCAAGGGGTAGTTAGTTTGAATTTACCACAAATTGCAATTATAGCTGATAAAGATATGGAAATGTTTTGGGAAATGTTAGATCAAAGATTAGATCTTTGTAAAGATGCATTAATAACAAGACATAAGATGTTACTTGGAGTAACTTCAGATTCAAGTCCAATACATTGGCAACATGGAGCTATAGCAAGACTTAAAAAAGGTGAAAAGATAGATAAACTATTAAAAAATGGTTATTCAACTCTTTCACTTGGATATGTTGGTATAGCGGAAATGGTTCAAGCAATGCTTGGAGTAAGCCATACTTCTGAAGAGGGAGAAAAGTTTGCTTTAGAAGTAATGAATCATATGAAAGAAAAATGTGAAGAATGGAAGGCTGAAACAGGTCTTGGATTTGGATTATATGGAACGCCAGCAGAAAGCTTAATATACAGATTCTGTAGAATAGATAAAGCTAGATTTGGTGAAATATCTAATGTAACTGATAGATTATATTATACAAATTCATATCATGTACATGTTTGTGAAGAAATAGATGCATTTAGTAAGTTAAAGTTTGAATCACAGTTCCACTCAATAAGTAGTGGAGGATGTATTTCTTATATAGAAGTACCAGATATGAATAAAAATGTTGAAGCTGTTGAAGAGATAATCAATTTTATATATCACAACATTCAATATGCAGAAATCAATACTAAATCTGATGTTTGTTTCAAATGTGGATTTAATGGTGAAATGCAATTAGATAAAGAAAGTTTAACTTGGCATTGCCCATCATGTGGAAATGATGATGAAAGCGAATTACAAGTTATGAGAAGAACTTGTGGATATATAGGAAGTTCTTATTGGAACAAGGGAAGAACAGCAGAAATTGGAGATAGAGTTCTTCATTTATAAAAAATGAGAGGGTTACCTCTCATTTTTTGCATAATATATAATTGGACAGGAGTGAAAGTATGAATTATGCAAAAATAAGAAAATTAGATGTTACAAATGGGCCAGGTATACGTACTACACTCTTTGTAAGTGGATGTACTCATAATTGCGAAGGGTGTTTTAATAAAGAGCAACAAGATTTTAATTATGGAAATAAGTTTACTAAAGAAACAGAAGATGAATTTATTCAATTAACTAAAAATAAACAAATAAAAGGTGTAAATATATTGGGTGGAGAACCAATGCAACAAATAATGGATGATACATTACTTAATCTATTAAAAAGAATAAAATTAGAGACAGATAAACCAATATGGCTATGGTCAGGTTATACTTTTGAAGAAATAGTTAATAATCCAAAAAGATTAGAAATACTAAGGGAAGTAGATGTTTTAATAGATGGAAAGTTTCAAGCAGATAAAAGAGATATAATGCTTAAATATAGAGGATCATCAAATCAAAGAGTTATAGATGTTAAAAAATCATTAGAGCAAGGCAATATAGTTGAAATATTGTAAAAATTTAATTAGCAAAATTAATCACAATAATAGTTATAAGGAAAAAGTTCTTTAGTAGCTGTTATTGTGATTTTTTTGAAAATATATAAAAAAAGTTGATTAAATATATTAAAAGAAGTTCAAATTAATTATACTAATAACATGGTAAGTTTTATAAAGAAAGGACTTGAGAAATATGGGGAAATTAAAAAAGTATATTTTTGTTCTATTTCTAATGATGAGTACGGTATTCATATTAATTGGATGTGGAGAGATAAAGCTAAGTAGTGATACTTCTATTAATATAGATGGGACTAGTGATACAAAAATAAAAATATATTATGATGATACTATAAATAAGTTGGTAGATAATGATTTGTTATCTAAAGTTATTGATGAAGTTAAAGATGATATGCCTGATAAAATACACTTTGGAGAAATAACTAAATCAAAGGAAGGAGACTTAAATACAGAAGAAATTAATATATCAACTGATAAAGTTGAAATTAATGAAGTATCAAATTTAAGCAATAATTATTTTAGTATAATTGAAGAAAAGGATAAAGGACTTTTTACTAACGAATATAAAGTAACACTTAAGCTTAATGATAGTGCAATAGATATTATTAGTGATTATATAAATAGCAATATAAATAATAATATAGGATTAAATTTGGGGAATTTAGTGAATAGAAATATATCTAACTTAATAGGTGATGTTCCAGTAGATTTATCAATATCTACGCCAGTTAAAATAGTAGATACTAATTCCAATGAAATAGTAAATGATAAGACTATAAAGTATTACTACACTATTAATGATTTAAATGAAAATAATAGTATAATGATAGGAATTAAAGTTCCTAATATACAAAATATAGTAATTATGTTGGTGATAATTGTTTTAATAATAATAGTAGCAATTATCTATTATATTAAAAGAAGAAAAAAATAAAATTTGTTAATTTTTATGCTATATTAATATGGTTTTTTATAAAATAATATAGAAATAATTCCAAGATTATTATAAACTATTTGTGAATATTTTTAGATAATAATCGGGGGATTAAATATGGAAGGTACAAAAGTAAAAGAGATTAAGCAGTATGGAATTATTATTATAGGGGCATTCTTATTTTGTTTAGGAGTTAATTTGTTTATATCTCCATTAGGGCTATATAATGGTGGGGTAGTAGGTATATCTCAAATAATTAGAACTATTATAGTAGATTATTTTCCAAGTGTAAAAAACTTTGAAATAGCAGGTATAATTAACTTTATTATTAATATACCATTATTACTTATAGCTTATAAAAGCATATCTAAGAAGTTTTTTATAAGAACTGTAGTAAGTGTAATATCGCAGACTATTTTCTTTACAGTAATTACAATTCCAAGTACAGCTATTATAGATGATCCGTTAGCAGCATGTCTTATTGGAGGAATCATTACAGGTGCAGGAATAGGAATTACATTAAAAGCCGGAGGCTCTGGGGGAGGAATAGATATACTAGGGGTATACTTTACTAAAAAATATAAAAACTTCAGTGTTGGAAAGTTAGGTATAATAATAAATGCTATAATTTATGGAATATGTGCAATTTTATTTGAACTACCTACAGCAATATATTCAGTTATTTATACGACATTCTTCTCAATGATAGTTGATAAAATACATTATCAAAATATAAATACTACGGCAATGATTTTCACAAAGATGGAAAATATAGAATGTGGTATAATGAAAGAGATGGGAAGAGGTGTAACTTGTTGGAATGGACAAGGCGCATATACTGGTGAAGAAAGCAAGATACTAGTAACTGTAATTTCTAAGTATGAAATAAATCAATTAAAAAGAATAGTTTTAGAAAAAGATCCTAAGGCATTTATTATATTTAATGAAGGCTTAAATGTTACAGGGAATTTTGAAAAAAGACTTTAAAAACATATAAATAAACAAAGGAGTTATTTACGTATTTTGTAAATAACTCCTCTGTTTATTTAAGGATTTATATTAATTTATTTTTAAAATAAAAGTATACATAAGTAATTACAAATATGAATATAGTATAATACCTCAGTATAATAAACTTTAATTTATATGGCCAGATAAGAATATTACATAATTAATTTAGGGTTAATGGTAAAATAAGAGGATAACTTTATTTAGACTATGTAAATTATAATATTTATTATATTGGATAATTAAAAATTAGATAGATTAATTAATATAAATATTGTAAATTAACAATAAGGTGGAATCTGTTAAGT
>NZ_CBYM010000057.1 GCF_000577815.1 Clostridium saudiense | reverse complement strand
TTTCTCCTGTCGTCTTAAAGCTTGTTATTTTAGAAATATAGTTAATAGGTTCTTGAGCTATCTCATCTCTTATCTTTAAAATCTTATATCCATATGAATTTGATGCAGCCCATCCTTTCCCCTTTGGATTTTCTGGTATTCCAAGATGCTCTACATATAATGCAGTTCCTCTTTGGACATATTTAAACCTTGTATCTACACACTCTTGTACTAAGGCCTCTGTAGATGCATATGCTTTTAAGTGCTGAACAACTGCTCTTATTCCTATTTGTATTGTTGGAAATGATTCACCAGGTACTCCATTTCCGACTGCACCTAATCCTGCAAAGTTATTCTGCTCTTCTTTTACATCCCCACCAAACTTTAAGAATCCTGTTTCATGCATCATTTGAGAAAATAATATATCGTGATTTACACCTTCAATATTTGATTCATTTATAGTATAATCAACAAAAGCTTCAGCATACTCTTGACTCTTACTTGGATTTCTCTTTAATAAGTATGAAATCATTTGCTCCCTTTTCAACGTTCCCTTTGACATAATAACTGTTGTCGTTGTATCAACACTTATATTAACCTTTGCTTCTGCTTTTTGTCCTTTAATATCAATTGCAATGACTTTTACTTCATGTACACCATTTTGGTATCCTTCAATTTCCATATTAAATCCACTATTAGTAGAATTAATATATTGAGGATACTTACTACCTATATCATTTCTTGTTATACCATAAGTAGCTTGTCCGTAAAGTTTTCCATCTATATATACATTTACTTCTGATATACCTTCTAAGCCTACAGCCCATCCTTTTACAAAAAATGATCCTGTTAATTTATGATTTTCAATAGGATTTTCTAATTTAATTACTACTGGCTCATCACCAACACTTCTTTTTTCTTCATTAATATTATTTACATCTTCCCCCTCATCACTAATATTCTCACTGTCAAAATTAACGTCTTCTATACTCATCTCATCTTGGAAAATTAACCCTAATTCTTCGTTAGAATTAATTTTACTTGTATTAGAATCTACAAATGCTTGTACATCTACATTAGGCATAATTAGATTCACCACAAATAAGAATAGTACTAAAAAAGTAACTTTTTTTATAAATTTCATGAATTTCCCCCTAAATAATTAAGGATAGTACAAATTCATAGCAAACTAGTTTATAGCACTCATGAAGATTATACCTAATATTATTTATTTAATCAATAAATTGTATTTTTTATAAAAAAAATTTATATTTTTACGTTTTTCTACATAATCAGGATCACCCGTCAAACAGGTGGTTTGCTCTGCGCCTATAAGGCTCTGTTACTGCCTGTGCTACTCGCACGTCGAACGGTTTGCCAACCGCATATTTTCACTGGCTACCCCTAAAGGGGCTGTATTACTTGCCTTTCTTTACCGGCTTACCCGTAAACGGGTCTATATATTCTTTTAAACTCATTTGTTCATATGCTAAATCTTCTTGAATCTAATTTTTGATATACTCTTCTATTATCTTTTTATTTCGTCCTACTATATCAACATAATATCCCTTACACCAAAACTGCCTATTTCCATACTTATATTTTAAATTTTCATGTCGGTCAAATATCATCAATGAACTTTTTCCCTTTAAATATCCTATAAACTGTGAAACACTCAATTTAGGTGGTATACTAACAAGCATATGTATATGATCTTTACATGCATTTGCCATGTGCTAAACTACTATTATCCATATTGGATACCTCCTTGTATTATAGTTGTGGTCGGCAAACCTACTATAATTTTACAACGGAGTTTTTTTATTTCTACTTATCGCTAGAAACTTTCCGGAACCACAGGTCGAACCTGTGGTATTCTAAATACAAAAAGACTACTTTAGTTTATATTATATAATCTAAAGTAGTCCTCTAATTATGTATTTAAGGAGTTTAATAATTTCTTAATATTAATATATTTTTTATAATATCTCCATTCATCTTTAACAAATTCTTCACCACTAAACTCTCTAAGTGTTATTACCGACTTACATGATTTAAATTCCTTTGCTGAAAAACATATTTTATTCTTAAACTTCAATTTATCAAATCTAAATATTAAGTCATCATAACACTTATCCTTATCCGAAAATTTCACCAATAAATTATCTCGATTTATTCTTGAGCATCTTTCATTCCATTTATTTTCTGCCTCTTCTTTAGAATGATAATGTAAAAAATGAATTTCAACATTTTCTCCTAACTTTGCTATAGGATACTTATTAAATGTATTATTATTAATAAGTTCTTCTTTATATTTAGAACTTCCTGCATCTATAAAAAATAACTTCTTCTCAATTAGAGTATCAAAATTCTCAAGCAGTTCTATATAATCCGGTGCAAATATAAATAACCCAACAAAAGGTGTCCTATACTGTAAATTAAACTTTTGATAGACAAATCCTCCCCAACAATTATTACTAATTATAGTAAAACATTTATTTTTAAGTCCTATTTTATTTATATTTCCTAAGATTCTCTTCACGTTCTTTTTTATTTTATCCATTTTTCATATTCCTCTTTCGATAAATATAAAATTATATAATCATACTAATTCTTATTTAACTATTGGATATTCAAATGATTTGTTTAATCTTATCCAAAATGGTAACTTTATTAAACCATATAATGTTCCCCATCCATAAGATAAATGTAATAAAAAGAAAATAAATGGTAATAATAAATAATCTAAATGCTTTTTCTCTGAAATTATAGAAAAAATAGTATTCAATATATTAAACGTAAAATATGCACCTAATAATAAAATCAACGGTATACTACTAAATACAAATGCAAATATTATACTAAATATAAGAGCTAATACAAATACTAGTGGCACAAAATGATATATTGAAAAACATTTTGGAGATATTCCCATTGTTAATCCAATCCAATATCCATTCAAATACTTCTGCTTCATCATTTTCGACAAACTATTTCTAGCATGATGATATGACTTTATTGTTGGATCAAGTAAAAACTTATACCCAGCTTTCTTCATTCTATAATGTATTTCATTATCTTCTGTTCTCGCTAATCTTTCGTCATATCCCCCAACCTTTTTAAATACTTCCCTAGAATAAGCAGCATGAGCAAGAGTACTTACATACTCTTCTCTCTCTTTCCTTCTATAAGTTGCTATTCCACTACCAAATATAGATTTTTCAGCTATTAAAAGAGTTTTTTGCCAAGCATTATTTTCATCTATTATACTTATTCTGTGACCACCAACAATTTTCTCTCCCATATCAATCCTATTTACATTTTTGCTAATAAAGTCATTTGGTAGAGAAGAATGTGCATCTACTCTTAATATTAAATCCCCAGTACTAGCTTCTAATGCAATATTCCATCCACAAGGCAAAATCTTTTTAGGATTATCTAATACTAAAACTTTAGAAAATGTCTTATTTATTTCTTTAAACTTCATCATAATATCTTTTGTATTATCACTTGAATTACTATCTACTAATATAATTTCAATATCATTATGATTATAGTCTTGTTTTTTAAGATCTTCTAAAAGATTTTCTAGTTTACTGCCTGCATTATAAGCTACAACTATAAAAGAAACCTTCACTATATTTATCTCCTCTCTTTTAACTGTCCGATTGCTGTGAGTTATTTTCTTCTAATCCTAAAACTGCACCAACAGTTCTAAATATAATTTTAATATCATACAAAACTGTAAAAAGCTTGATGTAATGTAAATTATATCCCATCTTTAATGGTAAAACCTTATATATATAATCATTATCTATGTTATTACTATTATCTAATATCTTTTCTTCATCTTTGAATTCAATACTAGCTTCCGATGTTACCCCTGCTGGCAACAATAATGTAGCTATCATTTCATCTGTATATTCATTAACATATCTTGGAACCTCTGGCCTAGTACCAACAAAACTTAAATCTCCAAACAATATATTTATTATTTGTGGTAATTCATCTAATCTATACTTTCTTAAAAACTTTCCGACCTTAGTAACTCTAGGATCATCTTTTGATGTCACTTGTGTTCCTAGTTTTTCAGCATTTACAACCATAGTTCTAAATTTAAATATTTTAAATTCTCTACCATATTGAGTTACTCTAACTTGTTTAAATAATGCTGGCCCCTTAGATTCACATTTTATAACTATCGCTAAAATAATCATTATTGGTGAAAGTACTATAGTACCTATTAATCCACCGATAAAATCTAAAGCTCTCTTCAAGGCTAATTGTCCTCTTCTTTTATTAAGAATATCGTAATATTCCTTTACCTCATTATTTTTCATAAACTCTGGCAAGTTATCGTACTTTTTCAATGACATATACTATCCTCTTTCTATTTCATTAAGTTTTTCTATTACGTAATTTACTTGCTCCTCTGTCATAACAGTATTAAGAGGTAATGTTATTTCATTCCTATACATATTAAATGCATTTGGATAATCCTTAATATCAAATCCTAAATTTTTATATGCAGTTAACATAGGTAATGGCTTATAATGAACATTTGTAGCAATTCCAAATTCCGACATTTTTCTAATTACTTCATTTCTATACTCTTCATCTTTCCCAACTAATCTAACTAAATATAAGTGATAACTTGAATGACTATCTCCATTATCATGAGTTAATACCTCTAAATTACAATTATTCTTAAATCCCTTATCATACATTTGAACAATCTTATGTCTATATTTTAATATATCATCATATCTAGTAAACTGAGCTAACCCTATAGCAGCCATTATATCAGTCATATTACATTTATAGGCTGGCTCTAAAATATCGTACTCCCATGACCCTATCTTAGTCTTAGATAAAGCATCTTTTGTTTGTCCATGAAGAGATAGTATCATATATTTCTTATATATATCTTCACTATCAATACCTTTAATCTTTCTCCAAGTTACTGCTCCCCCTTCTGCTGTTGTTAAATTTTTAACTGCATGAAAAGAAAAACTAGTAAAATCAGCAACTGCTCCACTCATCTTCCCCTTATATTTTGCTCCAAATGAATGAGCTCCATCAGCTACTATAGCTACTCTTCCTATAGCCTTTTGAACTTCGTTATTTGCTTTAAATATTTCCTTCTTACTATTAACAATTTCAAATAATTTATCATAATTACACATTATACCAGCTAAATCAACCGGAATAATTGCTTTTGTTCTTTCATTTATTAAATCTGATATTTTATCATAATCCATCTCAAAAGAGTCTTTTTCTGTATCAACTAATACAATCTTTGCCCCCACATGATCAATCACACTAGCAGATGCCGTATATGTATAGGCTGAAGTAATTATTTCATCTCCTTTTCCTATACCTAATAACCTTAGTGTCATTTCTAATGCAGCTGTAGCAGAATTTAAACAAACTGCTTTCTCAGTTTCACAATACTCTGCAATTTTATTCTCGAACTCTTTTGTCTTAGGTCCTGTAGTTATCCACCCTGATTTTAACACTTCAACAACATTATCTATTTCTAATTGTGCTATATCTGGTGGTGAAAAAGGTACGTTCATATTAATTCCTCCTAATTAATCCTACAATTAATTTCATAATACTTTATATTTTATCATATATTTATAGAAAAGTTTAGTAATTAGTTATAAACTAATTATTCATATAAATTAAATATATTATTAAATTTATTAATATCTAAATTTTCATTAAATTTCCTAGCAAATATGCAGTCACTATTTTTATCTTCTTTAATTTTTTCAAAATCATTTTCATCTAATAACCTTGGATACTCTGGTCCCGTTTTCCAATCTATATATCTTAAGGCCATATGATTATCATCAACTTCATTAAGCCTATAAATTCTATTCTTAAATTTAGAATTCATTATTATTGTTTGAAAAAAAACTTCATCTCCGCATAATGATTTTTTAAAAGCGTCTTCATACCATTTATTATTTTCTATGTAATCTAGTAAATAAATACAAAATTCATGACTAACACAAAACCAATTTGGTCCTTTATACAACTTTGGTAATAATTCAAACTTATCATTTTTCTTCTGTAATGATAATTCCTTTTGAACTTTTGCAGCTACTTTTTCTAAAATATTTTTATTTTTTTTATAATGATATCCTTTATGCTCATATTTAACTCTATTTTTAATAGAGTTATAATTTATACCTGTATCTATCCCTATAAATTCTTTACCCTTATTACGTTCAAAAAACTCCTTTATCATAGTGCTACTTTTTAATGGCATATCATCGCCTGATATAATACATAAATAATCAAAATTATACTTCATTGCGTTTTTTATTATATTTAATGTACTTTCAATCTGAGAATATGTACCCCATTGAACATTAACATTATTATCCATAATATCCGCAACAGATTTATATTCACCAAAAATTGCTTTGTCAACCTTTTTATCTACATGTAAAATTATATCATTATCTCTATATAATAAGTTTATAGTATTTCTTAAAATATTGCTATTTTTATGTGTAATAATCCCATAACATATATTCACGTAGATCTTACCATCCTTTATTAATTATTTTGATTTCTCAATTATACAATTATAGACCTATTCATAAAACGAGTAAATAGCTTTACTAGTTTTATATTTTATCATTAAAACTTCATATATAATACATTTAATAATTATAGCTTTTAAGTTATAATATTTCTTATGTGTATTTTTATTATTATATACTACCTAAAATCTCAGATATGCACAACATATAATTAAAATTTAGTATAACATAGGAGGAATAATTTTGGTATTTAGTTCGCAAATTTTTATTTTCATTTTTTACCATTTACATTGCTTTTTTATTATTTATGCCAAGGAAAAATTAGAAATTATATACTTCTATTAGCAAGTATATTCTTTTATGCTTGGGGAGGAGTAAATTATGTTCCAATACTACTGATTTCAATTCTAATAAATTATACATTTGGTATTTTAATATTTAAATTTAATAAAAAATCTAATTTAAGTAAACTTTTACTAATAATTGGTGTAATATTAAATCTAAGTATTTTGTTCTACTATAAATATTATGATTTTACAATAAACAATATAAATAATATATTTAATAGCAATTTTCAATTAAAACAAATTGTAATGCCAATTGGAATATCATTTTTCACATTTCAAGGAATGTCCTATATAATCGATATATATAGAGGGGTTGCCACGGTTAATAAAAATCCCTTCCTAGTCGCGCTATATATTTCTCTATTTCCACAATTAGTTGCTGGTCCAATAGTAAAATATAAGGATATAGATAGTCAGATTAGAAATCGAAAGGAAACACTAAAAAAATTTAGTTATGGAATTGAACGCTTTATTATCGGTCTTGCAAAAAAAGTTATAATAGCTGATATCTTAGCTGATTTTATAGCATGGGTAATTCCATACTCATATAATGTTATAGATACACCTACAGCTTGGTTAGGAATAATTTGCTATACTCTACAAATATTCTTTGATTTTTCTGGTTACTCAGATATGGCCATAGGTCTTGGATATATGTTTGGATTTAAATTTATGGAAAATTTTAATTATCCATATATATCTAAAAGCATTACCGAATTTTGGAGAAGATGGCATATATCGTTATCTACTTGATTTAGAGAATATATATATATACCATTAGGTGGTAATAGGACTGGTAATACCTATATAAATCTTCTAATCTTATTTTTAATTACTGGATTATGGCATGGCGCTTCTTGGAACTTTGTTTTTTGGGGAGTATGGCATGGTTTCTTTATTGTAATCGAAAGATTAATTCATAATAAACATTGGTATATAAAAACTCCTAATATAATTAAATGGTTAATCACCATGTTTATCGTTATTATAGGCTGGGTATTCTTTAGCTTCAATACATTGCAAGATGCATTTAAATTTATCTTAGTTTTATTTGGACTAGTTCATAATGAAATTATATCATTTGAATTCCCTTACTTTATGAATTTTAGAATGATAGTATGGTTAATAATTTCTATTTTTATATCAACACCTATACTTCCTAATATTTTTAAAAAATATAATTCAACAAAGTATTTTGAAGTAATAAAAACTATATTTTTATCTCTGTTATTAATCACTTGTATAGTTTTCATTGTAAATTCAACCTATAGTCCATTTATTTATTTTCAATTTTAATTGGTGGTGATTATATGAAACGTATATATATTTTAAGAATAATAGCCTTTATTTTAATATTAGTTATACCTGTTATAACTATGAATTTAAAAAATAATCAAATATCTGAAATAGATAATAAAAAACTAATTGAAATTTCAGATGTATTATCTGGAGACTTCACTACAAATGCAGAAGAATTCATTAATAATAGAATTGGTTTTAGAACGACTATGATTAATGCATATACTAAAGCTATGGATTCATTATTTAATTATATGATTCATCCTAGCTATCAATATGGACAAGATGGTTATGTATTTTTCAAAATTATCAAGAGAAGGATTCGATATTGAATATCAAGATACATTTTCTAATTTTATTTTAAAAATACAGGATTATTGTAATTCTAGGGATATAAATTTTTTATATGCTGTTGAACCTAGTAAGACCACCGTATATTCTGAATACTTACCAATAGGAGTTAATTATCAGAATTTTAACCTTAACTACCTTTTAGATAGTCTTACTAAAAATAATATAAATTATGTATATACTGGTGATAATCTTATTAATGCAAAAAATAATTATCAAGTATTTGATAAAAAATATGATGCTAATCATTGGAATGAAACAGGGGCTATTATAGGAATATCTACTATATTAAATAAACTAAATGAAATTGATTCCTCTATAGATAAATTTGATATAAATAATTATGATATAGGGGTAAGTACTCATACTACATTGCCAGTTTCATATTTTCCTATTAATGAAGAAACAATTACCTATGAACTAAAAGATTCATCAAATATAAAAAATGTAGATACTTTTATAGATAAAATTAAAATATCTGAACATTACAGTAATTTTGCTCACTATATTAATACGGATAATACTGAAGCTCCAAAAATATTAGTGTTTGCTGGAAGTTATTTTAATAATAATCATAAGTTTTTAACAGATAGTTTTTCTGAATTTATTCTAGTTCATAATTATCAAAATATACTTGATATTGATTATTATATAAATTTATTTAACCCTGATATTGTGTTATTTGAGTCTATAGAATATACACATAACTCAACATATTTTGATGCCACATCAATGAAAGAAATAAGTTATAATAAACCATTGTCAAGTTATAGTAATCTAATAAATTCTCAGTTTACAAACATTGATAATACTTATAAAATTAATGATAATTATGCAGTGACAGATTTATCAATTCCTCTTATTAATAATGAAACTTTATACTCATATGTAAAAGTTGGAGATAGAATTTTAGATTGTAAAACCATTACTGATGATAATAACCATCAACATATAGAAATTTCTATTCCATCTTCAGAACTAAGTCATATAAATGAAATTACATTTTATGCAATTTCTAATAACGAAATGGAATACTCTGAAATAAAAATTAATTTATAATTTCCATACCATATTATTAAAAATATGCTACATTAGAATTAATTAAAGTAAATCTTATATCAATAATACAAGAAATAATTTAAACTACTAAAAGCTGATTTCTGTACTTTACAGAAGTCGTTTTTATTTTGTATATATTTTAATTTTTCCCTTACATTTCAAACATCTTTTTATGTTCATTAACATTTTGTAATTATCATTGTAACCTTTAATCATTAAATTTAATATATTCACATATTTTTCTTTTTATATTATCTATTTAGTTATATTAATAGACTTTTACAATTATTCACTTTACAAAATAAAAAAGCTAAGGAAAAGCAATAATTCTGTTTTCCTTAGCTATAAAAGCATACATTATCTAATTATATCCCTTAGGATTATTACTTTGCCATCTCCAAGAATCTTCACACATTTCCTTGATTCCTCTTTCAGCTTTCCATCCTAACTCTTCATTTGCTTTCTTAGGATCAGCATAACAAGTAGCAATATCTCCTGCTCTTCTTTCTACTATTTCATAAGGAATTTCTCTTCCTGATGCTTCACTAAATGCCTTAACAACATCTAGTACTGAATATCCAATACCAGTTCCTAAATTATAAGTTACAAGTCCTGGATTAGTTGCAAGTTTTTCTAAAGCTTTAACATGCCCTACAGCTAAATCTACAACATGGATATAATCTCTTACACCTGTTCCATCATGAGTTGGATAGTCATTACCAAATACTCTTAATTGCTTTAATTCTCCAATTGCTACCTTTGTGATATATGGCATTAAGTTATTTGGTATTCCATTCGGATCCTCACCTATTGTTCCACTCTTATGAGCTCCAACTGGATTAAAGTATCTTAGTATCGCTATGTTTAATTGTGGTTCTGCCTTTGCAATATCTCTTAACATATCTTCAATCATAAGCTTAGTTGATCCATAAGGGTTAGTAGTTGATAATGGAGAATCTTCTGTTATAGGAACTACCTTTGCATCTCCATAAACTGTTGCAGATGAACTAAATACAAAGTTTCTACATCCATATTTCTTCATAGCCTTTAATACTACTAATGCACTTGTTAAGTTATTGTAGTAATACTCTAATGGCTTTTCAACTGATTCACCTACTGCTTTAAAGGCCGCAAAATGAATTACCGAATCTATGTTATTTTCTTCAAATATTTTTTCTGTTTCATATACATTAGTTAAATTAACATTATAAAATTTAACGTTCTTACCTGTTATTTCTCTAATTCTATCTTTAACAAGTTCTTTACTGTTACTTAAATCGTCAGCAATTACAACATCATATCCTGCATTTAAAAGCTCTACTGTTGTATGACTTCCGATATAACCCATTCCCCCAGATACTAATACTGCCATAATTAATTTCCTCCCAAATAATTATTAATTTCCTCACTTATTATTATATAACATATTTTTCAAATATTAAATAACTTTTTTAATTTAATTAATAAAGTTTTATAATTGCGCTTTCCATGTAATAATATCATATTTTTCTTAAATATAATTATAAATTTCACACAAAAGATTCATATATAAATTACTTAATATTTTAATAAACAGAAAAAGTATTTTATTTCCAAAATCAAATATTAATATATTTTGTCAAACTTCATTTGTTCATGTTAAAATTATTATACTATTAAAAATTACAAATTTTATGGACTATAGGGGGAACTTATGAAAAAATTATCTACAACAAAAAAGGTTCTAATGGGTATTTGCTTAGTATTAGTTTTAATAATTGGAAGTATAGCATTTGCTCTTAATCACTATTCATCTAAGGTTGAAAGAGTGGAAATTGATAGATCTGTCGTAACTGAAACTGGTAAAGAACCAGCAAAGGAAGATCAAGATGTTGTAACAATAGCTTTATTAGGAACAGATTTTAGCCAAAATGAGAAATACGGAAATCTTTATGGTGCTTCAGACTGTACTATGATATTAGGAATAGATAAAAAAAATAATAAACTTAAGCTTTTCTCACTAATGAGAGATATGTATTTGGATTTACCTGACGGAAGTGGAAAACAAAACTTAAATTATACAATGGCCTATGGCGGACCAGAGCTTATATTAAAAACTATAAATACAAATTTTAATTTAACTGTTGATAAATTTATTTCTGTTAGTTTACACACTTTACCTGAAATTATTGATAAACTTGGTGGGGTTGAAATGAATATAACTAATGAAGAATTAAATTATATAAATGGATATATTAAAAATATTGATAGTGAAAATGGTACAAATACTGAAAAATTAACCTCAGCTGGTACTCAAACCTTAAACGGAACTCAAGCGGCTGCGTATTGTAGAATAAGATATACTGAAGGTAGTGATTATAAAAGAAGTGAAAGACAAAGAGATGTTCTTGAAGCTTTATTTAACAAATTTAAAGATTCATCACTTACAGAACTAATTTCTATAATGGACGATATTTTGCCTTTAGTAACAACTAATCTTACTAATAGTGAGATTATCTCTATAGCTACTACAGTTCTAGGCATGGGTACTCCTAATATAGAGCAATCTAGATTTCCTCTTGATGGAAAATCTGAAACTATCTATACAGACATGCTACATCTAACTATAGATGCTGAAGAAACTACTAATGATATACATAAATTCTTATATTCTTTAGACTAATTTAAAATTATATTTATTTATGTTAATAAAAAGTGTTAAAAATATTAAACCTGCGAGTTTATGTTTTTAACACTTTTCGT
>NZ_CBYM010000056.1 GCF_000577815.1 Clostridium saudiense | reverse complement strand
CGCATTGGCGGTTCTATTTTTTTATTTATGTTGTATATGAGTTTTACAATTGCTTTCATGAATTTAATTTTAAGCATTATAAATAATATTTGAAAACTTATTTTTTAGAGCTTTATTAATATTTATATTGTGCTAAGTTTTGTTAAATTTAATAGTAATAGAGTGATATATATTGAAAGATAATTACCAAAAATTATATAATTTATTAATAAATAATGATTCGAATTGTTGAATTTAAATAATACATAACTTAAATACAGTAATAAAATATAAGCGAAGGAGTTGAAAGGAAGGGTGAAAAAGCTAATAGAATTATTTATATCTATATTTAAGATTGGTGCATTCACTTTTGGTGGTGGATATGCAATGATTCCATTAATAGAAGAGGAAGTAGTTAAAAATAAGGGATGGTTAAGTAAGGAAGAGTTTGTTGATATATTAGTTGTTGCACAGAGTTTACCAGGCGCATTAGCTGTAAATACGTCTGTATTTTTAGGATATAAAATAAGTGGAATATTTGGAGCAATTACTGCATTATTAGCAGTAGTGTTACCATCATTTTTTATTATATTGTTGATAGCTATGTTTTTTATGCAGTTTAGAAGCAATTATTATGTTAATGCAGCTTTTAAAGGAATAACAGCAGCAGTTCCCATATTAGTGTTAATAGGGGCGGTTAGTCTAGCAAAGGGATTAGAAAAGAATAGTAGAACTGTAATAACAATAATTATATCTTTAGTGGTTTTAATGTTTTTTGATATTCATCCAGTAATAGTAATAATAATATCTGGAGTATATGGTGCTATATTCTTAAGGAAAAAGGTGAACTAATGGAAATATTAATTAAATTATTTTGGGCATTTTTAAAAATAGGAACATTTAGTTTTGGTGGTGGGTATGCAATGCTACCATTCATCCAAAAGGAAGTAGTAGAAAGTAATGGATGGATATCAATGTCTGAGTTTACCGATATAATTGGAATATCACAAATGACACCTGGCCCGGTGGCTATTAATTCGGCAACTTTCGTTGGATATAAGATAGATGGAGTATTAGGAAGTATATTTGCAACTTTAGGTGTAGTCACAACATCTTTCATATTAGTAACAATTATAAGTAAAATATTAAATAAGTTTAAAGAGTCAGAGGTAATTAAAGGGGCTTTACTAGGTATGAGGCCTGTACTAATTGCACTGATAATATATGCATTTATAGATTTGGCAAAAGAAGTATATATAGATTTAAAAAGTATAATAATAACTTTGATAATAGGAGTTATATTATTATCTAAAAAGGTTCATCCCATATTAGTAATAGTTATAGCTGCAGTTTTAGGATTAATTTTTTATTTATAGTTATACTTAAGGAGGATTTTAATTTGATTACAGTTATTAAAAATGTAAATGTATATGCCCCTGAAAAGCTAGGTATAAAAGATATTGTCATAGTAAGTGATAAAATTGAGGGAATATATGATAATGTGAATGTTCCAAATGATTTTGTAAATATAAGTATAATAGATGGAAAAGGAAAGATATTATTTCCAGGTTTTTTAGATTCGCATGTTCATATTATTGGTGGCGGTGGAGAAGGTGGATTTAAGACAAGAACTCCAGAAATATCAGTAATTTCATTAGTTGAATCAGGAATAACTACGGTAGTTGGTTGTATAGGAACCGATGGAGTATGTAGAAATATGAGAGCCTTAATTGCAAAAGCTAAGGGATTAGAAGAAGAAGGAATAACAACATATTGTTATACAGGCTCTTATGAAATACCGGTAAAAACTATAACTGAAAGTATTAAAGGCGACTTTATGATGGTTGATAAAATTATTGGCGTTGGAGAAGTTGCATTATCAGATCATAGAAGTTCTCAGGCAACATATCAAGATTTTGTAAATGCTGTTGCTCAAGCTAGAGTAGGAGGAATATTATCAGGAAAAGCAGGTATTGTTAATGTTCATTTGGGAGATGGTGCAAGAAGGTTAGATTATTTATTTAAAGTAATAGAAGAAACAGAAATTCCACCAACTCAGCTTTTACCAACACATATTAATAGAAGTGATAAGTTATTTGAAGTTGGAATTGAATATGCTAAAAAAGGTGGATTTATTGATTTGACAACAAGCTCAGATCCAAGATATTTAGAACCAGGCGAATTAAGAGCTGGAGAGGGATTAGCTCTTTTATTAAAGAATGGAGTAGATATAAAGCATATAACATTTTCTTCTGATGGAAATGGAAGTATGCCTATATTTGATGATTCAGGTAAGTTAGTTGGGTTAGGAATATGCTCAGTTCAAACTCTTTATAGAGAAGTTAAAGATAGTATAAATGAATATAATGTACCTATAGAAAAGGCTATACAAGTAATTACATCAAACGTGGCAGAAGTTTTAAAGTTAGATAATAAAGGAAGAATTGAATCAGGCAGAGATGCAGATTTAGTAATGGTTGATAAAGAAACATTGGATATTGATACTGTAATTGCAAAAGGAAAAGTATTAGTAAGTAAAGGAGAATCAATAATAAAGCCAACTTTTGAATAAAATTTAAGGGTCACCATGATGGTAACCCTTTTTTTATGTTACAAAGTGAAAAATAAGTGTTGTCCTATACTAATTACATTATGTTTTTCTACACTTTGCATCCAGGAACAAGTAGCTATATCAGGATTATAGAAAAATACAGCATCTCCTGTAGGATCATTTCCACTTAATGCATCATAAACAGCATCAAAACATTCTTGAGTTGGTTCAACGTTAATTTGACCATCAACAATGCAAGAAAAAGCTCTAGGTTGATATATAACACCTTCAATTGTGTTAGGAAATCCACTGTTAAGAGCTCTGTTTAATATTACTGATGCAACAGCAACTTTACCCTCATAGGGCTCACCTTTACTTTCAGCATATACTACTTGAGACATTAAATAAATATCTGATTGTGTTAAATAAAGCATTTGATTATTTTCTTTAAAAACTTCTACGTAATCTTCATCAGATAAATTTATATAGTTATTTGTGTTACTTTCTAAATTTGCTAAATTGTTCTCTAATATTGTACTTGCGCTTACTTCAACATATGAATTATATAAGCTTAAGTCAAGTGCTGAAAGGGATAGTGTTAGTATAATACAAAATAAGAATTTTCCAAATTTCATAATAAACCTCCTTTTGGAATAACCCAATCGAGATTTATTTTACCCAAAAAATTTTAAATAATACAAAACATTATCAAAAAGAGTTTAATAATGATTCAAAGGAAGTTTTTACATCTTCATATTTAGAAAATGCATTTTCATAATATTTATCTATATTTTTTTTATTATCTTCATATGATGAAGATGATTTTTCATAAATAACTGCAACTTTAAGGGCATTTAAATAAGTAGAATATAATGAAAATGTATTATTTACAGAGTTGTAATAAGAAATACAACCTTCTGGTATAGAAGAATAATTAAAATCATTTTTTATTACGGTTAAAGTATCTTCCTTTTTCTTTATATCATCAAGTATTACATCTAATGAGCGATTATCTTTTCTTATTAATTTTATTGCAGGTTCTAAGTCTTCTAATAAATCAGAAAAACTATTAGTACATTTAGTAAGTTTTTCAATATAGGCATTATATTGATTAGTTTTTATAGAGTCTTGTTTATTCAATTTATCAATTGTATTTAAATAACCAATTAAGTTATCAAAAAAAGTTTCACTATCTTCTGGTAACTCTAAAGAAAATCCATAAGGAGATAATTCAGCATAGCTACTATTACAAGCTTCTTTTAATACTAAAATTTGTGAAGTAGTTTCAGGAGCTGTTAAATTACTTGTATATGATAAAACTTCAAGACAGTATTTATAAAGATTCTCTGTATTTTCTATACAGGATGTAAGCTTTGGAATTATTTCAGGAGTTTCATTATTAGCTACAACTGTTGAAGCGACCTTTTCTTTTAATGCACTTAATTTACTTAAATCATCACTCAATATGCTTGAAGCTGATTTAGTATTTACTGTTACTCCACTAATACAGTCTTTTAAAGTAGAGTTAATGGAAGAAAGTTCAGTAACATAAGGTTCAAATTCTTTTGATGAAGTGTCTGTAATAATTAATCCATTATTACTTAAGGTTTGAATAGCATTATTATTTTTATATAATAATATCATCATAGTAGATGTTACAATTACACCTATGCTTAAAGTAATTAAGAATATTTTATTATCAGATAATGTTTTTTTTATATTTTCCAAAAAAAATTCACATCCTTTAAGTATAATTACAATTTAAATATTATGAAGAAGTCATTTTATATAATTTATATTAAGAAAAAAAGAAATTATACTTAAATGAAATATTAAAAATAAAATAATAATATTTTAACAATTATTATTATAGTGTATAATTTAATTAGTAAATTTATGGTGGTGGATTAGATGCAAAACTTTATTACAATCGTAATGAATTCACTAAAGAGTATGTCAGTTACTGCTGTTATTGATATTTTAGTAGTAGCATTTATATTTTATAAAGGATATATGTTAATTAAAGAAACAAGAGCTGAGCAGCTATTGAAGGGAATAGCATTTATTATTATATTGATACCAATTAGTTCTATTTTAAATTTGAGCATGCTATATTTTATACTAAGCAAAACTTTAACAATTGGAATAATATCTGTTGTAATAATATTTCAACCTGAAATTAGAAGAGCTTTAGAGCATTTAGGTAGAAGTGCTTTTGAAGATAAGCATGGACTTGTTGATAAAGAACAGAGAAATATATATGTAAATGAAATTGTTAATGCTGTATCTAATTTAGCAGAGACAAAAACAGGAGCATTAATAGCAATTGAACAAGGAACAGGGTTAGGAGAGATTATTTCTTCAGGAACCATTATTGATGCAAAAATTACTGCAAATTTATTAGAAAATATATTTGTAGTCAATACTCCACTTCATGATGGAGCTACAATAATAGGTAAAGATAGAATAGTAGCTTCTGGATGTGTTTTACCGTTGACTAATAATCAAGAGATAAATAAAAAATTAGGAACCAGACATAGGGCAGGAATAGGACTTTCAGAAATATCTGATGCTTTAGTTATTATAGTATCAGAGGAAACAGGAACTATTTCTTTAGCTATAAATGGACGTTTAACAAGAAATTATGATAAAGATAGATTGAGAAGTATCTTACTAAAGATAATGGATCATAGAGAAGAGAAAAATGTTAAAACTGCTGGCAAGAAGGTGAAAACATGGATAACTGGAATAATAAACAGAAAGTAATAGTTCAATTAGTATGTATTTTGCTATCTTTAGGCTTATGGATTTACGTAACTAACATTGAAAATCCAATAAAGTCTTATGAATTAAATAATGTGCCAGTAGAAATATTAAATTCAGATAGTTTAAAAGATACAGGATTAGCGTTAGCTCCAAATCAAAATTTTTATGTGAAGTTAAAAGTTGAAGGTAACACTCAGGATTTATTTAGTATTGATAAAAGTGATTTTAAGATAACAGTGGACTTAAGTGAATTTGTACTTAAAAAAGGTGAAAATAAGATTGCTGTAAATATTAAAGAAGCTCCAAGTACAGTAAAGATTAAAAATAGTAGTGGGCTAACAATTACAGTTAATACTGAGGAGTATTCTACAAAAGAAGTACCTGTAAAATCAGAGATTAACGTTATATCAAAATCTAGTTATTATGTTGCAACTCCAGTATTTAGTCCAGAAACTGTAGTAGTATCAGGACCAGAATCTTTAGTTAATAAAGTTACTAAAGTAATTGCTGAAGGTGAAGAAAGTAATGCAGTAAAGACAATTGTGAAAGACTACATTATATCAGCGGTAGATGACAATGGTAATGAGGTTACAGGGGTTCAATTATCACAAAAATGGGTTGAAGCAACTATTGAAATTAATGAAGGAAAAACAGTTCCTATAAAGATAAATACAACAGGAACATTACCTAATGGCTTAAGACTAAAATCAATATCATCTGATACAACTGAAATTGGAATAACAGGACCAGAAGAGATTTTAAATAATGTAAGTGAAATTGGAACAGAGGTAATTGATTTATCTGGAATAAAGGATTCAACTACTGTAGAGGTTGCATTAGGAATACCAGATGGGATATCAATCCATAATGGCGAAAGCTCTATAAAAGTTAATATATCAATAGACAAGGCCCAAACCAAGGAGTTTACAATTTCATACTCAATTGTAGGAACAACAGCAGAGGGGTTGACTATTATACCAGATTCAGATAAGGTTACAATAACAGTTTCGGGTTATGCTGATGTATTAAATAGTCTAACAGAGGCAAACTTTGCTGCAGAATTAGATGTTTCAGAATATACTGAAGCTGGAGAATACACTAAAGTACCTACTGTAAATTTAGTTGGTGTAGATAATGTTAATATAGATAGCGTAAGTGAAGTGAAATTAACTATATCTAAAGATTCGCAGACTAGTACTAATGATCCTAATACCAGTACAGGAAATACAGAAGAATTAAATCAATAATTTATCATTAAGGTCAATCTAAATATTTGGATTGACCTTAATGACCAATATGAGGTGAATATATGACAATAAGAATAAATAATCTAAGCCTTAGTTTAGATGATGACATAAGTTTATTAAAGAAAAAAGTAAGTAAAAAATTAAGAATTTCAGAAAAAGAAATTGAAGATTTAAGAATAGTAAGAGAAAGTATTGATGCTAGAAAAAAAGATAATATTAAACTTACATATGCAGTTGAAATTAATCATAAGGATGAAGAAAAATTAGTTAATAGACTTCATGATAATGATGTTAGGGTTGATGTATCTAAGTATGAGCCAGATGTTGAACCAGGAAGTGAAAAGCTTAATAATAGACCAGTAGTAGTTGGACTTGGACCAGCAGGATTATTTTCAGCATTAATGTTAGCTCAAAAAGGTTATAAACCATTGGTGATAGAACGTGGAGAAGATGTTGATAAAAGAACAGAGACTGTGGATAAGTTTTGGAAAACTGGCGAACTTAATTTAGAATCAAATGTTCAATTTGGTGAAGGGGGAGCAGGTTCATTTTCAGATGGGAAGCTTACTACTAGAATTAAGGATAAAAAATGTGACTATGTTTTAGCAGAGCTTGTTAAAGCAGGGGCTCCAGCAGAAATAAAATATGAAGCAAAACCACACGTTGGAACAGATATATTAAAAGATGTAGTAAAAAATATAAGAAAACAAATAATTGCTTTAGGTGGAGAAGTTAGATTTTCTTCTAAGCTTGAATATATAAAAAGCAATAACGGAAAAATAAAAAGTATAATTGTAAATGGTGATGAAATACCATGTGATGCACTTGTTTTAGCATTAGGTCATAGTTCAAGAGATACATATGAAATGTTACATAAAATAGGGATATTTATGGAACCAAAGGCATTTGCAATTGGTGTTAGAATTGAGCACCCACAAGAAATGATTAATGTTGGTCAATATGGTAAGATGGCAAGTCATCCAAGATTACATGCAGCAAGTTATAACTTAACTTATCAAAGCAAAGATTTAGGAAGAGGAGTATATTCATTCTGTATGTGTCCAGGTGGAGTAGTAGTAGCGGCTGCTTCAGAAGAGAATAGATTAGTTTCAAATGGTATGAGTTATCATGCAAGAGATAAGGCTAATTCAAATTCTGCATTAGTTGTAACTGTTGGACCAGAAGATTTTGAAGGAACTTCAGTGTTAAGAGGAATGGAATTCCAAAGACATTATGAATCATTAGCTTATAAAGTTGGTGGAGGTGGATACAAAGCTCCAGTTCAATTATTAGGTGATTTTGTTAATGATAGAAAATCAACTAAATTAGGAGCAGTTATTCCAAGTTATGAACCAGGTTTTGAATTTGCAGATATGAGAGAGTGTTTACCTTCTTATGTTGTTGATGGAATTAAAGAAGGTGTAAATAATTTTGATAGAAAAATTAAGGGATATGGTAGAGAAGATGCTGTCTTAACTGGTATTGAAACAAGAACTTCAGCTCCAGTTAAAATAACTAGAAATGAAAGATTAGAAAGTATTTCTCTAAGCGGCTTATACCCATGTGGAGAAGGCGCAGGCTTCGCCGGAGGAATCGTATCTGCAGCAGTAGATGGAATCAAAGTTGCAGAGAGAATTATAGAAAAATATAGTGCAATACAGTAGTATTAAAAGCAAGATATTTTAAAAGTTAATGTTTGTGCTTCAAATGGAAATAGTATGATTTTAGATGTAAGTAGATTTTATTAAGCGATATTAAATGAATACTGTCTCTAAAAACAAATTGGAGTATTTACATTAAGATAGGAAAAAAGAAAAAAAGTAGATGTGTGATTGGAAGGAATATTATAATTGAGTTTTAGAATTTACTCCAATAAGGATATAAATTCTTAACGAAATTATACTAATTCCTGAAAAAATACATCTGCTTTTTTTCGCACTCCCATGGTTAAAAATTTAACATGAAATTTTCTGAAAATTTAGGTTTTTATGAAAAAGTTTGATAAAATAGAATATAAGGTAAATATTTCATTTAATTTAAAAAAATACAAAAACTTACTAAATAGGGTTATTGGGAAATGAAAATATAGGAGAGGTGTAACATGAGTAAAAGTTTTGATGATTTATTAACTAAGTTAAAGGTTGCAAAAACAAAGAAATTATCAGTAGCAGTGGCACAAGATGAGCCTGTTTTAGAAGCTGTTAAAGCTGCAAAAGATAGAGGAATTGCAGAAGCAATTTTAGTAGGGGATAAAGATAAGATTGAAGAAGTTGCTGCAAAAATTGATATGGATTTAACTGCTTTTGAAATAGTTCATGAAGCTGATGTAAAAAAAGCTACATTAAAAGCAATTGAATTAGTATCAAGTGGTACAGCGGATATGGTTATGAAGGGACTAGTTGATACAGCTACTTTTTTAAGAAGTGTATTAAATAAAGAAGTTGGACTTAGAACAGGAAAGTTAATGTCACATGTATCTGTATTTGAAGTTGAAGGAATTGATAGATTAATTTTATTAACAGATGCTGCATTTAATACTTATCCAGATTTAAAGCAAAAGGTTCAAATTATAAATAATTCAGTAATGGTAGCAAAAGCTTGTGGAATAGAAAATCCAAAGGTTGCTCCAGTTTGCGCAGTAGAAGTTGTAAATCCAGATATGCCAGCAACTATAGATGCAGCATTATTATCTAAGATGAGTGATAGAGGACAAATTAAAGGGTGTATAGTTGATGGACCTTTAGCTTTAGATAATGCTTTATCTGAAGAAGCAGCACATCATAAAGGGGTAACAGGACCAGTAGCGGGAAAGGCAGATATATTAGTACTTCCTAATATAGATGTTGCAAATGTTATGTATAAGTCTTTAACTTATACAGCGCAAACTAAAAATGGTGGTATATTAGTAGGAACATCAGCTCCAGTTATTTTAACTTCAAGAGCAGATAGCTTTGAAACAAAGGTAAATTCTATTGCATTAGCTGCATTAGTATCAGAGGGTAGAAAGTAATATACTTAGGGGGTATTGAGAATTATGGCATATAAATTATTAATAATTAATCCGGGTTCAACATCAACTAAAATAGGAGTTTATTCAGGTGAAAAGGAAGTTTTAGTTGAAACATTAAGACATTCATCAGATGAAATAGCTAAATATGATACTATTTTTGATCAAAAAGGATTTAGAAAAGAAGTTATAATGAATGTTTTAAAAGAAAATAATATTGATGTAAATTCATTAGATGCAATAGTAGGAAGAGGTGGAATGCTTAGGCCAATTCCAGGAGGTACTTATGAAGTTACTGATAATTTATTAGAAGATTTAAAGGTTGGAGTATCAGGACAACACGCGTCTAATTTAGGTGGAATATTAGCAAATGAGATTGCAAAAGAAGTTGGAATAAGGTCATTTATAGTTGATCCTGTTGTTGTAGATGAATTACAAGATATAGCTAGAATTTCAGGTGTTCCTGAATTACCAAGAAGAAGTATTTTTCATGCATTAAATCAAAAAGCAGTTGCTAAAAGATATGCAAGGGAAAATGGAAAAGGATATGATGATTTAAATCTTGTTATAGTTCATATGGGAGGCGGAGTATCTGTTGCTGCTCATAAGGATGGGTTAGTTATTGATGTAAATAATACTTTAGATGGAGACGGGCCATTTTCACCAGAAAGGGCAGGATCAGTTCCAGTTGGGGATTTAATTAAGTTATGCTTTAGTGGAAAGTATACTCAAGCAGAAGTATATAACAAGATAGTTGGTAAGGGTGGCTATGTTGCATATCTTAATACTAATGATGCTAGAGATGTATTAAAAGCTAGAGAAGAAGGAGATGAATATGCTTCATTAATATTTGATGCATTTATTTATCAAGTTAGCAAAGCTATAGGGGAAATGGCTACTGTTCTTAATGGAAGAGTAGATCAAATCATTTTAACTGGTGGAATAGCGTATTCACCTGTAGTAGTTAATGAAATTAAGAAAAGAGTTGAATGGATCAGTGATATAACTGTTTATCCAGGAGAAGATGAATTATTAGCATTAGCTCAAGGTGCTATTAGAGTGCTTGATGGAGAAGAAGAAGCAAAGATATACTAAAATTAAAATAATATAATCGCCTTTGGAATTAATTCAAATTTTGAATTGATTCTAAAGGCGAAATTTTTTATGTAATACTATTAATTTATATAATTACTATCCGTATAATTAATATAATAACGTTTCGGGGTGATTAAATGTCAAATAATATACAGGGTTTAAGTGATATATATAGTATTTTACAACTTTATGGTATAAATAGTTCTAGTAGTACAAACTCATTAAGTTCAACTAGTTTAAGTAGTTTAACTAATTCAACAAGTAAATCATCACTAAATGATTTAAGCAGTCTTTCAAGCTTAGGATCAGTTTTAGGTACAAGCTCTAATTCAAGCTCTAGTTCAAGTGCATTTAACATAATGCTTACTAGCTTACTTAGTGCTATAAGTGAAAAAAACAAGTATGCAAAAACTGAGGCTGAAAAAGTTTCATTAGAGGGGATTCTAAGTACATATAATAGTTCGGTATTAAGTAGTGGAAGCACTAGTATAAATAATTACATTACTGCTGATGTGTCAAATTTAACTGTAGATGAAAGAATAGAAAATGCAGTAGAGTTATATTCAAATCAACATGGAGTAGATTCAAATTTAGTAAAAGCAATAATAAAAGTAGAATCAAATTTTGATCCTAATGTTGTATCTTCAGCAGGAGCAAAAGGACTTATGCAACTTATGCCAGAAAATTGTAAGGCATTAGGTGTAGAAGACCCAGTTAATATAGAACAAAATATTGAAGGTGGAGTAAAACATATAAAAGAATACATAGATAGATATGATGGAGATATTGAAATGGCACTAATGGCATATAATGGTGGACCTACTAGGATGATGAACAGAGGTGTTACATCAATAGATGATATTTATAAAATGCCAAAAGAAACCCAAAATTACGTTCCAAAGGTAATGAGTTATTATAGAGGTTTTACAAATGGAAATTAGAAGTATACAACCAAGTAGAAATATTGAAGTTAAAGATAAGACTGTTTCTGCAAGAAGTGATTTTTCAGAGAGTTTTATGAAATCATATAAGTCTGCTACTAAAGAGGAACTAGAAAGTTATATAAAAGACATAAAGAAAAAAGGCAATAAATTAATATTAAGTAAAAGTTATATTGATGTTAAAAATTATAAGTCAATTATTAAAAATTATTTAAAGGCAGTAGTAGATTATACTTATATTTTAAATAAGAATATAGGTTTTTGGGAAAATCAATATTACTCTACAGTAGAAACTATTAATGAGCAATTAGAAAGCTTAACTAATGAGTTATTAAGTGAAGAAAAAGAAAACTTGGATATATCATCAACAATTGATACTATACAAGGATTACTAATAGATATTTATAAATAGATATAAGAAATTAACCTTAAAAGTCGTAAAAGGAAGTGTATAAAATGAATACAATGCTTAAAGAAAATCTATATGAAGTAGAATTTGATGATTTAAATAGAAAAGAAGTAGAAAGTTTTGAAAATAATAATTCTATATTAGGCGCTAAAGTAGATGTAAGTGTTACATTAGGTAAATGTAAGAAGAGCATTAAAGATATATTAGAAATAAAAGAAGGAGATGTTATTTGCCTAGATAAGACTATAGATGAAGATTTAGATATTTATGTTAATGATAAATGTGTTGCTACTGGTGAAAGTATAAAGATAGAAGATAAAATATCAATAAGAATAACAAATTTTAAAAAGTGTGAAGAATAGGAGTCTAACAAGGCTCCTTTTTGATTTATTAACAATAATGTTTATTATTCTAATAAATTTTGTGGAAAGACTAAATATAATTGTGGATAAGCCGATAATTATATTTATAGGTATGATGTAAAAAAGTGAATCTGTTAAGC
>NZ_CBYM010000055.1 GCF_000577815.1 Clostridium saudiense | reverse complement strand
ATTTTATTAGCTGTTATTTTTATTTATCTTGATTTTGAATTAAGTCTCATTAATGTAATAAATATTATTGAAAAACCAAATATTAATGCAATAATTAATGCACTAGTATATCCTTTAATATAGAATATAGTAGCAGATATTACTGCAATTAAGGCAATTGCTCTAAAAAGTATTGAGCTATTTTTATGAAGTAAAAACTTATTCTTAGAAAAAATACCCCATATAATTAATAGTATTAAAACTATTGATATTAAAGTAATAGAATTTTGACTATAAATGAACCTTGTTAATCCACTATAACAAGAAGTTTTTATTTCTGTTTCAACTATTTTATAAACTGTATCTATAGAAGATGTATCTATATAATCTATTGTATCTTCTGGTGTATGAATTCGTGTTTTATCACTATGACAGAAGCTCAATGCATCAATATTTAAATTATTAAAGCTTGCATGATCACTTGAATCCTCATATAAAACCTCATAATCTATTGAATTATCCTTACATATAGATTTTATAGATTCTAGCAATTCTGAATCTGTATTTTTAAATTTACTTCCTTGCATTAAGCTTATAGGATAATCAGCACTACCAATCATATCAAAATTTATGACTTTTGAATCTTGAATATTAAATAAATTTTCTTCAGCAAAGGCTTTAGAGCCTAAAAGACCAAATTCTTCAGCATTTAAAGCAACAAAAATAATATCTCTTTCAGGTTTTCCATAAGTTGAAAGACTTCTACTTAATTCTAATATAAATGAAGTACCAGAGGCATTATCTAAGGCCCCAGAATAACTAGTACCTAATCCATCCTTTCCAAGATGGTCATAGTGAGCTGTAATTATAAATGGGGAAAGGGAAGAATTAGACCCTTTGATTACACCAATAACATTAGATATTGTTTTTTCTTCTTCCTCAAATGGAACATGAATTGAAATTTGTTTTCCTTCATTTAAACTAGAAGTTATTTTATCAAAAGCATTTTGTGAAACCATAATTACAGCATCTTTTGCGAAATCACTGAAAAATGAGCTTCTAAATGAAAAATTATTATCTTTTGGAACATATAATAAAAATGTTCCATCATCACATGTTATATCAAGATAAGATAAATAAGAGTTTATTTTATCAGACTTTGAAAATGAAAAAGTATTATTTTTAAAATTAATCATATCTTCTTTAAAGTCAACCCCATATTGAAGTTCTTCTTCAGTATCTCCGTTATATTCAATTTTCAAGTATGGAGAAGTATTTGTAGTTACAGGACAAATAGTATTAAAATCTTGAGTATAATTGCCATCACCATTTAAAGTTTTTAATCCATAATCAATAAATCTATTTTTTATTATTTCTGCAGCAACTAAGTTTTCGGTGCTACCAGCTAATCTACCACCTAATGTATCTGATGATAAGACATATATATTATTACGAACATTGGTTGAATCAAATTCCGAATATGTATTATTAAGATAGAGTGTAGTTAATAGAAAAAAGGATATTATTGATAAAATCGAAAAGTATAATATATTTTTTTTCATAAAAAGATACCTCACAAATATTAGTATACTTAATAATATTATTGGAGGTTTTACATTATAACTGAAATTTTAAAATTAACTGAGATTCCAAATTTTAATTTGGCAAATCGAAGTTACTCATCCGACGTTAAGGAGGAGGAATTTCTTTTGAGCATTCCAAATTTTAATTTGGCAAACAAAATTTATTCATCCTATGTTAAATATGAAAAGTTTCCTTTTAGATTATTAACTTTTATTTAAATACTATATTCTAAATTTTAATGTAAGCAATAGAATGTTATTTTTATATGGAAATGTTTATGATAAGTTTATGTTTAATTTAAGCTTTATTTTGAATAAGCTCAAATAAGCATTGGAATAAAGAAAATAAAATACATATATATACAAATATGTTGAGCTGATCTTTTAATACGTAAAAAACTCCACCGATTATAACTGAAAATAATATAACACCACTAATAAACTTTAAAAAGTTAGATTTGCCAGTTAAGAGTTGTGTTGTAGCAGTAAATAATATAATTATTAGAGTTAAAAAAATAAATACATTTCTAAGGTTAGTTGAAAAGTCAATTACATAAAATTGATTTAGTGCTAAGAGTGTAATAAAAACTATAAGACAGATATTTAAGAAGCCATACAAAAATTTATTCAAGATAAATTCACCTCGCATAGTAAATGGTAATATTTTACAAATAAATTATACTATTCTATTAACATAATAGCAATAGTGTAAAATTATGTTATACTAATTAATAGAGTTATTTGTGTAAATAATATAATTTATAGGAGGCACTTATGGTAAATATAGAAGAAAGATTAGTTAAAGAGTTAGGAATAACTTTAAAACAAGTTCAAAATGTAATTAAATTATTAGATGAAGGAAATACGGTTCCTTTTATCTCTAGATATAGAAAAGAACAAACTGGCGGATTAAGTGATGATGTATTAAGAAAATTCTTCGAAAGATTAACATATTTAAGAAATTTAAAAGAAAGAAAAGAAGACGTTTTAAGGTTAATAGATGAGCAAGGAAAGCTTAATGATGATATAGTTAAAGCTTTAGAAAAAGCAGATACATTAACAGAGGTTGAAGATATTTATAGACCATACAAGCAAAAGAAGAGAACTAGAGCAACAATAGCATTAGAAAAAGGGTTAAAGCCATTAGCTGATTTGATTTTAGAAGGTAATTTTAAGGGAAATTTAAATGAAGAAGCAAGTAAATATATAAATGAAGAAAAGAAAGTACTTACTGAAGAAGAAGCTATAAATGGAGCATTAGACATAGTTGCAGAAGTAATTTCGGATGAAGCTGCTTTTAGAAAGTGGATAAGAGAGTTTGTAATGAGGGAAGGAAAAATTGAATCAAAGGGTTCAAGTGAAGAACCAACACCTTTTGAAATGTACTATGAATATAGTGAAGATGTAAATAAAATTCCTGCTCATAGAATATTGGCTATAAATAGGGGAGAGAAGGAGAAGGTCTTATCTGTTAAGATAGTAGCAAATGAAGATAAAATAATAACATATCTTCAAAATAGATTGCTAAAAAATAATGAAGTAACTGATGAATATTTAAAATTAGCAATAAAAGATTCATTTAAGAGATTGATTTATCCATCAATAGAAAGGGAAATTAGAAGTGAATTAACTGATAAAGGTGAAGAAGGAGCTATACTAATATTCAAAGAAAATTTAAAAGCATTACTTATGCAAGCACCTATTAAAGGTAAGGTAGTTATGGGTTATGATCCTGGATTTAGAACAGGTTGTAAGGTTGCAGTATTAGATCCAACAGGTAAGTTCTTAGAAAAAGCTACTGTATATCCAACTGTTCCTAAGAAAGATATAGAAGGAACTAAAAAACTATTAAAAGAGCTTATATATAAGCATAATGTTGATGTTATTTCTTTAGGAAATGGTACTGCATCAAGAGAATCAGAAGAAGTAATATCTGAAATGTTAACTGAAATTAAGAATGAAAGTGGAAAAGAGTTAGCTTATGTTATTGTTTCAGAAGCAGGAGCATCAGTTTATTCGGCATCTGAGCTTGCAGCTAAGGAATATCCAGATTTAGATGTAACTATAAGAGGAGCTATTTCTATAGGAAGAAGATTACAAGATCCTATGGCAGAGCTTGTTAAAATTGATCCAAAGGCTATTGGGGTTGGGCAATATCAACACGATGTTACACCTAAGAGATTAGATGAGTCATTAACAGGTGTAGTTGAAGATAGTGTTAATAAGGTAGGAGTTGATTTAAATACTGCAACACCGTCATTGTTAACTTATATTGCAGGAATTAATGCTTCTATAGCTAATAACATAGTTGCATATAGAGATGAAACTGGTGGATTTAAAAGCAGAAAAGAATTGTTAAAGGTAAAGAGATTAGGTCAAAAGGCATATGAACAATGTGCAGGATTCTTAAGAGTTATGGAAAGTAAAAATCCCTTAGATAACACAGCAGTTCATCCAGAATCATATGAAGCAGCTGAGAAATTAATAAATATTTTAGGATACTCTATGGATGACTTGAAAAATAAAAAATTAAGTGATATTGAAGATAGAGTAAAGGAAAAGGGATTAAAGAATTTAGAGTCAGAATTAGAAATTGGTGAATTAACACTAAAGGATATAATTAAAGAATTACAAAAACCTGGTAGAGACCCAAGAGAAGATATGCCAAAACCAATTTTAAAGACAGGGGTCATAGATTTAAAAGATTTACAGCCTGGAATGGAATTAATGGGTACAGTAAGAAATGTATCAGATTTTGGAGCTTTTGTTGATATTGGGGTTCACCAAGATGGATTAGTTCATAAGAGTCAAATGGCAAATAAATTTGTTAAGCATCCTTTAGATATAGTTAAGGTTGGAGATATAATTAAAGTTAAAATTATGGAAGTTGATGAAAAAAGAAAGAGAATTTCTTTAACTATGAAGGACGTTAAATAAAATTATTGCAAAGTTCCATAATTAGTAATATAATGAAGTCAAATAAATAATAAATATCTTCAGGGCAGGGTGTAATTCCCTACCGGCGGTATAGCCCGCGAGCAAGTTTTGCAGATTCGGTGTAACTCCGAAGCCGACAGTAAAGTCTGGATGAAAGAAGGTAAATAGTGATTTGAGTAATAACGATTTTTTTTGTTATATTTAATTATTGTTTTGTTTTTAATGCCCTGATGTAATTTTACATCAGGGTTTTTTGCATTAAATAATTAAATATTGGACAAACTAAAATAAGAATTATTTGAATAATCTATTGCCCCGAAGGATATCTTTTGGGAGGAGAAAATATATGAATTCATCAAAAAATTTAAACAAAATGGTTAAAATCTCTTTATTAGCTGCAATTGCTGTAGTGTTAATGTATTTTGATTTTCCAATAATACCTGCATTTCCATGGCTTAAAATTGATTTAAGTGAAGTGCCTGCATTAATGGGAGGCTTTGCTTATGGTCCGATAACTGGTGGAATAATAGTTATATTAAAGGTATTTTTAAGATTCTTAATAAAGGGGACAGAAACAGGATTTGTAGGAGAAACAGCAAATATTATAATTGGTCTTGCATTAGTTGTTCCTGCAGCTTGGTTATATAATAGAAATAAGAGTAAAAAGACCGCTATAGTAGGAATGGTTATAGGTGCATTAGTTATGCAAGTCCTAGGTATAGTTGCAAATGCATTTTTCTTATTACCTGCATATGGTATGAATTTAGAAGGAGCAGCTTTACTAAATTATATATTCTTAGGATTAGTACCTTTCAATGGTGTAAAAGCTTTAATAGTGTGTATAGCAACATATTTATTATATAAAAGAGTATCACGTGCGATATTTAAAGTTGATAGCAAGTTTGAAAGTAAGAAAAGAGAAGTAGCTTAATAATAAAAAGAGGATAGCATTGCTATCCTCTTTTCCACATTATAATGGCATCTTCACCATTATCAGAATAATAACCTTTTCTTAAACCTTCTTCTTTAAAATCAAATTTTTTATAAAGATTTTGAGCTGGTATATTTGAAGCTCTAACTTCTAAAGTAATATCTTCACAATTAAAAGTTTTGCACATTTCAAATAGTTTTATCAACAAATTTGATGCAATGCCTTGCTTCCTATATTTTGGGCTTACAGCAATATTTGTAATATCACCTTCGCCAGCAATTATCCACACACCAACAAATCCAATGACTTCTCCTGTTGATAAATCTTGTGCAATAACATATTTTGCTAATGGATTATTTAATTCATTACTAATAGAATCTAAGGTCCAAGGAATAGCAAAACATTCTTTACTTAACTCATATACACCGTTTATATGAGATTCATTCATAAGACTATAATCTATTTTCATTTTTCATAGCCAGCCTTTGCTCAAGTTCTCTTTCTGCTTGAGGTTTTTTAATATAAAGAGGAGCAGAATTCATATCATCAATATCTCCAGCTTTAATTTTTTCCATTCCAAGCTCACCTAAAGATGAAGCTCTTATGATACTTAAATGATTTGGAGCAAATTCACAATTGTTAACATTATTAATTAAGAATTCTTTATGTTTAAATACTCCATCACCAGTAAATATAACCTTTTCGCCTTTTTCATTTAATATATTAGCAAGTTCAGTTAAATCTAAAGCTGTACAGTCTAATATTTTTGTCAATTTTCCTTCTATATTTTTATAAAGACCAGTATAAACATTATCTCTTAATGCATCCATTACTGGACAAATTATACCATCAAAAGTTAATAAAGAATTAGCTAGTGCATCTAAACTAGAAATGGAAACGTACGGTTTATTAGATCCCATACTTAAACCTTTAATAGTAGCCATTCCGATTCTAAGTCCTGTAAATGAACCAGGGCCCTTAGAAACGACAAATCCATCAATTTCGTTTATATCAACTTCACAGTCTTTTAATAACATTTCTATTTTTTCCATTAATATAATAGAATGCTCTCTTTTGAAGTTTAATGTATATTCGCCTAAGATATACTCATCTTTAAGTAAAGCTACAGTAGTCACTAAAGATGAAGAATCTACGCTTAAAACTATCATATTTTTAGCTCCTTTATATAATCATATCTTTCTCCATATGGAGTTATAGTAATTGTTCTGTAATCTTCGCCCTTTTCTAAATCTTTTTCTATATAAATATGTAGAAAATCTTTTGGAAGTATTTCTTCAATATAATTAGCCCATTCAATAATTGAAACGGCATCTGAAAAAATGTAATCATCAAATCCAATTGCGTATATTTCATCAGGATCTGAAACTCTATAAACATCAAAATGATTCAATTTTAAACGACCAGAATCATATTCATTTACAATTGTAAAAGTTGGGCTTGTTATGTAATCAGTTATTTCTAAGCCTTTCGCAATTCCTTTTGTTATATGGGTTTTGCCAGTACCTAAATCCCCAGTTAAACAAACTATATCCCCAGGTTTTAATATTTTACCAAGTGATATACCAAGGTTTGTAGTTTCTTCAACACTATTAACAGAAAAAACCATGTTAAAATCCTCCCTTTTAGGTTAGTTAGGAGTTAGTAGTGATTAGTTATAAGCTAAATTAAATTTTAACTCTAAACTTTTAACTAGTAACTCTTAATAGTATTTGCTATTTTATATTTTATCCAAAAAGTACGAAAAAGAAAAGAATTATAAAAAAATAGTAGAAAAAATATTGATTTTATTAATAACATAATGTATAATGATTTTGTACTAAGGGGTATCGTATATCGGTAGTACAGTAGTCTCCAAAACTATTAGGCTAGGTTCGATTCCTAGTACCCCTGCCATAGAAGCTAGTAAGAATTTCTTGCTAGCTTTTTTTATTATTTTTTTATAAAAAAGAGATAAAGCAAATTTGTGATATTACACAAAAAGAACAAATGTTTGAATAAGTTTAGTAGTAATGTTAATAATTAAGAAGAAAAATATTTTATTGAGTAGTAAGGAGAATTTATGGATAGAGCATTAGATATATTAAAACAATATTATGGATATAGTTCATTTAGAGAAGGGCAAGAAAATATAATAAGAGAAATACTAAATGGTAATGATGTTTTAACTATAATGCCAACTGGTGGGGGAAAATCTATTTGTTATCAAGTACCTGCAATGTTGTTAGATGGTATAACAATAGTAATTTCTCCATTAATCTCGCTTATGAAAGATCAAGTTGATAATATAAATAATTTAGGGATTAAGTCAGCATATATTAATTCTTCATTAAATAATATTGAAATAAATAATATTTTAGATGAAGCTGCAAAAAATGAAATAAAAATATTATATGTGGCACCAGAAAGATTAGAATCACATGTGTTTTTAGAACTTATAGCTAGTATTAATGTTTCAATGGTGGCTGTAGATGAAGCACATTGTGTATCGCAATGGGGGCACGATTTTAGAAGTAGTTATAGGAGAATTAGTAGGGTAGTTTCACTTTTGAGAAATAGACCTATAGTTGCAGCATTTACAGCAACAGCAACTGCTGAAGTTAGAGATGACATAATAAAATTATTAGAATTAAATAATCCTAAGATATTTATATCTGGTTTTGATAGAAAAAATCTTAAGATAATAATAGAAAAGGGTGTAAATAAGAAAAATTACATTTTAGACTATATAAATAGCAATAAGGATGAATCAGGTATAATTTATTGTTCTACTAGAAAAGAGGTTGATAGTTTATATGACTTATTAATTTCTAAAGGATTAGAAGTGGAAAAATATCATGCTGGATTAAATGATGAATATAGGAAAGAGGCTCAAGAAAGTTTTATTTATGATAAGGTAAATATAATAATTGCAACAAATGCTTTTGGTATGGGGATTGATAAACCAAATGTTAGATATGTAATACATTATAATATGCCTAAAAATATTGAGGGATATTACCAAGAAATAGGTAGAGCAGGGAGAGATGGAGAAGACAGTGAATGTATAATGCTATTTTCACCTGGAGATGTTCAAACTCAAAAATATATTATTGAAACTGCAACAGAAAATACTGTAAGAAAAGAAAATGAGCTTGAAAAACTTCAAACTATGATAAATTTAGTTTACACACAAGATTGTTATAGGAAATATATATTAAATTATTTTGGTGAACAATATGATGAAAGATGTAACAATTGTAGTAATTGTGAGGCACCTGGAGAGTTAGTTGATAAAAGTGTAGATGCGCAGAAAGTAATATCTTGTGTTTATAGAATGGGACAACGATTTGGAATTGGAATGGTTGTAGATGTTCTAAGAGGGTCTAAAAATAAGAAGGTATATGAATTGGGATTTGATGAATTATCTACTTATGGAATAGTGAAAAATTATACAAAAGATGCATTAACTGAATTTATAAATATGTTGATTTCACATGGATATTTAAATTATAAAGGAGAATATCCGGTTTTGAAATTAAATCAATTATCTATGGATATTGTAAAAGGTGAAAAGCAAGTATTTGTTAAGGAACAAGTAGTTAAGAAGATTAAAATAGAAGAGAATGAATTATTTATTATATTAAAAGAATTAAGAATGGAGATTTCAAGGGAAGAAAAGATACCTCCTTACATGGTATTTGGAGATTCAACTTTAAAGGAATTGAGCAATAGGATGCCAATAACGGATGAACAATTCTTAGATATAAGTGGAGTAGGTAATTCAAAGCTAAATAAATATGGTGATAAGTTCATGGCTAAGATTAAAGAATATATTGAAGAAAAAAATATAGAAGTTAATTGGAGTTTTAATAGGACTAAGAGCACTAATATATCATTTGATGAAGTTTTAGAAAATGATGATAACAAAAAATATAGTAAAACTAAAGAAGAGGGAGAAAAGAGAAAATCTCATGACATTACAGTTGATTATATTAAGTTAGGAAAATCGTTAAAAGAAATTGCTAAAGAAAGAAATCTAGCATTAACTACAATAATGGGGCATGTACAGCAATATATTTCTGAGGGTAATGAAATTAACTTTAAAATAAACTTAGAAGAGTTTTTCGATAATGATGAAGAAAAAATAATATTAAAGGCAATAGATGAAGTGGGATATAATAAATTAAAAGATATAAAAGAGATAGTACCATCAGAAATAACATATGATGCAATAAGAGCAGTAGTATTAAAAAAGGTAATTAGAGAAGTTACTAAAAATATTGTGAAATAATATTTTTAGTTAGTAATTAAAAATGAGTAGTGAGTAGTTAAGCAATAAATTTAGCTAAGCTAAATTTAGAAAAATATAAGAAACAAGAAACTCCGGTAGGAGTTTCATCCTTAACTATTAATTATTAACTATTAACTTTTTGTTATTACACGTAAAGTCTATAATAGTTAGTAATATTTTCAGTTGACAATAATTATATTGCCATGGTAAAATAGTCAATGTTGAAGGGGTATCGTATATCGGTAGTACAGTAGTCTCCAAAACTATTAGGCTAGGTTCGATTCCTAGTACCCCTGCCAAACTTAAAAAGACTTAGCATAAAATGCTAAGTCTTTTTTTACTTATTATAGAGATATTAAAGAAAATAAAGGGTATAATTGGGGGAATATTATTAGAAAATTAAATATAATAATAACAACTACTTTGTAAGTCGTAATCTTGGAGAAGGTAGTGAATTTATTATTGTATTTCCAATAAAACAAATATAATTTAAGAATTATTATAGTCAATTCATTTAATTGACAAGTAAATATTTAAAGTGTTAGAATACTAATATAATATGCCTAAATTAGGAGCAATCTTAGTTTAGGCTATTTTTTTAGTACCATAAGGAGAGTTTTATAAATGATAGTTGAAAAAGTTTTAAATAATAATGTTGTTGTTTCAATTGATCCTAAGACTAAAAAAGAAGTAATTCTTATGGGCAGTGGAATAGCATTTAATAAAAAGCCGGGGCAACAAATAGATGAAAAAAAAATAGAAAAGACATTTGTAGTAGATGACGAAAATTTAGGAAACAAAATTAAAAAGTTAATTAATCAAATTCCAGAAGGAATATTTGAAATTACTGATGAAATAATTACTCATGCCATAGTGGAACTTAATACAGTTTTAGATAAGCAAATTTATGTTTCATTAGCTGATCATATTGCATTTGCTGTAAAAAGATTTAGAAGTGGAATTATCATAAAAAATGAATTGTTAAATGAAGTAAGAAGAGTGCATAAAGCTGAATTTAAAGTTTCGTTGTGGGCAGTTGATTATATAAATGAAAAATTGGGGATTGAATTACCAGAGGATGAAGCAGGATTTATTGCATTACATTTTGTAAATGCAGGATATAGAGAAACAACCATGAAATCTATAACTTCAACTAAAATTATTAAAGATATATTAAATATAATTAAGTATAATTTTGCAATAGAATTAGATGAGGATGATTTAAATTATGATAGATTACTAACTCACTTGAAGTATTTTGCAAAACGTATCGTAAATAATAATCAAAATAATAGTACCGATTCCGATTTTATTAAAATGATTTCAACAACATATCCTGAAGCATATGAATGTGCAGTTAAAATAGGTGATTATATATTGAAAAATAATGATTACCATGTAAATGATGATGAGATAGTTTACTTAACTATGCATATACAGAGGGTTATTACTGTAGCACGTGAAAATAATATTAATATGGATAAATAAGAATTTAGTATGGCGGTAAGTTTAAAGTTAAGGAATAAATTAATCTAAATTGATATAAAAAGTTTTATCCTTAACTTTAAACTTACTACTTAAGAGGAAGAAGATCTTATGCCTCCTTAATCCATTCAGAATAAGGTGTTGAATAGTTGTCAGATTTATTTTTTTCAACATAATTATAAAAATCTTCTAAGAACTCTAATTGGGCAGAATTGTCATGAAGATTAACTCCACCAATATTATATTGATAACCTAATAATTGGTCTAATGATAAATTACTAGCATTTTTTAATGCTTGATACATAACCATGAATGATGTGGTTCTTCCTTCGCCAGCGTCACAGTGAAAGTGAAGGTGTAAATCATCGGGTTTATTCTTTATGAATTCTACAAATTCATCAACAATGGTAGGCGTTGGGGCACCGTTATCTTTTACAGCAAACCTTTTATATTGCATTCCTACATCAGTAACTAATGTAGATTCGTTACTAACGAAGTCAACAGTTAAATTCTCAATAAGAGCACCAGTACGTCTATAAAGTGGAACTGTGCTGCCAATCTTAATTTTGTTTAGCAAAGAGTTCTCTTTATTAATGGTTTCTTCTGTTGTAAAACCGTTATTTAAATCCTTATATCTATCAAAAAAACTTATAGCAAATTCATTTATCATTCCATGTGATTCTTGTCTTAAATCTACAATGCATATATTTTCTTTTGAAATAGAATCTTTTAAGTTTTTAGCTTGCTCCTTAGTAAATTGGGCACTTCCAGAAATATTTAAAGTAGGAATATCTCTAAATCTATCAGGAAGACCAACTTTAGAGTTACCATCACTAACAATTAATACTTCGTTTTTATTAGAAGAATTTAAAGGAAGAGCAGAAACTAAAGAACTGCATAAAAAAAATAAACCAATACAGCTGAGTAATTTAAAAGAAAAATTTTTCATAATTAACCTCCAATAATTAAATTTAATAATATTTTTTGTAAATCAAGAAAATTTATTCTGAATTAATGAAAACATAATTTATACTATAATTAAGAAAGTAAATTTTTATTTTATTAATTTAAGAAAATATATTTATATAATAATGTAAAAGTATTATTAAGTAATAAATAGGAGAATGAAAAAATGAGTGAAGGATATGAAGAGCGCAAATACCCAGAAAAATCTTGGTCTATTTCAAGAATGAAAACATTAGATTCTTGCCAAAGAGAATATTATTATACTTACTATGGAAGTCATAATGGATGGATTTTTAATAGTACAGATGAACAAAAGATAGCATGGAGATTAAAAAAATTAACTAACTTGTGGATGTGCTTTGGAGAAGTTGTTCATAAAAAAATTAGAGGAATAATTAATATATGCAAAAAAGATAAAAGTAAATTTATGAATGCAAATAGATTCAATGAAATTACATTGAATGAGTTAAGAGGGGTTATTAGAGAAAGTATTAATAAATATAAAACCAAGGAGTGGGATGAGTATCCTAGGGGTTATATGCTTCAAGAATATTATTATGGCGGTAAAATATCTAAGGAAACTGGAGATGAA
>NZ_CBYM010000054.1 GCF_000577815.1 Clostridium saudiense | reverse complement strand
TTGTTAATATATAATATTAGTTAATTTCATCTTTATTAGACTCATCTTTATTAGACTCATCCTTATTAGCTTCGTCTTCACCTATTACAGTAACTTCTCTTTCTACTACAGTAATATTTCCATCTCTATCTTCAACAGTATATTTAATTATATATTTACCTGGAGTATTGTTGTCAAAGTTTCCTAAATCAACATTAACTTTCAAATCATCTATAGTATCACGATCATCTGTAATTACAATTCCATCCATTGGGTCAAAAGTATTTCCTACTTCAATTGTAATATTAGTAATTTCATCAACTACAGGAGATTCACCTTTATCATTTACACTTGCCTTTAACTTTTCTAAAGTTTCTTGAATAAGTGTTAATCTACTATTGGTCTCCCATTGATTTAATGAGTTTGTTTTAATTAATTCTTCAGTTTCTGAAATTAAATCTTTTAATTCATTAACAGCCTCTTCTGGATATTGTCCACCTAAAATACCAATTAGATTTTCATTAACTATTTTATCATAGAATGAATTTGCTTTATTTATTTCTTCATTTAAATATTTATAATCAACAGTTGCAGGAGCTAATGGAATTTCTACATCTTTGTATTTTGAATATCCATCATTTACTTTTGATAATGCATAATCTTCTGTTGATTCTGTTAAAGTAAGATTGCCTGAATTATATCCAACTGTAATATCTTTTTCAACATATGTATTTCCAGAAGCTATAAATTCTCCATTCTTATATGCTTGTTGTGCTCTACCACTTATTGTTATTTGATCTCTATCATCGCTTAAGAACTGATTTTTATATATTACGAAGTTTTGAACATCTCCAAAAGCATCATTCCATGTATTTGTTCCTGTAGTTCCATCAGCATTAGTAACTTTAAAACTTAAGTCATCTCCATCTCTAAAGCTTTGGTAATATAATATTCCTGTACCTTGTCCTCCAAAGTTTGTAACTTGGTGGAATAAGTTATTATATATAGTTGTATTATAAAGTATACATTCTTCTTGAGTTAAATCACCATATATATAAGTTAATACTGGTACATCATAGAAATGATTTGAACCTATATATGCATTTTCACCATTTCTTATTTTTAATCCTCCAGCAGCTCCATTTTCCATACCCTTGAAGTAATTTCCATATATATTTAAGTTCTTATATCCCTTAGAATATATTATATGGTCTCTTCTTTGTCCATCTACTGCAACATTAATACCTGATACTAAGACATCTGTTCCAAAGTCACTATTGATATTTCTAGTTTTATCCATATCAAAATAGTTATTTGCTATAGTAACTTTTTCATCGTATCTTTCATTATTTATAGCTGTAAAGAAGTTTCCTTGAGAACCAGTTACCTTTAAATCATCATTAAAATCTAATTGTGATTCAACTTGTATAAGATTTAATTTATTTATAACCTCATCTGGTAACATTTGTGCAGCATCACTAATACCTTCTAATCTTCCAAAGAAATTATCTTTTATAGTAGTATTTTTACTTCTATATGTTGCTATTCCTCTACCTGGATAGTTATTTCCTCTTAAGAAGGAATTCTTTTCTATTACAAACTTACTGTTCTTTGCAGTTATATATGGTTCCATTGTAACCTTAGTTATTTCGCCTGCTGCATTCTTTACTCTTGTATATTTACCATTCATGAACACATTATTATTTAAAGTTATACCTTTTTTATATGGTCCATTAAATTCTAAACCAATATTATTAAATACTATATTATTTATGTTAACATAGTTCATATTTGACTTATATTCTGCATTTTCTAATTTTAACATTCTATCTGGATTTGAACTACCATCAAATATAGCTAGTCCATCTTTATCACCACTTAACGTAAAGTTTGATAATGCAGGAAGATTTATTGTTAATAAATCAATATCGTCTGTTATTTTATAAATTCCTTCTGGGAAATAAATTTCTCTACCATGTGAAGCAGCATATTCTATAAGCTTCTTTAGGTTTTCAGTATCATCTGTAACTCCATCCCCAGCTAATCTAACATAAGTTCCATCAGGATTTTTAACTTCAGTATTTTCTTTAGCATTTATAACTGTTTGAATAATTATATAGTCAGTTGTCTGCTCTTTATACTTTTTATTACGCTCTTCTCCTGTTATTCCAAATAAATTAAGATAATACTCACTTAGAACTTTTTCTTCCATATCATTTTCGTATTTATTATATATACCATTAGGTACAATAAACTCATTTTTTTGGAAATGTCCATCAAGCATCTCTAAGTTAGTAACTCCAACATTTATATTAGACTCTTCTTGTTTTATAGAACCAATTACTTCTACACGCGAATCTATATCTTTATCTCCTCTAAGAGTTCTTGATCTTGTAATCATTATTCCACTGTTGTTGTCTTTAGTAGAACAATCCTTTAAATTAACCGTACTACCATTAACAAATATACCGTATCTAGTTGAATTTTCTATATTTACAGTATCAAGAAGTATATCACGTGAATTATAAATATTAACTCCTATATCTGTAGAATTTCTTACTGTTAAATCTTTTAATACTATATCATTTCCTTTTAGAGTTATACTTGCCAGCTTATTTAAATCAATGACATTACCTTGACCTTCAATAGTTATATTAGAACTAACTTCTAATTCACTAACATCACTTCCTAAAATACTTAAGGCATTTTCATCAATTGTAATATCATTATTAATATGCAATACATTACCGTTGTTGCTTATATTTTTTACAAAATCCTCAGCTGTTTTTATATTAACATCTACTCTTGAGAAATAGTCTACTGTAGCTTTTCCATTACTATCTTTCTCAGTTCCATGTACATATAATCCTTGATTGTCTATTATTGTACTATCTTTTTCGTTCTTCTCTTTTATTGTTTGCATATGAACAGTATCATTAGTATGAACATTTTTAGATAAAATTTCTACAGTTGATTCGCCTCTAACTTGAATACCTCTATATAAGTTATTACTACTAGATATTTCATCAATTTTAACTGTAGATTTATATATATCTACTCCAACTGTACTTCTTTCTTCTTTTGGTAAATCTATACTCTTACCAGTTAACTTAACTTTTTTCAAAGTTGTATTTGTTGCCGTATATACACTTAATCCAGTTGTTTTATAGTTAGTAATTTCAATTTCTTCTAATGTTGTATCTTTTCCACTTACTTTAAAGCTATAAGTATTAGCTAAATCAAATTTATGATTGTTACCATAAATTGTAACACTACTTTTTGATATATCTAAATTTTCAGTAAATGTAATATCTCCAGCTATAGATATGGCTACATTCTTTAACTCAACAGCTTTTTTCAATTGTTCAAATGTCGTTACATTTTCAACCTTACGGATATTATAATATTCTCTAACGTTTCCTGAAGCATCTTTCTTTTCATCTGTTTTATTATATTGATTAGTCTTATCTATTATTTTATTGTTGTTTTTACCATTATTAACTAAGCTTATAAGGTCATCTACATCATTTGTATGTTTATTACCACCTAAAAGCTCAACTTCTGCTCCATCCCTTACTAATATTCCACTTTGTTTATGATTTGAAGTTATTATATTTTGAATTTTCACAGTAGAGTCAAGTGCAATATCTAATCCAACTGAGCTTTTAGCACCATCTCCTATTAACTCTATATCTTCTAAAGTTATATTTTTTGCATTATATACTAATAACACCTGTGATGTATATCCTTTAATCTTTACTTTACTTATCTTAGAACCAGTTGCTGTTGATTTAATTGTTATCTTTTTCCCCTCAGCTAAAGTAATAGTTCTATTGTTACCATTTATTATTACATTTTGTCCTGATATTTGAAGTTCCTCTTTTAATTCAATATCTTGATTTAAGTTTATAATTCTATTACTTTGTGATACTGCAGTTATTAACTCATCAACCGTGTTTACTTCCTTAGTTTCAAAGAATCCATAATATATTTCTTGTGTGCCTGTACCACCTTGAGTTCCTTGAGAAGTTTGAAGATATTGATTAGTATCATCCTTTATTGCACTTGGTTTTTCTCCAGTAGCTACTACAACTTTAATTATCTCTTTATCATCAGTATGAGTATTTCCACCTACGAACTCTACATCAGATTCATTCTTTAAAGTAATTGCGCAGCTATGATTGCTACTTTTTATAGCATTCATTCTTGCTTTAGAATCAGATAATTCTATACCAGTTGAATTTTGACCCTTAACCCCTGTAAGGCTTATATTATTTAAATCAACACTTGACTTACTTCCTAACCTTATTCCAGCAGTTTTATGATTTGTACTTGTTACATTTTCTATTTTTATATCAGTAGAGCCGTTAAGATCTATTGCCACTAAACTCTTACTTCCATCACCTGTTAAGTTTATATTTTCTAATGTTATATTATTAGTTTTATATAAGAATATAGCTTGTGACCCATAATTATTAATATTGATATCACTTAATTTAGTACCTTCTGCTGCTTGCTTTACTGTTATCTTTTTACCAGTACTTAAATCTAAATTTCTTCCTTCTCCATTAAATGTTATATTTTTACCTGTTATTATTAATTCTTCATCTAATTTAATATCTGATTTTATATTTATAATTGAGTTATCTACTGCTACTGCGGCCTCTAATTCTGTGAAGTTATTTACATTTATAATTTCTCTAAAACTATAAAATGTATTTTTCTTATCTGTTTCTGTTGTTTCAGATGTTTGAATATATTGCTCAGTAACACCTAAGATTTTGTTTTCACCTTCTGTGTTTAAAACAACATCTTTAACTGCAAATTTATCATTTTTATGAACATTTCTTCCTTCAAATGTAACTGTTGATTGCTTTCTTACTCTTATTCCAGCCTCTTTATGATTTTCACTTTTTATATTATTAATTTTTACCGTAGCACCTGCTAAATCTATTCCTACTGTACTTTTATTAGGTGTACCAATAACCTCTACAGTATCTAAAGTTACATCTTTAGCATTATCTACTGCTATTCCTATTTGTTCATAATTTACAACCTTTAGATTATTTAATACAGTACCTGTTGCTGTTGATTTAACTACTACCTTATTTGTAGTATTATTTAAATCAAGTTTATTTCCATTACCATTAATAGTTATATTTTCTTTTATTATATTTAAATTATCAGTTAAAGTTATATCTTTAGTTATATTTACAACTGAATTTGCCACTGTTATAGCATTTTTTAGTTCATCAAAAGTTTCTACATTTACAACCTTAGCCCTATAATTTGTTGTTGTAGTTGTTACTACTCCTGAAGTTGTATTTGAGTCACTCTGTGTTGTACCAATTTCAAGATATTGCTTTTCAACATCATCTATCTTATTAGGATTTTCTCCAGTTTTTGTTATATTTTGAACATCTACTTTATCATTTTTATGAGTATTTGTTCCTTTTAATGTAAGAGTTGAGCCATTTTTCACTCTTATTCCACTATATTTATGGTTTTCACTTTTTATATTTTCCATTTCTACAGTAGATCCATCTAAGTCAATTCCTACATTAGCTTGGTTAATTGAGTATCTTCATTAGCATCTGATATATGCCCTTCTTTTCCTATGGATTCAGTTTCCGGATTAACTTCAGCTATCTCTTCATTTGGTTGGATTACTTCAGAATCTTTATTTATCTCTTCTAATCCACTTTCATGATTTGCTTCAGTTTCATTATCTATAGATTGTGTTATTTCTACAGTTTAATTTTTATCCGATAATTCGCCTTGCCTAATATCACAATAAGCAACATTATTTGAAATCATAGCAGTTATCAGTGTTCCTGTTATCACTTTTTTCATTAGTATCCCTTCCTCCTTAATCTGATATAGTTTTATACTTTCTACATATACTTTTCACCAAATTCTCTTCTTATCACTTCACACCTTTCCCCTATTTTAAGTTAATATAATTTATATTAAGTCCACATAAACATTATAAAATAATACATCTAGTATTATAAAAACTATATATGATATAAATTGTATATAAAAATTCATTTAATTACTTTATAAACACCTCCTGTCTTTTTCTTCATTTTTCTACAATTTTCTCACATAAATTTGCTTATATTGAACTTATTTTTAAAATTTCTCTCGTATTATACAATAAACTCTTTAATTATATAACTTATAGTATAATATATTCTTTAATGTAATTAAAATTTAAATTAAACCTTTTTTATCATATGTTACCTATAAAATTCACTTCATTTCTCTTTTGGATTTTCTATACCTCTACAAGAATTTATCACCTATATTTATGAAAGAATCATAATAAAAAAAAGTTATTAGGCTTGTTTTCCTAATAACTTATATTTATAACTATTTATAAATTGTAATATTGTTCTATAAATACCTTATGACTTCTAGGTATATTTTCTGGTAACTCATTATAACCAAAAAAACGTAAATCTTTAGTTTCAAAATTATCTATACTTAATTTACCACTATAACTTTTACATACATATCCTATTGTTATAAAAAATGCCTTATCTCCATGTGGAAATTCAATAAAACAATTTTTTCCCGAAGTTGTTCCTAAAAGCCTTAATTCATTTATATCTAAACCAGTTTCTTCTTTTGCTTCTCTAATTGCAGTTGCTTCAAGTGATTCACCTAGTTCCGTAATTCCGCCTATTAATCCCCACTTATAAGGAAATGTTCCCCTCTTTTGTAATAATATTTGATTATTTTCATTTATTATTAATACATTTACACCTGTTAAGTTTATTGAATCATGACCTACTTTTTTTCTTATGTATTTAACATAATCCATATTTATAACCTCACCATTTTCATTAACCTAAAAAACTTATATTATACTTACAATTAAAATGTATATTATTTACCATTTATAACTTCCCATTCTAAAAGTAATGTTGCTAATGCTAAAATTGATAATATTGCATTAGGAAATGTTCCTAGCCTTTTAAAACTTGAAAAATCTATTAAAAATAATACCCAAACTATTGCTGTAATAATATGCAATGTAATTTTTACATATTTCTTACTTATAAATGTCTTAAAAGGACCTTTTTCTTTAATATTATTTTCTTTTTTTACCATTGGTTTTTTTGTATTGTTTTTACGTTTCTTCTTAGCCATCCTTTGTCCTCATTTCTATATACATTAGTCTTACATCTTATTATATACTATTTTCATTGATAAAAATAATGATATTAGTGTATAAATACTAAAGATATTTTTCTGATATAGGGCATACTATATACGTCATTGATAGAAATACTTAGATCTTAAAGGTGAATTTATATGAAAAATAATAATCATAAAACACACAAAACACCTCCATTTGAAAGGCCATTATTTATAATGATAATAACTTTTGTTGGAGGATATATGAATGGCTACACCTACATCACAAGAAATAATACATTGGCTAATATGCACACTGCCAATATGTCTAAATTTGGAATTAATATTGCACTTGGAGAATGGCTAGAGGCACTACATTATTTTATTCCAATCTTAACTTGTATATTAGGTGCTGCATTTAGCAAATTAATTGAAACTATACTTATAAATTTTAACTTTAAAGGAGACTGGAGAAAGTTTGCCCTTATATTAGAAGCAATTTCATTATTTATAATAGGATTGCTTCCTACTTCTTTTCCAGATATTATAGTTACGAATCTTGTTTCTTTTTTTATGGGATATCAATTATGCTTATTTAGAACATGTCTTGGTGTTCCATTCAATACAACAATATGTACCGGAAATATTAGAAGTGTTGGGTTGTTTTTATTTGATGCATTAGATATAGAAAATAAGGAATCTTTTAAAAAATTAATCACTTTTACAGTTCTTACTTTTTCTTTTGCAATTGGTGCTATTCCCGGAACTTTAATATCTCTTGCTTTAAGTGTTAAAGCTGTGTGGATTTGTAGCTTTATATTATTTTTACAATCGTTTTGGATATATTCTTATGAAAATAAAATAGGAAAAATTTAAATTACCTATTAAGTTGAAATAAAAAGACAGTATGTTATTATATATATTTTTTTACATACTGTCTAAAACTACAACTTAATTTACTTGCTTTCATCTATAATTTTTAATATTACATCAGCTGCTCTCTTTGCTCCACCTGCATTATGAAAACTTTTTGATATATTCTTTGAATTTTCTTTATATTCATTACTGTTAATAACTTTAATAACTGCAGATTTAATATATTCTGGCTTATCTTTTTTTAACATAACTCCTGCCCCAAACTTCTCAACTCTCTCTGCTACCATTTTTTGTTCTGAATGTTGTGGAAATAGCACCATGGGAATTCCATAATATAAACTCTCATTAATACTATTCATTCCACAATGAGTAATAAATATATCTGTTTCTTGAAGCACTTTAATTTGTTCAACAGAATTTTCAATCTTAAAGTTACTAGGTATATTTCCTAAATTTTTAATATTAGTACTATTCCCTATAGACATGATTACATCAAAACTAGTATCTTTAAATGCCTTTATGCAATTTTTATAAAATTTAATATTTTTGTTATTAACTGTCCCAAGCGAAATATATATTCTCTTCCTATTTCTTTCCTTAATCTCAACTATAGTATTAGCTACAGATGGCCCTACAAAATAATACTTATTAGAAAAAGTCTCTACCATAGGTTGAAATTCTTTTGATGTATATACAATAGTATTTGTATCATTATCATTGTTAACAATAGAAATAAAATTCTTTACATCATATCCTTGCTTTCTTAAAAGCTCTATTTTTTTATTAATCCTTCCCATTCCAAAAATCATACGCATTATTTCATTTAAACCTTGCTTCATCATCCTTGCTGTATGCTCATTAAAAGCAAATGTTGTTGTAGAGCATATATATGGAATATTTAATTTTTGTGCAAATAATTTTCCCCAAAAACTTAACGAATCTGATACAATACAATCTGGTTTAAATACATCAAGATCACCACAAACCTTTTTATCTAAAGCTAAAGTAGTGTCTACAATCATTTCTATTAAAGCTGGAAAATCCTTTCCTACTTTCTTCTCATCTTCTGGTCTAAGTTCTGGTAAATATTTATCACAACAAATACATTTTGCACCTGCAGATTCAATTTTGTCTTTAAACTCTTTAAATGAATAATATACTACTTCATTTCCTCTAGCTACTAACTCTCTAATCACTTCTATTGTTGGATTAGTATGTCCATGTGCAGGAATACAGAAAAAAACTATTTTACTCATATCTTTCACCATCCTTTATATGGTTTAACTTATTCATCCTTCATGGCTAATCCCATATTTCCCACGAAATTTATTAAATCACGTTGATGAACAATTCCAAGGCCTCTTTCCTCATCTCCTAGTATCAATAATTTATCACCTGCATTTATATTAAATACAATTCTTGCTTCCTTTGGAATCACAATTTGCCCCCTTTCTCCAACTACAACAGATCCAAAGAAGAACTTTCCTTTAGGTGGTACTCCAATTCCTGTTTCTTCTTCTGAGTGATTAACTAAATCATCTAATTTAACGTTATATAAATTTGCAAGCTTTATACAACTCTCTATATCTGGATTAGATTCTCCATTTTCCCATTTTGCTACCGATTGTCTAGAAACATTAATCTTCTCAGCTATTTCCTCTTGCGTATATTGATTCTTTTTTCTTAGACTCTTCAAATTCCTACTAATCATACTTTTCATACCTCCTATATTTATCTTATTAAAATTATTAATTACTTTCTATCAACTAACCTTAACATTCATATATATATTTATATACATTTACTTATTAATTAATAATTTTATTTTTACATATCCTTTCCGTGTTTCTACTGCTATGTTCTATATAGCTAAATTTTTAATTTTATAATTCTCTAAGGTTCCATATAAAAAATATTTTTATTTAACTTAAACAAACTCTCATTTTCTAAATATTATATATTATACAATCTAATGATAGGAGATGAGATACATGTCAAGACATTATTGTAATAAAGAATCATCTTGCTGTAATAACAACTGCTGTAACCCTTGTGAAGGCTACAGCAATGGTGTATTAGGCTTTGGTAACTCCTTTTTTTATATACTAGCAATTTTATTAATATTTGGTGGCGGCGGCTTTGGTCCAGGTAGCTTTTTCGGAGACTATAACAATATATATCGCTGTAGTGGATTTAATACTGGTTGGTGTAATGATAGCGGATCTAACAATAGTATCTTTAATAATAGCAACTTTAGTTCTAATACACTTTCTAACTCCAACTTTTCTAACTCTAACATTGCTGGGCTAATTAGCGGTCTTTCTGGTAATGGTAATTTTGATATTGGTAACCTTACTGATTTTACAAATTAAGCAACCAAATAAAAAGCTATTAGGAACTTTAAACCTAATAGCTTTATCTATTTCTACATTAAAATCTTCTATTGTCTTTAACTTAATAATAATTATAACCATATTAAACTAACACTATATATCAAAACTTACTTGAATTTCGTTATTTTTTTCTTCAAAAGTTTTCATATATTTAAAAACCTCTTCTACTCCACAAATAATATTATTCTTCTCACAAGTTTCTTTAATAATTTTCATTAATATTTCATGATTTTCACTTACTACTTCATAACTATTACCATATTTACTTATATACTTTTCTCTTAATCCTTTAAAATTCTTATCTAAGTTTTTATAATAGTACTCTCTATTTCCATCTCTTAATGTTAATCCAATACCAAATACTATAATTCCTTTAACTTTAGCTTCTACACAATAATTTAATATTCCCCTTATATTTTCTTCAGTATCATTTATATAAGGTAAAATAGGCGTTAACCAAACAACAGTAGGAATATCATTATCCCTCATTACCTTTAACACTTCAAATCGTTCTTTAGTAGTAGAAACATTAGGCTCTATTATTTTACATAACTCTTCATCATAAGTTGTTAATGTCATCTGTACAATACACTTTGATTTATTATTTATACTTTTCAACAAATCCAAATCTCTTAATATTCTGCTAGATTTAGTTTGTATTGCTAATCCAAATCCATATTTTTCAATTATCTCCAAACATTTTCTTGTATTTTGAAGCTTTTCTTCTAATTGAATATATGGGTCACTCATTGCCCCTGTTCCAATAACACACTTTTTCCTTTTTTTCTTAAGTGCCTCCTCTAATAACTGTGGTGCATTAACTTTAACTTCTATATTTTCAAAGACATGATTCATTCCATAACAAAGACTTCGTGCATCACAATATATACATCCATGAGTACATCCCCTATAAATATTCATTCCATTATTACTAGATAGTATTCCTTTTGATATTACCTCATGCATATACCTGTAACTTCCTTCCTTAATTACTTTAATGAAATGTAAATATCAAATTTAGCATTATCATAATCTTTATTTAAATATTCTTTTAAATAAAGCCATATGCTTTCACATACAGCTTATTATTTTTATATCAATGTAATCTATTATTCTTGGAACTACTTTTTCTTTACTGGAATCCAAACTTCACAATAGTAGTTTTCATCAAAATTCCCTTTTTCATACTCACTTGGATCACTATACATTTCTATATTATACCCTGCAGCAATTTCATAGTCTATACAGTTTGGTAACCACTCTGCAAATATTTTTTTATTAACTTCTTGAATTGATGATGGCATTGGTCCATAACAAGGGAAAATAGCCCAAGTAAACTTTGGAATTGTTTTAACTACATATCCTTCCATTCCTTCTTTTTCTTTAGAATAATCCTCTGCAATAAGGTACTCAAATTCATCCCCACCCATTTCTACATCAATATTAACACCATACATTCCACATATCTCTTTTAATTTTCCTTGTGAAATATGCTCATTCCAAAATGCAGGTACCTCCATAAATGCCGAATCATATTTAAATTTCTTAAAAGCTCCTATAACCTTGAACTTATCTTTCTCAACTATTTTGTAATCCATAATATATCCACCTTCCAATGAAAATTTGATTTTAAGGGGAACAAATGATTTTATCATTGCACCTTCCTTACGAACAGCAGATGGTGTAACTCCATGAAACCTTATAAATGCTTTAGTAAAGCTGTCTGGAGAATCATATCCATACTTTATTGCGATATCTATTATTTTTTCATTAGTGGATGAAACCTCACTGCCGGCAAGTGTAAGTTTTCTTCTCCTAATGTACTCACTTAAAGAATAACCACATAACATTGCAAATCCTTTTTGAAAATAAAAAGGAGAAATATTTACCTTATCTGCAATTTCATTTACGGATAAATCCTCCGTAATATTCTCTTCAATATAAGAAATAGCTTCTCTAATGCTTTCAATCCATTCCATAATTTTTACCCTCCCATTGCAATTCGTTAACCTAATCTTACTATCATGAAAAATTCATATCCCGACTTTTTAAGCTTTCTTTTGTCTTGTATTATAACATAAATCAATAATTCCACTAACATTCTTGTTCTTTACAAAGATATTTCCTTCCTATATACCCAATAAACTAATATAGGTTCTATTCCCCCTATCTCATAATCAATTATCTTATTCTCTTCTTCTAAAAGACTATCTTTAAATAAAAAATAAACTTTTTCTTTCTAGCTTCTCAATAAAAAATAATAAAATAGCAGATGAATGTGCATTGATATGCTCCCTTTATAGTAGACAGTTAAAATAATAAAACTATCATTACTATAGAGGGAGCAATTTTTATGGGAAGAAAAGCTAAGATATCATATGAAATTAAATTTAAATTTATAGAAAAGTATTTAAATGGAAATATATCTCAAATAGGTATAGCCAGAGAATTAGGATTACATCCAAGTAGTATTCAGGGATGGATACGTAAATATAAAGCCTTCGGCCCGGAAGGATTAAAAACCATTAAGAAAAATACTCATTATAGTTCTGAA
>NZ_CBYM010000053.1 GCF_000577815.1 Clostridium saudiense | reverse complement strand
AAAAGAGATACAAAGAAATTTGTATCTCTTTTTTATTATTAAATTTAAATTTTATAAATGATTATGATTATTTAAATTAAAAGTATATTAAATGACATTTGATAATATGCCTAATGAATATAAAAAAATGTTGATTATATGCGACAAAAAATACAATTTAAATAGCAAAATAATTCAAGTAAAAATAGGTCTAAACATTTTTAAAGTGTAAATAAAGAGTGTAAAAAGAAAAAAATAAAATATTGATTGGAAAAAAAAGGATAATTGTCTTACGAATTTAAAATTTCATAAACATTAATTGACATAACTCTAATTATAATAGTGCTATTATTTTAGTAGGATTTTTAAGAGGAGATTGATGGTTATGGATTATGGAGTAGAGGTACCTAGCTATAGAAGGGTAGATAGTAAAAAGCAAACAAAAAAATTGGATTTTGAAAATGGGTTGATAGGATTATTAGTAGTATTAGCTTCAGGAGTTATGATAAGCAGAGTGGGATTTGGTTTTGTTGAAGGCTTATATTTAGCTCCTTTTGGAATAGGGTATTTTTTATCCATGGTGAAAAAAAGTGATTTTAAGAAACTACTTTTAGTTTATTTAGCGGTTAATGTTGGATATCTTATAGGGTATAGTAAAGGTAAAGATATAATAATTTATGTTTCTATATCAACAGCAATATTATTATGTAAAATTATATGTAATACTCTTAATAAAGAATTTAAAAATAGCATAGCTTTTTTGGCTATTGTCGGAGTAACATTAGCGGTGGGGTTGTTTATTGGAGAGCAAAGTTTTGAAATTAATTTAATTTTTTCTTTAACTAAAGCTTTATTAATAATACCAGTATTTTATATGTTGAATTATGGAATTGGTTGTATGCAAGAATTAAACACAAATTACTTTTATTCAACAGAAGAGTTAATAAGTATAGCTATTTTAAGTTGTTTAGTAGTAGCGGGGATAGGAAATTTTGCGATATTAGGAATTGAAATAAGAACTATAATAGCTTTAGCTATGGTGATAACAATTGCTTATGCAGCAGGAAGTAACGTTGGAGCTATATTAGGTGTAACAATGGGAATAATAATAGGAATTGCTAATAATGATTTGCTTATATCAACAACTATGTATTCAATTTGTGGGTTGATTGTAGGTGTATTTAAAGAGACAGGAAAGAGCTTCTCAATATTAGCTTATGTTATATCTATGTTTATGATGGAAGCGTATACGGGTAAAATAAGTATTCAATTTGGTATAGAAGTTTGCCTTGCAGCAGTAATTATGTTTGTTGTTCCGGCAAATGTTATTAAAGAAATATTAAGAGAACTTAGTAATGATGAAAAAAGTAATGTAATAAGTGATGCACAAGTTGAAGGTATTAAATTAGAGTTTGTAGATAGACTAGAAGCATTGAGAGGGTCTTTATCAGCGGTAGCAACATCTATTGAAGATTTATCAGGTAATGAAAAATTACTTATGAAAAATAAAGGAGCTGCTATGATAGAAAGTTTGGCAGATCGAGTTTGTCAAAGCTGTGAAATGAATAGTAAGTGCTGGGGAAGAGAGTTGCATAGTACTTTTTCAGAGTTTGGAGAACTTATGTTAAGCTGTGAAAATAAAAATGTATATTTACCTAAAAAATTAGATTTAAAATGTGTAAAGAGAACTACGTTATTAAAGAGCGCAGAAGATTTATTTTCAACTTATACAGTTAATGAAGCTTTAAAATCTAGATTGATAGAAGGCAGAAAAGTTATAGCTAATCAAATAAATAATATGTCTATAACGGTATCTGGGATTCTTAGTGATTTTAATAGTAATGTAAATAGTTGTTTAGAAATTGATAAAGTCTTAAGAAAGACATTGGCTAAAAATAAAATTAGATACAATAATATTTATTCCTATACTGATAGAAAAGGGCGTTTAAAGATTAAAATAAAAATAGACAGTTATGATGGTGAAAGTTATTGTAGAAAATATATATTGCCTATTATTAGTGAATTTGTAAGAACACCATTAAGTATAGCTCAAGATGGGTGTACTGTTGATCCAGAAACTAATGAATGCTCAATAGTTATGGAAGAAACTTGTAAGTATAATGTTTCTTCATTTGTAGCTTTTAATGTTAAGGATGGAGAGAAATATTCAGGAGATAGTTATAGTTTTGGAAAGAATAAGGTAGGCGAATATGTAACAATATTAAGTGATGGAATGGGCTCAGGACCGGAAGCAGGTTTAGAAAGTGAAGCAGCTATTGAATTAATAGAAAAGTTTAATGAAGGTGGGTTTAGTGAAGCAACTACATTAAATGCAGTAAACTCTATTATGGGAATGAAGTTTAGTGAAGATGAAAAATTTACTACATTAGATATGAATTCAATAGATTTATATACAGGTGAAGCTCAGTTTATAAAAGTTGGAGCAAGTATGAGTTTTATTAAAAGAGGCAGCGAAATCGAAGTTGTTGACAGTACAACTTTGCCTTTTGGAATTGTTGATGATATTGATATTAAGCCTGTTAAGAAGAAAGTTAAAAATGGAGATATAATAGTAACTATTAGTGATGGAGTTATAGATATTGATAAAGATAATGTTGGTGAATATACTTGGATAGTTAATTATTTAAAAGGTGAACAAGTAAATCCGGAAATTTTAGCAAGGGAAATATTAGAACAAGCTAAAAGAAAAAGTAACGGAAGGGTTTTGGATGATATGACAGTAATAGTTTCAAAATTATATTCAACTTATTAATAAAAGTGCTCTTAGGAGCACTTTTATTATCTTGATAATAGATTTAAATTTGAAATAAATGTATAAACTTAAGATATAGAATGTTTACATTGAAATAGGGTAAATGTATTATAGATTTATAAATAAATAAATAGGAGAATATAAGTGTTAGATAAAGTAATAGAATATATAAATGATAATGAACTTATTAAAGCTGAAGATAAAATATTAGTGGCTTTATCAGGAGGACCTGATTCAGTTTGCATGTTACATATATTATATAAGTTAAAAGATATGCTTAATATAGAATTAGGTGCAATACATATAAACCATATGTTAAGGGGGGATGAATCAGATAAAGATGAAAAATATATAGGTAATTTATGTAGTGAATTAGGTATAAATTATTATGTAAAAAGAATAGATATAGAATGTGTAGCTAATGATACTAATGTTTCCTTAGAAGTGGCTGGAAGAAATGAAAGATATAGAGCTTTTGAAGAAATAAGAGAAAAGCATGGATACAATAAAATAGCTGTAGCACATAATGCAAATGATCAAGCAGAAACAGTTCTTATGCGTATGATGCGAGGAACTGGACTTGAAGGATTAACAGGAATAAAAGCAAAAAGAGAAGATGGTATTATAAGGCCTATATTATGCTTAAATAGAAAAGAAATAGAGGATTATTGTGAAGAAAATAAACTTAATCCGAGAATAGACCAAAGTAATCATGAGAGAATTTATAGTAGGAATAGGGTTAGATTAGATATAATTCCATATATGAAAGAACATTTTAATGAGGATATAGTTGAGACTTTAAATAGAATGGTATCATTATTACAAAAAGATAATGAATTTATAGAAGAATATTCCAAAGAATGTTACAATAAATATTGTAAAGTTAAAGCTAAACAGTTAGAAGTATCAAAAAAATTATTTGTAAATGAAATGGAAGCTGTAGTTACTAGAGTTATAATAAAAGCTTTTAAAGAAATTTCTAATTGTCATCAAAATTTCGAGATGAAGCATATATACGAGATTGTTAATTTAGCTAAAAATTCAACAGGAAAGAAAATAAACTTAACTAATAATATAATATGCAAAAACTCATATGGAGATCTTATATTTAAAGTTAATGAAAAAAATATTATTGATGATAAGATCAGCGAAGTGCGAATAAATAAAAATAGTATTTTGAATGATATTGTATTTGAGGAATATAATATTAGTTTTCAAATTATTAATAATAAAAATAAGGTAGAATTTTCTAAAAATAACTTAATAAAGTTATTTGATTATGATAAGATAGAAAAAGAGATTATAATTAGGCATAGAAGAGATGGGGATAAAATTATTCCTTTAGGAATGAAAGGTAATAAAAAACTTAAGGATATTTTTATTGATATGAAGATTCCTAGAGAAAAGAGAGATGAAGTTCCTATTTTATGCTTTGATGAAAAAATTGCCTGGGTTGTTGGATATAAAACTTCTCAAGAGTCAAGAATAACTCAGGATACAAAAAATATATTAAAAATTACGTTTGACAGAAAGGAATAGTGACAATGTTACAAGATATTAAAGAAGTATTATTTAGTGAAGAAGCTATTAATAAGAGAGTGAAGGAATTAGCATCAAGAATTAGTGAAGATTACAAAGGAAAAGAGTTATTAGTGGTAGGAGTTTTAAAAGGTTCTGTAATATTTGCAGCAGAATTAATAAAAAATATAACTATTCCTTGCCAAATTGACTTTATGGCAGTTTCTAGTTATGGAGATTCATCTGAAACTACTGGTGTTGTTAGAATACTTAAAGATTTAGATAGTGAAATCTCAGGAAAACATATAATTATAGTTGAAGACATAGTTGATAGTGGGATTACATTAAATTATTTATCAAATTATTTAAAAAGTAGAAATGCAAGCTCAGTTGAAATTGTATCCTTATTAACTAAGCCATCTAGAAGAAAGGTTGATATAGATTGTAAATATGTTGGTTTTGAAACTCCAGATGAATTTTTAGTAGGATATGGATTAGATTATGCTGAAAAGTATAGAAACTTACCTTTTGTAGGAATATTAAAAAGAGAGGTTTATGAGAAGTAAGTTATTAAAAAACAAAATAAAAAAACTATGAGAAAGGGGGGCCTTGAATGAAGAAATATTCAAGTGCTACTGTATGGATAATAGCTATAATATTATTATTTTTTGCTGCATCATTTCTTTTAAAGGGAGAAAGTAGTTCTGATAGAATAGTATTTAGTGATTTCCAACAAAAGTGGATAAATGACGAAATTGAAAGTATAAGAGTTGATCCTGATAAGATGCTCGTTACTGGACAGACAAGAGATGAAAAGAATTTTACAGTATATGCGCCAGATACAATGGTGGAAATGTTAAATAGTCAATATGCAAAAAATGATATTAAGATAGAATATGCTGCACCATCTAATAATAGTGTATGGCTTACCATAATACCTATGGGGATGATAATATTATTATTTGTAGTGTTTATTTTCTTCTTTACACAACAGTCACAAGGTGGTGGAAGTGGAAAAGGAGTAATGAATTTTGGAAAGAGTAGAGCTAAGATGATGTCTCCAGATGCTAAGAGGGTAACTTTTGATGATGTTGCTGGAGCAGATGAAGAAAAGGCTGAATTAGAAGAAATAGTAGATTTCTTAAAGGCTCCATCTAGATATATTGAAATGGGAGCTAGAATACCAAAAGGTGTTTTACTAGTCGGGCCTCCTGGAACAGGAAAGACTTTATTAGCTAAGGCTATTGCAGGAGAAGCAGGAGTACCATTCTTTAGTATTTCAGGTTCTGATTTTGTTGAAATGTTTGTTGGTGTTGGTGCATCAAGAGTTAGGGATTTATTCGAACAGGCAAAGAAAAATTCACCTGCTTTAATATTTATAGATGAAATTGATGCTGTAGGTAGACAAAGGGGTGCTGGCCTTGGTGGTGGGCATGATGAAAGAGAACAAACTCTTAATCAATTACTAGTTGAAATGGATGGTTTTGGAGCTAATGAAGGTATCATAATGATAGCGGCAACAAATAGACCGGATATTTTAGACCCAGCATTATTAAGACCAGGTAGATTTGATAGACAAATAGTTGTTCAAAGACCAGATAGAAAAGGTAGAGAAGCAGTTTTAAAGGTTCATACACATAAAAAGCCTTTAGCTGTTGACGTAGATTTAGAGGTACTAGCAAAGAGAACACCAGGATTTAGTGGTGCTGATTTAGAAAACCTAGCTAATGAAGCTGCTCTTTTAGCTGTAAGAAAAAGTAAAAAAGCTATTGGAATGGATGAATTTGAAGAAGCAATAACTAGAGTTATTGCAGGACCTGAAAAGAAGAGTAGAGCTATTAGTGAACATGATAGAAAGCTTACAGCTTACCATGAAGCAGGCCATGCGGTTGTAATGAAGTGCTTAAAACATTCAGACCCAGTACATGAAATAAGTATTATACCAAGAGGTATGGCTGGTGGATATACTATGCATTTACCAACTGAAGATAGAGCATATACTTCTAAAGAAAAGTTACAAGATGAAATGGTAGGACTTTTAGGTGGTAGAGTTGCTGAAAAGTTAATACTAGGTGATATAAGCACAGGTGCTAAGAATGATATTGATAGAGCAAGCTCAATAGCAAGAGCTATGGTTATGGAATATGGAATGAGCGATGAAATTGGAACTATTTCTTATGGTTCTGATAATAATGAAGTATTCTTAGGCAGAGATCTTGGAAGAGGAAGAAACTTTAGTGAGGAAATTGGTGCAGAAATAGATAAAGAAGTTAAGAAATTTATTGAAGTAGCATATGCTAGAGCAGAAGATTTACTTAAGACTAATATCAATAAGCTTCATGCAGTAGCCAATGAATTACTTGATAAAGAAAAGATAGATGGAAAAGAATTTGAAATGATATTTGACGCAAACTAAAAGTAGCCTTAGGGCTACTTTTTTTAGTGGTAAGTTCTAAGTGTGACGAATAAACCTTAATTAGTTTGAAAAGAAAAAAGACATATTTTAAATGTTAGAAAAATTTCAAGCAAAGTTATTTTCATTTGTTTATTAATTTTTTTTATTAAAAAGATATTTTACAATAAAATCAAAACACGAATGATTTTTATGGAAATAATAAAAATGTTCGAATTATGTTTAAAAAAGGAATTTATAATGATATAATTAAGTATACTAAAAATTTGAAGATGTTAGGGAGGTTTATAATATGAAAAGTGATATTCAAATAGCTCAAGAAGCAAAAATGGAGCCTATAGTTAAGATTGCGGAAAAACTAAATTTAGGTGAGGATGATATAGAGCTTTATGGAAAGTATAAATGTAAGATTTCTTTAGATGTATTAAATAAAAATAAAGATAAAAAAGATGGGAAATTAGTTCTTGTAACAGCGATAAATCCAACTCCAGCTGGAGAAGGGAAATCAACAGTTACAGTAGGATTAGGGCAGGCATTATGTAAAACTGGGAAGAAAGCAGTTATAGCATTGAGAGAGCCTTCATTAGGACCAGTTTTTGGAGTTAAAGGAGGGGCAGCAGGTGGTGGATATGCACAAGTAGTACCTATGGAAGATATAAATCTACATTTTACTGGAGATATGCATGCAATTACAACAGCAAATAATTTACTATGTGCCGCTATAGATAATCATATTCATCAAGGAAATACTTTAAGAATTGATTCAAGAAGAATTATATTTAAAAGAGTTATGGATATGAATGATAGAGCGTTAAGAAATATAGTAGTAGGAATGGGTGGAAAAATAAATGGCTTCCTAAGAGAAGATGGATTTATGATAACAGTTGCTTCTGAAATAATGGCTATTCTTTGCTTAGCTACTAGCTTAAGCGATCTTAAAGAAAGAATGGGTAATATATTAATAGCATATGATTTAGATGGAAATCCAGTTTATGCAAAACAATTGGATGTTCAAGGGGCAATGGCTCTTTTAATGAAAGATGCTGTTAAACCTAATTTAGTTCAAACTTTAGAAAATACTCCAGCAATAATTCACGGAGGACCATTTGCAAATATTGCACATGGATGTAACTCAATACTTGCTACAAAAATGGCACTTAAATTAGGTGATGTAGTAGTTACAGAAGGTGGTTTTGGAGCTGACTTAGGCGCAGAAAAATTCTTAGATATTAAATGTAGATATGGTGGATTAACACCAAATTGTGTAGTAGTTGTTGCTACTATGAGAGCTTTAAAACATCATGGAGGTGTTAAAAAAGAAGATTTAAATACTCCAAATGTTGAAGCACTAGCTAAAGGAATAGTTAACTTAGAAAAGCAAATAGAAAATATGCAAAAATATAATATTCCAGTAGTAGTAGCTATAAATAAATTCTTAACTGATTCTGATGAAGAAATTGAATATATAAAGAATTTCTGTGATAAATTAGGTGTTAAGGTTGCTTTAAGTGATGTTTGGGCTAAAGGTGGAGAAGGTGGATTAGAATTAGCTAATATAGTTAATGATATATTAGAAAATAAAGAATCTAACTTCAAAGTTTTATATGATGAAAAGAGCAGTATTAAAGAAAAAATATTAACTATTGCCAGGGAAATTTATGGGGCAAAAGATGTAAGATATACTCCAGCAGCAAATAAGCAAATTGCAGAGTTAGAAAAATTTGAATTAGATAAACTACCTATTTGTATGGCAAAGACACAATATTCATTATCTGATAATCCAGCATTATTAGGTAGACCAGAAGGGTTTGATATTACTGTTAAGGAAGTTAGAGTTTCAAATGGAGCTGGATTTATAGTAGCATTAACTGGTGATATTATGACAATGCCTGGTTTACCAAAGGTACCAGCAGCAAATAGAATGGATATTTTAGAAAATGGTGAAATTGTAGGATTGTTCTAAAAATAAAAATTTACAACACTTGACAAATAACATGTAATTGTTAAAATTAAAGTATTAGTTTAAATTACTGTTTATAGTACAATAAAAGCAGCTTTAGGGCTGCTTTAATTATGTTAAGGTGGTGCGCGTTTATGATTCTACTGGTAGATGTGGGGAATACCAACATAGTTATAGGAGTATGCAAAGATAACGAGTATATAGCTGGTTGGAGAATTTCTACTGATTCTAAAAAAACTTCAGATGAGTATGGTATTCAAATGATACAATTATTCCATCAAAGTGATTTAAATCCAAAAGAAGTAAAAGGAATAATAATTTCTTCGGTTGTACCTAATATAATGCATTCCTTAGAGAATATGGTTAAGAAGAGTTTTAATATAAATCCTATAATTGTTGGCCCAGGTGTAAAGACTGGAATAAATATTAAATATGATAATCCTAAGGAAGTTGGAGCGGATAGAATTGTAAATGCAGTAGCTGCTCATGAAATATATAGAAGAGATGTAATTATAATTGATTTTGGAACTGCAACTACATATTGTGCAGTTACTGAAGACGGAAATTATTTAGGTGGATGTATTTGTCCGGGGGTAAGAATTTCTTCAGATGCATTGTTTGAAAGAGCGGCAAAGTTACCTAGAGTGGAGTTAGAATTACCAAAGAATATAATATGTAAGAATACTGTTTCAAGTATGCAAGCTGGTATATTATATGGATATATAGGGCAAGTAGAATATATAGTTAGCAAGACTAAAAAAGAGATGGTTGCAATGGGATATGAAAACCCATATGTAATTGCAACAGGAGGCTTAGCTAATTTAATAGCTAAATCAACAAATGTAATAGATAAGGTTGATTCAAGCTTAACATTAGAGGGGTTAAGAATAATTTACGATAAAAATAAGGAGTAAACAAATGAAAATAGGAAACCTTAATTTTGAAAAAAGTGTTTTCTTAGCACCTATGGCAGGAGTAACGGATATTTCATTTAGAGGATTATGCAAGGAAATGGGATGTGGATTAGTATACACGGAAATGGTAAGTGCAAAAGCATTATATTATGGAAGTGAGAATACTAAAACTTTATTAAGAATTGCAGATGAAGAAAAGCCAGTAGCAGCTCAAATTTTTGGAAATGATCCTAAGATAATGGCAGAAGTTGTACAAAGCCATTTTAATAATATAGATGATATATGTATTTTGGATATAAATATGGGATGTCCTGCACCTAAGATAACTAAAAATGGAGAAGGTTCAGCTTTAATGCTAAATCCTAAGTTAGCTGGAGAGATAGTAAGTGAAATTAAAAAAGTTTCAAAGAAACCTGTTACTGTTAAGTTTAGAAAAGGATATGATGAGCATAATATTAATGCTGTTGAATTTGCAAAAGTAATGGAATATTCAGGAGCAGATGCAATTGCTGTTCATGGAAGAACTAAAAAACAAATGTATGAAGGAAAAGCTGACTGGGATATAATAAGTAAGGTGAAAAAAGCAGTATCTATACCTGTTATAGGTAATGGAGATGTATTTACACCTGAAGATGCATTAAGAATGAAAGAAATAACTCAGTGTGATGCTATAATGATTGCAAGGGGAAGTATGGGAAATCCATGGATATTTAATCAAATAGAACGAGTATTAAATGGCCAAGAAATTTTACCTGTTACAGCAGAAGAAAAAATAAATATGTGTTTAAGACATTATGAATTAGCTATTAAATATGATGGCGAATTTAAGGCTGTAAAAGAAATGAGAAAGCATGCTTCGTGGTATCTAAAAGGATTACCGAAAAGTAGTGAATTAAGGAATATAGTAAATACGTTATCAACAAGTGCAGAAGTATTTAATATATTGCAAGAATATAAAAATGAATTAAAAAATATTTAGCTATATATATTATATAGAGAAATATTGTAAAAATGATGCATTGAAAATAGTCAGCTATTTTATTGACAGATGAAATAGCCTGATTTATAATATTTAAAATGATTTTAAGATTACTAAACTTGCCTATTTATAAGTTGAATACGGTTAAGTTTTGAAGGGGAGAAAGATTATGAGTCAAGCAAAAAAATTTATAATGACTTACGAAGGTGTAAAAAAACTTGAAGAGGAATTAGAATACTTAAAAACTGTTAAAAGAAAAGAAATTACTGAAAAGATAAAAGTAGCTTTAGGATATGGAGACTTAAGTGAAAATTCTGAGTATGATGAAGCTAAAAACGACCAAGCGTTTACTGAAGGTAGAATTATTCAATTAGAAAATATGTTAAAAAATGCAGTTGTTGTTGATGAGAGCGAAATACCAAAGGATAAGGTTTCAGTAGGATCTATAGTAAAGGTTATGGATTACGAGTTTGATGAAGAAGTTGAATATACAATTGTTGGTTCAGCAGAAGCAGATCCAATGAATTTTAAAATATCAAATGAATCACCAGTGGGTAGTGCATTATTAGGGAAAAAGGTTGGAGATGTAGTAGAAGTTGCAGTTCCAAGCGGAGTAAGTAAGTTTGAAGTCTTAGAAATAAGAAGAGACTAATTGGAGGTATAGTGAATGTCAACTGAAGAAATGAACATGCAAGAACTAGAATCACAATTCAATGAACAAGAAAGATTAAGAAGAGAGAAACTAGTTCAATTACAAGAAGCAGGGAAAGATCCTTTCGATGTATACAAAGTAAATAGAACTCATAGTTCACAACAAGTTAAAGATAATTATGAGGAATTAGAAGGTAAAGATGTTACAGTTGCTGGTAGAATTATGTCTAAGAGAGGACAAGGAAAAGTTGTTTTCTCTGATATCTACGACAGAGATGGTAAAATCCAATTATTTATAAAGATTGATGAAGTTGGAGAAGAAGCATTAAAGCAATATAAATCTAATGATTTAGGAGATTGGGTTGCTTGTACTGGAGAAGTCTTTAAGACTAAAACAGGTGAAATATCTATTAAAGCTAAAGAAATAGAATTAATATGTAAATCATTAAAACCACTTCCAGAAAAATGGCATGGATTAAAAGATCCAGATTTAAGATATAGACAAAGAGAAGTAGATATTATAACAAATCCAGAAGTTAAGTCTACTTTTATGAAGAGAAGTCAAATTATAAAAGGAATAAGAGAATTCTTAGATAATAGAGGATTCTTAGAAGTTGAAACACCAATGCTTGCAACTATAGCTGGTGGAGCTTCTGCTAGACCTTTCATAACTCACCATAATACATTAGATTTAGATATGTTCTTAAGAATAGCTCCAGAGCTATACTTAAAGAGATGTATTGTTGCTGGTTTTGAAAAAGTTTATGAATTAGGAAGAACTTTTAGAAATGAAGGTATGTCAGTAAGACATAATCCTGAGTTTACTATGATTGAATTATATCAAGCTTTTGCTGATTATAATGATATGATGGAATTAACTGAAAATATGGTTGCAGAAGTGTGCAAGAAAGTTAATGGAACAACAAAGGTTACTTACCAAGGAACTGAAATAGACTTTATGCCACCATGGAGAAGAATCACTATGGTTGATGCTGTTAAGGAATATGCTGGAGTTGATTTTGCTACAATTAAATCAGATGAAGAAGCTCAAGCTATTGCTAAAGAAAAACATTTAGAATTCCCAAAACCATTAAATACTGTAACTAAAGGTGAAGTATTAAATATGTTATATGAGGAATTCTGTGAAGAACATATGATACAACCAACATTTATCATAGATTATCCTGTAGAGATTTCACCTCTTACAAAGAAAAAGAGAGGAAATGAAATGTTCACTGAAAGATTTGAAGGATTCGTATTTGGTAGAGAGTTATGTAATGCATACTCTGAATTAAATGACCCAATCGTTCAAAGAGAAAGATTTGCGCAACAAGAAAAAGAAAGAGAACTTGGTGATGATGAAGCTTACATGATCGATGAAGAATTCATGAGCGCATTAGAAACAGGTATGCCACCAACAGGTGGACTTGGAATAGGAATAGATAGATTAATAATGTTCTTAACTGATTCAGCATCAATAAGAGACGTTATACTATTCCCAACAATGAAACCAATAAACTAATAAAAAACCACCGGAAGGTGGTTTTTTTGTTACAAGAGATAAAGTGAAGAATGAATTAAGTATATGATGAAGCTTGAATATTATATTTTAAAATATTCAAATTCACTCCATATTTAATTTATCACTTGTAACTTACTAATTTTTAGTTTGCTGACTTTATTAATAAAAGCAAGGTTAATTAGATAAAAATAAGGATTAGAATAAAAAAAATAAAAAAATAGAAAAAAAGTGTTGCATTTTATAAGAAAGCTGATATAATAAATTATGCAATGAC
>NZ_CBYM010000052.1 GCF_000577815.1 Clostridium saudiense | reverse complement strand
CAAGAATCAATAAGCTCTTCTGAAGCCATATAACGTCCATTATTTCTCATTATATCACCAACATTACCAAGCCCAAGTAACAGATCTGTTTTTTCATATATATAAACATCTGCTCTAGCTTTCTTTGCAGTTATAGCTGCTACACAACCTCTCCATGCTAAATTTCACTATTTATTATTAAACTTTATCTAATCTTTAATACTTTACTTCATTACTTATATACTAATTAATAATATACTAATATCTTATTATTAAATATTATTAATTAGTCTTTACTCTTATTTATAAAAGCTATAGTTATAATTAATTTACTATATAAAAATGAAGGAAACTATATTTTATCTAGCTCCCTTCATTAAAAGTTTTATACTCTCTCATACATTTCAAAATTTTTACTCTATTTTTATTTAACTACAATTTATTATATCCAAATTATAATTCAATTATTATTCATATCTTACTTATATAATTCAGAGTAATTATTACTTATAATTTATACAATTTCTTTCTTTTTAGCTAATATTTTAGCTAATATAACTGTAGAAATAAATGCTACTACAAAAGCCATTAGCATTGTTATCATATATTGAATCATTGATTCAGCTCTAATTACTATAACCCCTGGTAATCCTGCAGGTCCTGGTGATAAAGATAACACCTTCATAAATGTTGCATAAGCAGAACTTACAGCAGAACCTATTAAAGCACCTATAAATGGATATATTAATTTTAAATTAACTCCAAATACTGCCGGCTCTGTTATTCCTAATAATGCTGATATACCAGCAGCTGATGCTGTACTTTTCATTTTAGCATTCTTCTTAATTATAAAAAACACTGCTAAAGCAGCTGCTCCTTGTGCTACATTTGATGCTGCAACTACTGCAAATGTTGGGGATCCACCTAAAGTTCCTATATTAGCTAAAATTTGCGTTTCAGCTGCTACTAAACTATGATGCATACCTGTTATAACTAATAATGGATAAACAATACCATAAATAGCTCCTCCAACAAAACCTAAATCAAAGAATAAATACATTACACCAGCTGTCATCCAATCTCCAACAGTTCTCATAACTGGGCCAACAACAGTAAATGTTAAAATTGCTGTTACCAATACAGTTATAAGTGGAGTTACTATATTATCTAACATCGGAGTTACAACTTTTCTCAATCGTTTTTCTATATTTGCTAATATAAATGATGAAGCTATTATTGGCAGAACTGTTCCTTGATAACCTACCTTAGCAATATTAAATCCAAATATACTCCAATATGGTACAGTTCCATCTAACAATGCTTCTCCATATGAATATCCATTTAATAAATCTGGATGAATCATTATAGCACCAATAACCGCACCTAAAACTGGTGTCCCACCAAATATTTTAGTTGCTGAAAAACCAATTAATACAGGTAAAAATACAAATGCAGCATTAGAAAATGTATTTATCATTTCTGCTAATCCTGAAATTGTAGGATAAGCTTCTATTAATGACTTTCCTTTTATAAATAATCCTTGTACCGTTAATAAATTATTAATTCCCATTAGTAAACCTGCTGCTACAAGTGCAGGTAATATTGGAACAAAAACATCTGCTAAAGCCTTTAAAAACCTTTGCATTACATTTCCCTTTTTAGATGATACTTGCTTTAATTCTTCTTTACTAGTTTCTGATATTCCAGATAACCCTATAAAATGTTTACATACCTCATCCACTATTCCAGTTCCTAAAATTATTTGAAATTGACCACCATTATTAAAACTTCCTTTAACTAAATCAATTTCTTCAATAGCTTCACTTTCTATTTTCTTATCATCTTTTAAAACTACTCTTAATCTTGTGGCACAATGTGCAACACTTATTATATTTTCCTCTCCCCCAACACATTTTAATAATTCTTTAGCTACCTTCTCATATTGTTTATCTTTAGACATTTTTACCCCTCCATTTTAAAGTATTTTAATCAGCAACTATTATAAAATTTAAATTATACTAATAGATGCTGATTAAAATTTATATCTTAAGCAATCGTATTGTTTCTATATTATGCACTTCTATTTTAGACTCTAGTCCATATACTATATTTGAAATAACATATTTTCCATCATTAATAAATATTTCAATAATTCCATTGTCAATATAAATTGATAAATCATATCTACCATTCAACTTAGAAGACTTAAATACTCGTCCTTTTCTTTTCATATCCGGAAACACTTTACTTCTATCTGTAACTATACTATCATCTACTATAGAAATCTTATATCCACCTATATCCAACACACTATCTTTATTTAATGTAGCATTTAACTTATAAACATCATTTACATCAAACTCTGACAATTTAACTTCTTTATTAAATAATTTATCTATATATTCTGGAGCACTAAAGTACACATCATTATTTTTTATATTAATAACTCTAGGAAGAGACATCATTCCTATCCAATCTTCGCCATCAAACGTTAATGGCATTCTCATCCAACCAATTAAAACTCGATTTCCAAACTCATCTAAAGTAGTTTGTGGTGCATATAAATCTAGTCCTTCATCTAAGAATTTTTGATTATTTATTAATTTCATCTCACAAGTTTCTTCATCAAAATCAACTATTGAATAAACGGAGTTATTAGTATAATTAATATCATCTGCTATAATATTCTCTGGTGACATTACTAAAACATATCTACCATCTACTTCAAATAAATCTGGACACTCCCACATATCTCCTATTGTATCATCATAGCATCTATTTTTATAAGTCCACTTTTCTCCATCTTTGCTGGTATAAAATAATGCTTCTCCTGTAAACTTATCATTATCTTCTTGTTTGAATTTACTTCCAAGTATCATAGAATAACTATCTTTATATTTCCAAACTTTAGGATCTCTTGTATGTGTACGATGCCCTAAACTTTCATCCATAATAGGAGGTATTATTAATCTTTTATCTTCATAATTATTAAATGTATATCCATCTTTTGATACTATCTTGGCTTGAGATGCTTCAAATGAATAATTATCATAAGGTGAATGAATATTTCCCTCTCTAAATTTATCATACTTTATTGCCGTATAATATAAATGTAACTCCCCCTTCTCAATAATTGCAGTCCCTGAAAAACATCCATTTTGATCATATTCTTTCGTTGGATATAAAGCTATAGGGTAATGTTTCCACATTATCAAATCTTTACTAGTAGCATGTCCCCAATGCATTGTCCCCCATTTACAATCATATGGAAAATACTGATAAAACAAATGATATTCTCCATTATAATAAATAAATCCATTTGGATCATTAATCCAATTTTTAGGTGCCGTTAAATGTATTTTAGGTCTACCCATTCAAGTTCCTCCATTTCCAATCGTATTAATTACCGGTAATGTTACCGGTAACTTTGTTATTATATTACCATGTTATCATTTTCACGTCAATACCTATAATTTTTTTGATAAATATTTACTATTTTGATATAATAAAAGTGGGTGAGGTGCTTATGACAAAAAAAGTTACATTTAGTGATATTGCTAAATACACAAATTTTTCAAAAACAACAATTTCCAGATATTTTAATAATCCTGATTCATTAACACTTGAATCTAGAAAAAAAATTGAAGATGCACTAATTGCATTGGATTATAAAGAAAACAAAGTTGCTAGAAGTTTAGCTAACGGAAAAAGTGAAATGATTGGAATAATAATTCCTGATTTATTTCTTCATTATTATTCGCAAATGTTAAATTGTCTTATAAATACTTATTCAAAATATAATTATAAATTTTTAGTTTTTGTAGAAAATCATGATACTAATAAAGAAAGTAAATATACTAAAGAAATGAATTATATTAAAGAGTTAATGGCTTATCAAATAGAAGGATTAATAATTCTTAGTAATACTATAGATTCTAAAACACTAAGTGAATTAAGTATTCCAATAGTTTCTATAGAACGTGAAGATAAATATATTTCTAGTGTTAATAGTGATAACTATGCTGGTGCTTTTAAAGCAACTAATTTATTAATAGACAATAAATGTGATATATTAATTCATATAAATACTGATGTTGCAAAAGAAATCCCTTCATATAAACGTATTGAGGCATTTAAGAAAGCTTGCGAAGATAGAAATTCCAAATATACGTGTTATCTTTCACATCTAGGTCATAATTTTGAAGAAACATATATAAACATGTCAAAACTTTATGATGACATAGAAAAAAATTATCCTAATATGAAAAAAGGTATTTTTGTAAGTAATGATACACATGCTAATATTTTATTAAATATTCTTATTAAAAATAAAAAGAAGATTCCTGATGAATATGAAATAATAGGATTTGATAACTCTCCAATTTCTGTAGAGTCAATAATTCCAATTACAACGGTAAATCAAGATATCAATAAAATAGCTGATACTGCAATGAAGTTAATACTAAGACAAATTAATTCTAAAAATAGAGGAAACTCAGTAAAGCTTGAAAATATTACAATTGATACTGATTTAATTATAAGAGATACAACATCTTAAAACAAAATGAGTATGTAGGTTTAATATTACTAAACCTACATACTCATTTTTTATAAGTTAAACTTCAATATCATGTTTCTTAATATTAATTATAGAATTACCTTCTGATGCGAAAGTTATACCTGTAGCTTCTAAAGGCGTATAGAATGTTGACGTCATAACTTGTTCTCCATCATTTGCAAATATCTCTACAGAATATTTATCTATTATTAATCTCATTTTAACTTTTCCATTTTTATCTCTAACCTTCATTTCTCTTTTGTGAAGTATATCTCCATAATTTCCTGAGTAACTTCTATCAAATTCAATTATATTCTTCTTTGAATTAAAGCTTATTATTGTTTCATATTCATTATTTTTTGCTAGTTTAATTTTGAATTCTTCAGCCTGTGATCCATCAATATCTATTGTAATATCTAATTCTCTTCCAAATATACCATCTAGTGACACTTCATCTTTAATTATTAAATTATTATATTCTACCGTATTCTTATAATAATTTTCAATTTCTCTAATTGGATTTTGAATTAAACATCCATCTCTAATTGTAAGCTCTCTAGGCATTGTCATCATTCCACACCATTTAAAATTGCCTGGTACGATTCTATTTTCCCAAGAATGCATCCATCCAATCATTATTCTTCTTCCATCTATTGACTCCAATGTTTGTGGTGCATAAAAATCTAATCCAAAATCTATAACATTACAACTTTCTCTTTCAAATGACTTCTTTTCATTATCATATTTTTCAATTAAATATGCAGTATTGCTTCCATTATGGAATCCATCCTTAGTAGCCTTAACTTCTTGTGGAGAAATTATAAGCACACCTTTTCCATTTAAACTAAATAAATCTGGGCACTCCCACATACGTCCTACTTTATTTTTACTATTATCAACAATAGTTACAAACTCCCATTCTTTTAAATTATTAGATTTATACATAAGAATTTGACCACTACCATCATTACTTCTACTTGCAACTACACAATAAAACTCTTCACCCTCTCTCCATATCTTAGGGTCTCTGAAATCTTCTAGACTGCTTCCTTCTGGTAACATTTCATGAGTAATTACAGGATTACACTCTAACTTTTCATAGTTTTCTCCATCCCCAATTGCTATACATTGAGTTTGTCTTACTACTCTTTCTCCATTTTCATCTTTATTATCTAATACACCAGTATACATAATTACATGTTTGCCATCATACTCTAAGGCACTACCAGAAAAACACCCTCCCATATCATAACTTGCCTCTGGAGCAAGCGCTATCGGTAACTGTTCCCATTTAATAAAGTCATTTGTCTTACTATGACCCCAATACATCGGTCCCCATACTACATCATAAGGATGATATTGATAAAACAAATGGTATTCGTTATTAAATGTTGAAAATCCATTTGGGTCATTAATCCATCCTATAGGGGCACATAAATGAAAAGATGGTTTCTCCTCTTTTGATATACAATTAATAAATTCTTTTTCATATTTTCTTACTTTTTCTAAAATAAAATTATTTTCTATCATCACTATTACACCATTCCTATTATACTATGCATACTAAAAACATATCAAAATTAAAATATTATTTTGTAATATTCTAGTTAAGAGGTAGGAATTACTATACGATAACTCTATAAACAACATACTTTTTCTAATTATATTTATCGCATTTTAATTCAAACCTCTTAACTACTTACTAATTTTTTTAATTATCTATATTTCATCTAATCTTTATTTAAAATATTCATCTAAATATTTTTGTTTAATTTCTAACATCTTAGATAAACCTAACTTTTCCATTTCTTCAAGATAAGAATTCCACTCTTCATCAATTCCACCATTTAATACCCATTCAGCTCTCTTACGATCAGTATATTGCCTTACTGCTGTTTCATATTGAGTAAGTAATTCAATATCCTCTTGACTCATAAGCACTACTGGATAATTATATTCTGCTTTCATATCCTTAACATAAGTTCCATGAAGTATATCTAATCTAGCTTTAGCATCATCTGGACAAGTTGAATATTTACCATAGTATTCATTAAGAATTGCTAATGGCCCTCCAGCACATTGATTAACTCTAACTTCCCATGGTGAAGAACCACCTAAATCTAAATGAGCTAAAGTACCATCTTCTTTCAACTCAAATATATTTTGATTTAACTCATCACCATAAGTTCCCCAGTTATTTTGAATTGATTGAAGTGGATCATATAGTTCATCTATCCATTTTGCTGTTAATTCTAAATTCTTATTTGCACTAGTTACTACACATCTACCAATATCAACACCATATCCGTTAGATCTTGGTACATTAACATTTCCTTCTGGACCTGCTAATGCTGGAAGAGCTATATAATCTTCTGGATTAGTAACGATGTTTGCAGCATCCCATGTAAAGAACATTCCATATCTACCATTATTACCCTTAGCTACATAAGTTGCCCAATCCTGTGTAAATGCTTCTGGATCAAAAAGACCTTCATTTTGAAGAGAGTTAAGCCATTTTAGTCCTTCTTTATATCCTTCTTGAACAGTTGAATAAATAACTTTCTTATCATCTGTTACAAGGAAATGATCTGTGTTATCCCCCTCACCAAATGCTCCAAGTAATATAGCAGGATCTTCATTTCCTCCATTCATTATGAATGACATAGGAATTACATCAGTTCTTCCTTCTGGATTTCCATCTCTAAATGCTTTTAATACTTCTACTAATTCATCAGTTGTAGTTGGCACTTCTAATCCTAACTCATCAAGCCATTTCTTATTTATAAATGGAATATCTGCTACAGCTTGAATAGCTTCCTTACCACTTCCTAATTCTTCTATCCATGGGAATGAATATATATGTCCATCTGGAGCTGTAATCATTTTTCTATATTCAGGATTTTCATCTAATATCTTAGATAAATTAGGCATATATTGATCTATTAAGTCTTCAACTGCAACAATTACACCTTGCTTTGAATAACGAAGCAAATCATAATTACTCATAGCTGCATTAAAAACTACATCTGGAAGTGTGTTTTTTTTAGATAATGCTAAGTTCTTCTTATCACCATATTGATCATCTGGATAGCATGTCCAATCAATATGAACATTAGTTTCTTCTTCTAATCTTTTAAATATAAGTCTTTTATTTGGATCTTGTTCTGAAATTGCTGGTGCACTTGTTAACATAGTTAAAGTTGCAGTTTCCTCTAAAGGAAATGAAACATTCGTTAACACAGTTTCCTCACTTTTCTCATTACCTTTTGACCCGCAACCTATTAAAGAAATTGCCATAATTGATACTAATGCTGTACTTATTATTGTTTTAATGTTGTTTTTCCTCATTTTTTCTCTCTCCTTTTATAATATTATCCTTTTATTGAGCCAACCATAATACCCTTATCAAAGTATTTTTGGAAGAATGGATACATAACTAATAATGGTAAACTTGAAACTACTATAGTTGAATACTTTAATAACTCTGATATCTTAGACATTTCAGCTATACTTTGAATATCAGCAATCATACCTGTAGATGGTGCATTTTGAATTAATATTGATCTTATTACTAATTGTAGCGGTTGCAAATTAGCATCATCTATATAAATCATTGCATCGAAATAGCTATTCCATTGTCCTACAAATTGATATAACATCAATACTGCTATAATTGGTTTTGATACTGGTAAAACTATCTTAAAGAAGTGCTTAATTTCACTTGCTCCATCAATAGCTGATGCTTCTCTTAACTCTCTAGGTAAAGTTTTAAAATAAGTTTTAGCAAGCATTATATTCCATACATTAATTGCTCCTGGAAGTAAAATTGCCCATACTGTATTTAAAAGATTTAACTTATCTATCAATAAATATGTTGGTATTAATCCACCACCTAAAAACATAGTTATCACATATAATGTATTTACAAATTTTCTTCCAACAAACTCTTCTTTTGATAATGGATATGCTGCCATTAATGTTACTGCAACTGATATTACTGCATATGATATAGAGTAAAATACTGAGTTCAAAAAGCCTCTTAAAAGCATATCATCTTTTAATACCCTTTTATATCCTTCTAATGACCATTTACTAAAATCAAAAGTTATACCTTCACTACTCAACACAACTGGATCCATAAAAGATGCAACAATAACATATATAAGTGGTACTATTATAGCTAAAAGAAAAATTCCTAATAATATATATCCACTATTTAAAATAAGTCTATCTGAAAGTGAAAGTTTTTGTCTTTTTTTCTTTTTCATATCTTCTCCCCCTATAGTCCTAACGCTTCTTCTTCATCTTTATTTAGTCTCTTGACTGATGTATTTACTACAACTAATAATATTACATTTATTACTGCATTAAATAATCCAACTGCTGTGGAAAAACTATAGTCACCTAACTGTAATCCCATTTTATAAGTATAGGTAGCTAATATTTCAGATGTAGGTAAATTTAAGCTTGTTTGTAATGCTAAAGCCTTTTCAAAACCTATACTCATAATTCCACCCATAGATAAAATAAATTGAATAACCATTATTGGTTTAATTGCTGGAATATCAACATTCCATATTTGTTGAAATATATTAGCACCATCAATTACCGCTGCCTCTGTCAATTCCTTACTTGCATTAGATAATGCTGCAGTATAAATAATAGAAGCCCATCCTGCACCTTGCCAAATTCCACTAGCTATATAAATAGTACGGAATGCTTCTGGCTTGGTCATAAAATTTATTGCTGTTCCAAAAGCTTGATTAATAGGTCCTACTGGTGATAAGAATAGAATAATCATCCCTGAAATTACAATTACAGAAATAAAGTTCGGAGCATATATTACTAATTGTATTACCTTTTTTATTCTCTCACTTTTAACTCTAGTTAATAGTAATGCTAGTATAATAGGTATTGGAAATCCCCATAATAATCCATAAACACTTAACTTTAAAGTATTCATTAATAGGTTCATAAAATCTGGAGATGATAAAAACCTTTGAAAATGTTTAAACCCAACCCAATCACTTCCTAATATACCTGCTATAGGGTTATAATCTTCAAATGCAATTAATATTCCTCCTATTGGAATATACTTAAATATAATCAATAGTAATAATGGAGGTAATGTAAAAAAAAGATATAACTGATAATTTCTTTTTACATAATTTATTTTTTTTACTAAACTACTTTTCCCTCCTTTCTGACCTCTTAAAAACTTACCTCCCAATGATTCCTTTTTAATCGGTATAGCTGTCTCTACTTGCCTCAATTAAATCCCATCCCTTCGAATAAATTTTACTTATTATAATTTGCATATTTTGTATTTACATATAAATCATAAATACATGCTAACTTTTTGGTAATCGTTAACGTAACCGGTTACCTTTATTAATATAATATCATGTTACCGGTTACACGTCAATGAATTTCTTCATTTTTTTCAATTTAATTCCATGTAAATTTCTTATACAATTCAATCACCACTCAATCCTAACTTTTAATTTAATCGAGTATGAGGTAGATAATTATTTTATCTATCGGCCTCTCACACCACCGTACATACCGGTCTAGTACACGGCGGTTCTTTAAGTTTAATGAATTTTAATATATTGACGCGTTAGGCTTTTCAAACCTAAGTCGTTAAAGAATTGATTTGTTATTGTAGTATTTAATATTGCACTATTTGCTACTCGCCAGTATCCTTTTCGGGTATTGGCAAATTTTATTGCTTGATAGTGATTAAGTGCTAGTTTCTTAAGGTTTTTATATCTTGTTTTAATCTTCTTTCACTATTTCCATATACACATTCTTAATCTCTGTTTAATCCATTTATCCCATTGAATAACAATGCCTTTACACTTTGCTATTCCATAATAATTAATCCAAACTATATTAACTTGATTTAGCTTAATTATTCTTTGTTCTAAAGTCATCGGTTTTGCCCTTGATAATATTTCTCGTAGTTTGTCTTTATGCTTCTTTATTAATATAATCTTCAGCTTTCTTTATTCTATCTTTTGCAGCTCTACCAGGGTGGAATTCAAAACTATTCTCCGAGAAATTTTCATCATAAATTAGGTTTAGTTCTTGTTCAATTGCTTGTTGAATAAGTCTATCTAAAACCGTATGTATTACTAGTAACCTAGTACCTCCGTTTGGTTTTGGGATTTCAGCTGTTCTAACTAGCATTAGTTTGTACTCATTATTGAATATATCTTCTCTAATTTTAGTCCATTTTGTTTGTAGAAATTGTTTAAGTTCATAAACTGTCATTCCATCAACTCCATTGCTTCCTTTATTGGATATTACTATCTTCATTGCTAGGATTAAGTTTTCCCTAGATAATATTCTTTCTAATGAGCCATATTCAAATTCATCGGTTTCTCCTTTTGAATTTAATAATACTCCTTCAATAGCTTGTTGAAATGATGTACTTATCTGAGGATACGCTGATGATTTAGATCTTGGGCGTCCATATATTACTAGTTGATCATATAATTGCTTAAATAATCCATCGTCTTTAAAATCTGATAATTGTTTTCACCTGATGGGAATGGCATATCTATAACATATCCATCTTCTAAATGTTCCTTTAATTTTTTACATATTTCAATAAATTCACTCCATGTCCATGGATTATTTATAGATGGAACTTCTATGCCTGCATCTTCTATAATATCATTGTTATAATAAAATCCCACACTAGACTCCATTACCCCTAAATCATATAAATTTCCATTTACAGTTTCTTGCTCTATAATTTAAGGAAGATATATACTTTTCTCTTCTTCTGATAGATTTGATAATGGCTGAATAATATTATTTGCTGCATATACTGATATATTAGGTCCATCAACAGTGATTACATCTGGTAATCCACCTGATATTACTGATACATTAACCTTATCTGAATACACTCCTCCACTTTCATTACGAGGAACAAACTCAATATCCAAAAAGTATTTTCCATTGAATTTTTCATTAAACTCCTTTACAGACTTTGAGTATGCCTATCCATCTGTTGTTTCTTCAATAACATGAACCCACATTGATACATATTCTTCACCATCATCAAATCCTAATATGTTTTTACTTACATCACTAGTTTTAGCAAGTGAGAAGCCAGTAAAATTTACTGTAATAGCAAATAAAATTAAACTACATATTTTTTCACTTTCTCAACTTCTTTGTTTTATATAATCCATAATGTAACCGATAACTTAATGAGATAATAACATGTTAGCGCTTACACATCAGGTTGCTTTTTCCTATTTAAGGCAATTCCTTCTTATTTGTTTATATAACTTTTTAGATAACTTATAATTTAGAGTAAGTTGCTTAATTTTATCTTTATTCTAACCTAATTTTTTATATTATGTAAAAAATAAGATACATCTCTAGATTTAACTCAAGATATATCTTATTTTAATATTATTTGGTGATATTTAATTTAACACAATATAAATTTTGTAATTGGTTAATATTTCAGCACAATTACTTCTAGCTGTTTTTGATGAAAGTTAAAACCTCATCCCAAGTTGGTATAGATTCAAGTGCACCTATTTTAGTTGTAGTTATACCTCCAACTATATTTGCAGTCTTAACTATTTCCTCCATTGATTTATGTGGGTTTTCAACAACTTGAGCTAATACAGCTCCCATAAAAGCATCACCAGCCCCAGTTGCATCCTTCATCTTTAACTCTTTTGTTGGTACTAAAATTTGTTTTTCCTTTGTTGTTAATAACGCCCCCTTTTTCCCTAGTGTAATAATTAAATTTTTGCACCCTAATTTTATAATGAATTCAGAAGCTTCTTTAATGTTGTTTTTTCCACTAATTAAAAAAGCTTCTTCTTCGCTTAACTTAACTATATTACTGTCTTTAATAAAATCAATACAACACTTTATAAATCCCTCTTTGTTATTACCAAATAAACTTTCTCTATAATTAGCATCAAATGATATTATTTTATTATTCTTTTTTGCATATTCCTTTAAATTATAATAAGTTTTTTTCAAATCTCCTTCTAAGAAAGCTGTTGCACTACCAAAATGATATAAATCAAACTTTTCAAGATTATCTTTAATCATCTCAAAAGTCAATCTTGAATCAGCATCCCTGGCAAATTCAAAATCTCTTTCTCCATCTTCCATTAATGATACAAAAGCAAATGTTGTATTATTAGTATCTAATTTAAACATAAGCTCAGTATTAATTTTATTATTTTTAAATGTATCTTCTAAAAAACTACCAAAAGCATCATTTCCAACAGTTCCACAAAAATATGCTTCTGCACCTAATTTTGATATAGCCGCTGCAACATTAGCTGGAGCACCTCCTGCCTTTTTTAAAAATCCACTTGTTTCTTTTAAAGATTTTCCTAAATCCATTGATACAAAATCTATTAATGCTTCCCCTGGACAAATTACTTTTTTCATATACCCTCTTCTCCTCTTTCTCTAATATATATTTTATGTATTTGCTTAATACTAAATATTTTTTAAATTATTCATTCAATTTATCAAGACCTCCTTCTGCCTTTTAACTATGAAGCTATCTATTATGCAACTTAATCTTATTATTTCATTATCTTTACCATATTTAAAATATAATTCACTTAAAATATCTTGTAATTCATCAATTACTGATTCTTCTATAGTCATCTCCTCACCCCAACCTCTAAAATTTTATACTTCACGTACATATACTCTATAACCCAAAGTAACCGGTAACTTTAATTAGTTTATCATATTAAAAAGTTACTATCAATATTTTTTATGTTATTTTTTACAATTTTATTTTCTAAGCTATAATAGTTCAAAAATACTTGAATAATTAATAATTAGTTATTTCATCCTAAAGAAATCCCAAGAAGTCCATAACCTCCTTGGGATTATAAATACTCTATATTAATTTTTGTTCAAAAATCCTATCCAAATTAACCTTCTTAATCTTATCACTAATTTCCTAATAATTTTACATGTACATGCTATTTCTAAATCTATTCTTTCACCACTATTAGTCCTTAACAATTATAAATAATCTATTATTATTTCATTTAGTTCATCTCTTTCCTTACTAGCTTTTCCTTCATTAATCTTTTTTATATTTAATTTGCTATATTTTCCAAGTGTCCCCAAGAAATAAATACTCTAGAGGGTAACTTTCCCCCCAGAGTATTATCTATCTTCTAAACTAATTTTTGTTCAAAAATATTATCCAAATTCAATTTCTTAATCCTATCTTCAATTTCAGCAGTATCAATAGTATACAAACCTAACTCCTGCATTCTCTTAAAATAACTAGCTCCAGCAAAAGTATACCTG
>NZ_CBYM010000051.1 GCF_000577815.1 Clostridium saudiense | reverse complement strand
GATAATAACTTCCGGGGGGCAGGTATGAAAAGGAAATTTTACAAAGTAGTAAAAGAAAATTTATTGAGTAAAAAAGATTTATTTATATTTACAATTTTAGAATCCGTTAATGATTTAGATATAGGTAAGAAAATATTAAAAGTTGATAATGAATTTATATTTGAGGATGAAAGAGATAGAGAAAAATATAAAGAGATTATTGAGAATTTAGATTTAAAAGAAACTAACAAAGTATTTGATATTAATAACTCTTATAAAATAATGCTAGAACAGATTGCATCTAAGCCTAAATTAGTTATTTGTGGTGGTGGACATATATCTTTAGAGTTATATAAAGTCGCAAAAATGTTAGATTTTAATGTTATAGTAATAGATGATAGAGAGGAATTTGCAAATACTGAAAGATTTCCATCAGCAGATAAGGTAATATGTAAGAAATTTAATGAAGCTCTTGAAGAGATAAACTATGATAATAATTCCTATTTTGTGGTTGTAACAAGGGGACATAGAGCAGACCAAATATGTATTGAATCAATTTTAAATAAAGAATATAAATATTTAGGTATGATAGGTAGTAAAGCAAAGGTAGCTAATTCAGTAAGACAGTTAGTGGAAAAAGGATATAGTTCAAAAGAAATTGAAAAAATTCATGCACCTATTGGATTAAATATAGGAGCTCAAACGCCTGCTGAAATTGCAATAAGTATAGCAGCGCAAATTATAGAAATAAAAAATAAAAGTAATTTATCAAATGTAGATGAAAAAATATTAAATACTATTAATGAAAGCAATAAAAAGATGGTATTGGTAAGCATTTTAGATAAAGTAGGTTCATCTCCTAGAGGAGTAGGTGCAAAAATGCTAGTTACAGATGATAAGAAATTGATCGGAAGCATTGGTGGTGGAAGTGTAGAAAATGCTGCATACGAAAAAGCTTTAGAATTAATAAAGCAAGAAAAATCATATATTGAAAGTTATGATTTATCTAATTCAGTAGCAGCAAAGTTAGGGATGGCTTGTGGTGGAACCATAAAGGTACTTTTAGAATATATAAAGTAAAAAACGAAAAATAATCTTAAAAATTAAATTTTTTCTGAAAAAGCAAAAGACAAACTATTAAAGGTGGTTTGTCTTTTAATTTTTGTGTTTTTGCCGTTAAAATATATTTTTTAACCTAAAAATTTCAAAAAAAGCTAAAAATAAATATATTTTTATACACAAATTAGAAAAAGTATGATAGAATCATGAAGTAGGATTTACGTACATTAAATGCACGAAAAATAAAAAATATTCGCGATTTATATTAATACTTATAGGGGGATTTAGGATGAAAACAGGAAGTATTTATGAATTAGAAGGAAGGGTACCTTTAAAACAAGCTATTCCATTAGGTATTCAACATGTATTAGCAATGTTCTTAGGAAATGTATCACCACTTATTATAGTATGTGGGCTTTTAGATATTCCATTAGAAACAAAATCAATGTTAATCCAAAATTCAATGTTTGTTGCAGGGATTGCAACATTAATTCAATTATATCCATTTTTTAGAGTAGGAAGTGGATTACCTGTAGTTATGGGAACAAGTTCAGGATTTATAGGAACACAAAATGCTATAGGTGCAACGTATGGATATTCCGCTATAATGGGAGCTTCATTAGTTGGGGCAGTATTAGAAATGGTTTTGGGATTCTTCATTAAGCCATTAAGAAAATTATTTCCACCTATAGTAACAAGCTTGGTTGTTATTTCAATAGGACTTTCATTACTTCCGGTAGGTATTAAATATTTTGCTGGTGGAGCTGGTTCAGCTGATTTTGGATCACCAAAACATTTAATAGTTGGAACAGTGGTAATTTTAGTAATAATAGTATTACAAAACTTTACTAAAGGGTTTATAAAAACATCAGCTATTTTAATAGGAATAATAGTTGGATACATATTATCAATAGTAATGGGAATGGTTGACTTTACAGCTGTAAAAGAAGCTTCATGGATAAGTTTACCTAAACCATTTGCTATGGGATTTGAATTTAGGTTAGATGCAATTATTTCAATGGCAATAATGTATATTGCAACTACAGTAGAAACAATTGGGGATATTTCTGCAATAGCAGTAGGTGGACTTGATAGAGAAGCAACTGACAAAGAATTATCAGGTGGTGTAGTTGCTGATGGAGTTTCAAGTTTTATAGCAGCTATCTTTGGAGTTGCTCCAAATACTTCATTTAGCCAAAATGTTGGACTAGTTGCTGTAACTAAAGTTGTAAATAAATTTGTTATTATGACTGGGGCAGTATTTTTAATATTAGCTGGATTTTTCCCAAAATTGAGTGCAGTACTTTCAGTAATGCCACAATCAGTTCTAGGAGGAGCAGCAGTTATAATGTTTGCTATGATATTTGTAAGTGGATTACAGTCATTATTTAGAGAAAAGTTAGATGGTAGAAACGGCTTAATAGTTGCATTAGCAATAGGAATTGGTGTTGGAATAGGTAATGTTCCAGAAGCCTTAGCACAATTACCAACTTGGGTTAGCAACATATTTGCACAAAATGGTATAATAATGACATTCGTTATAGCAACAATATTAAATTTAGTATTACCAAAAGATAAGGTAGAAAATAAAGCAGTAAGTGTATAAAAAATATAAAAAGGGCTTATATCGAATAATTTGATATGGCCCATTTGTTATGTCTATAGGAGGAGAAAAAATTGTTTACGATTAGGAATTATGTAGTAGCAAAAAGTTTAGAAGAAGCTTATGAACTAAATCAAAAAAAGAACAATGTTATTTTAGGGGGAATAGGCTGGTTAAAGATGGGTGGAAGAAACATTCAAACTGCCATTGATTTATCAGAATTAGGATTAGACAAAATAGAGGAAGACGAAGAATATTTTAAAATAGGCTGTATGTGCACATTAAGACAGTTAGAAGTTAATGAATCTTTAAATTCTTATTTTAATGGGATAATAGCAAAATCAGTTATACATATAGTTGGAGTTCAATTTAGGAATTGCGCTACTATTGGTGGAAGTATTTATTCAAGATTTGGATTTTCAGATATATTAACAGCACTTTTATCATTAGATACATATGTAGAATTATTTAATGGTGGAATTATTCCTCTTACTAAATATAGAGACATGCCTTATGATAATGATATTTTAGTAAGAATTATAATAAAGAAAGATAATAGAAAGGCTGTTTATTTAACTCATAGAAACAGTGCAACTGATATTCCTACTTTAGCAGTTGCTATATCTAGATTAGATAATAAGTGGAATATTGTAATTGGAGCTAGACCTCAAAAAGCTATGAATGTAAATGCAACAGAAATTTTAAGTGAAGTTCCAACACAAAAAGAAATTGATGACGTAGTTAAATATGTTATAGAAAATGTTAAATTTGATAGTAACATGAGAGGAAGTAAAGAGTATAGACAAATATTAGCTAAGGTATTTATAAACAGAGGAATTTCTGAAATTACAGGAGGAAGTTATGGAAATTAAACTATGGATAAATAATAAACTTTTTCAAGACAATGTAGAAGCAGATATGTTATTAATTGATTATGTAAGAAGTAAGGGCTTCTTTAGTGTAAAAAGAGGATGTGAAACTGCAAATTGTGGTTTATGTACAGTTCATTTAGAGGGAAAACCTGTTTTATCATGCAGCACTCTTGTTATGAAGGCAAATGGAAAGAAAGTGACTACTCTTGAAGGATTAAGAGAGGAAGCAGAAGAATTTGGTGCTTTTATGGCAGATCAAGGAGCAGAGCAATGTGGATTCTGTAGCCCAGGATTTGTGATGAATGTATTAGCGATGAAAAATGAATTGGTTAATCCAACGGAAGATGAAATTAAGCATTATTTAGCTGGGAATCTTTGCAGATGTACAGGATATATGAGCCAATTAAGAGCAATTAAGAATTTCTTAGAAGCTAAAAAGGAGGACTAATAATGAAATATGTTAATAAAGGTATAAGAAAAAAGGATGCTATGTCATTACTTACTGGTAAGCCGGTTTATACAGATGATATAGCTCCAAGTAATTGTTTAATAGTTAAAGTACTTAGAAGTCCTCATGCTCATGCTTTAATAGAGGATATAAATGTAAGCATAGCAAGTAAAGTTCCAGGTATAGAATGTATTTTAACTTATAAGGACGTTCCACAAAAAAGATTTACAACAGCCGGTCAATCTTATCCTGAACCAAGTCCATATGATAGATTGATTTTAGATAAGAGACTTAGATGTGTAGGAGATCCTGTTGCAATAGTTGCTGGGGAAAATGAAAAGGCAGTAAATAAAGCATTAAATTTAATTAAAGTTAAATATGAGGTTTTAGATGCAGTATTAGATTTTAGGGAAGCTATAGATAATGATATTATAGTTCATCCAGAAGATGATTTTATTGCATTAAATGACTGGATTAATGTAGATAAAGATAGAAATATATGTTCAAAGGGTGACTTTGCTTATGGAGATGTAGAAGAAGAGTTAAATAAATGTGCTCATATAATAGAACAAACTTATCATACAAAAGCAAATAGCCAAGCTATGATGGAAACTTTCAGAGCATTTACAGAACTTGATACATATGGAAGATTAAATATAACAAGTGCAACTCAAGTTCCTTTCCATGTAAGACGTATATTATCAAATGCATTAGATATTCCAAAGTCTAAAATAAGAGTAATTAAACCGAGAATAGGTGGAGGATTTGGTGCAAAGCAAAGTGTTGTTGCTGAAATATTCCCAGCGATAGTTACAATGAAAACTGGAAAACCAGCAAAGATAGTCTATACAAGAGAAGAAAGTATGACTAATGGTAGTCCAAGACATGAAATGGAGATAAAGGTTAGATTAGGAGCAGATGAAAATGGTATAATAAAGGCCATTTATATGTATACTTTATCTAATGCAGGAGCATATGGTGATCATGGACCGACTACTGTAGGATTATCAGGTCATAAATCAATGCCTCTTTATAATGGAGCAAAGGCTTATAAATTTGAATATGATGTTGTTTATTCAAATACTATGGGAGCTGGTGCTTATAGAGGTTATGGCGCAACTCAAGGATTGTTTGCTTTAGAGTCAGCTGTAAATGAACTTGCAGATAAGCTTAATATCGATCCTATTAAACTGAGAGAAATGAATATGGTTGCTGAGGGGCAAATAATGCCTGCATATTATAATGAACCGGCCAATAGTTGTGCATTAGATAGATGCTTATCAAGAGCTAAAGAAATGATAGATTGGGATAATAAATATCCTTGTAGAGATATGGGGAATGGCAAGGTTAGATCTGTTGGGGTTGCTATGGCTATGCAAGGGTCAGGGATATCGTCAGTAGATACTGCGGCTGTTGAAATAAAGCTTAATGATGATGGATTCTATACATTAATGATTGGTGCAGCTGATATGGGAACAGGATGTGATACAATATTAGCTCAAATGGCAGCTGACTGCTTAGAATGTGATATAGATAATATAATTGTACATGGTGTTGATACAGACCAAAGTCCATATGATACTGGTTCTTATGCATCTAGTACTACATATATAACAGGTGGAGCTGTTATTAAAACTTGTGAAAAGATGAGAAAAAGAATTATTGAAGAAGCATCAAAGGCACTTGGATGCTCAATTGATAATTTAGAGTTTGATGGGAAAAAAGTATTTTCACTAGTAGATGAAAAGGAAATAAGTTTAATTGATATAGCAAATAATACTTTAGTTGGCGGATTTAATACTATAAGTGAAAGTGAATCACATTATTCAGAAGTTTCACCACCTCCATTCATGGTTGGAATAGTTGAAACTGAAGTAGATAAGCTAACAGGAAAAGTTGATATAATTGATTATGTAGCAGTAGTGGATTGTGGAACTGTTGTAAATCCTAATTTAGCTAGAATCCAAGCAGAAGGAGGAATAGCGCAAGGAATAGGTATGGCACTTTATGAAGATATTACTTACACTGAAAAGGGTAAGATGAGAAATGATTCATTCCTTCAATATAAAATACCTACAAGACTTGATGTTGGAAACATTAGAGTTGAATTTGAATCAAGCTATGAACAAACAGGGCCATTTGGAGCTAAGTCTATTGGAGAGATAGTTATTAATACGCCATCTCCAGCTTTAGCACATGCAGTATACAATGCAACAAAAGTTAATATAAGAACACTACCAATAACATCTGAAAAAATAGTTATGGGAATGATTAATAAATAGTTAAGAGTTAAGAGTTTTGAGTTAATAGTTTAGGAATAAATTTAGATTGAGCTGAATTTGAAAATATATATTTTTAGAAATTCCGCTAGGAGTTTCATCCCTAACTATTAACTCTTAACTATTAACTAAATTAAAGGTTGGTTTTATGAAGATAAATTTAATTTTATTGGCTGCTGGTAATAGTAGGAGATTTAATGGAAATAAGTTGCTTGCTTTATATAAGGGTAAACCTATTTATATGCATGTAGTCGAAAAGGCACTTAATCTTGAAGTTAATAAAATAATATGTGTAACTCAATATGAAGAAATAAGAAAAAATTTAAAAAATACTAAAATTAATGTTGTAATGAATGATAATAGTGATTTAGGAATTTCTAGTTCTATAAAGCTAGGAATAAGTTTTGATAAAAATGCTGATGGATATATGTTTATGGTATGTGATCAGCCTTTCATGTCTTTAAAAACATTAAATTTAGTTAAAGATACATTTATTAATAGCGATAAAGGTATAGTTTGCGTGGGAAGTGGAAATAATAAAGGTAATCCAGTTATCTTTTCTAAAAGGTATATTAATGAATTATTATCACTTGAAGGGGATATTGGTGGTAAAAAAATAATAAAGGGGCATTTAAATGATTTTCAACTTGTAAATATTAATGATGAAATTGAGTTAGTTGATATAGATACTCAGGAAGAATATGTTAAAATTCTTTGATAAAAATGTTTACATTAAAATCTTTTAAATTTTTTATAAAAATTTTTGAAAATAGTGTTGACTTTTGTCTAAAAACACTGTAATATACAAAAAGTAGTCAGCAGTACATGTTGATCTGGCCCCTTGGTCAAGCGGTCAAGACACCACCCTTTCACGGTGGTAACAGGGGTTCGATTCCCCTAGGGGTCACCATATGCGGGTATCGTATATCGGTAATACTCCAGCCTTCCAAGCTGGAAAGGTGGGTTCGATTCCCACTACCCGCTCCATTTTAAAGTATTATAAACTAATAGAAATATGGAGTTAATAATATCTTAATTTGCGTGTTTAGCTCAGCTGGATAGAGCAACGCCCTTCTAAGGCGTGGGCCAGGAGTTCGAATCTCTTAACACGCACCAGTTTTGGTTTACTAGCTCAGTCGGTAGAGCACTTGACTTTTAATCAAGGTGTCCGGGGTTCGATTCCCCGGTAAGCCACCAAAAAAGAAACTCAATTGAGTTTCTTTTTTTATTCTGTAGATTATTAACATACAAATGTTAATTGTTAAATTAAGCTTGTGGATTATATTTAATGGCATGTGGATAAAATGCAATATTATATGTAAAAAAATAGTAGTAGATAAATAAAAAAAGAACTGTATCAAAATTGATACAGTTCTATATTTTTACTTTTCATCATCATCTTGTAGTGCATCATAACCTTCTTCGTTGGTTCTAATTTTAATAACATTCTCAACATCTTGAACGAAGATTTTACCATCACCAATTTTGCCTGTGTATAAAGCTTTCTTAATAACTTTAACTAAAGTATCAACTGGAATTTTACATACAACAATTTCTACTTTTAATTGAGGTAATAAAGTAACTTCGTCTAAAGGAACACCTCTATAGTAATCAGTAGATCCTTTTTGCATACCATATCCTAAAACGTTGGTAACAGTCATACCAGTAATTCCTAATTTATCTAAAGCAACTTTTAATCTATCAAATCTATCTTGTTTTGTTAAGATGACAACCTTAGTGAATTTAGCATCAGTTTTAGATGTATTATAAACAACTGGAATTGTGTCTGTATTATCAATAGTAGTATTTTCAGGAACGGTAGAAGCTGATAATTGATTTAAGGTAATACCTGAATATGAAGCTCCTACAGCCATAAAGTCAGGATAACAGCTTTCAAGACCATGTTCCTTCTTATCAAGACCTTCAATTTCTTCTTCTTCTGATACTCGAAGACCAATGGTTTTCTTGATTACTGTAAATACAATAGTCATAGTGATAGCAACCCAAGCAATAACACAAATAACACCTAAGATTTGAGTACCTAAGAATTTGAATCCACCACCATAGAATAATCCGCCCTCAGTTGCAAAGAAACCAGTTAAAATAGTACCAAGAGCACCGCAGACACCATGTACAGATACTGCACCAACAGGATCATCGACTTTTAATTTTTTTTCAATAAATTCAACTGCAAATACAACAGCAAATCCAGCGAAAATACCTATGAAACATGCACCAACTGGACTAACTAAGTCACAACCAGCAGTTATTGCAACAAGACCTGCTAATGAACCATTTAATGTCATTGATACATCAGGTTTTTTATATCTGATCCATGTTATTATTAAAACTATACATGTTGAAACTGCAGCAGCTATATTTGTTGTCATGAATATTTTACTTGCAGTAACTATTGCTTCATCTCCAGTCATTGAAACTGTAGAACAACCATTGAATCCAAACCATGCAAACCAAAGTATGAACACACCTAAAGCACCAACTGTTAAATTATGACCAGGGATAGCATGAGCTTTTCCATCCTTAGAATATTTACCTATACGAGGGCCAAGTATTGTTGCTCCAATTAAAGCAGCAACCCCACCTACCATATGAACAGCTGTAGAACCAGCAAAGTCATGGAAGCCAAGTTGTGATAAGAATCCACCACCCCAGATCCAGTGTCCAGAAATAGGATAAATAATAGCACTAATTATTAAACTATATATACAATAAGAAGAGAATTTAGTTCTTTCTGCCATAGCTCCTGATACTATAGTAGCAGCAGTTGCACAGAAAACTGTTTGGAATATAACAAATGCAAAAGTTGGAATTGAAGAACTATAATCACCTTGTATAAAAAAGTCAAGGCCTCCTATTAAAGCACCATCTCCACCAAACATAAGCCCAAATCCTATAAGCCAAAATACTACTGTACCTATACAAAAGTCCATTAAGTTTTTCATTATAATATTACCTGCGTTCTTGGCTCTAGTGAATCCTGTTTCTACCATAGCAAAACCTGCTTGCATAAAGAATACTAGTGCAGCTCCTAATAAAGTCCAAATCGTGTCTAATGCTGAATACATTAATAATACCCCCTTTTATTTAAAGTTAATAGTTTAATAGACAGAGATGATGATTATTTAAATCTCATAAAAGTAATATTTTCAAATATATAATAGCTAGATTTTATAATGGTATCATCCGTAAGTATAATTTAAACTATAACTATTTTTAACTTTTTTATAAATAAGAAAATAAAATATGGCGTGCATCTTACTATAAGGGATATCCCTAAAGTAAAATACACGCCATTGTGCATTTATATTATTTAATCAACGCTAAATAGTAATTCTCCGTAGCTTGGGAGAGTCCAATACTTTTTACTTACTAAAGTTTCAAGCTCATCAACTACACCACGTAAGTGTTGCATATTAATAAATACTGATTCTCTATAGTATTTAGCTGTATCAAGTGGATCTGTATGAGTTTTAGCTTCTAATACAGATTTTTCTAAATCATCAAGTTTGCTATACAGAGAGTTTCCTAATTTTGAAATTTTATTAAGAAGTTCTTCTTCTAAATAGCATTGAATATTAGGCATTAATTGTTTTTTACCATTAGCTATTCTAGCAATTTCACCTTGATATTCAAGTACAGCTGGAATAATATCTTTTTTAGTCATATCAATCATAGTTAATGCTTCAATATGAAGTGTTTTACTATAGTTTTCTAGTAGTATTTCATATCTTGAATATAATTCGCTTTCGGAGAATACATGATGTTTAGTAAATAAATCAACATTTTTACTGCTTACAAAGTAAGGAAGAGCATCTGGAGTAGTCTTTAAGTTTAAAAGACCTCTTGATTCAGCTTCTTTAATCCAATCATCAGAGTAGTTATTTCCATTAAATACAATTCTATTATGATCTTTTATTGTATTTTTAATTAGTGTATTTAAATCTTCATCAAAATTAGAACTCTTTTCAAGTGTATCAGCAAATTGTCTTAATTCTTCAGCTACTATTGTATTTAATATAATGTTAGGGCCTGCAATTGAGAAAGTAGAACCAAGCATTCTAAACTCAAATTTATTACCTGTGAATGCAAATGGTGAAGTTCTATTTCTGTCTGTAGTATCTCTAAAGAATTTAGGTAATACACGTACACCAATTTCCATTGGGCTCTTTTCCTTTGCTATATAAGTAGTCCCATTTTCAATTGACTTTAATATTTCAGTTAATTCATCGCCTAAGAACATTGATACTATAGCAGGTGGAGCCTCGTTTGCACCTAATCTATGGTCATTTCCTGCACTTGCAACAGAAACACGTAGTAAATCTTGATAATCGTCAACTGCCTTAATTACTGCCGTTAAGAATAATAAGAATTGTGCATTTTCTGCTGGAGTATCACCAGGTTCTAATAAATTAACACCTGTATCAGTAGAAATTGACCAGTTGTTGTGTTTACCACTACCATTTACACCAGCAAAAGGTTTTTCGTGAAGTAAGCAAGCTAGTCCATGTTTGTTAGCTATAGATTTCATAAGTTCCATAGTTAATTGGTTATGATCAGTTGCTATATTAGTAGTAGTAAATATAGGAGCTAATTCATGTTGAGCTGGGGCAACTTCGTTATGTTTAGTTTTAGCTAAAACACCTAATTTCCAAAGCTCTTCATCAAGTTCTTTCATATATGCAGAAACTCTTGGTTTGATAGTTCCAAAGTAGTGATCTTCCATTTCTTGTCCCTTTGGAGGTCTTGAACCAAATAAAGTTCTACCACAAAATACTAGGTCAGGTCTTTTTTCATACATTTCCTTATCAACTAAGAAGTATTCTTGTTCAGGACCAACAGTAGTAATTACTTTTTTTACATCATCTTTTCCAAATAATTTTAATATACGTAAAGCTTGCTTATTTAAAGCTTGCATTGATCTTAATACTGGAGTTTTCTTATCTAAAGCTTCACCGCTATATGAGCAGAATGCTGTAGGGATGCATAAAGTTCCATCTTTAATAAATGCATATGATGTAGGATCCCATGCAGTGTATCCTCTTGCTTCAAATGTAGCTCTAAGGCCTCCTGATGGAAAGCTTGAAGCATCTGGTTCACCTTGGATAAGTTCTTTTCCTGAGAATTCCATTATAATATTTCCGTTTTTATCTGGTGAAATAAAGCTATCATGTTTTTCAGCTGTAATGCCAGTCATTGGTTGGAACCAGTGAGTAAAATGTGTTGCACCTTTTTCTATAGCCCAATCTTTCATTGCATTAGCAACAACATTAGCAACTGCTAAGTCAAGTGGTTTACCAGCTTGAATAGTATTTTTAAGTGATTTGTAAGTTTCTTTTGGTAACCTTGCTTTCATAACACTATCATTAAAAACTAAGCTTCCAAATAAATTTGGTATATCTTTCATAATTATAACCCCCTTCAAATAAAAAAAGGCACCGTGGACAATCATTTGTCCACAGCGCCTTTGCTGTTTATGTAAGTATTATATGTCCAAAATAATGAAATGTAAATACTTTTTTAGAAAAAAATTGAAAATATTTTTTGAGTGGAAGTTTATTGATAAAAAATAGCTTATATTGTATAATATTAGAAATGGACAAAGGCGTTCATCAAATGTTTTTTAGAAGTACTTTTTTAAATCATAAGATGTAATCAAAGTTAAATTTGCAAAAACTACTAAAGATTAATTATTACTTATGAATAAGTTTGTAGACACTAAAAATATTTGATGGATGCTTTTTTGCGTAAAAAAATATAGGATTATTATAACTGGAGGAAGAGATATGTCATATACAGTTAGAGAGGTTTTGGAGTTTGTTAAACAAAATGATGTTAAATTTATTAGATTAGCTTTTTGCGATATGTTTGGAACACAAAAAAATATTTCTATAATGCCTGATGAATTAGAAAGAGCATTTAAAGAAGGAGTTTCATTTGATGCTTCAGCAATTAGAGGATTTGGTGATGTTGCAAAATCAGATTTATTATTATTTCCTGATGCAGATACTCTTAATGTTCTTCCATGGAGGCCACAACAAGGTAGAGTAGTAAGATTTTTCTGTGATATAAAAACTCCAGATAAAGAAGAGTTTTTATATGATAGTAGAAACATCTTAAAAAAAGTTGTTAGGATATGTCAAGAGAAGGGGTATACACCATACATAGGAACAGAGTGTGAATTCTATTTATTTAAAACAGATGAAGATGGTGAAGCAACTTATATTACTCATGATAAAGGTGGATATTTTGATATGGCACCAATTGACAAAGGAGAAAATATTAGAAGGGAAATTTGCCTTTGCTTAGAAGAGATGGGGATTAAACCAGAAAGTTCACATCATGAACAAGGCCCAGGACAAAATGAAATAGATTTTAAATACAGTGACTCACTTAATGCTGCAGATAATTTCTTAACTTTCAAATCTGTAGTAAAAGCCATTGCTGCTAGATCAGGACTTTATGCATCTTTTATGCCAAAGCCTATAAGTAATAAGAGTGGAAATGGATTGCATATAAATATATCATTAAACAAAAATGGTACTAATATATTTAAAGAGGAAAATGGACAACAGGCAGAAGTTGAAAGTTTTATAGCGGGAATATTAAGTAAGACAAGAGAAATTACAGCCTTTTTGAACCCTATCGTTAATTCTTATGAAAGATTTGGTAAATTTGAAGCGCCTAAATATGTTTCATGGTCACATCAGAATCGTTCACAGTTAGTTAGAATACCAGCAGCGACTGGTGAAAAAACAAGAATGGAATTAAGATCACCTGATTCAGCTATAAATCCTTATTTAGCATTTTCATTAATACTTGGAGCAGGATTATATGGAATAGAGAATTCACTTAAGTTACCAAAGGAAATAAATGAAAATCTATATACATTAGATGAAGAGAAATTAAAGGATATAGAAGTATTGCCAGAAACACTAGAAGAAGCATTAGATATTGCAAAGAATAGTGAATTTATTAGAAGTATAATAGGTAGTGATGTTTTAGACAGATATATAGAGTTAAAGGAAATTGAAGCTGATCAATATAATAAGTCAATAGAAAAGGAAAAAATGAAAAGGCTATATTTTGAATACATTTAACATTATTTTAACAATTAGTAGGCCATGAAATATAGATAATGCAAGGGGGCGTAATTTTTGGATAGTATTCTAATAGTATCGAGCAGTAAAAAGGGAATGTCATTTTTTACTGAAGTGCTCTCTCAAAATTCCTATGGGGAAATTGTTACAGTAACAAATGGTGGGGAAGCAAGGAGACTTTTAGTTGAAAGAGATTTTGATTTATGTATTATAAATGCACCATTAATAGATGAATTTGGGGATGAATTTGCAAAAGATATAGTTTCTAACGGAATTGGACAAGTAATTCTTGTTGTTAGAACAGATATTTATGATGAGGTAAGTGAAAAAGTAGAAGAGCTTGGAGTAATTACAATAGCTAAGCCTATGAATAGAACTATATTTTGGAGTGCATTGAAAATAGCAAATGCTACATATAATAAAATGTGCAGATTGAAGAAGGAAAATAATAAGCTTTTGCAAAAAATTGAGGATATTAGGATGATTGATAGAGCCAAATGTATATTGATTCAATATTTAAATATGACTGAAGCTGAAGCTCATCGATATATAGAAAAACAAGCAATGGATATGCGATCAACTAGAAAAGTTGTTGCAGAAGGGATTTTAAGAACTTATGAAAATTAAACAAATATAACTTTTTATAATAATATAGTTTTTATAAAATCGGCATTTTGAACTTTAGTGTAATAATATTATATAGTTCATTATGACCGATTTTATAATTATA
>NZ_CBYM010000050.1 GCF_000577815.1 Clostridium saudiense | reverse complement strand
TTTTGAAAATCCTCCTTTATGGAAACCATATTATGTGAACTTTAAATTTACATTAAAATTCAATAATTGTTTTTTATTATAAATTTAAATTATTTTTTATATATATTAACTTCTGTAACACTACCCATAAATATATTATGGATAATGTTACAAAAAATTATTACAAATTATTTTGCTCTTTTACCAGCAACTTCTTCTTGAATGCTCTTTGGTACTTCTTCATAGTGATCGAATACCATTGAGTAGTTACCTCTACCTTGAGATCTAGATCTTAAAGCTGTAGCATATCCAAACATTTCAGCTAGTGGCACGTATGCTCTTATAACTTGAGCTCCGTTAACTGCTTCCATACCTTCCATTCTACCTCTTCTTGAGTTGATATCGCCGATAACATCTCCCATGTACTCTTCTGGTACAGTTACTTCAACCTTCATCATTGGTTCAAGTAATACTGGGCTTGCTTTTTGCATAGCGTTCTTGAATGCCATAGAACCAGCAATCTTGAATGCCATTTCTGATGAATCGACTTCGTGGTAAGAACCGTGTACTAACTTAACTTTGAAGTTAATAACTTCGTATCCAGCTATTATACCGTTCTTAGCAGCTTCTTGGATACCAGCGTCGATAGCAGGAATATATTCTCTTGGAATAGCTCCCCCAACGATAGCATTTTCAAAGCTGTATTCACCATCAGTTGGTTCCATTTCAATTACAGCATGACCGTATTGACCCTTACCACCTGATTGCTTAGCGTACTTAGCTTCAGCTTTAACAGCTGATCTGATAGTTTCTTTGTACGCAACTTGAGGAGCTCCAACGTTACATTCAACCTTGAATTCTCTTTGTAATCTATCAACGATGATATCTAAGTGTAATTCACCCATACCAGCGATGATTGTTTGACCAGTTTCTTGATCAGTCCAAGTTTTGAAAGTTGGATCTTCTTCAGCTAACTTAGATAAAGCTAATCCCATCTTTTCTTGACCAGCTTTTGTCTTTGGCTCGATAGCTACAGAAATAACTGGTTCTGGGAATTCCATTGATTCAAGTATGATTGGTGCGTTTTCATCACATAAAGTATCACCAGTAGTAGTGTTCTTTAATCCGATGATTGCTCCTAATTCACCTGCTTCTAATGACTCAACTTCTTCTCTAGTGTTAGAGTGCATTTTAACAAGTCTTCCGATTCTTTCTTTCTTACCCTTAGTTGAGTTAAGAACATATGAACCACTGTTCATTATACCTGAGTATATTCTTGTGAATGCAAGCTTTCCAACGAATGGGTCAGTAGCAATCTTGAATGCTAAAGCTGACATTGGAGCTTCATCTGAAGCTTCTCTTGAATCTTCTTCACCTTCTAAAGTTTGACCTTGGATTGCAGGAATGTCTAATGGTGATGGTAAGTAAGCAACAACACCGTTGATCATTTCTTGAACCCCTTTGTTTTTGTATGAAGAACCACAGATACATGGAACTATTTCATTAGCTATAGTAGCTTTTCTTAAAGCAGCGTGTAACTCTTCTTCAGTTAATTCTTCACCTTCAAGGTATTTTTCCATTAACGCTTCATCAGTTTCAGCGATTGCTTCAATCATAGCCATTCTGTATTCTTCAGCTTGATCAGCTAATTCTGCAGGAATTTCTTCAATTCTTACATCTTTACCTAAATCATCATAAGTGATGATAGCGTGATTAGATATTAAGTCTATCATACCTTTGAAATCAGCTTCAGCACCTACTGGTATTTGTATTGGAACTGCATTAGCTTTTAATCTATCTCTAACAGTGTTAACACATCTGAAGAAATCAGCTCCTGTAGCATCCATCTTATTAACATAAATCATTCTTGGAACACCGTACTTATCTGCCTGTCTCCAAACAGTTTCAGTTTGTGGTTCAACCCCACTCTTAGCGTCTAGAACTGTAACAGCTCCATCAAGAACTCTTAATGATCTTTCAACTTCAACTGTAAAATCTACGTGTCCTGGAGTATCGATGATGTTTAATTCATGACCTTCCCAGAAACAAGTTGTTGCTGCAGAAGTAATTGTTATACCTCTTTCTTGTTCTTGAACCATCCAGTCCATTGTAGCAGCACCTTCATGAACTTCTCCTATTTTGTGGCTCTTTCCTGTATAGAATAATATACGCTCAGTTGTTGTTGTTTTACCAGCATCAATGTGAGCCATTATTCCGAAGTTACGGAATTTCTCTAATGGATATTTTCTAGCCATTTTATGTCCTCCTCTCAATGAGTAATTTTATATTCGACAAAACTGTTTTGGCATAAGCCAAAACAGTTTTTGTAATATTAGTATCTGTAGTGAGCGAATGCTTTGTTTGCTTCTGCCATTTTGTGAGTATCTTCTCTCTTCTTAACAGCAGCTCCAGTATTGTTAGCTGCATCTAATAATTCTCCAGCTAATCTTTGAGCCATAACTTTTTCGCCTCTTTTTCTAGCAGCAGCTAAAATCCATCTGATACCTAAAGTTTGTCTTCTCTCAGGTCTAACTTCGATTGGAACTTGGTAGTTAGCACCACCTATTCTTCTAGCTTTAACTTCTAATAAAGGCATAACATTGTTCATAGCTTCTTCGAATACTTCTAAAGCATCTTTGCCTGTTTTTTGCGCCATAATTTCAAACGCTTCGTAGCAAATCTTTTGTGCTACTCCTTTTTTACCATCTTCCATTACGTTGTTTATTAACTTAGTAACAACTTTTGAGTTGTACATTGGATCTGGTAATACATCTCTTTTTGCGATAAATCCTTTTCTTGGCACTTTTCTTCCCTCCTTAACAATTTTAAATTTAATTCATAGGTACTCGGTAAGTAAACTTACCGTAAAGTGCTTCGCTTCTTACATCTATATAAACTTATGTAAAATTTCTAGTCTATGTAAATGCCGAAGATAAGCACTGTCTTAGTTTAGAAAACTATTTTGCTTTTGGCTTCTTAGCACCGTATTTTGATCTTCCTTGTAATCTGTTAGCTACTCCAGCACAGTCAAGTGCTCCTCTTACGATATGGTATCTAACACCAGGAAGGTCCTTAACTCTACCACCTCTTATAAGAACAACGCTGTGCTCTTGTAAGTTGTGACCTACACCACCGATGTAAGCAGTTACTTCGAATCCATTTGTAAGTCTTACTCTCGCAATTTTTCTTAACGCTGAGTTAGGCTTCTTTGGAGTAGTAGTTTTAACAACTGTACAAACTCCTCTTCTTTGTGGACACTCGTTTAGTGCTGGTGCTGTTGATTTATTAACAACAGTCTTTCTACCTTTTCTTACTAATTGGCTTATAGTTGGCATTTCTTCACCTCCTGAAATTTATTTATCTATATAAAATAAGATAAACACTAATTTATTATTCTAGGGTCAATATCGCTGATGAATTAACATCAATCCCGCCTATCTTCCCAAGTTCTTTCATTGTAGATACTTCTACAATCTCAATGTTTTTCTCTTTTGCAAGTTGAATTATTGGAGATATCAACTTAGCATTTGCATCTTTAGCTACATATAAAACTTTTCCCTCGTTGTTTTTAATCAATTTAGTACACTGTTTTATTCCAATAACCTTTTTTACTACAATTCTGTCTAACATGAATCCCCCTCCTTAATTAAAGATCATAGAGGCATGCTATACAGGATGCCTCCATAAATCATGTAGACAATCATACTGTAGTGTAGCTTTAAATCACACAATTGGTATTTTATCATTTAAGCATACACATGTCAATAAAATTGCATTGTATTATTCTATTGTATCAATATTATCTTCTTCTAATTCTTCTGTTGGTACATCTAGCTTAACAGATCTATATCTCATCATACCAGTACCAGCTGGAATTAACTTACCTATAATAACATTTTCTTTCAATCCTATTAATGGATCTATTTTTCCTTTTATTGCTGCTTCTGTAAGTACTCTAGTTGTTTCTTGGAATGAAGCTGCTGATAAGAAACTATCAGTTGCAAGGGCAGCTTTTGTTATACCTAATAAAGCCATTTCTCCCTTAGCTTCTTCTCCACCAAACTCTCTTACTCTAGCATTTTCTTCTTCAAAATCAAACATATCTATCATAGTACCTGGTAATAAATCTGTATCTCCTGAATCAGAAACTTTTACTTTTCTTGTCATTTGTCTAACAACTACTTCTAAGTGCTTATCGTTGATATCAACCCCTTGTAGTCTATAAACCTTTTGAACTTCTGAAAGTAAATATCTTCTAGCTCCTTCAACACCTTTAATATTCATAATATCATGTGGGTTAACTGAACCTTCTGTAATTTCATCTCCGGCTTCAATAACATCATTATCAGATACTCTTAATCTTGAACCAAATGGAATGTCATAGCTACGTTCTTCACCGTCAGCAGCCATTACAAACACAGTTTTCTTCTTCTTAGTTTCTTCTACTCTTACAGTACCTGCAATTTCAGAAACTATTGCAAGACCCTTAGGTTTTCTAGCTTCAAATAATTCTTCAACTCTAGGAAGACCTTGAGTGATATCCGCACCAGTAGCAACCCCACCAGTATGGAATGTTCTCATTGTAAGCTGAGTACCAGGTTCACCGATTGATTGAGCTGCAATTATACCAACAGCTTCTCCTATATTGATCTTTTGAGCTGTAGCCATGTTCATACCATAACACTTAGCACAAACACCTACTTTACAGTTACAAGTAAATACAGATCTTATTTTAACCTTCTTAACTCCTGCTGCTGTAATTCTATCAGCCATATGAGATTCAATATATTGATCTTTTCCTAATAATAATTCACCGCTTTCTGGATCATAAACATCCTCTGCAGTATATCTTCCATATAATCTTTCTGCTAATCCTTCGATTACTTCGTTACCTTCTTTGATTTCAGATACGATTAATCCTCTATCAGTACCACAATCTTCTTCTCTTACGATAACGTCTTGTGATACGTCAACAAGTCTTCTTGTTAAGTAACCTGAATCGGCAGTCTTAAGTGCTGTATCGGCATTACCCTTTCTAGCACCGTGTGTTGATATGAAGTATTCTAATACGTCAAGACCTTCTCTGAATGAAGCCTTGATTGGTAATTCGATAATCTTACCTGATGGAGCGGCCATAAGTCCTCTCATACCAGCTAATTGTTTTATCTGAGCCTTAGATCCTCTGGCTCCTGAATCAGCCATCATGAATATTGGGTTGAATTTATCCAAGCTATCCATTAACGCATTGGCAACATCTTCTGTTGTCTTACTCCATTTTTCAATAACTTTTTCATATCTTTCATCTTCAGATATGAAACCTCTCTTATACATCTTTTCTACTTTTTCAACTGTTTCTTCAGCTTCCTTAAGTAGTTCATACTTAGCTTCAGGTACTATCATATCTGATGCAGCAACTGTTACAGCTCCGATAGATGAGTAATGGTATCCTAATGCTTTTATTTTATCTAACATTATAGATGTATTAGTAGGTCCGTGTTTAATGTAACACTTATCTATTAATTTTCCTAAAGTTTTCTTAGTGATTAAGAAATCAACTTCAAGATCAAATTCTGTTTCTGGATTTGTTCTATCTACATATCCTAAATCTTGAGGAATAGATTCATTGAATATAATCTTACCTACAGTAGTCTTAATTATTCCTGATTTTTCTACTCCATCTACTACTTTATGCATTCTTACATTAATTGCAGCATGAACAGCAATTTCGCCTACATTATAAGCCATTATTGCTTCATCTACATTTGCAAAATACATTCCTTCGCCCTTAGCGTTTTCTTTATCCATAGTTAAGTAATATGAACCTAGAACCATATCTTGTGTAGGAACACAAACTGGTTTACCATCTGAAGGTTTCATTATGTTTCCTGCTGCAAGCATTAAGAATCTAGCTTCTGCTTGAGCTTCAACTGATAATGGAACGTGAACCGCCATTTGGTCTCCATCGAAGTCAGCATTATACGCTGTACATACTAATGGGTGAAGTTTTATTGCTCTACCTTCAACTAATACAGGTTGGAAGGCTTGAATTCCTAGTCTATGTAGAGTAGGCGCTCTGTTAAGTAAAACTGGATGATCTGTGATAACTTCTTCAAGTATATCCCATACTTGTTCGTTAACTCTTTCAACCATTCTCTTAGCACTCTTTATGTTATGAGCTACTCCATCTTCAACTAATTTTTTCATTACGAAAGGCTTAAATAATTCTAATGCCATTTCTTTTGGTAAACCACATTGGTACATCTTTAATTCTGGTCCAACAACGATAACTGATCTACCAGAATAGTCAACTCTCTTACCAAGTAAGTTTTGTCTAAATCTACCTTGCTTACCTTTTAACATATCAGATAATGATTTTAAAGGTCTATTACCTGGTCCAGTAACTGGTCTTCCTCTTCTACCATTATCAATTAGAGCATCAACTGCTTCTTGAAGCATTCTTTTTTCATTTCTAACAATTATATCTGGAGCTCCTAAATCTAAAAGCTTCTTTAATCTGTTATTTCTATTGATTACTCTTCTATATAAATCATTTAAGTCAGATGTAGCGAATCTTCCTCCATCTAATTGAACCATAGGTCTTAAATCAGGTGGAATTACAGGAATTACATTTATAACCATCCATCTTGGATCATTTCCTGATTTTCTAAAAGATTCTACAACTTCTAATCTTCTTATAATTCTAACTTTCTTTTGACCACTACTAGTCTTTAATTCTTCTTTTAATTCTCTAGAAGTTGTTTCTAAGTCTATTTCTCCAAGGATTTCTTGAACTGCTTCAGCACCCATTCCAGCTACGAAGCTTTCTTCACCAAACTTATCCACAGCTTCTCTATATTCTTTTTCACTTAAAAGTTGTTTCTTTAAAAGTGAAGTTTCTTTAGGGTCAATAACCACATATGAAGCAAAGTATAAAACTTTTTCTAAAGCTCTTGGTGACATATCTAAAAGTAATCCCATTCTTGAAGGAATTCCTTTAAAGTACCAAATGTGAGATACTGGGGCAGCTAACTCAATGTGCCCCATTCTTTCTCTTCTTACTTTAGCTTTTGTAACTTCAACTCCACATCTGTCACAAACAATTCCCTTATATCTAACTCTCTTATATTTACCACAATGACATTCCCAGTCTTTCATAGGTCCAAATATTCTTTCACAGAATAGACCATCTCTTTCTGGTTTTAAAGTTCTATAATTAATTGTTTCTGGCTTCTTAACTTCACCTCTAGACCATTCTCTAATTTGGCTTGGAGAAGCTAAGCCGATTTGTATTGCATCAAAATTGTTCAATTCAAACAAGGGTATATCCTCCCTTCAATTTTAGTGTTCGTCATTAACGAAATCATCTAATTCTAATTCTTCTTCATGAAAACCTTCTAAAGTAAATGATTCATAATCAATATCTTCATCGATTTCTTCATCATTAGTTGTATAACTATCGTCTCCTGCCACTTGTTCTGTAACAAGTTCTTCAGTTCCTTCGATATTTACTTCTAATTCCTCTGAATCATCATCAGAGAATTCTTTTAATTTAACTTCTTCGTTATCTTCGTTTAATACTTTAACATCTAAGCATAAAGCTTGAAGTTCTTTAATAAGAACCTTGAATGATTCTGGAACTCCTGGTTCAGGGATATTTTCACCCTTAACTATAGCTTCATAAGTCTTAACTCTTCCTACAACGTCATCTGACTTAACTGTTAAGATTTCTTGTAATGTATGAGCTGCACCGTATGCTTCTAGTGCCCAAACTTCCATTTCCCCAAATCTTTGACCACCAAATTGAGCTTTACCTCCAAGTGGTTGTTGAGTAACTAGTGAGTATGGACCTGTAGATCTAGCATGGATCTTATCATCAACTAAGTGAGCAAGCTTTAAGATATACATTATACCAACTGTAACTTCATTATCAAATGGTTCTCCAGTTCTTCCATCATATAATACAGTCTTTCCGTTTGCGTTGTATCCTGCTTTTTCTAAGCAATCTTCTATATTCTTTTCTGTTGCACCATCAAATACAGGTGTTGCAATGTGCCATCCTAATGCACTTGCAGCCCAACCTAAGTGAACTTCTAATACCTGACCGATATTCATACGTGATGGAACCCCTAGTGGATTTAAACAAATTTGTAGTGGTCTACCATCTGGTAAGAATGGCATATCTTCTTCTGGTAAAACTCTAGAAATAACCCCTTTGTTACCATGACGACCGGCCATCTTATCTCCAACAGATATTTTTCTCTTTTGAGCTATATAACATCTTACAAGTTCGTTAACACCTGGATTTAAGTCATCACCGTTTTCTCTTGTAAATACTTTTACGTCAACGATAATACCAGCTTCTCCATGTGGTACTCTTAATGAAGTATCTCTAACTTCTCTTGCTTTTTCTCCAAATATAGCTCTTAATAATCTTTCCTCAGCTGTTAATTCAGTTTCTCCCTTAGGTGTAACTTTACCTACAAGTACATCTCCTGATCTAACTTCAGCACCGATTCTGATTATTCCTCTTTCATCTATATCTTTAAGAGCATCTTCACTAACATTAGGAATATCTCTTGTTATTTCTTCTGGTCCTAGCTTAGTATCTCTAGCTTCACATTCATATTCTTCAATATGGATAGAAGTAAATACATCTTCTCTTACTAATTCTTCAGAGATAAGCATAGCATCCTCGTAGTTGTAACCTTCCCAAGTAATGAATCCCATTCTGATATTCTTTCCTAATGCGATTTCTCCTAGGTCAGTTGCTGGACCATCAGCTAATACTTGGTTCTTAAATACAATTTCACCCTTATCTACTAAAGGTCTTTGATTTATACAAGTACCTGGGTTACTTCTCTTGAATTTAAGTAATTTGTATGTGTCTATTCCTCCATCAAGATCTCTCTTAACTCTGATTTCAGATGAACTAACATATACAACTGTACCTGAGTTTTTAGCTTTAGGTAATACTCCTGAATCTGCTGCTGCTCTATATTCAATTCCTGTACCTACTATTGGAGCTTGAGGCTTTAATAGTGGAACTGCTTGACGTTGCATGTTCGCTCCCATAAGTGCTCTTGATGCGTCGTCATTTTCAAGGAAAGGTATCATTGCAGTAGCAACTGAAACTATTTGTCTTGGTGAAACGTCAATTAAATCTACGTCTTTAGCATTAACTTGTAAAATATCATGCTTATGTCTAACAGTAACTCTACTGTCAACGAATCTTCCATCTTCACCTATAGGTTCTTTAGCTTGTGCAATTAAGTATAAATCTTCTTCATCAGCAGTAAAGTATCTGATTTCATCTGTAACTATTCCAGTTTCTTTATCAACAATTCTATATGGAGTTTCAATGAATCCATATTCATTAACTTTAGCATATGTTGCTAATGAGTTGATTAACCCTATATTTGGTCCTTCTGGAGTTTCTATAGGACACATTCTACCATAATGTGAATGGTGAACGTCTCTTACTTCGAAACCAGCTCTTTCTCTTGAAAGACCTCCTGGTCCTAAAGCAGATAATCTTCTCTTATGTGTTAATTCTGATAATGGATTAGTTTGATCCATGAATTGTGATAATTGAGAGCTACCAAAGAATTCTTTTATCGCAGCAGCTACTGGTCTAATGTTTATTAACATTTGAGGAGTAATTGCTTCTTGATCTTGAATAGTCATTCTTTCTTTAACTACTCTTTCCATTCTTGATAAACCAATTCTGAATTGGTTTTGTAATAACTCACCAACAGATCTTAATCTTCTATTACCTAAATGGTCTATATCATCAGTATATCCAACTCCATAAGCTAATCCTAATTCATAACTTATAGTTGCAAATATATCATCTCTTATAATATGTTTAGGTATTAATCTAGTTATGTTCTTTTTGATTTCTTCTTTGATAGATTGTTCATCATCATAATTGTCAAGAATTTCCATTAAAGTAGGGTAATGGACAGCTTCTCTTATGTTTAAATCACTTACATCAAATGATACAACTTTTTCTAAATCAACAAAGTGGTTACCTATTACTCTTAACACTTTATCTTCTACTAAAATGTCAACAGAGTTAATTCCTGCACTTTGAATGTTAGAAGCCATTGTTCTGCTTATTTTTTCTCCTTGTTCAACTATTATTTCTCCAGTTGAAGGATTTATTATATCAGCAGCTGCAATTTGATTAATTAATCTAAGATTAATAGCTAATTTCTTATTAAATTTGTATCTACCTACTCTTGATAAATCATATCTTTTAGCATCAAAGAATAAAGAGTCAATTAATGAAACCGCACTATCAACTGTAGGTGGTTCACCTGGTCTTAATCTCTTATAGATTTCAAGTAAAGCTTCCTCTTTAGTCTTAGTGTTGTCTTTTTCAATAGTCGCTTTGAATCTTTCTTCTTCACCAAAATAATCTAAAAGCTCTTGGTCACTTCCATAACCCATAGCTCTAGCTAATATTGTAATTGGTAGTTTTCTTGTCTTGTCAATTCTAACATAAATAACATCATTAGAATCTGTTTCGTATTCTAACCACGCACCTCTGTTAGGAATAACAGTTGATGAAAATAATTTTTTACCACTTTTATCAACAGTATTACTATAGTATACACCTGGAGATCTAACTAATTGGCTTACGATAACTCTCTCAGCCCCATTAATTATAAAAGTACCTTGTTCAGTCATTAGTGGGAAGTCTCCCATAAACACTTCTTGTTCTTTTATTTCTCCTGTTTCATTGTTTGTCAGTCTTACTGACACCTTCAATGGTGCTGCATAAGTACAATCTCTTTCCTTACACTCCTCCACTGAATACTTAATATTATCCATATCAAGTTTGTAATCTACAAACTCTAGTACAAGATTTCCTGTGAAATTTGAAATAGGATTAACATCGTCAAAAACTTCTAATAATCCTTCTCTCAAAAACCACTCATAAGAATCTAATTGTACCTCGATTAAGTTTGGCATTTCGGTTACATCTTTAACCTTAGCAAAGCTCATTCTAGTTCTTTTTCCGACTTGGACAGGATGTACCATGAATTTTCACCCCTTGTTTAAAGTAAAATAACCAAAAGCATAATTTCCCTAAGGACATATACTTTCGGAGAGCATCACGTTATAGTATAACCATTTTTATACTTGATTATACTCATTTTCGCAAGAATATATAATTATCCATAATGAATAGTACATTTTATGATAGTAACATACCCTATTTTTTTTGTCAACACTTTTGTATATTATTTACACTCCATTAATATAATAGTATTCTCAAAAAAATATTTCTCATTCTAAATTTTCAATTTTTTCATGATTTGGGCATTAAAAAAGGTGCTATAAAGCACCTTTTTATATTAAGTTAAGAAATTACTTAACTTCTACTTCAGCTCCAACTTCAGCTAATTTAGCTTTCATGTCTTCAGCTTCTTCTTTAGAAACAGCTTCTTTTAATGTCTTAGGAGCTCCGTCAACTATTTCTTTAGCTTCCTTTAATCCTAATCCAGTTATTTCTCTAACAACTTTGATAACTTTGATCTTGTTTGCACCAGCATTTGATAATACTACGTCAAACTCAGTCTTTTCTTCAGCTGCAGCACCTGCAACAGCTCCACCAGCAACAGCAACTGGAGCAGCAGCGCTAACACCAAACTCCTCTTCGCAAGCAGTTACTAATTCGTTTAATTCTAAAACAGTCATTTCTTTTATAGCTTGAATGATTTCTTCTCTTGTCATTTTAATTGCACCTCCAAAATTTTTATCAGTTTATTATTCAGCTGACTCTGATTCTTTTTTTTCTTTAATTGCATTTAATAAGTATGCAAGGTTTGATAATGGAGCTTTGAAGCTTCCAAGAAGTTTTGCAATAAGAACTTCTTTTGATGGGATTGTTGCAAGTTTTTCAACTCCAGCCTTGTCATAAACAATACCGTCAACAACACCTGCTTTTAATTCTAACTTCTTATGATCTTTAGCAAAATCATTTAATACTCTTGCAGGAGCAGTAGCATCTTCGTAACCGAAAGCTATTGAAACTGGTCCTTCTAAGTATTGAACTAAATCACCTAAACCTAATTCGTTAGCAGCTAATGTTACTAATGTGTTTTTGTAAACTTTATATTCAACACCAGCTTCTCTTAAGCTCTTTCTTAACATTGTATCTTCTTCAACTGTTAAACCTTGGTAACTAGCTAATGCTACACCTTGAGCTTTTTCTAACTTTTCTTTAATCTCAGCTACTTTAGCTTCTTTGATTTGTCTGTTCTTCTTTATCACTGTGTGTCCACCTCCTCACAGTTATTAACTGTAATATATATTAAGAAAGGTCTTCCCATAGACACAGGAAGACCAAATAAATAATCACTTATCTAGTTATCCTAGGCAGGCGATTACTTTAAACCTTACGGCACCTACTGTCTACGGAAACAGTATTCTCTTTTTTCACAACGAAATTTATTATACTATGTTAATTTCACTATGTCAATATTAATCTAAAACTTTTGTTGGATTAATCTTAGCTCCAGGTCCCATTGTGCTTGAAACTGATACAGATTTAACGTATTGTCCCTTAGCAGCAGCTGGTTTAGCCTTAACTAATGCATCCATTAAAGCGTGGAAGTTTTCTTGTAACTTTTCAACACCAAATGATTTCTTTCCGATTGGGCAGTGAACGATAGCAGTTTTATCAACTCTATATTCAACCTTACCTGCTTTGATATCAGCTATAGCTTTAGCTACATCAAATGTTACTGTTCCTGATTTTGGGTTTGGCATTAATCCCTTAGGTCCTAATACTCTACCTAATCTACCAACTACACCCATCATATCTGGAGTAGCAACTACTACATCGTAGTCAAACCAGTTTTCACCTTGGATCTTTTGAACTAATTCTTCAGCTCCAACGAAATCTGCTCCAGCTTCTTGTGCTTCTGTAGCTTTTGCACCTTTAGCAAATACTAATACTTTAACGCTTTTACCAGTTCCGTTTGGAAGAACAACAGCTCCTCTAACTTGTTGGTCAGCGTGTCTTGGGTCTACCCCTAATCTAACGTGTAATTCGATAGTTTCATCGAATTTAGCTTTTGCAGTTTTTACAGCTAAATCTAAAGCTTCAGCTGGTGTATATAAAACGTTCTTATCAACTAATTTTGAACTTTCAATATATTTCTTTCCCATTGTTATGCCTCCTTCGTGGTTTTAGCGGTTTTTACCTCCCACTTAATAAAAAATCAGAATTACTCTGCGATTGTAACACCCATACTTCTAGCAGTACCTTCGATCATGCTCATTGCAGTTTCGATTGTAGCAGCATTTAAGTCTGGCATTTTTAATTCAGCGATCTTTCTAACTTGATCCTTTGTTAATGTTCCAACTTTTGTTCTGTTAGGAACTCCTGAACCGCTTTCTAATCCTAATTCTTTCTTAATTAGAACTGCAGCTGGAGGAGTCTTTAAGATAAAACTAAAAGATCTATCTTGGTATACTGTTATAACAACTGGTATTATTAATCCAGCTTGATTAGCAGTCTTTGCGTTAAACTCCTTACAGAATCCCATAATGTTTACACCGTGTTGTCCTAATGCTGGACCTACTGGTGGTGCTGGTGTTGCCTTACCTGCAGGAAGTTGTAATTTAATCATTCCTGTTACTTTCTTAGCCATTTACTATTCCTCCTATACTGTGGTAATACGGACTTTTTGTCCTCCCACTTAATTAAAAACATTAGTTTTATATTTTTAATACTAAACTAATTTCTCAACTTGGTTAAAATCTAGTTCAGCTAACGTTTCTCTGCCGAACATATCTATTAAAGCTTTTATCTTGTGTTTTTCAACACTTATCTCTTGAATTATCGCTACGAATTCTCTTAGCGGTCCTGAGATAACTCTTACACTTTCTCCTACTTCTAAGTCTATATCTATAGGCATTTCTACAACACCCATTGATTCAACTTCTTCATCAGTAAGAGGTACTGGTTTAGAACCTGGGCCAACAAATCCTGTTACACCTCTAGTATTTCTAACCACATACCATGACTCATCAGTCATAAGCATTTTTATTAACACATATCCTGGGAACTTTTTCTTTAAAGAAACCTTTTGTTTACCATCTTTTTCTTCGATAACTTCTTCCATAGGAACTTGTATATCAAGAAGTAGATTTTCAAGATTTCTATTTTCTACGGTCTTTTCAATATTTGCTTTAACCTTATTTTCGTAACCTGAATATGTGTGTACTACATACCATCTAGCTCTTTCACTCATATTTACTATAGATGAGAAACTCACCTAAACCTCCTTTATTATAGTTTAAAAATCAATTTAAAGAGGTTTGTAAAAATATAATCTAACCCGCCAACTAATATTATATATATTAGTACGACTACGCCTACTGCAATTAACGCTTTTTTTGTGTCATCTTTAGAAGGCCAAGTTATTCTTTTAACCTCTGCCTTAAGTTCTCTAAAAAACTTAGAAAGCCCTCTTTTTTCAGAAGTTTTAGTATTAATATTTACATTTTCTTTAATAGCCATTACTTCACATCCTTAACTATTGCGAGTACGTGTCATTACTCTAAAGCGAACTATTTAGTTTCTTTGTGTTGTGTGTGTTTTTTACAGAATCTGCAATATTTATTCATTTCCATTCTGTCTGGGTTGTTTTTCTTATTTTTCATTGTGTTGTAATTTCTTTGCTTACACTCTGTGCATGCTAATGTTACTTTTACTCTCACAGTCTGCACCTCCAGTTTATCCAAATAATTATATAAGTATATATGATATTGTGTTACCTAATTCGTTAATTACTTAAACACTCTATCATAAAAGCGATATTATGTCAATAATATTAGCTTGGTAAAGGACTAGGTAAACTAACCCAGCCCTTTATATATGAAGTAATTAATCTACTATTCT
>NZ_CBYM010000049.1 GCF_000577815.1 Clostridium saudiense | reverse complement strand
GCAGTTGCTATATATAACTATTTAGGTTCTTATATTTTCTTTATAAATTCCATTTAATATTAATAATTCCGTTAGTATCAATATAAACTTTATCTATTACCATTTTAAGCATTGCATTATTCCATTGTTCTACTGGTACACCTATAATATTTTCTACATCTTTTTTAAAGCTACTTTGTTTAACTGGTAAGTTATTTATTTTATCTTCTATAATTTCTTTATTCTTAATGTGTGTATCTAATAATTTACTAATACTTTCATTTTGTAACTTAAATTGTGTAATTGTTAATGCTCCAGCATTATATAGTTCCATTAAATTATTGGTTTTCTTCATCTGTTCATCTATACCCTTATTAATCGCCTTCAATTCTCCCTCTAGGCTTGATTTAATATCATTGTTAGTATTTATATTAATAATATCAAAATTACGCTCTATGATTGAATTTAACTCACCTTTGATATGCTCTATTAGAAAATCTTCATCTATCCTATTACTACTATGACCAACGGCAACACCCACTTTTTCATATGCTGAACAATTATAATGTAATTTCTTTCCCTTCTTTCTTCTGATAGTCATACTTGAACCACAGTTATTACAAGTTAATAAATTACTGAATAAACTTGCATTAGATGCTCTTTCAATTCCTTTAATACTATATCTATGTTTTTTTGCTTTTTCTGAATTAATTGTAAATAATTTATTTGCTTCTATGAAGGTTTCATAATCAATAATTGCATCATGGTTATTATAATGTTTAATCCAGTTCTCTGGCTCAATCTGGTTCATTTTTGATATAGTTACATCAATAGTTTCTGATTTACCTTGTATAAGTGTACCGGTATAAACTTCATTTAATATAATATTTTTTATTGTGTTACCTCTAATGATACCACCATTTTTACCCTTTATACCTTCAGATGTTAAAATATTACCTATTTTATTAGTGCCGTTACCTTGTAAATATAGTTTAAAAATTCTTTTTATTATTGGTGCTTCGAGTTCATTTATAACAAAATTCTTTTTGTTAATATCATAATCATAACCAAATGGAGCAATACAGTTGTATATTTTTCCAGTTTCTTTAAAATGGTTAAAAACTGTCTTTATTCTCTTACTTGTGTTTTGGCTCTCTTGTTCTGCTATCCATGAGAATAAACCAAACTTTGTTATATCTTCTTTACTATCTAAATTATCTTCTATGAATATTATTCTTATATTATTCTCTCTTAATTCTTTAATTGCTCCTAAAGTTTCCACCATATTTCTTCCGAAACGTGAATAAGATTTTGCAAGTAATATATCATATCTTTTATTTTTACCATCTTCAATTAATTCTTTCCATTCAGTTCTATATTTCCCTTTCGTACCACTTATTCCATCATCAATATAAGATTTATATAAAATACAATTATTCTTTTCAATCCAACTCTTAAAAATATCTTCCTGGTTTCCGATACTTGTTTTTTGACTTTCATAATCTGTTGAAGTTCTCGAAAATGTTGCTACTTTTAACATTAATTTCATTCCTCCTTTTGTAAAAAAATAATCTAGCATAAATATATTTTACGCTAGATTTACAACTTTTTGAAGTATTTCATTTATGTTATTATTGGAAAATTCATCTATAAAGGTATAAACTTTTCTACCTCTCTTTTTTAAAGTAATTTTTAATTTTTCATCTTCATATATTACTTTATCATCTCCAGGTTTTAAAGATTTTTTTAAATCATCTAGTTTGTCCACCTTTATAAAATCATAAATATTTATCATTTCCTTCACTCCATGTATTAAAGCCACCAATTAAAAAATTGGCTCTTTGGTTGGAGTAACCAAAAGATTTTACACCCCCCTTTATACTATGAATTATAATTATAAAATATCTCTTAATATTTATATTTTATAATTAAGATTTGAATAAGTTCATTCATGAAAATATGTAATTTATACCTTTTGTATTTATATTAAATAATTAATATTAAATATTTTTGATAGTCAAGACTTTGACTTTCCAAAACTGCTATAATAAAATATCAATTTTATTTTATCTAATAACTATATAAAGCAAAAAATGGAGCATACACAAAATATTTTTAATTCTGCATATGCTCCATAATTATAATAATCTATTAATATTACTTTCTTTATCTTCTAAAGTTCCCCATGCTCCTATAAAAATTTCTTTATGCTGGGGTAAATTACAAATCATTGTTAACATTAATTTATAAAACTTTAAAACTGGTATACCTACACCATAGACTCCAAATTCTATAGGTTCAAGAATAATATTCATCTGTAATAATTCAACTATATTTCTTATTATTTCTTCTGTGCTTAAATCTTTTACATCTTCTGTTATAGAACCAAATTTACTTTTTATTATTGAACTTCTTTTCATACAATCACTATCTTTTAATTTTTCATAAGGTACTAAAGGTAACATATTAATTAACTCCTATTCATTTATTATTTTTGATAGTTCTGATACATCAAAATTAAAATTAACTGGTGCTGCATCTTGATTTTTTTCTATTGATTTAATAACATTATTTAACTCTTTTATTAAAGAAATTTTCTGTTTTTGTAAAGTTGTATAAGCTGAAAAAATAGGATTTAAGCCATCATTTAGCCTATCTAACATACCGTTTTTTTCTATATTATCTTTACATACTGATAATAATTTATCACATGAAATTAGTTCAATTAATAGCGGCTCAATTAATTGGTATTGGCTATCGCTTAAACTTCTAATTTCTTTTACATAAGAAGAAATATTTTTATTCATTCTCTTACTTTTCTGTTTTATCTCTTGCACTTGCTCCAAATGTTCAAGTTCCTTTTCTCTTATATAAATTTCACTTGCTGAAAGATGCTTTCTTCTACTTTCACTTAATTCATGTAATGGCTTCCTTGGTCTTCCTCTCATTTGTTTAATTCTCCTTTTTTATATTAAAATGCTATAATTGTGCTATAAATAAAATGTCATCAAACCATTGGTATTACTAGGTTTTCAACCTTTTCAAGTGCTATAAATCAAAAAAACAACTATTTATAACACTTGTTGTAAGAAAGGGTTGGGCTGTTCTGTGGAGTACCTCAAAAAAATTAAATTATTTTCATGGGGGTATACCTTCCAACTTTCTTTTTATCCTTCCGTTACCTTCTCTATTTCATTTCATTTTTTATTTTAAATTTTTCTTTTTTTTCAATCTTATATTTATACTATTGAATTGATTAAAAATTATTTTATTTATTACAACTTAATTTAAACTAATCAAATCTATAAATAATTACTGTCTTATTATCATCAATAGAATTAAGGTCTATTAACTCATGTGTAGAAGTATTTATATTTATATTTATATATTTAAGATTATTAATTAACTGCTCTATTGTTATATGTTCTTTTCTTGTTACATTAAATAAGTTTAATTTTATAATTAAATTATTTATTTCTTCTTCTTTCATTTGTTTATTTATAAACTTATCTTTATTAATATTTAATATCATATTATTTATTTCTATATTATCTTTAATATCTATTCTCATTGTCTATGCTCCTTGTATATGGCTATAAATAATATAGGCTACATAATACCCCTATAAATAAAAGCAGCTATTAAACTGCTCCTGGTATCATATAGCCTATATGTACTATGGGTTTAATTCTAAGTATGTATAATTAAATGCTTGATTTATTAAACCAGCTTCATCTTTAAAATTAGCTGGTGGAATATACATCTTACTAAATCCATTGCTCTCTAAAGCTTTCTTTATTTTCTTTTTCCAGTTATTCAAACCAGTATCACAATATAGATTTAAATATATTACATACTTTGTTATATCTTCTATATTATCTGATGTTGAAAAAGTATCTTCTGAATAGTTATAAACTATACATTCCCTTTCTTCTTCTGGTCTTTGTAGATTGTAAACTGAAATTCCTAAAGCTTCTAAACAATTTATTAACTTATCTTCCATTTTTACCTCCTACTTTAAAACTTTATCTAAAGCTTTTCCAACTTCATCTTCTAATATATTTAATATTGTATCTTTGGCATTATCAGAAGCTTTATCAAACCAACCTACATGATTTTCAACTCTTCCTCTAAATGCTTTTGGTCTACCACCATAATTGTTATAACCCCAATGCTGATACCATAATTGTTTACATTGCTCCCAATTCGTGCTATCTATACCCATTGCACCTTGTAAACCACCGTTTTTATATCTTTTAATTGTACCAATCTTTAAATTATCTCGTCCTTCATATGTATCATGCGGAGCATCTTTTTTGATAATCTCCAACCCTGGTTTCATTGCCTTTCTTAATGAACTAACACCAATTCTATTACCAACTTGCCCTAATTCATCTAGGGTTTTAAATAAATCTTCTAATCCATCTGCTGCAACATAAGCCATTTATTTTGCGTACCTCACTTTTAACTCATAAAATCTACCTTTTTCATCAACATTAATAATAGATGTAATATCATATTTCTTACCATTTAATAAAACTATATCAGTATCTAAAATTTCAAAATTCGGCTTTCTTATAGTAATTAATTTTTCATCAATATAAATTTTTCCTTGTGCTTCTAAATCTTGTTTTCCTTTGTAACTTGTTACTTTTGCTCTACATGATAAAACATCTTTATAAATGTTAATTGGTCTATTATCTTCATCTTTTCCAGGTATAGAACGTTGAATTTTAATTGGTGTTCTTAATTCTCCAGGGTTTAGTTTAAAAGCTGCCATTATAAATTTACCTTCTTCTTTATATTAATTAAAGCCTTAAAAGTACCGTTAATATAGCGGCTTCCGTCCATTGTTTTATTTTCTACCATATCAGATATTAATAATAATGTTGGTGGTACAATAAAGGGTATTTGGTCTAATTCTTCAATAGATAATCCAGTATATTCAATAATATAATTCTTAGCTGCATCAATATATATTTCAAATTCCATTACTTCCAATAGATTTTCTTTATTTATTGGAAATTGAAGATATTGAGAAACTATATCTAAATTAATTTCACTAAATTTCATAATTATCTCCTTAATAACTCTAATCTTTTTCTTTTTATCTCTAAATCAACTGGTATATATAATTCTCTAGCTTCAACCATTGTATTATTGTAAGCTGGTTCTTTATCTAATATTGAAACCTCGAATAATTCCATATCTTCAATAGTTCTTTCTAAGTAATTTCCCACTTGTTTAAAACTATCTTTTAATGCTCTAAATCCAAAACTCATTCCAGTTATTAAACCATCTTTAACCGCATCATATAAACCCTTTTCACTATCTTTTAATGTTGCATATAAATAAACTCCATCTTCCTCGGCTCTCAATTCTACCTTTTCAGCTAATTCAAAATATGGCTTATGGTTATAATAGAATTTAACATTTTCATTAATAGCCTTTTGCCATGTTTCCTTTGGTACTACTTCCCTAAATGCTCCATTCTTTCCTCTAAGTTCTTTACTCACTCCATAATCATTTACTTTACAAACTAAAAGAGAACTATTATCTAGTTCCCTTACTTCTAATTTACTATATTGCTTTTCCATTGTTTTCTCCTTCTCCTGGTGCTGCTGCAATTGGTTTTCCATCTGCATTAATCGCAGTTCCCATATTAGGTATTATTATATTTCCATCTGGGAATAACATAACTTTACCTTGTGATAAATTTAAAAACTCTTCTTTATTATTTAAAATAAATGGGTTTTCATCTAATCTTAAACGACCTTCATTTATTGTTAATAATCCTTTATCAACTGCTAAAGCAATACTTTCTATTCGTGTCTTTTCGTCTGCTCTATCAACCATTTCACAATTAAACCTAAAAATAATATTCTTTTCTTTTTCAGATGATAATAATAATTGGCAAGTTAAAGCATTTTCAATACAACTTACTAATGGAGCAATAGTATATTTTAAATACTCACTATCATTCTTTATATTATATAAATTAAATAATCTTTCAACATCTTCTATAAATGCTTTTTTATTATCTAATGATTGAAATTTAGTTAAATCAATATCTAAAGTTTTATAATCTATTCCTTCCTCTAAGATAATTGTTTTACCAGCATTTGAACCACCAGAATATAAGTTTTTCCAACTTTCTTTCATTCGGTTAATTGTTTGCTCTGTTAATCTTGAAGAACTTTTTAAATAACCAGAGGGCATTGAAATATTATTGATAACACTTTCTAACATTTCATCATGTGCCATTAATAAAGATAATAATTTATCACTATTTAATATCCCCTTATTACCAGTATCAATTATTAAAACCTCATAAGCATTTTTATTTAATACTCTTGTATTTAATGTGAAATGTATGTCTTTTGATACTATAATACCATTATCATTTATTACATCTTGTTCCGTTACTGTCTTAAATTCAATAGGATATAAACCATCTATTTTAGTACCTTTACGCTCTATATAAGAATAGTGTTTACCATATAATAATAAATCCTCAACAATTCTATATTTATAGTTATATGAAGTTTGATAACTATTATTTTCAGTATTTAATAAATATAATCTTACATCATCTTCAATAACAGTATTTTTAAATCTATCTTTTATCATTAGTTCTATTGGTAAAGCTGCAATAGTCCCACAAATCTTTTTCAAGCTTTCTTGTACTACTGGTATTTTTTCAATACTATTTTTATTTATTAAAACTCTATTACTAAAAAGACTTTCAATAGTTGCACTATAATTATAGTTTCTTACTTCTGTATCTTTTGTTTTATTAAAAAAAACCATTTTTAAACTCCTTTATAAAAAAATAAGGAGGGTTAACCCCTCCATTAAATTACTTTGCTGCTTCTCTTGTTGTTGCTTCAATTACTACTGGTGTTTGAACCTTAGTAAAAAAGCCTTCCCAAACCTTATTAAATTTAACTTCTTCGCCTTCTGGTATATAGTTCTTATCTAAAATTGCATCAAAGTTTCCTTTTGCATCTGGTTTAGCTTTACCAGATAATTTTATTAATTGCTCTTCTGTACTATCTGTTTTAGATGCACTTGAAATTTCATCTCTTGATAATATACAATCGTAAATAACTCTTCTAATCGGTTCTTGTAAAGTGGTCATCTCATACATGATTGCAAATGATGCAGCACTATCATTAGCACCAGAAACAAGAACCCCATTAACTAACTTTTTGCCAGTAATTAAACTTTCTATTTCTGGAGTTAAATATGCTAACTCTATTTCTAATTCCATTGATGTTATACTTTTTGAGTAATAATCCATTACATCATCTGAATAAAAAGCATTTTCAGATACTTCATTTGTAGTATTAAATGTTTTTGCTCCCTCTAATTTAACTGGTATTCCATATGTATAATTACCTTGTGCATCTGTACCAGTTATTTGAGCAATGTGAATATTTCTTAAACCTACTATTCTATTAGCCATTAAAAACTTTCTCCTTTGTTATATAAAAATAAAAAAGAGTAAAAAAAATAAGCCTGGTGGCTCTCTTTCTTACTCTTTATGTTTGTATTAGATAATAATTATTTTGTTGCTTTCTTTAATATATAAACTGCTTGTTCATTTACTAATGCCATATCTAAATACGCATCAATCATAACTCCAACTTGTCCAGCCTTAGCATAAACGCTATCAGTTAATGCAGTTACTTGCATATCTTGATTTAATTTAACTCTCATAGCTTCCGCAACATTAGCAAATACAATTACATCAGCTTCTAAAGTTTCAGTAACAACTATTTCTTTACCAAATATTCTGTATTGTGGTTCTTCTCCAACTAATGAAGGTGCTAATTGAACATAGTAATTACCAGTTGCATCTTTTAATAATGATAAAGCTTCAAATGTTGCTAAATTCATATATAATTTTGCTCCAGCAATTAAAGAAGGGTGCATTTTAATTATTAATGATTTAACTGTATCAATTGAAACCACACCAGTTACAACATTCTTAGATTTTAATAAACCAGATGTAAAACTCTTTGCAGTTCCATCAGCCTTAAACATTTGTTTTTCGCAAATTCTTGCATATCCTTTAGCAAGTTCTTTAACTAAAAAATCTACTGTTATTTGTGGAGATGATAAAAGTAATTGCTTAGATACTGGAACACATAAACCAACTCTTTTTGCATCTAGTATAACTTTCTTAAAGTCTGATAAATTAGTATCTGTTAATGTGTCAACTTCTCCTAATATTTCAGCTTCAACATTATTTGTATTAATTAAAAATTCTAGCTTACCAGGTGTATTATATCTTGGTGCTTCATTAAATACTGGTGATATTCTTTCTAATTCCTCAACTATTTGTGTTGCAATAGTAGTTGGAATTGATGCCCCATTAGTTTCAGTTGTCATAACTCTTAATTCTTCTGCATAATCTCTAGTTTCTATTTGTTTCTTATCCATAATAATTTCCCCTTTATCTCTTGTTTCTAATTTTTCAATAGTTGCATTTAATGCAGCTAATTCTTTTTCATGTGCTTCATAAGCTTCAACATCTAAACTTCTTGTTTCTGCTTCTGCTTGGTCTAACATTTTAGCCATTTCAGCAACTAATAAATCTTTCTTTTCTAGTAACTTCTTCATAAGTTTCTCCTTTGTAATTCTTAAAATTTTGTATAAAAAAAAGAGTTATAAAGCTTTTGTTGCTCCATAACTCTTAATTAATTTTCTATAAATAATTCTTGTGTATCTAGTTCTAAAATATAGATACATCTTTCTAATAATTCTTTTGAGTATCTACCACCATTTACAAATCTATCAAGCGTTCTTATTGATACACCTAAATCACATGATGCCATACCTTTAATTGATGTGATTGGTTGTTTATTACCTGGATATATATACGGTTTATACTTTTCTATCATTTTACTTTTGATGTATTTAGTATTTAATTTAATCATAATTAACTCCCTTCAATTTATTTATTATTGTTTAAGTCTTTAAATGACTTTTATTCTAGTAAAAAAAATAGAAGCATTTCTGCTTCTAATAAAACCTATCTTCTCCAGAAGATAACAAAGAAATAATTTTATTACCCATTCTAGGGTTTAACTATCCTTATCTTTTTAATGCTGCCTTAGTTGTTGGAGGTGATTATTATGAGAAATGGAAAAATGATAAATCATAATAAAGCAGCATTAAAAAAATACCTGGCATTGAGCGAAGAATTTAATGTTGAGGCATAAAAAACCCAACGCCAGGAATGGAGGAATTTTTTTGTAAAGCCATAGCCTTACAAGTTTATTGAGTAATGTCGATATGTAATTAACAAAAAATATTAGAAATTAGAGGTGTAGAACAATTTTAAGTTAATAATTTTTCTTACATTTAACTTCAATAAAGAACTAAGCAATAGTCGTTAAAAGGCTATTGCTTATATTATATAATATACATATGTTAGCTAATATATAGCCAAATTTGAACTTCTATTTAAAGCATTTTGAGTATATAATTCGTGGTCTTTAATAACGACCTCGAAATTTGAGTTGTTTTTTTAATCTAAAATATCAACCCTAAATCAAATTCATCAATATTTTTATTAATTAATTCATTAACTTTCTTTAATTCCATTTCGTGAATTTCAGCCATTGCCTTTAATTGTTCATCTGATTTTATTATTGCCCTCATAGCAAAATATTCATCAATTAACTTATCCATTACTTGCCATTTAATTTCGTTTGTATTATCCATCATTGAAACTAATTTTGTATAACCTCTTTCTGATAATAAGAATATATTATTAGATTTTGATATTTGCATATTAGTAAAATCTAGTTCTAATAATTGTTGGTCATTAGATGACTGACTATTTTTTAAATCAATAAGGTCGTTTTGAGTAAGTCTAGTAATATTTCTATTAATTAACTTATTAATATCTGGAGTGGTTACCCCATGTATTTCCGCTATTGTCTTTGCTAACATAACTTTTTGATTTTCACCAAATCCACCTTCAATAACTGGTATATTAAAACCTAAATTATTAAACATCTAACCCATAAAAGGCTTTCGCCTTTTAATGGGGGTGGTTGGAACTCGTTCCAATCCACCAATATTATTATGATATAAATAAAGTGTGACAAAACTGTTTGTTTAATATAATTAATACCAAACCTACAGTTTTGTCACACTTTGAATAATTAAATATTTACTTTATTAATTGTATCAACTCTAGTTAACTTTTTATTTATTCTAATTCTTCCATCAATTACATCATATCCAGAATTAATTATTATTGGTTTTATGCTTGTCCATTTTAAAATTCTTGTATTCTCATTATAAATATTTAAATCCTTACATAAATCTTTTTTATCTTTGGTTGTTAATGGAGTATCTAAATATTTTTCTGGTACTACTACTTTAATATCATCAATCATATTATTAGATTTTAATAATAATGCTTTAATATCTTTTCTTACTCTGCTTCTAGCTTGTATTTGTGTATCTGCATCGGTTGAATTAACTATTACTAATTCTATATTTTCATCTTTTATATTAATTCCAGTTTCATATGAGCCATTTATAATTAATACATCAATACCATCTGGAATAATGCCAGTTGTTAAAACACTTTCCCTTACTGCCTTTTGTTCTTCATTCATTGGATATTCTTTATTATTCATGCTCCATAATGCAATAGATTTTAAATTACATTCATTCGCTATATTAACCATATCTAAAGCGGTTGTAATTCTATCAGTATAAATTAAAGCCTTTTGCCCTAATTTGAAACCATTAAATGCCTTTAAATGATAACCTAAATTTTTATAATTACTATATCTATATGTAAAATCTTCATTTAATCTTTTAATATCTTTTTCATTAGATAAATTAATTACATTCCATTCTGAATTAAAAGCGTGTGTTGATGTATCATTTTCAGATAATAAAAAGTCCATTTCTTTTTTTACTCTGTTATGTGTTGCAGTAAATCCAATTACATTAGATATTTTATTTTTTGCTCTATATTCTAAATCTTCAATAACTATTTTATAATTATCATTCTCTTTAAACTTATCATAATATTTATATAAATTATGTATTTCATCACATATTATAGTTTCTATATCTTTATATTCTGATTTATTCATTTCATAGAACCATTTTGCATATGTCATAACAATACAATTATATTTATCAATATCAAAAGTTGCTTTATTTAAATCTAATTCAGTACCTTTTACTTTTTCTTTAATTTCATCATCTTTTAAAATCATTTCTTTTAAATTTGATGTATCACATAAATAAACACTTTTCTTTTTGGTATCTAATAATGTGTTAAATATATAATAAGTCTTACCACTTCCAGCAGGTGCAACTATTAAATTAATCTTTCCTTTGTGTAATATTATTCCCTTGTTTTTTATAATTTCATTTACAGTTAATTTTTTCATCATAATATTATCTTCCTCCAGTTTTATTAAATTCTTTTATTAAAAATCTTATAAATTCTGATATTTTCATTTCATTTTCAAATGCTAAATCTTCTAATAATTCTTTTTCTTCCTTAGTTGTATTAAATCTTACTTGCACATCTCTTTTAATTTTATTATTCATAATTAACCCCTTATCTTTTGTATCAAATTATTCTTTATATTTATATTATATAAACTGTATTTTCATTAGTTCACTCTGGAGCATAAAGAAATATAAAAAAAAATACACCAGTTAAAAAAACTGATGCAAATATATATAAAATAAAATTCTAGTTTTATTTCACGATATCATATACTTTAAACAATAAAAAAGTACATAGATTAATTTCAAATGCAAAATAAAAATATATTTATTAAAATAAATATTCAATTATAATCTATTATTCCAAGCTTCACTATTTTCGTACATATAACTTTAAAAAGAAAAATGCCATCAAAATTGATGACATTTTTTGTTTTCTTATTATATTAATTTATCTCTATAAACAGCTCTATCAATTAAACAAAGTAATTTCTTAAATTCTAATGTATTGTTATCATTATAAAGTTTTTCTACTAATTTAACTACATTTGGATAGTTATTTCTAATATATTCTTCTGATAAATTTGTAGCTGCTTTAGTTATTTCATCTTTATACTTATTAATTACTTCCTCACTCTTTAATAACTCTTCCATTCTATTATTTAATATATATAAAATAATATATCTTCTTATTACATTTTCATGATTTTTATAGAATCCATTTTCATCCCTATATATTATTAAATATTCCTCAATATTTTTTATATTAATTGAATTATCATATTTTATATTCTCTTTTTCTGCTCCTAAATAATATTTATAATTTACATCATCATTAATTATTCTTTTATATATTCTAGAGTTAGTACCAAACCTTTTAATAACTTCTGATAAAATATCTTTATAATTCAAAGAAACTAAAAATTTATAGAACGGTATTGGTTTATTATACATTTCATCAACTACACCTAAAACACTAATTACATCATAATTATTATCGCCCTCAATAAATACTTTAATTATTTCTGAAACACTGCTAAATACTTTCTTTTCCTTTGTTGAGAATGTCAAACCAACGAAGTTATTTCCTTCATTAAAATCTTTTATGCCTTTAATATCTTCAATATTAACATTCAATAGTTTTGGATTATATTCTTGACTAGCAATCAATTGATACGTATTATGTTTTAAATATTTTAAAAATCTTATAGGTAACCTTTTTATACTTATATCACTTATGGCTTTATAAAAATCCGCAAAATTATTTAATTCAAATGCCTTAATATCTATATAATTACCATTATTAAGATTAATTCTTTTAGTAATTACTTTATCTTTTCCATCATTAGGACGTGTTATAAACCACATTCTAGACTTTAATTCCTCTACTTTATCATGAGATAACGTATCAAAAATAGTAGATAAAATACTTTTTACATTCCTATCAGAAATACTATATCCTAAAAAGACAATAGGATATTCTAAAAATAATGTTAAAATCTTTGAATTTAAATATACTTCTTTTTCAAAAAATCTATCATAGTCTTTTTTGCTTATTACTATACTATTACAGTCACTAACCGAGCCATGTATTTTATATATATCTCCCACACCATCAACTACACTTGTTAATAAAGATGTTTGTCCAACTTTTACTGTATATTCATCTCCAAATATTGTTTCAAGCATTTCATCATAATTAGTTGTTATTATAGCGGCTGGTGTTGTTTTCATTAGTTCTTTTACTTCTTCATTCTTTAATAATTTTTCCTTATTATCCTCCAAATAACCAGAAACAATATCAGCAATTCTTTTTCTGTAATAATAACCTTGAGTCTTTCCTTCTTCTAATTTATCTTCTGATAAAGCATCAAAATATATTTCTTCTAATTTTTCTGCTAATCTCTCTAAATCTATATAATTTTCACCAGTGATAGGATTAGTTAATGTATGTTTTTGCTGATATTTCTTAAAATTAACCTCAGTATCTTTCATACTTTCTTTTAGTAAACCCAACCAATCAGGACTATTTATATATCTTCTTGATAAACCAGAACCTACAAAAAATATAGGTGATATTTCTAATGCTTTTAATTTTTCCTTAACTTCTGTAAACACTTTTATACCCTCCATTTTATTTACATTATATCACATATATAGTATAAATAAGTATAAAAATACATACTTTTAAAATATATTTATTACTTAAATTTTATTTTTGAATCTGGTTCCTATAGATTAATTTATCCTTTATTGAGACATATCCAAATGCTATAATCAGATTGCGGTTTGGCGTACCTTTTGATATGCCTTTTTTATTTTATTTTTTAATTAAAGTTTTTAATTCTTCTATTACTTTCTCAATTTCTTTACTAATAGAATTAGTATCTTTTCAAATTTAATAATACTGTTGCTCTAACTCCATTAACTCATATAATTTTTTCTAATTTTTCTTTATTCATTTTAATTCCTCCTAAGTAAACCAATTATTTATTACATTGCTTTTGCAAGTATTGATTTTAATATTTCGTTGTTATCTTCTGTTGTTTCTTCTTCAACTGTTTCTGGTTTATCCCATCCTAATAATTTATTTTCTAATGAATTATAGATTTCTTCTAAACCTTCTCTAGCTGGACAATGTTCTACGAATTTAGTTGTTTTAATTGTTCTATTAATAATTTCATCTATTGTTTTTGGCATATCCCAATTATTCTTTATTGTATCTCTAGCATATGCAAATACATCTTTTGCATTTTTAAATTCTGCATATTCAATAGCTTGTTTAACTCTTTCTTCTGTAACTCCAGTTTCTTCTATTAATCTTTCTTCAATTGTTTTAACTTCTGTAAAATGTATTTGTCCATCTACTGGAGCATTGCCGTTACTATCAACCGGCTTAACTTCTTTTACTTCTGGTTTACTAGATACTTTTTTAGTTCTAGTTTTTTTTACATTTTCTGGTCTGTTATTAGTGCTTTCAATTACATCATAGTTAATTGTATAAACGTTGTATGTATTATCAATATTTACTGTTATATATCCAATCTGTTCAAGTTCTTCAATAGTTTTTACTACTGTTGACTTACTAACACAACACATTTCAGAAATGTTGTTCATTGAAGGGTAACAATTTTCGGCTTCGTTAGCCATTCTGATTAGATATGATAATATTGTGAATTGATTAGGTTTTAATTTTAAATTGAATATGTTGTTAGTTTGTTTAAAGTAGTTACTATTGAAACTCATTTTTTATACCCCCTTCGCTTATTATGTATCTATCATACAAGATACATCACTTACCTTCTGTAATTATATTATCATAAAGTGATGTATCTTTCAATACCTTTTTAAAAATAAATAAAAAAAATAGTAACAAGTTTTTTCTACTTGTTACTATTATTAATATATTGAATTATATCTGATAAGTTTTTATTTTCCATTTCCTTCTTTAATAAATCTAATGCTATTTCTAAAACTGCTGATTGTTTCTGTTTATTATCTTCACATACTTTCATTAAGTTATCATAATGTTCAAATGATATTGAAGTGCATATTCTCTTTCTGTTAACAACCGCCATTTTAATTCCTCCTAAATACTTATTTATCTATTACCATTATACCATATAGTGATGTATCTATCAATATAAACTAATATCTATATACCATTATAACAACCACGGCAGTTATTAGTTGTTGTTATATATAGTTATTTATTTTTAGTTTTTTATATTTAGTTCTTTGTTAGCTACTATTTAGTACCTATACGGTATTATGTAGTACCGATAAGGTTTTTAATAGTACCATGATAGGTACTAGATAGTACCGGTATTTTTTATAAAGGTGGTACTACATAGTACCGATTTATAACCTATTTAGGTATATAAAGCAGTTT
>NZ_CBYM010000048.1 GCF_000577815.1 Clostridium saudiense | reverse complement strand
TCAACTTATATTATTTGTGGTTCTCTAAATTTATATTTGTAATTAATGTAAGGTATAATTATTTGAAATCAAGATAAGTTGTATTTTCAGGTACTCCTGTTATTGAAGCATTATACCCTTCATCTAATGAATTAATCGCGTTCATATCTTCAGTAGAAAGTTCAAAATCAAAAATATCTAAGTTTTCTTTTATTCTTCCTTCATTTGAAGACTTAGGTATAGGAATTACCCCTCTTTGTATATGCCATCTTAATGTTATTTGTGCTATAGATTTCTTATATTTTTCTGCTAATTTTAACATTAACTCATTAGTAAATAACTTCCCTCTCATAATTGGGCTCCAAGCAACAAGTTGAATATTATTTTCCTCACAGTATCTTAGCATATCATTTTTAGAACTTTGAGGATGTACTTCTACTTGATTTACCATAGGCATTATTTCAGCAGTTTTCTTTAATTCCTCTAAATGTCCTATCTTGAAATTACATACTCCTATAGTTTTCACTTTACCTATTTTATAAAGATACTCAAAGGCCTTCCATGTTTCAGAATTTAGTTTATTTGGCCAATGAATTAGATATAAATCTAAATAATCAACTTGTAATCTTTCTAAAGATTTGTTAAATGCTTCGATTGTTTTATCATATCCATGATCATCATTCCAAAGTTTGGTAACTAAAAATAAGTCTTCCCTTTTAATTCCACTTTCTTTTATACCATTACCAATTCCAACTTCATTTCCATAAAATGAAGCAGTATCTATTTGTCTATATCCAGCTTCTAATGCGTACTTAACAATTTTAGCTGTTTCTTCATCACTTCCAGATTTATATGTTCCAAATCCTATAGATGGCATATTTACACCATTACTTAATACTTTAAAATTTTTTATCATTTTACATAACCTACCTTTCAACTTCTATTAATCTTACTTTATCTTCACTTGCAACAATAGCTTTTGTTGCTATATTATAAAATAAAGAGGTATCTAAAACTCCAACTATCTTTTTTAAATTATCATTTAGCAATGAAATATCTTTTATATCATCTTTATTAAACTCAACATCCATCAAATATAAACCATTATCACTTATAGTAATACCATCTTTTGAAGGGCTTGTTCTCATTTTAGGTATTCCTCCTAAGTTTTTAACTTCCTTTTCAACAAGAGCCTTACTTTCTGGAAGAATTTCTAATACAATTGGATATTTAAACTCTAATCTTTTTACAACCTTACTTTCATCTACAAGTAAAATATAATCATCTGCCATAGTTGCAATTATTTTTTCCTTTGTATGTATTCCGCCACCACTTTTTAAAGCTATAAGATTTTCATCTACTTCATCACAACCATCAAATGCAACAGATATTTTATTAACTGACCATGTTGGAAGAACTTTTAATCCATTTTCTATACAAAGACTAGCGGTTTTAAAAGATGGTGTTACTACTTCAATATTTAAACCTGCTTCTTTTATAAAAGATATAAGGTATGAAATAGTACTTCCACCACCTAAACCTATAATGGTATTGTCTTTAATATATCTCAATGCTTCATTTGCACATCTTTTCTTCATTAATTTCACTCCTATAATTAAATTTTACTATCTGCAATAGATTGCTCATGTTTACTTAAATTTTTGTAAACATCAGGTTTTCCTACTGTTAAGAATAAATATAATATTTCTATTACAGTCATGGCAGATATTCGCGAAAAATAATATTCTTCCAAAAATAATTTTTCACGTGTTGCAGTTTTAATATGATAATCTGAAATTTTAGCAATTGGGGAATTATTGCTGTTTGTAATAGAGACAATATAAGCCTCCTTAGCTTTTGCAGCTTCAATTACATCAATTAGTCTTTTAGATGATCCTGAATTTGATATTATTATAACAACATCACCTTTTGATAAATTAAATGTATAAGCTATTTGCGTTTCCCATATTGGATTTGTAACAGAAGGTATCCCAATTTGATTGAATTTATAACATCCATCAAGCGCTACAGGTATTGTATTTCCTACAGCAGCAAACTGTACATTTCGAGCATTTCTAATTAAATTTAATATTTCACTTAATTCTTTTTCATCTATCATAGAAACTGTTTGTTTTAATTCTTCAACTTTATTAGCTAATATATTACTTAATGATTCTTTTATATTACTTTCACTTACATCACCTGAAATTTTCACATCATCTTTTTTAGATTCAACAAGTTCTCTTGCTAAAGTTATTTTTAAATGATGAAATCCTTTCATATGACATTTCTTACAAAACCTCGTAACTGTTGCATCACTTGCTCCAGCAGATTCTGCTAATTCTGAGATTGTCATATCAATTACTTTTTGCGTATTGTTAACAATATAATCAGCTATTTTCTTTTCAGCTTCATAAAAGTTATTATATTCAGCAAAAATTATGTCAATTACAGATTTATTTTTTTTCATGGTATGTCCTCCTTTCTATAGATAACTCCATTAATTAAAATATAACAACAAAAATTAATTTTGTAAATAATTGATTGTGCGAAAATAATTTTCGTGTTAAAAAAATAAAATACTATCATCAATATTATGATGATAGCACTTTATTTTTTTTCTATTATTTATGCTATTTACGCTATTACTAAAGATTCAACCTCTTCGAAATCATTAGCAGTTACAACAAGTATATCTTTAGGCTTTATTACTGTATTACCATTTAGTACTATTACTTTATCATTTCGCTTAATCATAACTATTAATATATCTTTATTTATATTTGAATCTTTTATTGATTTATTAGCAATACTACTATCACTATTTACAGAAATCTCTACTAAATTTGTACTTTTTCCTTCTTTATAATATTCAAAATTGGCAAGAGTATTACCTGATAGGACTAAAGTATCTCCGGGTAAAATTACTGTTGATCCATTAGGAACTAATACATCGCCTTTACGTTTTATCATAACAACTAGTATATCTTCAGGAATATTTGAGTCCATAATACTTTTATTTGCAATAGGACTATTTTCACTAATTGTGAATTCTATCAATTTAGTACTTTTATTTTCCTTATAGTCGTTAAAAGTTTTTAAAACAGATTGATCATCATCTATTAAGTCAAGCTTTCTTGCCACCTTTGGAATAAGTGTCCCTTGAACTGATACTGAAAATAATCTATAAAGAATATTATGTGAAATATATCCTAATTTATATGAACATCATATGTTACAGCAAATATTGCAAAAACAATTGATGCTGCACCTCTTATTCCTACCCATGATATAAAAAGTTGCTCTTTAATAGGAACTTTAAACCAGCTTAATATGCTGAATGTTGCAATAGGTCTTGCTATTAAAATCATAAATATTGATATTGATATTCCTTTAAACATAACTGATGGCATTTGTGATGGAAATGCTAATAATCCAAGTAAGAAGAATAATAAAATTTGCATTAACCATGATACTCCATCAAAGAATTGGAAAATACTCTTTTTATGAGGTATTTTACTATTTCCAATTATTATACCTGTTATATAAACACTTAGGTATCCATTACCACCAAAATATTCACTTAATGAATAAGCGAGTATAGCTATTGCAGTAATGAAAATAGGATAAAAACCTTCTATCTCAAACATTACATTTCTTAATAAATAAACTGATAGTTTTGCCAATACTATTGAAGCTAGAATTCCTACGATGATTTGATTTAATAGCATTGGAACTATTGATCCATATCCTTGATTTGACATTAATCCTAAAATAATAATTGTAAGCATATATGCAAAAGGATCATTGCTACCACTTTCTATTTCTAATATAGAAGCTATTGATCCCTTTAAATTCAACTTTTGTGAACGTAATATTGCAAAGACAGCAGCTGCATCTGTGGATGCAATTACAGATCCTATTAGTAAACCCTCTAATAAGGAGGTTTTAAAAACTATTGAAGAAAATAATCCAGTTAAACCAGCAGTTATAACAACACCTAATGATGACATAAGTATTGATTGAACTGCTATAGGCTTGGCCATCTTCCAATTAGTACCGAATCCACCATAGAACATAATAAATATTAATGCTATAGAACATATATCACTTGCAAGTTCATAATTATCAAAGTATATACCTACAATTCCATCTGAACCAAAAAGCATTCCTAGTACTATAAATATTAAAAGTATAGGAACTCCAAATTTATATAATATTTTTGTAGATGTTATACAGATTAATAAAACTAATGAGCAAATAATCATTAAACTTATCATATTTCATTCCCTTTTTGCTAAAATTTATATTTTTTCATCTTTATAGCACTATAATTTGGTAATATCGTCAATGATAACCAATGTTAAATTTAAGTAAAATTTAATCACTAATTATTTAATAATACTAATTTAGGATTTGGAAATTAACTAGTATTCTTAAATAAATACATATTTTACTTTTAAATATTTAAAAAAGGGCTTCAATGAACTGCTTATTTATTTTGCATAAATCAGTTCAAAGAGCCCTTTTGGTATGATTACTTTTATATTATTTATTTTCTGCTCTAGATTTTAAATCAGACACTATTTCATCGAATTCTTTATCTAAATTATAGAATTTTAAGATAATTAGTACTAAAGCATAAATTACTATTGGAACTATTACATATACTAATCGAATTGAAAAAATTGCTGAAGAGGACTGTGTTGCTGATTGAGCCATATATCCACCAATTGCAAGTATCCATCCTAGTACTGCTGAACCAAGTCCATTACCAACCTTATATCCAAAGCTTGCAGCACTATTAGCTAATCCTTCTGTTCTATATCCTGTTTTCCATTCTCCATACTCAATTGTATCAGATAACATAGCCCACATAGTAGCACCAGAACAAGCATTACCAATACCACGAATTATGCTTGAAATCATAACTGTAGCATAACCAATTCCAGGAATAGCAATCATTATTGTTCCTAGTATTGTTATAATGAAACCAATTGCCATTACATTTCTCTTTCCTAATTTTTTAACAAAGCCAGCAATTAAGAACATGCAAATTATTTGAGAAATATTCATAACTGAGTTAATAGTATCAGCTAAGTAAATATCACCTAATATAAATTCTGTATAGAATGTTGTTGAACCATAAGTTAAAGCCATACCAATAAATAAAAGTAAAAGGATTAATGTAACTTGTATCCAGTATTTATTCTTAAATAAGGCCTTAAATCCTTCTTTTATTGGAATTTCATTAGCTTTTTCAGCATTTGCTGCAACTACTCTTTCTTTAGTTCCATAAAAAGTTATAAGGAATGCTATTAAAGATAAAGCTCCTAATAATACAAATGTTTTAGTCCAAGCACTTGCATTGTTACCAAAAAAGGTAATCAATCTTAATGTACAAGAGTTTATTATTAAAGTACCAGCTGTTGCTAATAAATTTCTATAAACACTTAAAACTGATCTTTCATAAGGATTTTGTGTCATTAAAGCATTTAATGTTGAATATGGTACGTTTATTGCTGTATATATTACAGTAGATACTAAATTATAAGTTATGAATACGTAAACAAGCTTTGCAGCAGTTCCCCATGAAGTTGGAACAGCAAATAATAATATTCCTGATACAGCAAATGGTATTGCCATTCTTAAAATCCAAGGCCTTGCTTTACCATGTTTTGATTTAGTTCTATCAACTATGATTCCCATTATAAGATCACTTACACCATCAAATAATCTAGATATTAACATTATTGTACCAACTGCTGCAGCACTTACGCCAGCATAATCTACATAGTATTTTAATAAAAACACTGACATTGCAGTATAAATTATATTACAACCAAAATCTCCGCATCCATATGCAAAACGCTCAAATATTGATAACCCTTTGTTTGTTGATTTTTTATTTTCCATTACTCCTTGCATAACTCTCAAACCTACCTTTTATATATTTTACTCTACATTTTTTGATTCATCAGCTTTATAATCAAAGAAATCAAAATCTGCATAATGTTTATGAAGAACTCTATCTGCACAAGTAATTCCTACAAATGTACCTGTAAATTCACCATATTTACAATACTCATCAGAGAATTTAGTTGTATCAAATACTTTACCTATTCTTTCGTAATTTTCACCATTATAAGACCATTCAAAGTATGAACTTCTTCCATTAATTTTTAATCTAAAATAAATAGGAGAATCATCTACTTTTACTCTAGTATTAATAAACTCTGTCTTTTCACCATTTTCTAAATGAATTATTGAAATAGCACTACTATTTAAAGTATCACTATAATATTTTCTTAAATAAATGTAATTCATATTATCATAATACATTATTAATCCAGCACTATGTTGATGTACTTCAGGCTTAAATTCCATCTTTGTTGTTATAGTTGCATATACAGAAGTTAACTTTCTAGCTAATATACTAACTTTATTTAAGGAGCATCTAGATTCTTGTCCCCTTATTCTAACATAACCTGGTCTAGATTTTACATCTGCAAATGAAGTTGGCATAATTCTTGGTGAATAATATTGTATTCCAAGTTCCCCGCTATCAAAATCATCAAAGCTAGGAATTTGGGGTAATTTATATTCTGGAAGTTTACTTTCTTCAATAAACTCTTTTGCTAAATTAGAGCCATCAGCCATTCTTAACCACCCATCATCTGTCCAAATCATCTTCTGAATAGCTGTTTCACGTCCTAGAGTACATCTTAACTCTGGAACAAATGGTCTTGCTGTAAGATGAACTAAATATACTTCACCTAACTGTGTCTCAACATAGCTACCATGACCAGATTTTTGTAAAATAGATTCTGGATTATAGTATTTGGGTTTTAAATGATCCGGATCATGTCTTTCATAAAAATCCCCTGGTATTGATGTTACTATTGGGTTAGTAGGATCACCTTCATATGGGCCCCAGACATTTTTTGATCTTCCCATAGTAACACTGTGTCCATAGCCTGTCCCACCTTCAGCGCACATTATATAATAATACTCTCCACGTTTTGTTAAGTGTGGAGCTTCAATACATCCTCTATTAGTTCCACCACTCCAAATTCGTTTTGGATATCCTATAATTTCTTTCTTTTCAGGGCAATATTCAACCATACAAATTGCACCTGGTTTTTCGTATCCTTCTCTAGTTTCCCATTCTAATGAAACTATATATTTTCTACCATCATCATCATGTAAAATTGATGCATCAAACCCTGATGAATGTATATATACAGGTTCACTCCAAGGACCTTCTATATTTTTTGATGTTATTACAAAATTATCAACATCAAAATACCTAGCATTCATGGAATTCATCACTCCATACACTACATAAAATAAATCTTCTTTTTCACAATAAGTTAAGCAAGGGGCCCAAATCCCCTTTGCTGAAGGTAATTTTTTCAAATCTACAGCTGTATCATTTGTTAAAACATGAGTTAATAGCTCCCAATTTTTTAAATCTTTCGAATGATATACAGGAATTCCTGGAAACCACTCAAAAGAAGAGACAGCCATATAATAATCATCACCTTTTCTACAAATACATGGATCTGGATTAAATCCAGGCAAAATAGGATTTCTAATCATATTATTTCTCCTTTTATTAATATAATTTTTTTTATAGTTCATAATTTATCTTGTACTAACATTAATTGCTTTATATAATGTCAGTACTTTATAATGTCTAATTTTTTTCAATAGGATACCAATCTTGTGCTACACATTTTCCTAAGTCCCAACTATCCCAACCAATCCATCCTGGTTCATTAACTGTATCTAAAAGTAATTTATAATTCCAATAAAAATGTCCACTTCCTTTTTTCCAGGCATTTAATTGAGCTTTAGCAATAGTACTATATAATTCTTTCTTTTCATCAGAAGAAAGAATTTCCGTATTTGCTTCTACACCATTTAATGGAGATTGTCCTCCTTTGGTATCTACTCCTGTACCATAAGAATTAAATAAACTCCACTCTCCACAAATTACTGGGAAATATTTCTGCATTTCTTCAACATCTTTTTCAAAATTTTCTTGAATATATTTCACATAAGCTTCAAGATTTTTTTCACAACCGTTAGCTTCTGCAACCATTAAGTATTGATGTGTATCTAAAACAACATTTTTAAACTCTTCTTCTCTCATAAAATCTTTCCATGATTTTAAATCGAAACCATCATGAAATACTACAGCTTTATCTTCTGGCATATGCTTACGCATAACCCTATAAGCATCAATATAAAAACTACGTAAAAACTTTAATGAAATAGGACCACTTCCTTTAGCCATTTCTTCATCAACTGGCTTATACCTATTTTGGATATCAAATAAATCCCACATCTTTTCTGTTATAGGCTCGTTTAATATTTGTATTCCATAAAGACCTTTTCTTTTTCCGTATCTTTCTGCTAACCTTTCTAATAAGCTCAAGGTAAATTGAACACTTTCAGGTTGTTTGGCCCACTTACATACTCCTGATATCCCACCATTGTCAAACCCATTTTGGCTACCTGGAACAGTATGCAAATCGATTAGAATACTTAATTCATACTTTTCAGCCCAATTAAAAGCCTTGTCTAACTCTTCTATACACCCTATAAAAGGTTTACAATCACCAAAAATAAAATAAGGAACTGGAATACGAACTGCATTAAGTCCAAAAGATTTTATAGTGGCAAAATCTCTTTCAGTTATATACTCGCTACGATGAATTTTTATTCTAGATTCATATACATCTTGAGGTAAACTTCTTGGAAGATAATACTCATCTTCTGCATCTGTTCCATAAAATAATGTTGGACTCATCCACTTTTCTAATACTAACCAATTTCCTAAATTAACTCCATTTATATACATAAGTATTCCCCCTCATATTACAATCAATAATATGTCTATATTGATTTATTTATAATATCATATATTATTCAACCAATGAATAAAATAATGTTTTTCACTTGGTATGCTTATATTGTATACTTTTACATTGTGTTATAAAAGTATCATTATTGTCTAATTTATTAGTCAATATTATCTTTTTTATAAATTGAATTAATAAGAATATTAACATATAATTTAATAAAGGGAGGTTATAACTATGGCTATAAAAGGATTTACTCATGAAATTATACAACCTACAGAAAATTTAGATGTTTATATTGAATTGTTTAATGATGAAGGACGATATGTATCAAGTCATTGGCATAATTCCATTGAAATAATATATCTTACATCTGGAACATTACAATTAGATATTGGTGAATATAAATATAATTTAAAAGAAGATGACTGCATATTAATTAACTCAGGGGTTGTTCATTCAACTCATTCAATTGAGGGAAATACATCTATTATGATTCAAATTCCAACTGCTTTATTAAATAAATATATTCCAAACTATAAAAACTTTTATTTTGATGTTTATTCAAATACAAAGAATGAAGAATATTTAAAGAAAGCTAATAACTTAAAATATATATTGAAAGAAATGGAATCAATAGAAAAGTCACCTTCAGATGCTGGTAGATTAAAATTTACAAGTTTAGTATTTGAACTGCTTTATGAACTATATACAAATTTTAGAACAACTCTTGGTTCTAAGCAAATACAACATAGCAGCTCATCACTTTCAAGATTTGAACCTATATTAGAATACACTAAACTAAACTATAATAAAGCTATTTCTATTCAAGAAATAGCTAATGTTGCACACTTGCAACCAGAATATTTTTGTAGAAAATTTAAGCAATATATGGGACAAACATTTTTAGAATATTTAAATGAAATACGACTTGCACACATATATAAGGATTTAATTAATACTAATAATCCACTTTGTGATATATTAGAAACACACGGATTTACAAATACTAAATTATTTTATAAAACATTTAAGATGAAATTCAATTGTACACCTAAAGAAGTTAGAAAAACAATGAAAAAAGATGATTTCAAATAGAAATCATCTTTTTATTAATTATTCTTTGTATGCACCTTGTAAGTAAACTGTACCTAATACAGAAACTTGGATACCCTTAACATTTTCATTCCAACCCATAACAGTTGTATAGTAGTAAATTGGAAGTATAGGCATATCATCCATTAAGATATCTTCTGCTTCTCTTAATTGTTCTTTTCTCTTATCTGGATCTGTTTCTACTTTTGCTGCAGCAATTAAAGCATCGTATTCTGGATTGCTGTAACCTGAATCATTGTTACCACCACCAGTTACAAATAAATCTAAGAATGTCATTGGATCACTATAATCACCTATCCAACCTTGTCTTGCAATTTCATATCCACCTTGTTGTCTAGTATTTAAGAATACAGCCCATTCTTGGTTAGCTAATTCAATATTGATACCAATCTTAGCTAGGTTTTCTTGAAGTATTTGGCAGATATCTTTATGAGCACCTTCTGAGTTATACATTAATTCTATTGTAGGAAGACCTTCACCATTTTCATAGCCAGCTTCTTTTAATAATTCTTTAGCTTTTTCTATATTTCCATCCATGTCAGAAGGATCATAATATTCTTTATCTGCGAATTCAGTACCATCTGGATTATAGATACCTTCTGGTACAAAGCTATAAGCTGCAACTTGTTCAGCTTTACCAACATTATCAATAATTTCTTGTCTGTCAATTGCTAAATTAATAGCTTGTCTTACTAATTTATTACTTAATGCTGTTTTTACATCTTCCGCCATATCATCTTGCTTACCAACGTTAATACCAAAATAATATGTTCCTAATTTAGGTGAAACATGAACTAAACCAGCTTCTTGACCAGGTTCAATTTCATTTGTTGGAACAGAGTTAACAACATCAAAGTTTCCTGCTTGTAATTCTGAGTATGCTGTAGTGTCATCAGTTACAAGTTTAAAAGTTAATTTATCTAATTTAATACTATCCTTATTCCAATAATTTTCATTTTTTTCGAATACTAATTGATCTTTCATATCCCATTGAACTAATTTAAATGCACCATTAGTTACATAAGTTTCAGGTTTTGTAGCCCATCCTTCTGGATCAGCACTAACAATATCTTCTCTTAATGGAGCATATGTTGGAAATGCTAATAATTGAGGGAAGTATGTTGTTGGAGCTTCTAAAGTTACTTCTAAAGTATAATCATCAATAACATTAATTCCTAATTCATCAGCAGTTGCTTCACCATTATAGTATTTTTCAGCATTTTTAATATAATATAATTGATAAGCATATTCTGCAGCATTTTCCTTAGTAAGCGCTCTTACCCAAGAGTACTTAAAGTTATCAGCTACAACTGGTTCCCCATCTGACCATTTACCATCTTTTCTTAACTTAATAGTATATACTAAACCATCATCTGATACTTCAACACTTTCTGCTGCACCTTCAACTGCATTATCATTTTCATCAAGTGTCATAATACATTCAAAAGCATTAAGAATAACTGTTGATGCTTCTGAAGCAGTATTAATTGTAGGATCGATTGTTTCTGGATCAGCTCCTAAATTAAATACTAATTCCTGTTTAACTGTATCACTGGCATTACTATTACCTTTGCTTGAAGTACTACCATCATTTGAGCTTCCACAGCCAATGAATAAGGTTGTACTAATTGTTGCTGCCATTATAACAGCACATAGTTTTTTTAGTTTTGAACTTTTCATCTTAAATTTGCCCCCTTTGTAATATATATAAACTGCTTTAAGCAATTTATCCTATTAGAATTATGAATTATATCAATTAAAAACTAATAGCAAACTTTTTGTATAATTATAAATATATTGATTTAATTAGTCATAATTTAAATACCAAGTATTAACTATTTAATTATTTATTGTTAATTCATAATTTAATTATACTTGCTTTTTTTACTTTGTCAAAACATATCGTTAATATAAGTTATATTTTTTTAATATATTCTTAACTTTTTTCTAAGGTTTTAATCAATTTAATAATATTTTCATTTTAGTTAGTTAACGTTTCCAAGGGCTTGTTTACACGCTTTCAGAAATTAATCTAGGAATATTTATACATTATTTTAGTAGTAAAATTATAAAAATAATAAATTTCTAATAATTTACTATTCGCAGACAAATTCCAATATTTATACCATTATAGAAAAACATTCCAATCCATATTATTTATCTTTGAATTAAAAAAATCTACAATTTGTTATAAATTATTAGCAAATTGTAGACTATAAATTATTATAATATTTTATTTATATTATCTTTTAAGCTTACTATTATTTCATATGCAAGCTTTACTGTTGCTTCTATATCGGCTTTAGCACAAAAATTATAATGACTATGGACATAACGTGAAGGGATCCCTAATACTAAAACAGGTACAGCTTTATTAAATAAACTTATTTTAGCTGCATTTGTTGATCCACCCCTTCTTACTGCATTTTGAAATTTAATATGTTTTTCTTCGGCTATGTCTTCTGCATACCTGATGAATTTATGATTACCAATATATCCTTGATCTAGATTTCGTATTTGTGTTCCATTTTTTAATACACTTTGAGCTATTCCTTTAGAATAATATAAGTCATCAGCAGGAGATCCTTCAAATACGATAGCTAAGTCAGGCTTTACTACTTGTGAAGTTATTTGAGCTCCCCTAGTGCCAACTTCTTCTTGTGCTGCAAAGGCACCAATTATATCAAAACCTAAGTCTTTTTCTCGTGAAAGAAGCTTTAATGTTTCAATTATGCAAAAACAACCGACTCTATTATCAAAAGCTTTTCCATAACATACTTCTAATTCTTTGTTATAATCGAATTCTACTTTAGGTGCAATTGGATCTCCAACTCGTATATTAAAAGTATTTACTACTTCATCTTTACTAGTTGCACCTACATCTACGTAAATATCTTCAATTTCTAAAGTATTATTAGCTCTTTCTGATGCTGTCATAAAATGTACAGGTTTAGAAGTTGTAATTCCTTTAATAAGTTTACCATCTCTATTTTTTATATATACAGTATGTGCAGGAATATTAGTTATATGCCATCCACCTAATTGTACTATACTTAATAGTCCATTTTCATTAATAGCTTGTACCATAAAACCTACTTCATCAGTATGTGCATCTAACATTATAACAGGTCTTTTTTTGTTGTTATTCTTTAATTCAACATAAACATTATTCATAGCATCTATATTAACATCCATTTCTCTACAATGTTTTTGAATTATTTTAGTAACATCATCTTCAAAACCAGATGGTCCGAATGAATTTGATAACTCCTCAAGAATACTTAAATTAATCACATTAATCCCCCTTTTATATATTTGCAATACAATATAAATTATTACTTTTTTTACATTATACATTTATAAAATAATTTTGTCTATTAACTTTAGTCTTTATTTTACATATTTTACTTTATTATGAGATTTTTTTGAATTATAATATATATTATATATTTGATATTGAGGGGGCTATCCATATGAAAATACCTAAGATCGCAATTGCGGGTGGATTAACTAAAGATTTTAGAGTTGAATTTGCCGGGGATTATTATACAAAAGTGAATAACAATTATCCTAATGCTATATTTAATGCAGGTGGAATACCTATAATTTTGCCATTAATTAATGATATTAATATAATACAAGAACAATTATCATGTTGTGATGGATTATTATTACCAGGTGGCATAGATATTAATCCTTTATCTTACGAAGAACTTCCTAAGCCTTTACTTGGAAATACTAACTCATTAGTTGATTGGTATCATATAAGCTTAGTTAAAAAGGCATTTGAGATGGATATACCTATTTTAGGAATATGTAGGGGATGTCAAGTTATTAATGTTGCCTTTGGTGGTACACTTTATCAAGATATATCTTATGCAACAGAAACTCAAATTCTTCATAAACAAGATAGTCATTTATCAGAAAGATGTCATCCTATTTTCATTGAAAAAAATAGCTTTATATACGATATATTTGGAAGTAACTATCTAGTTAATAGTGCTCATCATCAATCTGTTAAGCGAATAGCTCCTAATTTTAAAACTACAGCAGTATCTCCAGATGGAATTATTGAAGCAATAGAATTAGTAGATGAAAAAATAGTAATAGGTATACAGTGGCATCCAGAAATGATGGCTTCTAATGACGAAATTACTCTTAAATTATTTAGAAAGTTTATTGATTGTTGTAAATAAAAAAACTCACTGAACCTTTTAGGGTTGAATAAGCCCCTGTCTACTTAACGGGGCTCTTCAATTTCAGTGAGTTTTTTCCATTTATTATTTAGCTATTTTATATGCATTTTTGAAATATACTTTTCCCAGTGCTGTAACAAGTACTCCTTCTACGTCATCATTCCATGCCATAACAGTTGTATAAAAATATACTGGTATAACTGGCATTTCATCCATTAATATATCTTCAGCCTGCCTTAATAACTCTTCTCTTTTTTTAGTATCAGTTTCTACTTTTGCTTCTGCAATAAGAGAGTCATATTCAGAATTACTAAATCCACAATCATTATTTCCTCCGCCTGTTACCCACATATCTAGGAATGTCATAGGATCACTATAATCACCTATCCAGCCGTGTCTAGCAATTTGATACTCTCCATTTTGTCTTGTACTTAAAAATACAGCCCATTCTTGATTTGTTAACTCTACATTAACTCCAATCTTAGCTAAATTTTCTTGAACTATCTGACATACATCTTTATGAGCACCTTCAGTATTGTACATTAATTCAATGGTTGGTAAACCTTCACCATTTTCATAACCAGCTTCCTTCAATAATTCTTTTGCTTTTTCAATATTTCCATCCATATCAGAGGGATCATAATATTCCTTACTTGAGAATTCATTACCATCTGATGTTGTAATACCAAGAGGAACAAAGCTGTAAGCTGCTACTTGATCTGCTTTACCAACATTATCTATTATTTCTTGTCTATCAATTGCTAATGCAAGAGCTTGTCTAACTAATTTGTTACTTAGTGCGTTTTTAACGTTCTCTGACATACTATCTTGTTTACCTACGTTTATAGCAAAAAAGTATGTTCCAAGCTTAGGGAATATTTTCACTAACCCATCATTTTTACCAGGCTCAATTTCATTAGTTGGAACAGAGTTAACAACATCAAAATTACCTGCTTTAAGCTCCGAATAAGCTGTAGTTTCATCTGTTACTAATTTATATGTTATCTTTTCTAATTTTACATTATCTGCATCCCAATAATTATCATTCTTTTCAAAGACTAATTGATCTTTCATATCCCATCGAACTAATTTAAATGGACCATTTCCAATATAAGTATCAGGACTAGTAGCCCATGTATCTGGATTAGCTGTAACTATATCTTCTCTTACTGGAGAATAAGTTTGATGTGCTAATAATTGTGGATAATAAGCTGTTGGAGCTTCTAAGGTAATTTCTAATGTATAATCATCTAAAACCTTTAATCCAACCTCATCAGCTGTTGCTTCACCATTGTAATACTTTTCTCCATTTTTAATATAAAAGAATTGATAACAGTATTCAGCCGCTGTTTCTTTATTTAGACCTCTCATCCATGCATAATAGAAATCATTAGCAGTAACAGGTTCACCATCTGACCATTTTCCATCTTTTCTAAGTTTGAACGTATAAACCAATCCATCATCAGATACTTCATAGCTTTCTGCAGCACCAGGAACAGCCTCATTGTTTTCATTTAACACCATTAAACATTCAAATGCATTAACAATAACATTAGATCCATCAATGGCCGTATTTAACAAAGGATCAATTGTTTGAGGATCGGAACCTAAATTATAAACAATTTCTTGTTTCACCTCATTAGTTATAGTATTTCCGTCAGTTTTTGATTTTTCATTTCCACTACACCCTATAAACAATGTAGTACTCAGCGTCATCGCTAGAATTAATGAAAATATTTTTTTTAGTTTTGAAGTTTTCATAAACTTTGCCCCCTTTAAAAGTAATAATTTAATACTAGTCATCTTATAAAAGTAAATAGTCATATATTTTAAAATCCCCAATACATATAAATTTACTTTATATGTATTATGACTAGATATTACTATAAATGTAAAATAAATTAATTATTTCCTCTATTATAATATTATTTTGGGGCTAAGAGAAGTAAAAATGTAAAATTTGTTTATAAATTTATTAAATATTTAAATTGCTTTATTTAATTTTAGTATATAAATCAACATATTTAGTTCTTTTTATTTACTTTGCTCATTTTATTTAAAGCAGTAATAACTAATGCTGATATAATTACAATCCAAATAAAAAAATTACTAGCACCTAAGAAATTATTTCTTTCTTTCATATAAGTAAGAAAAGCTGAAATCTCAGCTTCTGAAAATATCAAATTTGTTTTAAAAATAATAGTATAAATAAGCATTATTATAATACCAGCTATTAAAGTTTTTATAATTAATAATCTTTTCATCATTTCCCCCAAACAGAATTTTTC
>NZ_CBYM010000047.1 GCF_000577815.1 Clostridium saudiense | reverse complement strand
TTCATGACACAGTTCATGAAATGTGCAAAGATGAAGCTAGACACGGAAAAGCTTTCGAAGGATTATTAAACAGATACTTCTCATAAGATTAAAAATAACCATGCCAATCGGCATGGTTATTTTTAATTTCAAGTTTAGCGAGTAATAAGTAGCAAGTTTATGTGAAAGCTTCTTGGTAAGCTTCTAAAATATATTTTTAAAAGTTTTCTTAAGGAGACTTTTTTCCTAAACTTGTCACTTGAAATTTGAAATTTGTTATTGACTATCCACTAACTAAATTATTTCGCAATTTAATTAAACTGATGTATAATGGTAAGAAATAATAAAAATATAGGAAGGTTTTTTTATGGCATATATAATATTATTAATAATGTTTTTCTTACTAAATTTAATATCGGCATTATCGTTAATATTTATAGAGAGAAAAGAGCCTACAACTACATGGGCATGGTTAGTAATTTTAATTGCACTTCCAGGAGTAGGGTTAATTTTATATTTATTATTAGGTCAAAATCTAAGTAGGCAGAAAATATTTAGAGAAAAAAAACTTGCAGACAAAATAAAAAGATATAAATTAAGGGGAACTCATGAATTGTCTAACTTTAGCAGTGATAGTGAAGTAAATGAAAATTATGAAGACTTAATATTAATGAATTACAATCATTCTGGAGCAATTTATACAGTTGGTAATGAAGTAAAAACTTATATTAATGGTGAGGATAAATTTAAAGATTTATTTGAAGATATAAGAAATGCAAAGTGTTTTATACATATAGAATACTATATTTTTAGATATGATGAATTAGGTAAGGCATTAGTAAATGAATTAAGAAAAAAAGCTGAAGATGGTTTGGAGATAAGACTTCTTATAGATGGAATGGGTTCAAAAGCAATTACAAAAAATATTATTAAAGAAATTGAGTCCTATGGAATAAAGATGGCTGTATTTTTTCCGGGAATTTTACCGCATATAAATACACGTATAAACTACAGAAATCATAGAAAGATAGCTGTAATAGATGGAAAAGTAGGTTATGTAGGGGGATTTAATGTAGGAAACGAATACGTAAATAAGGGAAAACAGTTTAAGTTCTGGAGAGATACTCATATCAGAATAAGAGGTGAAGCTGTTAATGAACTTAATAAACGTTTTATTTTAGACTGGGATTATGCTGCAGATGAGAATATGGGAAATATGTTTATGTATTTTCCAACTCCAGAGAAGGTTGGAGATGTAGGTATTCAAATTGTATCATCAGGGCCCGATCATATGGAGGAGTACATTAAAAATTCTTATATGAAAATTATTAATAGTGCTAAAAATTATGTTTATATTCAAACACCATATTTAGTACCAGATAGCCCTATGCTAGAGGCATTAAAAATATCAGCATTATCAGGTGTTGATGTAAGAATAATAGTGCCAGGAGAGCCGGATCATTTCTTTATGGAGTGGATGCTTAGTGCCAATATAGGATTATTAATTGAATATGGAATAAAAATATATAGGTATGGTAATGGATTTATTCACTCTAAAACAATAGTTGCTGACGGCCAGGTATGTAGTATTGGTACAGCTAATTTAGATATAAGAAGCTTTAAATTAAATTTTGAAGTAAATGCATTTATTTATAATGAGAAAGTAGCAAAAGAGCAAGAAAAAATATTTTTAGATGATCAGGAAAAATCTAAATTAGTAATCAAAGAAGAATATGATAAAAGATCAAAAAATTTAAAAATAAAAGAATCATTAATAAGATTATTAGCACCCATTTTATAAAGCAGATAAAAAACATATTGTTAAATGTAAAAAGATTGACAAAGTGGTTAAAAATGGTTAAACTATAGAAAAGTAATTTGATTATTAAAGAATTAGAATTAAGAGGTATATATTATGAAAGGATTAGAAAAGAATTTAACTGCAAAATTTTATAGCTTTTTTTACTTTATATTCTGGGGCTTTTATTTTAGCGCTGGCTATTTCTTTTGCAAAAATATGAATAAATCTTTTCTAATGAGTATTTAGTGAAACTTTTTATATATCTTAATATTTAAAAGTGTATTTAAAGTATAGTTTATTAAGAGAACTCATTAAGAGTTCTCTTTTTTTATAACTGAAACTCCAAATTTCCAATTTGGCAAGTTGAAGTTACACATTCGACCAAAAGGGAGAAGGTGTTTCATAACTGAAACTCCAAATTTTCAATTTGGCAAGTTGAAGTTACACATTCGACATAAAGGGAGAAGGTGTTTCATAACTGAAACTCCAAATTTCCAATTTGGCAAGTTGAAGTTACACATTCGACATAAAGGGAGAAGGTGTTTCATATATAAACTATTAAGTAGAATAGTATATAAGAGAGTAAAACTACTCACTTAAAACTACTAACTCATAAGTAATTTAAAGGGGGCAATTTAAATGGTAGTAATTTTAAAACCAAAAACAAGCAATGAAGCAATTAAAAAATTAACAGGAGAGTTAGAATCTTTAGGGGTTACTGTTAATCCTGTTACAGGAACGGAAATGAGTATTTTAGGGCTAGTTGGGGATACAACTAAAATAGACCCTTCATACATTGAAGCAAATCCAAATGTTGAAAGAGTAATGAAAGTCCAAGAACCTTTCAAAAAGGCAAATAGATTATTCCATCCAGAAAATACAGTAATTGATGTTAATGGACATACAATAGGTGGAAATAAAATTGCAGTTATAGCTGGACCTTGTTCTGTTGAAAGTAAGGAGCAAATTAAATTAGTAGCAGAAGAAGTTAAAAAATATGGAGCTGGTTTCTTAAGAGGTGGAGCATTTAAACCAAGAACTTCACCATATAGCTTCCAAGGATTAAAATATGAAGGATTAGATTTATTAAATGAAGCAAAGGCTAAAACTGGCTTGCCAGTTGTGACAGAGTTAATGTCACCATATGATATAGATACATTCGTTGAAAAGGCTGATATAATTCAAGTTGGTGCAAGAAATATGCAAAACTTTGATTTATTAAAGGAATTAGGTAAAATTGATAAGCCTATATTATTAAAGAGAGGTTTATCAGCAACAATAGAAGAACTTTTAATGAGTGCTGAATACATTATGGCTGGAGGTAATGAAAAAGTTATTCTTTGTGAAAGAGGAATAAGAACTTTTGAAACATATACAAGAAATACTTTGGATTTAAGTGCAGTACCAGCAATTAAAAGATTAAGCCACTTACCAGTAGTTATTGATCCGAGTCATTCTGCAGGTAAATGGTGGATGGTTGAACCACTTGCTAAAGCAGCTGTTGCAGTTGGAGCAGATGGCCTTATAATAGAAGTACACAATGATCCTCAAAAGGCATTATGCGATGGTCAGCAATCAATTAAGCCTGATGTATTTGCAAAATTGATGGAAGATTTAAAGCTAATAGCAGCTGCTGTAGGAAGAGAAATTTAAAACAGCAAGAGGAAGAAGATTTAAGAGTTAATAGTTATGAGTTAATAGTTCAAGGGAGAAATTAAGCAGAGCTGAATTTAAAAAATATATTATTAAGAAACTCCTACAGGAGTTTCATCCTTAACTATTAACTAAAAACTACTAACTCTTAACTAATGGAAGGGTGATGTAATGGAATTAGTAGTTGATTTAAAGGAAAGAAGTTATCCTATAATAATTGAAAATGGAGTTATTAATAGAGTAGCAGAAGAAGTTAGTAAGGTTTATAACGGTAGAAGAATATTTATAGTTACTGATGATAATGTAAATAAGTATTATGGTGATAAAGTTGTATCTTCATTAAAGAATAAAGATTTTGAAGTTAAGTTATTATCTTTAGAACCAGGGGAAAAGACTAAAAACTTTAATACATTACCTACTGTATATGATGCACTTTTAGATTTTAATTTAACTAGAAGCGATTTAATAATTGCATTAGGTGGAGGAGTTATTGGAGACTTAACTGGATTTGTAGCTTCTACATATTTAAGGGGAGTAGACTTTATTCAAATACCAACATCACTTTTAGCACAAGTTGATAGTAGTGTTGGAGGAAAAGTTGCTGTAGATTTAGAAAGAGGTAAAAACTTAGTAGGAAGTTTTTATCATCCTAAATGTGTCTTAATAGATCCAGAAGTATTAAATACATTAGATAATAGATTTCTTATAGATGGAATGGGTGAAGTTATTAAATATGGTTGTATTAAAGATAGTAAGTTTTTTGACTTATTAGAAAAAGTAGAAAATCATCAACATTTAATGAATTGTATGGAACAGATTATTCATGGATGTTGTGATATTAAAAGAGCAGTTGTAGAAAATGATGAAAAAGATAAAGGTGAAAGAATGCTTTTAAACTTTGGTCATACATTAGCTCATGCAATTGAGCAACACTATAATTATGAAAAATATAGTCATGGTGAAGCTGTAGCAATTGGTATGTATGAAATAACTAAGGTTAGTGAAGCAAAAGGTTTAACAAAGGAAGGAACTGCTGAGAGAATAAAAAATATTTTAGTTAAATATAATCTTCCTTATAAAATGGATGTTGATTTAAAAGAATTATTAGGGGCTATTAACTTAGATAAAAAGAAAATGGGAAATGACTTAAATCTCATAATATTAAAAGAAATAGGTAATTCAAAAATATATAAAACAACAACAAGCTTTTTTAGTTAAGGGGTTTAGATAGTTAATAGTCTTAGATAGTTAAAAATTGATAGTTAATAATTAAGAGTTAATGAATAAAGTCTGTTTGGACAGATTTTGGAAAAATATATTATTAAGAAACTCCTTAAGGAGTTTCAAACTTAAACTATTAACTATTAACTCAAAACTCTTAACTAACAGAAAGGGGAGCACATGGCAAATTTAAAGATAAATCCTTCAAGGCTTAAGGGAGAGGTTAAAATACCACCATCAAAGAGTATGGCTCATAGAGCTATTATTTGTGCAGCTTTAAGTGAAGGATTAAGCATTATAGAAAATATAGATTATTCAGATGATATTATAGCAACTATTGATGCAATGAAGTCTTTAGGAGCTACAATAGTTAGATATAAAGATCATTTAGAAGTAATTGGAGTATATGGAGTGCCTAAAAAGGCTAAAGATTTCAGAATTATAGATTGTAACGAATCAGGATCAACTTTAAGATTCTTAGTTCCTATATCATTACTATTTAGTGGAAGGAGTAAATTTATTGGTAAAGGAAACTTAGGAAAAAGACCATTAACTACTTATTATAATATATTTGATAATCAAGGAATTGAATATTCTTATGAAGAGGGAAATCTTAATTTAATTATTAATGGAAAGTTAAAACCAGGAGTATTTGAAGTTGAAGGTAATGTTAGTTCTCAATTTATTACAGGTTTATTATTTACATTACCATTATTAAATGGAGATTCTAAAATTATCATTACTACTGAAATGGAATCGAAGGGATACATTGATTTAACATTAAGAGCAATGAGTGATTTTGGAGTTGAAATAATTAATAATAATTATAGAGAATTTATTATTAAGGGAAATCAAAAATACAATGCTAGAAATTATAGAGTTGAAGGCGATTATTCCCAAGCTGCATTTTTCCTTTGTGCAGATGCGTTAGGAAATAATGTTTTATGTCAGGATTTAGATTTAAATTCCCTTCAAGGTGACAAGGAAGTAATAGATATTTTAGAAAGAATGAATGTTGTATTTAATTCAAAGGATACTGATGTTAAGGGAATTATTAATGGTGAATTAATTGCTACAATAATTGATGGAAGTCAATGTCCAGATATTATTCCAGTATTAACAGCTGTAGCAGCTTTATCAAAAGGTATAACAGAAATAATAAATGCAGGTAGATTAAGAATAAAAGAATGTGATAGACTTGCAGCAGTAACATCTGAGCTTAATAAATTAGGAGCTAAGATAATAGAAAAAGAAGATGGATTATTAGTTACAGGAGTAGAAAAATTAAAAGGTAATGTAGAAGTATGGAGTCATAAGGATCATAGAATAGCAATGACATTAGCAATTGCTTCTACAAGATGTGAAGAGCCAATAGTAATAAAAGATTATGAATGTATAGCAAAATCTTATCCACGATTCTTTGATGATTTTAGAACTTTAGGAGGAGATATTCATGAGTGGAATGTGGGGAAATAACATAAAAGTATCTATTTTTGGTGAATCTCATGGAAATGCAATTGGAATCAATATTGATGGATTACCTTCTGGCTTTGAAATAGATATTGATAAGATAATGGTAGAAATGGCAAGAAGAGCACCAGGTAAAAGTCCATTATCGACTCCAAGAAAAGAAGGAGATGTTCCAGAAATATTAAGTGGATATTTTGAAGGAAAAACAACAGGAACACCACTTTGTGCAATTATAAGAAATTCTAATACTAAATCTAAAGATTATTCAAAGCTTAAAGATGTGATGAGACCTGGACATGCGGATTATACTGGAGTTATAAGATATAATGGATTTAATGATTATAGAGGTGGAGGGCATTTTTCAGGAAGAATAACTGCACCGTTAGTATTTGCAGGAGCTATTTGTAAGCAAATATTAGAATCAAAAGGAATAGTAATTGCAGCACATGTTAATTCTATAGGTAACATAAAAGATAAAAGTTTTTTAGAAACTGATATAAATGATGAGTTATTAAATTCATTTAAGGGAAAGGAAATTCCATTAATAAATACTAATTTAGAAGCTTCAATGAGAGAAGAAATTATGAATGCAAGAAGTGATAAAGATTCTATAGGGGGAACTATAGAATGTGCTATCTTAGGTGTAAAACCAGGAGTTGGAAATCCATTTTTTGATTCAGTAGAATCCACATTAGCACATTTAATGTTTTCAGTTCCAGCAGTTAAAGGTATTGAATTTGGAAGAGGTTTTGATATTTCTAAAATGAGAGGTTCAGAAGCAAATGATGAATACTACTTAGATGGTGAAATTATCAAGACAAGAACTAATAACAATGGTGGAATTTTAGGTGGTATTACTAATGGAATGCCAATAGTATTTAATGTTGCAATTAAACCAACAGCTTCAATATTTAAGGAACAAAAAACTGTTAATATAGAAACTATGGAAGAAACTACTTTAAATATAGAGGGAAGACATGATCCATGTATAGTACAAAGAGCACTTCCAGTTATAGAAGCAGTAGCAGCAATAGGAATTCTTGAGTTAGTTAATAATTAATAGCTAGGAGTTTAGGGATAAATTCAGTTTAAGTGAATTTAAAAAATATGTTTTAGAAATTTCCTAAGGAGTTTCTTCATTAACTCTTAACTAAAAACTCCTAACTAAACAAAGGGTGGTGATTAATGTGGATCTTTCAGAATGCAGGAAAGAAATTGACAATATAGATAAAGAATTAGTTAAATTATTTGAAAAAAGAATGAATGTAGCAATAAATGTAGCTAAATATAAGATTGAAAATAATCTTCCTATATTTAATGAAGCAAGAGAAGTGGAAGTTATAAAAAAGAATGTTGATAGATTAAATAATAAAGAGTATTCAAAGCTTACAGAAAACTTCTTTAATCATTTAATGGCATTAAGTAGAAAGCTTCAAGCAGATATTTTTGAAGAAAATAATGATGATACTATAAGTAAAATAGAAGATACTATTTCAGTTAATAAAGATAAAAGAAGTTTAAATAATATTAGAATTGGTTATCAAGGAGTAAAGGGTTCTTTTAGCGAAGAAGCAATGATTAAATACTTTGGAGAGAACCATGAAAATAATAATTATGAAGAATTTGAAGATGTATTCTCTGCATTAAAGAATGATGAAATAGATTATGGAATATTACCTATTGAAAATTCATATACAGGTGCAATAACAAGTGTTTATGATTTATTAGTTAAGTATGGACTTTATATAGTTGGTGAAGAATGTATAAAGATAGACCAAAATTTAATAGGGATAAAGGGTACTAAGATCAATGATATAAAGGAAGTGTATTCACATCCACAAGGATTTGAACAAAGTAAAGAATTTTTAAGTAATTATAGTAATTTAAAACTTATTCCCTTTCATAATACAGCAATCAGTGCCAAGTATATATCAGAGTTAAATGATAAATCAAAAGCTGCAATTGCAAGCTTAAGGGCAGCTAAGATATATGATTTAGATATAATCCAAAAAGAAATAAATGATAAAGATGATAATCATACAAAGTTTATTATAGTAGGAAGAAAACTAGAATCATCAAAAGATTGTAATAAGATTACAGTAGTATTTTCTTTAGATGATAAGTCAGGTACTTTGTATAATCTTTTAAGACACTTTGCAGAAAATAATATTAACATGATTAAAATAGAATCTAGACCAAGTAAGAATGAACCTTGGCAATATCTTTTATATGTAGATTTTGAAGGCAATATAGAAAATGAAGATGTTAAAAAGGCAATTAGGTTAATTGAAGAAAATAGTGAATATTTTAAATTACTTGGAAGCTATAAGAAGGTTAACAAGCTGTAATTTAGTTAATAGTTAACAGTTAATAATTTAGAAATATAGTTAGAAATTCTGCAAGAATTTCATCCTAAATTATTAACTAAAAACTATTAACTCTTAACTAACCCAAAGGTGGTGTTTAAATGGAGTTCTATGGATTATTAGGGGAAAAGTTGAGTCATAGCTTATCACCGAGAATCAATAAAATAATATTAGAAAAAAATAAAACTGAAGGTGCATATAAATTATTTGAAATTCCAAAAGATAGATTAAATGATTTTGTAGAAGCGGTAAAATTGCTTAAGATAAAAGGTTTTAATGTTACAATTCCATATAAGGAAAGTGTAATGAAATACTTAGATTATATTTCAGATGAAGCAGCTAGAATTGGTGCGGTAAATACAGTAATGCTTAAAGCAAATAAGCTTTATGGATATAATACTGATTATTTTGGCATTAAAGTCATGCTTAAGAGTAAGAATATAAATGTAAAAAATAAAACTGCAGTTATCTTAGGATCTGGTGGTGCCTGTAAGGCTGTTATTACTTATTTATTGGATAATGAAGTAGAAAAGATATATATAGTAAGTAGAACACCGGAAAGTGTTAATTTAAATAAAATAGATAAGAAAATAAGTATTATTAATTATAATGAATTAAATAGTATAAAAGGATATTTAATTATTAATACAACTCCTGTTGGAATGTTTCCAAATGTTGATAATTCTGCAGTTAGTAAAGAGGTAATTAAAAATTTTGATGTAGCTGTAGATTTAGTATATAATCCTACACAAACTAAATTTCTTCAATTTGCAACAGAAGAAGGAAAAGTTGCTATAGGTGGATTACATATGCTAGTGGGGCAAGCAGTCAAAAGTCAAGCTATATTTAATGATAGGGAAATAAGTGAAGAGTTGATAAATTATATATACGATGATTTATCTAAAGATTTTAAGTAGTAGGAGTGTAGGTATGAAGGAGATGGAGAAAAGTATTACATTGATAGGGTTACCAGGATGTGGAAAGACTACGGTAGGAAATTTACTTTCAGATAAATTGAATTATGAATTTATAGATATGGATTTTTATATTGAAGATAATCAAGGAAAAACTATTATAGAGTTATTTAAAAATGGTGAAGATTATTTTAGAAATATAGAAACCGAAACTTGCAAAGAGCTTGGAGAGAGAAGTAAAACTATCATTTCTTCAGGTGGAGGAGTTGTAAAGAAGCGTATAAATATAGAATATTTAAAGAAAAATTCTATAGTTGTTTTTATTGATAGACCAGTAGAAAATATATTAGGAGATATAGAAGTTGAAAAGAGACCTTTACTAGCAAATGGTAAAGAAGTATTATATAAATTATATGATGAAAGATATGACTTATATAAAGAATACTGTGATTATAGAGTTGAAAATACAGGAAGCCTAGAAGAGGTCGTTAATAAAATAGCAAAAGTTGTAAATAGGTAATGGTTAAAAGTTAAGGAATAAATTCTGCTTGAGCAGGCTTTAGAAAAATATATTATTAAGAAATTAGCTATTAACTCAAAACTATTAACTAAATGAAGTATGGAGGTATGGTAGAAATGATTATTGTAATGAATCCTAAATGCAGCGAAAGAGAAGTAAAGGCTGTAGAAAATGAATTAACTAAACAGGGGTTAGGTGTTAACCTTTCTCAAGGATCAACTTTTTGTATTATAGGTGTAGTTGGTGAAACTAGAATTATAGATCCAGATAAAATACTATCTTTTGATGGTGTAGATAAAATATTGAAAGTAGAAGAGCCATTTAAAAAAGCAAATAGATTATTTAAACCAGAGGATACAATTGTCAACGTAGATGGAACTTTAGTTGGTGGAAACCATCTTGGAATTATGGCAGGTCCATGTTCTGTTGAAAGTGAAGAGCAAATAATTGAAATAGCTAAGTCTATAAAAGAATCAGGAGCAAATTTCTTAAGAGGAGGAGCCTTCAAGCCAAGAACTTCACCTTATAGCTTCCAAGGCTTAGAGCTAGAAGGATTAAAATTATTAAAAGTTGCAAAAAAAGAAACTGGTTTACCGATAGTTACAGAAATAATGTCTACTAAATATATAGATGAATTTGTAAATAATGTTGATGTAATTCAAGTTGGTGCTAGAAATATGCAAAACTTTGATTTATTAAAGGAATTGGGAAAGACTAATAAACCAATATTACTTAAGAGAGGTTTATCTGCTACTATTGAAGAATGGCTTATGAGTGCTGAATATATAATGGCTGGTGGAAATGAAAATATTATTCTTTGTGAAAGAGGAATAAGAACATATGAAACTTACACTAGAAATACTTTAGATTTAAGCGCTATACCAGTAATTAAAAAGCTATCACATTTACCAGTAATAGTAGATCCAAGTCATGCAGCAGGATATTGGTACTTAGTTGAGCCACTTGCAAAAGCAGCAATAGCAGCAGGAGCAGATGGACTTATGATAGAAGTTCATAATAATCCTCAATGTGCATTAAGTGATGGACAACAATCACTTAAACCAGCTTTATTTGATAAGGTGATGAAGAAAGTAAAAGTTTTAGCTGAAATAGAAGGAAAAACATTATAGTTAAGAGTTAATAGTTATAAATTGGTAGTTAAGGATGAAACTTTTTTAGGAGTTTCTTAAATATCTTTAACTACTAATTTTTAACTCAAAACTATTAACTAATTAAAATGGGGGGCATTATGAGAATAGTTATTGTAGGTCTTGGTGTTATTGGTGGTGGATATGCAATGGCACTTAAGGAAGCAGGATATAGTGAAGTCTACGGTGTAGATAAAAATATAGAAACATTAAAAAAGGCAAAGGCTTTAGGAATTATTAAAGAAGGTTATGAAGATGGGAAGGATATAATTCAAAGCGCTGATTTAATTGTCTTAGCTATTTATCCTAATCTAGTAAAAGATTTTATTATAAAAAATAAAGAGTATTTTAAAGATGGGACAATAATAACAGATGTAACTGGAATTAAACAGTTATTTATAAATGAAATAATTGAGATATTACCAGATAAAATTGATTTTGTTTTTGCACATCCTATGGCGGGTAGAGAGAAAAAAGGCATAGACTATGCAACTAATCAGGTTTTTAAAGGGGCGAATTTCTTAATTACAGTTATTGATAGAAATAAGGATAAAAATATAAATTTAATTGAAGATTTAGCATACAAGATGGGGTTTAAACATGTTAAAAGAATATGTCCAAAGTATCATGATGAAATGATTGCATTTACTAGTCAGTTGCCTCATGCTTTAGCAGTAGCTCTTATAAATAGTGATATTGAAGGAAGAAATACAGGAGAGTTTATAGGGGATAGTTATAGGGATCTAACTAGAATTGCAAATATTAATGAATCTTTATGGAGTCAATTGTTTTTAGGAAATAAAGAAAATTTACTTAAAACTATTTATAATTTTGAAGCTGAATTGGATAAAATTAAGGCTTGTTTAGAGAAAGATGATAAAGAAGGACTTCAAGAGTTATTTATAAAGTCTTCAAAAAGAAGAGAAAAATTATAGATTAATGTATTTAAATTTGAGATAGGTTAAAAGATGGTATCTATATTCTAGAGGCCATCTTTTTTAGCTATGTATAAAATTTAAAATAGTGGAGAAAAGTATAAACGTAAGGATGGTAATATTTTTATATAATATAATAATTTGCTTGAAACCGTTTATTAAATATAGAAAAGGATAAATTTAAAGGGAATTTGCTAAATATCAAAATTGATATAGGTTACAAATTAGAGTAGTATTGCCTCTTGTATATCTAATTGGAAAGGGAGAGATTATTTTGGCAGAACCAAAAAAAATAACAAAACAATTTATTATATCACAAACTGTTTTATATGTTTTTATAATGGCATTTGTAATAATGTTTAAAACTATTTTTGGAGATAAAAACACATTGGTGGGAGTAATGGGAATAACAGCAATTTTAATGTTGACACAAGTTAATCTTACTATTTCTCCAGTAAAAAACTTATTTAAATTAATTGTAATAAATATAGGAATTGGAGTATTTACATATTTAGCAAATCTTAATGTATGGGGGGCTATACCTCTAAATTTTATAGCTATATTTATAATAATTTATACATTTTATTATAATTTAAAGTCACCAGTTTATTTACCATTTTCATTACAATATTTATTTCTATTAGCTACTCCAATTACTGCAAAGGAATTACCAATGAGATTACTTTCACTTTTAGTAGCTCCAATTGGAATTATGTTAATACAATTTATTGTTAACAAAAATAAAACTACTAAGGTTGGAAATAAATTAATAGGTAGTATTTGTGATGATCTTATAAAAAAAATAAATGATAAAAGTTTAAATAAACAAGAAATTAATAAATCAATTAAAATTAATTCTACTGAATTTAGAAAAATTATTTATGATAATAGAAAAGATGAATTTTATGTAACGGAAGAAGGTAGGATAAAATTAAATATTGTTGTGGTCTTAGAAAAGCTATCAAATTTATTAGATAAAGATATTGATAATAAATATGTATTAGAGGATTTATCAATTTGTTTACAAGAAGTAAAGCGTAGTTTAGGAAAAGAAGATAATTTGAATAATGTTAATGATATTATAACTAATATATTAAATAAATATAAGGATGATAATATACATGGCTTAGATACTTTAAGAATATTAAATACTATTAATATGTTGAAGATATCATTAGAAGAATTAAAATTATTAGGTAAAGAAAATTATAATAAGATAGAAGCTAATGGTGATATACCGGAAGACTATAAAATGGTTAATGTTCATAAGAAAGAATTTTATAAAAAGTCAGTAAAATTTTCTTATGCTGTTAGGGTATCATTAGGTGTTGCTATCTCAGCTTTTATTGCAGATTATTTTAAATTTTCAGAAGGAAAATGGATTTACTTCACAGCGATGGCTATAATAATTCCTATATATGAATTATCTAAGAAAAAGATTAAAGACAGGATGTTTGCAACACTTGTTGGGGGAGTCATTGTAGTTTTATTATTCACTATATTTACAAATACATTAGTCAGAGTGTTAATAATAATGGCAGCAGGTTATTTAAGATCATATGCATTTACATATAGGTATGGAACTATTTATACTACAATATGTGCAATTGGGTCTGTTGCCATGTCTGGTGGAGCAGTAGTATTAACTATTAATAGAATAGTATTTGTTATATTAGGAACAATAATTGGGATTATAATTAATAGATTTGTACTACCGGTAAAAATGAAAGATGCTAATAATGAACTATCAGAAATGTATACAGATGTAATTGATGGGATGCTAAAAGAAGTATATGAAAAAGCAAAGAATGAAAATGATAATAGGCATGAAATGGATACGTTATTACTAGTAAGCACTATGATAGAAGAGAAAATATCAGCTAATAATGCTGATTATATTACTGAAGAAATTGATAATTATTTTGATAAAATAAGAATTTTAATTGTTGATATTTATCAGTTATATACATTAGTAAGAAGAAGTGAAATTAATCTTAACAATGTTGAATATATGCTTGATGATTTAAAGATGTTATCTAATCCAATAAATGGAGATATAGATATGACAATAAAAAGAGTAGAAGAACATATCAAATCAACTAAGGGGATTGAGAATAAGATAATCTTTGCAAGCATAAGAGGTGTTTTAGCTGAAATAAAAGAAGTAAAAGAAATGAAATAAATATTGGCTAAAGAAAATGAAGAATAAAAAGTGAATAAATTAATATAAAATACATCAAAAAACCTAGGTAAAAATATTCTAGGTTTTTTGTTATTATGATAATAAAATAAACTGAATTATTAGGTTTAGGTGAACTACTATAGTTAGTAACTATGATATATATTGAAGTACTCTATAAGAGCTAAGATAAATATGTAAAAATATATGGATAATTTTTTTGATAATGCTGTATAATATTTACATACTTATTTAAGGGGGAAGCAATATGTATTGTAAAAATTGTGGAGAGAAACTAAATGAAGGTGTTAACTTTTGTTTTAAATGTGGATTTAAAGCTGGAGATGGAAATGTATATTGTGATAAATGTGGTGTTAAAGTAAATGGCACTACTTGCTATAATTGTGGAAACAATTTTGAAGATTATACTGATGATATAAATCAAAATGAGGATAATGGATTTAATAGCAATCAAAATTATTCTAATAATTATAATAATCAAGGCAATTACAATACTAACAATAATAATCAAGGATATAATAACCACAATTATAATAATAACCCTAATTATAATCAAAATTATAATAATGTTGTTAGAAGACCAAAATCACGAATTGCAGCAGGAATATTAGGAATATTAGTGGGTGGACTTGGAATACACAGATTTTATTTAGGGTATATAGGAATTGGTATTATACAAATTGTAGTAACAATTTTAACTTGTGGTGCAGGAAGTCTTTGGGGATTCATTGAGGGAATACTTATTTTATGTGGAACTACAATAACAACTGATGCTGATGGAATACCTTTATCTGATAACTAATAAAACAGTTTAAGACTAAAAAGTAATATGCATTAAAATAAGGGTGATTAGGAATGAATGAGAGAATTGAAAAAATAGTAAATGACGAATTAAAATCTGGAAATCTAGCAGGGGTAAGTATTTGCGCCATTAAGAATGGAAAAGAAATTTATAATAAACAATTTGGGTATTCTAATTTAGAGGAAAGAACAAAAGTAAAAAGGGATACTATTTATAACATATATTCAATGTCTAAGCCTGTTACAGCGGCAGCGACAATGCTATTAATAGAAAGAGGAAAATTAACATTAGATACGCCAGTATGTAGTATTTTAGATGGTTTCAAAAATCAACAGGTTTTAGTAAATGGGATTTTAGAACCTGTTAAAAGAGATGTTGTAATAAAAGATCTTTTAACTATGACTTCTGGTGTGGCATATCCAAGTGATAGCGAAGTCGGACAAATTACTAATAAAGTAGTTGATGAAGCAATTGAAAAAGAATTAATGAGGAAGCCGTTAACTACAGTAGAATTTGCTAATAAATTAGGACAAGTTCCTTTAGAATTCCAACCAGGAGAAAAATGGGCTTATGGTTTTTCGGCAGATATTCTTGGAGCTGTAATTGAAGTTATTTCAGGAAAAGAATATAGAGAGTTTTTAAAAGAGGAATTTTTTATACCATTAGAAATGATAGATACAGATTTTTATGTTCCGGAAGAAAAGTGGGAAAGATTTGCAAAGGTATATGAATATTTTGAAGAAGAGCCTAAACTAAGGCCATATCAGGGATATAACTTAGCTATAATGAGGCAAAATAGATTGCCAGGTTTTCAATCAGGTGGAGCAGGATTAGTTTCAACACTTGATGATTATTTACATTTTGATACAATGATACTGAACAATGGAGTTTACAAAGGTAATAGAATATTAAGCAAAGAGTCAATAGACTTTATGAGAACTAATCATTTGAACGAAGAACAATTAAAAAGTTATGATTGGGAAGATTTAAAAGGATATGGGTATGGTACTTTTGTAAGAGTACTAAAGGATAAAGAATTAGCAAATACACCAGGCAGGATAGGCGAGTTTGGTTGGGGAGGATGGGCTGGAACAGAGTCTATCATTGATCCGGAAAGTAATATGATAGTTTTATACTTTATTCAAAGAATTAATAAATGTGATAATGTTGAAAAGGAAATAAGAAAATATCTTTATGAAATTGTATAATAAAATAAGTTAAAATGATAGATAAAAGTTAAATGAAGTCTGAGTTGATGTCTAAATTAATGAAAACATATATAAAATACCACTATTAATTGTAAATATAAGAATAATAAAAAGTATGTAAAAATGGAGTAAGAATTATTTCTTACTCCATTTAAATTTGTAAAACAATATGTTAAAAATTTTTGTTATTTATTTTTATATTATATCAGTATATTTTATGAGTATACTCTAATAAACTTAAGTAAATTTATAACTTTATAAGTGTAATAAAACTAACAGTCCATAGAGTAGAATTTTCTTGTTTTTACACATTTGATGAAAAAATTACTAATTAATTTTACTGAAAGAGGGTTTGGAATAATATTGAATCATATGTTATTATAGTAAGTGCGGTAATTATATCAGAATCTGTTAAGTTGATATGAAAAAATAGCTTGATTTTTCATAGAATTGCC
>NZ_CBYM010000046.1 GCF_000577815.1 Clostridium saudiense | reverse complement strand
TTAATAATTTTCTGTATAGTTCTTTCTTATTTTATATGTAAATAAATTTTATTCTTCTATTTTTACAGGTTCAGAATAATCAATTCCTTTTGTATCCACTCTTATCTCTTCAATAATAACATCTGTTAATGGTTTATCATTTGAATTTGTTTTTACTGAATTTATAGTCTTAACAATATCTAATCCTTCAGTTACTTTACCAAATGCAGCATATTGTCCATTTAAATGTGGTGCTTCTTCCGCCATAATAAAGAATTGACTTCCTGCTGAATCGGGATCATTTGCTCTAGCCATAGATAAAACACCTTCTGTATGAGCTAAATTATTATACTCATATCCATTTTTAGTAAATTCTCCTTTAATTGAATATCCAGGTCCTCCTGTTCCAGTTCCTTCTGGACATCCTCCTTGTATCATAAATCCTTTTATTATTCTATGAAAAGTTAATCCATCATAAAAACCTGAATTTGCTAATGAAATAAAATTATTCACCGTATTAGGAGCCTTATCAGGATATAATTCAGCTACAACGGTTCCATAATCTTTAATCTTTATTGTTGCTATAGGTAATTCTTCTGGCGCTTCTACTTTTTGATTCCATGCTTGATCATTTTTATTTTCTTCTTTAGAGGCATTATTTGAAGCACACCCTACAAGTCCAATTACTGCAGCACTTACTCCTATTAATACAACTCCAACTTTTAAAATTTTATTCATAAACCCACTCCCTAAAGTTTTAATATTTTTATAATATCAAAAAAGAACTCAGCCATCAAGCTGAGTTTCAATTCAATAAACTTATATTGCTTTTATCAAAATTAATTAAAGATTTTCTCCATCAAAACTTTTATATTCACTAGGATTTTTATCATTACCTACATTATTTTGATTTTGGTGAAGTTTTTGTCTTCTTTCTCCTTTTTGATATTTCTTATCTTTTATCTTATCGCTCATTAAAAAACACACTCCCTTCAGCTTTATTTTTTCACAAAAGGTCGTATATAATACACTTTATTTAACGATAAGTGCCAAGTACCAATTAATAAATTGAAAAATTAATTCTACCAAACTTAATTTTTTAAATTATCTCTTCAGAAACTTCTTGCTTAACTTGTTACTTGTCATTTTTAACTTTCAACGTCTTACCTATACTTCAAATTCCTCTATTTCTATTGAATAACTTCCACAATGCTTACAAACATTGATTATTACTATATAACTTTCATTAACTTTTCCACTTTTTTGTAATCTATTAAAACTCATTCCTTCATATTCTCTATCTAATGTGCTAACAACATATTTTCTATCTTTTGCATATATGTAAAAATTAAATCCTAAAAAATCAAAAAATTTCTTTTTTTCTTCTAATCCTGTTTTACAATTTTCACATGGCAAATCAAAATATGCCTTTGAAAAATCAACTTTATCACTATTATTTAAAATTTCTATTATTTTTTCCTCATTAACATCCATAATTGGATTAACTTCATCATTTACGAAGTACTCTAAGTTCTGTTCATTTAATATATATTCTTTTTCGTTGTATTTAAATTTAAATTCCATTTAATCAACATCCCTTCAATTGAACTATAATCTATATCGTATTAACACATAATAACATATCAAGTTTATTTAATAAAGAGATGTAATTAAAGATAACATGAATTTTGTAAAATAATTATTAACAGTTCATCAAATTTAGTGTAAAATATAAAATAAGTCTTTCATAACTTAAAGAAATACTTAATATTACATTTACTAGGAATTTTTAGTAAATAACTACTTATTTAAAGGCGGGGGTTATTTTGAACAATAAACACATATATATAGTACTCTCAAGAACTGGTACTACATTTTCAAATATAATTGCACTTTTTACTCAAAAGGAATACTCTCATGTTTCGCTTTCTTTAGATGCTTCATTTACTCAGATGTTTTCTTTTGGACGTAAAATCCCTTCAAAAGTTTTACCTGCTGGATTAGTTGAAGAAAATCTTTATTCTGGTGTTTTTGCAATGTATCCTAAAAGTAAGTGCTTAGTATATAAAATTGATGTTACAGATGAACAGTTAACATATTTACAAAATTCAATAGATAATTTCTTTAAAAATAAAGATGATTATAAATATAGCGTTCTTGGTACAGTGACTGCATATTTCAATAGACCTCTTAAAAGAGAAAAGTATTATTTCTGCTCTCAATTCGTAGCTGAACTGCTTATTAATAGTGGTATATACAAAACGGACAAGCTTCCTGAAGTTATTAAACCTATGGACTTACTAGAGATTCCTAATAAAACTTTTGTATATGAAGGTATTATTAGTGAAGAAAATTATCAAAACTATCTTGAAAATAATTACTCAGTATTTAAATCTCAAAGATTATCAAAAGCTCTTTCAAGATTAATTCCGTAAAACTAATTAATATACAAATTATTCTAATTAAATATAAAAAAAAATAAAGCTTAAACTTAAGCTTTATTTTTTATGTCATTTCTATTTTTTATTTATTAACTATAATTTATTTTTCCATATACCTTTTATGTTTATTACTTAATTAACAAATTGGCTTTTAACTTCATAACATATAATGTTTAGTATATTAAAGTAAGGAGTATTTTAAATGTATTCTGTAGATCTTCCATATCCAGAAGTAAATGTTAAAGATAAAAATCCTCAATACATTGATTTAATTTTACAAAATTATGCAAGTTCTATTTCTGAATTTGATGCAATTGCACAGTATACTTATCATCAAATATCTTATGTCTATGAAAACATTGAAGTTTCTCAAACACTTCGTGGAATATCAATTGTAGAAATGCATCACTTAGAATTACTTGGTGAAATATTAGTACAACTTGGAGCAGAACCTGGTTATTGGATTAATAATAAGAAACCACATTATTGGTCTTCTAAACTTGTTGATTATGATTTATCATCACTAAAATATATCTTAACAGTTGATATAAATGATGAAAAATCTGCAATAAAACAATATAAAGAAACAATAACAAAAATCAATGATGAAAATATAAATGATATTATTAAAAGAATAATATTAGATGAAGAATATCATATTCAATTATTGTTGGGACTTTATAAAAAGTACGTTGAACAATAATTTTTTGTCATTCTACTTAAATTACCTAAAAATGCTCATTCAGAGGTTATTTTTATACCTCTGAATGAGCATTTTTTATAACTTTTAATTAAAATCTTCAATTCTTATTATATTTTCAACATCTTTAACAGTTCTTAAATCATACAACTTATCTATTGAATCCTTTATTAAATATTCCTTAGTCTTATGAGTTATTAAAACTAAAGTCACTTCAACATTTTCGTCATTTTTTCTTCCCTTTTGAATAACAGATTTCAAACTTACTCTATTTGCTCCAAATATTGTAGTTATTTGTCCAAGTACACCTGGTTTATCATCTACAGTAACTCTAATATAATATCTGCTTTCCACTTCATTAATATCTTTTATTTTCTTTTCCCATAAGTTATTTCTTATAACTGGATTATTGTTATCTGTATCAATATTTCCTCTTAAAATAGCAATAATATCACTAACTACAGCGCTACCTGTTGGTAAATCTCCTGCTCCTCTACCATAAAACATTAAATCTCCAACAGCATTACCATTAATAAAAATAGCATTAAATGAATCATATACATTTGCTAATGGATGAGTTTCAGGAATCATTGTTGGATGAACTCTAAGTTCAAGTTTTCCATTATCATCTTTAGCAATTGCTAATAACTTTATAGACATTCCAAAATCGCTTGCATATTTCATATCTATAGGCTTTATCTTTGTTATTCCTTCTCTATATACATCATTAACTTTAACCTTTGTTCCAAAAGCTAATGAAGCTAATATAGCAAGCTTATATTGCGCATCATATCCATCAATATCTGAAGTTGGATCTGCCTCGGCATATCCCTTTTGCTTTGCTTCTTCTAATACTTCATCAAAATCTAAATTTTCTAGTTCCATTTTACTTAGAATGTAATTAGTTGTACCATTTACTATTCCAAATAATTCATTTATTTTATTAGCTGTAAGATTTTCATTTATTCCATTAATAATAGGAATTCCTCCTGCCACACTTGCTTCATATTGGAACATGATTCCCATCTCTTCAGCCTTCTCAAATACTTCATCTCCAGCTGTGGCAAGTAGCATTTTATTTGCAGTTACTATATGCTTTTTAGCTTCCATAGCTCTCATCATATATTCTTTAGCTGGATCTATTCCTCCCATAACTTCTACCACTATTTTTATAGAGTCATCATTTAATATTTCCTCAAAATCAGTAGTTAATACTTCTTCAGGAACAGCTACACCTCTATTTTTAGTAACATCTCGTACTAATACTTTAGATACCTCAATTTCATATCCTGATCTTTTCATTATCTCGTCTTTGTTTTGTTGTAGGATTGTAAATACACCTCTACCTACATTTCCTAATCCTAGCAAGGCTATTTTTACTTTTTTCATTAAGTAATCCCCCTTTATTTTTTTATATCCCCAATTTACTTTATAAGCTTGTCCATTGTTAGCACTTCATATTTTAGATAATAAATTGCTACACTAGACATCTTTTATTTATGACTTCTTATTTTGTTAAATTTTAAAAGTTCATTTTAAATTAGAAGTCAATTTGTATGTATTATAAATTAAAATTAATCATAATACATTAATTATAATACATTTCTTTAATTTTCCATACATTATTTTTTATAAAATTTTACAAAAATGATTAAAAACAAAAAAGGAACTGAAAATCAGTTCCTTTTTAAAAATAACTTTATCTCTTACTTGCATCAAATATTTCCCCGGCAGCTTTTGGTGCTTGTGAAGATCTTGAGAATATAATTAATGCAATTAATGTAACTATATAAGGGAATACCTTTAAAACAACTAATGGTATATTAGATAACTCTGGTATTACTTGCGCAACATTTGCTAATGTTGATGCAAATCCAAAGAAGAATGTTGATGCTAATATTCCTAAAGGTCTCCATTGTCCAAATATTAATGCTGCTAATGAAAGGAATCCTAATCCAGCAACACTACCATTAAACTCACCTGAATATGTTACTAATATAATACATCCACCTAAAGCAGCTAATGCACCTGATATTATAACACCCATATATCTAGTTCTCATTACATTGATACCAGCTGCTTGAGAAGCTTGTGGGTTTTCTCCACAAGATCTTAATCTTAATCCAAATGAAGTTTTATATAATAAGAATGCACTTATTATTAATATTGCTAATACTAACCATGTTGTAGCATAAGTTTTTGTAAAGAATAATGGTCCTATTACAGGAATGTCTTTTAATACTGGAATACTTTTTGGTAAAAAACCTAAAGTTATTCTTATATTACCACTACCAGTAATATTTCTTGCTAAGAATACAGTTAATGCTCCAGCCATCATATTAATAGCTGTACCACTTATAACTTGGTCTGCATTTAAATTAATACTTGCAAATGCGTGTAAAAGTGAGAATAAAGCTCCAACTATTGCAGCAACTAAAAGTCCTATCCATAACGCTCCATTAATGCCTGCTGCTTGAAGTTTTGATATTGTTAATGCTCCAGCAAAAGAACCTACTATCATAAATCCGTCTAATCCTATATTTACAATACCACTTCTTTCACAATAAAGTGCTCCTAAAGCAGTAATTAGCATAGGTATAGTATACGCTATTGCATAAGGAAAAATTTGTACTATTATATCCCACATTATTTTTCCACCGCCCTTTCACCAGATGTTTTTAATTTCTTGTCATTTCTTTTTTTCTTTATACTCTTAATTACTCTATCCATAACAACACTAGTTGCAGCAAAATAGATAATTGTAGCTATTATTGTATCAGCTAATTCTGGTGGTACTTTAACATTGGCATTCATGAATCCTTTACCAACATATAATACTCCAAAGAATAATGCTGATAATAATACTCCAAATGGACTGTTATTACCTAATAAGGCAACAGCTATTCCATCAAACCCTTGTGATGGCATTACACCTATTTGAAGTACTGTAGAGTTACCCATATATTGAGCAACACCAGCTAATCCAGCTAGTCCTCCTGCTATCATCATAGATACAACTATATTTCTATTTACAGGCATACCAGCATATTCAGCTCCAAACTTATTGTATCCAACTGCCTTTAATTCATATCCTAAAACAGTCTTATTTAAAAGGAACCAAACAACTAATACTGAAATTAATGCTAGGAATATTCCATAATTTATGTATGATCCACCTAATATGTTAGATAACCAATCAGCCTTTAAACTTGCTGTATCTGCTAATCTAGCTGATTCTGTTTCAGTAGTTCCTTTTAAATGTAGTGGAACCATATAATAAACTATCCAATATGCAGTCCAGTTCATCATGATTGCAGAAACAACTTCATTAACGTTAAATAATGCTTTTAAAGCTCCAGGTACAGCTGCCCAAATTGCTCCAGCTAATATACCGCATATAATCATTAATGGTAATAATATAGGTGATGGTAAATCAACTAATAACCCTATTGCAGTTACAGTAAAACCACCAGCTAACATTTGACCTGGAGTACCTATGTTAAATAATCCAGTTTTATTAGCAAATGCAAAAGATAACCCTGTAAGAATTAATGGTGTTGCAGTTGCAATTGAGTTTCCTATTCTTTGAGGATTCATAAGCCCACCCTTAAATAGATATGTATAACCATCTATTGGGTTAAATCCCATTGCTAGCATTAATAAAAATCCTGCAAGTAATCCTAAAACTACTGCCATTAAAGATTTTAATAATTGATTCTTATGCACTAAGCTTCCTCCTTCTTTATGCCGGCCATCATTAAACCAACTTCATTTTCATTTGTTTCACTAGCATTAACTATACCTACTAATTCACCATTGTTAACAACAGCTATTCTGTCAGATACATTTAAAACTTCATCTAATTCAAGAGATACTAATAAAACAGCTTTTCCTAAATCTCTTTGTTCAACTAATCTTTTATGAATATATTCTATTGAACCAACATCTAACCCTCTTGTTGGTTGAACAGCAATTAAGAAGTCTGGATTAGATTCTATTTCACGTCCAATTACACCTTTTTGTTGGTTACCACCTGATAAAGATCTTGCAATAGATTTTCCACCTTCTCCTGATCTAACATCAAATGTTTCTATAATTTTTTGTGCATATTCGCTAATCTTTGCTCTATTAATTAATCCCTTATTAGAAAATGGCTTCTTTTTATAAGCTTTAAGCACCATATTATCTTCCATTGTATAATCAAGGATTAATCCTCTTTTATGTCTATCTTCTGGAATATGTGCCATACCATCATCTATTCTCTCACGTATTGAATCTTTTACTATATTTCTTCCTTTGAATATAATATTACCTGACTCAACACTTCTCATACCAGTTAAAGCTTCAACTAATTCAGTTTGTCCATTACCTTCAACTCCGGCAATACCAACAATTTCTCCTGCTCTGATATCTAATGAGAAGTTCTTTAATCCAAGTACTTTTTTATTGTTATTAACGCAAAGGTCTTCTATTTTAACAACTATATCTTTTGGCTTTGCTTCAGTCTTTTCAACTTTAAATGATACTTCTCTACCGACCATCATTTTAGCCATATCAGCTTCTGTAGTATCTTTTACATCAACTGTTCCTATGTATTTACCTCTTCTAATAACTGTACATCTATTAGCTGCTTCCTTGATTTCTTTTAATTTATGAGTAATTAAGATAATAGACTTACCTTCTTTAGTCATATTTTTCATAATTGAAATTAGTTCATCAATTTCACTAGGAGTTAATACCGCTGTTGGTTCATCGAATATTAACACATTTGCATTTCTGTAAAGCATTTTTAATATTTCAACTCTTTGTTGCATTCCAACAGAAATATTTTCTATTTTTGCATAAGGGTCAACATTTAATCCATATTGCTTAGATAATTCTTCAATTTTTTTTGCTGCTGTTTTAATATCTACAGTTAATCCTTTTCTAGGTTCACATCCTAAAATTATATTTTCTGTAACTGTAAAATTATCTACTAATTTAAAATGCTGATGAACCATTCCGATTCCTAAATCATTTGCTACATTAGGATTAGATATTTTTACTTCTTTTCCCCTAACTTTTATACAACCTCTATCCGGCTTGTACATACCAAATAACATTCCCATTAATGTTGACTTACCAGCACCATTTTCACCTAAAAGAGCATGTATTTCTCCTTCTTTTAGCTGTAAGGTAATATTATCATTTGCTACGATCCCTGGAAACTCTTTACGGATATTTAGCATCTCAACTACATATTCCATGGATATCCTCCTCTAAAAAAATATTTTATAAACATATATTATTAATTAATTTATGTATATTATAATTTAATATACTTACAAATATAATCGAATAATTATATACGAACTTCATTTTAAGTATAATTTATATAATTCGTATTTTCAACATTTTTTTCATTGATTTTTATAAATAATATACTATATTAATTATTTTTACATCTTATTGTTAAAATCCCCATAACAAAGCTATCTCTTTGTCATTTTTTCCATAAATTTAATCCACTTTTTCTACAATTATTTACATTTATTTTTTAAATACTAAATTAATTTTTATTTACTTTAAATAAATTTTAACATTTACTGGAAATAAATGCCTTATTAAATACACTTTTTTAATTCGTGTATACTATTAATTTTTATGATTGAATTTTACACATAAAAAGAGCTATGTAAATCTCTTTAACATAGCCCCATTATAAGTATATTTTATAATTCTGTTTTAACTTCTATTTCACCATTCTTAATTCCATCTAATACTTCGTTAACTTTAGTAACAGTATCATCTTTTAAGTTTGGATTTTCTGCTGGTATACCAACACCATCATTTTCAGCATTGAAAGTTAATACTTGTCCACCTGGGAATTCACCATTTAATTGTGCTTCAATCATTTGATAAGCTGCTTCATCAATCTTCTTTATAGCTGAAGTTAAGATTACAGACTTGTCCCCTTCATATATACCATCAGCGTATTGGTCTGAGTCAACCCCTATAACCCATACTTCTTCACCGTTAACAACTCTTGTCTTAGCTTCTGTTATAACACCAGTTCCAACTCCACCAGCTGCAGCAAATATTGCTTTAACACCACTATCATACATTTGAGCTGCTAATTGTTGACCTAAAGCTGTATCAGAGAATGATCCTGAATAAACTACATTTTCAGCTTTTATTGTAACATTTGATCCAAAATGTTCATTAGCATATGCAACCCCTTGTTGGAATCCATAGTTAAACTTTTGAACTGCTGGTATTTCCATACCACCGATAAATCCTAAATCACCAGTTTGTAATTCAACAGCTGCTGCAACACCTGCTGCAAATCCACTTTGTTCTTCAGCAAAGTATATTGCAACTGTGTTATCTCCTACAACATAGTTATCTTTACCATCATTTGGTTCACCATCAATTATAACAAATTGTGCATCTTTATATTGTTCTTGAGCTTTATAGATAGCAGTTTCAAATTTGAAACCTGGAGTTACGATAAATTTGTATCCTGCATCATATAAATTTTGTATTTCTGTTAAGTAGTTAGCTTCAGTTTCTCCACCTGGTTGCATGTAGTTCTTTTCAATTCCAAGATTTTTTTCAGCTTTAATTATACCTTCCCAAGTTCCTTGGTTAAATGACTTATCATCAATTGTTCCTGAGTCTGTAACCATACCAACCTTTAATGTTGTTTCTGATGAATTTCCTGAGTTTCCTGAATTACTGTCGTTGCTTCCACATCCAACTAATCCAGTTACCATTAATGCTGAAAGCGCTAATGAAATAATCTTTTTTTTCATAAATGATTTCCTCCTAAATGCTCCTTTTTTGCTGATCTCAATACGTACTCTACTCTTTTTATTCAAAAAAAAAACGTATTAATTTCTAAAGTGAAATTAATACGTAGTAACTCTTTTGATTTTATTATAGAGTTCATATATATCAAATTCACTCATAGTCGGAACTTTTTGGCTTCCGGTAGAAACATCCCACCATATCTGGGACTTATATGAGTCATTTTATTATCTGCTTTTATTATAATTTATATCTTTTTTATTGTCAATATTAGTTTTATTTTCTATATTTTTTGGTTTTTTTGATTTTTTATGTATTTTTTCATCAAAACGTATGTTTATACAATTTTATCTTTTTATTACTATGTTATTTAACCAAATACTTTCAATTCTATTTATTAATATTATTTTTAAAAAATACCTATGTTAATAAAATTAACATAGGTATTTCTTATTATAAATATTATAATTCACTTTTAACTTCTATTTGACCTGATTTTATAGCTTCTAATACTTCACTAACTTTAGATACTGTTTCATCACTTAAATTTGGATTTTCTTCTGGAATACCAACAGCATCATTTTTAGCATCAAATATTAATGATTGCCCACCTGGGAATTCATTATTTAATTCAGCTTCTATCATTTTATAAGACGCTACATTAACTTTCTTAATAGCTGAAGTTAAAATTACTGACTTATTTCCTTCATAAATACCATCAGCATATTGATCTGAATCAACACCAATAATCCATGCTTCTTCACCATTAACAGCTCTTGTCTTAGCTTCTGTTATAGCACCCATACCAGTTCCACCAGCTGCAGTAAATATTACTTTAACACCTCTATCATACATTTGAGCTGCTAATTGTTGACCTAATGCTAAATCACTAAATGAACCTGAATAAACAATATTTTCATCCTTTAAACTAACATTTGTTCCAAGGTTTTCATTTGCATAAGCTACACCTTGTTGGAATCCAAAGTTAAATTTCTTAACTGCTGAAGATTCCATACCACCTATAAATCCAAAATCACCAGTTTGTAATTCAACTGCTGCTGCAACACCTGCTGCAAATCCACCCTCGTGTTCAGCAAACTGTATTGCAACTGTATTATCTGCTACAACATAGTTTCCATCTTCATCCATAGGTGCTCCATCAAGTATAACAAATTTAGCATCTTGATATTTTTCTTGTGCCTTATATATAGCTGTTTCAAGCTTAAAACCTGGCCCTACTATAAATTTATAACCTGAATCATAAAGATTTTGAATTTCTGTTAAATAATCAGCTTCTGTTTCTCCAGAAGGCTTTAAATAATTCTTTTCAATTCCTAACTTTTCTTCAGCCTCTATTATTCCTTCCCAAGTACCTTGATTGAATGATTTATCATCAATTGTACCAGAGTCAGTAATCATACCAACCTTTAATGTTGACTCCTTAGAATCTGCTGAATTATCATTGTTATTTCCACACCCAACTAAACCTGTTACCATTAGTGCTGAAAGTACTAATGCCATAACTTTTTTCTTCATTTGTACGTTCCTCCTAAATACTCATATCAAAAATCTATCTACTTAAATCCATATAAAAAGACGTATTATTTCCAAAGTGAAAATAATACGTCTTAACTCTATTAATATTCGTATCGAGTTTTTTTGTACTAAGTTCACTCATAGTCGAAAATTCACGGCTTTCGGTAGAAACATCCCACCATATCTGGGACCTATATGAGTTGTTTTATCGTTCGTGTCCTATTATATTTAAAAATTTTTTCTCTGTCAATATTATTTATATTTTTTATTTTTAAAGATTTATCTTACTAAAAATATACTATTAATTATATTTATATATATTTTACTCTAATTGAATTAATTTATATTTAATATATATTTCTCCATAATAATAATAATAATAATAATAATAATAATAATAATAATAATAATAATAATAATCAAAAAGGACTATGCATTATTACATAGTCCTAATTTTATATCAATACTATAATTCAGTTTTAACTTCAATTTTATCTGCTTTAATAGCATCTATTACTTCATTAACTTTTGCAATTGTATCATCACTTAAGTTTGGATTTTCACTTGGAATACCAACTGCATCATTTTTAGCATCAAATCTTAATACTTGACCACCTGGGAATTCACCATTTATTTCATCTTCTATTATTTGATAAGCTGCTTCATCAATCTTTTTAATAGCTGATGTTAATACTACTGATTTATTACCTTCATATATTCCATCATCATATTGATCTGAATCAACACCTATAACCCATGCTTCTTGCCCATTAGCCACTCTTGTTTTAGCTTCTGTAATTACACCTATATTAACTCCAGCAGCTGCTGTAAAGATTGCTTTAACTCCATTATCATACATTTGAGCTGATAATTGTTGTCCTAAAGCTGTATCTGAGAATGATCCTGAGTAAACTATATTTTCAGCCTTTAAACTAACATTTGTTCCATAATGTTCGTTAGCATATGCTACACCTTGTTGGAATCCATAGTTAAACTTTTTAACTGATGGTATTTCCATTCCACCAATAAATCCAAAATCACCATCTTGTAATTGTACTGCTGATGCAACCCCAGCTATAAATCCACTTTGTTCTTCAGCAAAGTATACTGCAACTGTGTTATCTGCTACAAGATAATTATCATTACCATCATTCGGTTCTCCATCAATTAAAACAAATTTTGCATCTTCATATTGACTTTGAGCTTTATATATAGCTGTTTCAAATTTGTAACCTGGTGTTACTATAAACTTATATCCTGAATCATAAAGGTTTTGTATTTCTGTTAAATAACTTGATTCTGATTCTCCATTAGGTTGCATAAAAGTTGTTTCAAGTCCAAAACTCTTTTCTGCTTCCTTAATTCCTTCCCATGTACCTTGGTTAAACGATTTATCATCAATCGTACCTGTGTCAGTAACCATACCAACCTTTAATTTACCTTCTTCTGATTTTGATGCGTTGTTATCGCTTCCACAACCAACTAAACCTGTTACCATTAGTGCTAAAAGTACTAATGCCATAACTTTTTTCTTCATAAGTTTACTCCTCCTAAATGATCACATTTTTATATGAGTATAATATTGCTCTATATTCAAAATCAATAAATTACTATAGCGAAATTAATACACCATAACTCTTAGATGATTCGTATAGAGTTAATATATACTAAATTCACTCATAGCTGAAAATTTAAGGTTTTTCGTAGAAACATCCCACCATATTAGAGATTTATATGAGTCCTTTTTTTATTCGCGTTTCATTATAAATTATCTAATTTTCTTTGTCAATATATGTTTTATTTTTAATAAATTCAAACTATTCTTTATCTTTTTTCTTTACCATTAACTTAAAACTATTTAAATCAGCTACTTAAAATAATAAAAAAGAAGATTAAAACCACTTTTAGTTCTAATCTTCCCCCTTATGATTCTTTCTATACTATAAACATTTCTAACTATATTAGTATATTAACATTATATTCTCTTAACCACATATCTACTTGAATTAAATATGCTATCATTTGTGGACCTGTCATAAGTTGTCCATACCAAGGTGTCTTATATGCCTTTCCTTCGGTATCAACTATTTCTTGCACTTTTTCTTTATCTATTATTTCTAATATAGGTGAAGTTTTATCTTTTAGTATTTCATTCATCATGTTACAAACAATTTCTGTATATATAGGATTATGAGTCTTAGGATATGGACTCTTTTTTCTAAATACTATTTCATCAGGTAATATTCCAACAAGCGCCTTTCTTAATAGTCCCTTTTCTCTTCCATCTAAAAGCTTAACTTCTGGTGGTAAATTAAAAGCATAGTTAACTATTCTATAGTCAGCAAAAGGAACTCTAACCTCTAGGCTATTATACATACTTACTCTATCTTTTCTATTTAATAAATTTACCATAAACCATTTTAGATTCAAATAAAATAACTCTCTCATTCTATAAGTTCTTTTATCTTCATTATCTAAATGTGGTACTTCTTTTAATGTTTTTAAATATTCTTCATTAGTAAGTTCTTCAATTTTTAAATTTTGTAGATTTTTATTTAACACTGTCTTTCTTTCACCAACAGATCTTGACCATGGGAAAGTATTTGCATATATCATTTCATCATGTGTGAACCATGGATATCCTGCAAATAGCTCATCTGCGCATTCACCTGATAGTCCAACTACAAAATCTTTTCTAATTTCCTTACAAAATAGTAATAATGATGAGTCAATATCCGCCATCCCTGGTAAATCACGAGCAATAGTTGCTTCTTTCAAAGCTTTTGCTAAATCCTCATGTTTTAAAATAACCGTTCTATGATCACTATTTATTTCTTTTGCCATAAATTCTGCAAATTGTTGATCTGATGTTGGTTGAAATAATGATGCTTTAAAATATTTATCATTACCTTCATAATCAATTGAATAAGTTGTTAATTGCTTACCTCTATTCTTAAATTCTTCTGCTGCAATTGCTGAAATTGCAGATGAATCTAACCCTCCTGACAAGAAAGTGCATACTGGCACATCACCTACTAATTGTCTTTTTATAGCATCAACTAATAAACTTCTTGCATGTTCAATTGATTCATCAACAGTTTCATTTAATTCTTCGGCTTTAACCTTAAAATACTCCCAAACCTTAACATTTCCCTTTGTAATTAACATACAATTTGCTGGAGCTATTTCTTTTATTCCTTTATATACTGCACTTCCTGGTGCCACTGATGGTCCTAAAGCAAAAAGTTCTGTTAATCCATCTCTATCAACTTCTGCTTTTACCTCAGGATGTGCTAATATAGTTTTTATTTCGGAACCAAAGATTATTTCACTCCCCTTAATTGAATAAAATAAAGGTTTAACCCCCATTGGATCTCTTGCTAAAAATACTTGATTTTTATCCTCATCATAAATAGCAAACGCAAATATTCCATTTAATTTATTAATAGCATCTATTCCCCAAGCAATATATGCTGTTAATAATACTTCAGTATCTGAATATGCATCAAATGTATAATTTTCACTTAATAGTTCCTTTCTCAAATCCTCTGTATTATAAAGTTCACCATTATAAACAATGACATACTTTTTACCACCTACAATTTTTATCATAGGTTGTTTTCCGCCCTCTGGATCCACAACAATTAATCTTCTGTGTCCTAACAAAACATTCTTCGAATAATACTCTCCCTCACTATCAGGTCCTCTTTTCTCCAATGTTTTAACCATCCTAGTTAGAGTATTTCTCATTTCTTGTATATTTCTATTGAAGTCTACCATTCCAGCAATTCCACACATATAATTTCACCTTCTCATTAAATTCATATTATAGAATATGAGGAAACCTGTCTAAAAGTGAATTGCATTATTATATTGTAGGAACGCAAAAATAAAATGATTATATACAATAATTGGTCCTCCCCCTATAATACTTTTATTTTTTTCTGTATTAGCAACTGCACTGCTACCTAGCAATTTATTTTGGATTAGATAATATCTTCTTTTTTTCGTTACTTACACGTGAAACCCTAAACTATATGACAAACCAGAAAGCGGAATCGCTTTTGCGATTCCGCTTTCTTTGCTAAATGTATATTGTTTAATTTGGATTGCCTAATAAATTATTTTTCATTTTTTATTGAGATTACTAAAGTAGTAATTAGTCCACCCCATAATACAATTGCTCCAATAGCAAAGTAAGTTATTGCTGTTGCTGTCATAATTAAACTACCTCCTCTTTCATCTCTTCTTCATCTTCATCTTTAAAGTTCTCTATTGCTTTATTATTCCACGGTCTTCTTGAGAATAATAATGCCCCTATAATACCTAAACCAATAACTGACCATCCATATGCAAATAATTCTGGTAAATTATATCCGCCATAAGGTGCTTTTAATTCAGTTACGAAGTTACTTACTAACATTATTGCTAACATTGTTGGTGTTACAAATTTAACAGTGAAATCCCACCACTTACCGATTCTAAAGTAAGATGTTTTATTTGTATGTTCTCTTATAACTGAAGGTTTTATTATCCAACCAATAACAATTGCTTCTAATAATCCAACAACTACTATTCCATAACAATTAACGAAGTTATCCATAATATCTAATATATATAATCCAGCACCTGATGCAAATGTAGCACTTACCACTGCACCTATTAATGCTATTCCAGAAACTACTTTTTTACGTTCCCAACCAGTTTTGTCTATTACTGCAGATGAAACTGCTTCTACTAAAGATACACAAGAAGTTAACCCTGCAAATACTAAGCAAGCAAAGAATAAACATCCTAATATTGTTCCCCATGTTCCCATAATAGTAAATACTTTTGGGAAAACTATAAATGCTAATCCAATACCACTTGATACAACTTCTTCAATTCCAACACCTTGACTTGTTGCCATAAATCCTAAAATTGCAAAAACCCCTATAGCACATAAGAATTCAAATCCACAGTTTGCAAATCCAGTCATAAAAGCACTATTATTTATATCTGTCTTTTTAGGTAAATAACTTGAATATGTCATCATAATACCCATAGCCAAACTTAATGAATAAAATACTTGTCCATATGCAGCTATCCAAACCTTAGGTTCCATTACCTTGCTCCAATCTGGAGTAAATAATTTATTTAAACCTAATGTAGCACCTTCTAAAGTTACACCTCTGATTACTATTATTACCATTATAGCTACTAATGTAGGTAGTAATACTTTATTTAATTTTTCTATACCACCTTTAACACCTCTATAGCATATAAACCAACTTATTGCCCAAACTAATAAAATACCAATTAATACAGGCCATATTACTGAACCAAATTGAAATGGTGATTCAGTAAGCTTTAAGAAATCATCATAGAAATAAGTATTTGGGTCGCTTCCCCATCCTTTATTAAAGCTTAATGTAAAATACTTCATAGCCCAACTTAAAATCATTGAATAATATCCAAGTATGAAGAAAGCAGTTATACTTGGCCACCATCCAAGCCATTCCCACTTTTTATTTCCTCTTGCCATTGCTAATGGAGTTGACCCTCTAAACTTATGTCCCATTCCATACTCTAAAATTAATAGAGGAATTCCTGCTGTAAATATAGCAAAGAAATATGGAACTAAAAATGCTCCTCCTCCATTTTCATATACTAAATACGGAAATCTCCATATATTCCCTAAACCTACTGCCGATCCTACTGCAGCTAAAATAAAACCTAATTTCGTCCCCCACTGGTCTCTTTTGTTATCCATATCATTTCCCCCTTTTGGTATATTTTATTTTTCCGAAATTACTCTTGTATTAATGTTATATTATTTTGATATTTTTTTCAATCTTTTTATGAAAATCTATCAATATCCATCTAATTTTACTTAACAATTTATCAATATTTTCTTCATTTTATTTTTTATAAATAAAATATACCCTCAACCCTTGATATTACTAGCCTTATTCAAAAATTATTTTTTCCCTAAATTAAGGAATTTAATTGCTTTATATCTCATTCAACGTTTACATTGTAACTTTATATGAATTTTCCGTTAAAATTTTTATGAATTTATAAATAAAACAGTAAACTTATTATTATTTTATCAACAAAAACAAGTTTACTGTTTCAATTTATCATTTTATTAAATTATTTTTCTATTTTATTATTCAAATCTACTTTTAAGAAATTCTGCAACTCCATCTTCTTCACAACTTCCTATAACATCTGTTGCTATTTTCTTAATTTCATCTGCTGCATTAGAAGTTGCGTATGATTCATCTGCTAATTCAAACATTGGTATGTCATTAACATTATCTCCAAAACATATAACTTTATCATAATTTATATATTTTGATAGATATTTAATTCCATTTGCTTTAGAGGCTTCACTACTATATGCCTCTAAGAAATAACAATCTTCATAAACATCTCTATAATAATTAACATTTATACCATCTATCTTACTTATTTCTTCTGCGATGCTTTTTATTTTTTCATATTCATCAAAAGCAACAAAATTAATTATATTTGACTTCAATACAGATTCTTTATAATCTGTTACCTTTACAAATGTTTTTAATTTTTTATCTGCTCTTTCCTTATAAAAATTATATTCATAAGCATGTTCAAATTCTTTATGATATACCCATAAATGATTTTCCAAAATTCCATATACTAATGGATTTTTATTATACTTTTCAAAAATATCTAACACTTTATATGTTGATTCTGTATTTATATCTTTTATATCAATATATTTTAACTCTTTTGTATCATATATTAAAACACCATTCATCAATGCTACAGGTAATTTTAATTTTAAATCTTGTAATATTTCAACAGCTGTAGCTGGTGTTCTAGCAGTTGCAACTGTGAAATTCATTCCTAAAGAAATAAGATTATTTATAATTTTAACTGATTTTTGGGTCACTTTCCTATCCTTATTTATTAATGTTCCATCTAAATCTGTAACAAACAGTTCCATTTGCCCACTCCTCTTTTGCTTATTTATAATTGGTTATTCAGTTTAACACATATTTTAAATTTTTACTAGCAATAAATTAAAAGAGTTATGTAATCTTTATTTTATGTATATATTTATTATATCCACAAAATATTATTACATAACCCCTCACATCTAGTTTTAATTACGCTATATTAAAATCTACATATTCATTTAAAATATATCCATTTGATTGTTTATAGCTTATTTTACTCCACTCACCATTATCTTCTAAAACAGAAATCTTTTCACCCATAGCTATTGTTCCAATTATGTCTGATTCAAAATTATTACTTTCTCTTACTTTTAATGCAACCGTAACTACAGTTCCTTCTTTCATAGCAACATTTTCAGCTATACTTCTATTTTGTAATACTACATAATCTTTAGATACATAACCATATCCATTGTTAAATTTAATTTTATACCATGAATTAACAGTTTCTACTATTTCAATAGTTGCACCATTCTTTAATGATCCTATTACTGAATAGCTTGTTCCTGCTCCACTTCTTACATTCAATGTATCATTAACTTTTATTGTTCCTGTTGTACTTGTAGATGGTGTTGTTGTAGTATTATTTGAACTTGAATTGTTGTTGCTTGAACTTACTGTAACGTAGTCCTTACTAACATATCCGTATCCGCTTCCATATTTTATTTTGTACCAACTTCCACTT
>NZ_CBYM010000045.1 GCF_000577815.1 Clostridium saudiense | reverse complement strand
GAAGGCGAAGCACCCTCTAGTAGAAACATAAAATTGATATCTCTTCGACATTCAGTTTCTATATCTCTTGAAGAATAAAGTCCATTCATATATCCATAAAGCATAATTTTCAGCATATTCATTGGCGGTACTTGATTTTCTCTTATTCTAAAATAAGTAGAATATAGTCTAGTTAAATCCATCTCTTCTACAAACTGACTTAGTAATCTCACCGAATCATTTTCTGGAATTATGCAATCTATATCAAAAGAAAGTTTTAATTGATAAAACTTTCGATTTAAAGTATAATTTTGTTGTAAGATTTTTTTTGTTAGCATGAAAAATATTTTACCATAAATCCTAGGCTTATAGAGTCTGGGATTTATTTTTTTTTTGCAAAAGGGGCCTCGCACTAATTATTTAGTGCGACAGCCCCTTTAAATTTATCTTGAAGCTTTTCTATATCCAGCAGATATAGCTTCTTCTTCGCTATTAAAATTAACTAAGTAATCAGAATCAGCCATATTTTCATAATCCCTTTGACCAGGGCAATGATATATTTTTGATTTAGAATTTCCTCTTATTATTATTTCTTCGGTAGATGTAGTATTGTTAGAAGAAGTTGTGTTTGAAGAATTATTTGAAGTATTGTTTGAGTTACTTGAAGAACTAGTATTAGTTATTTCTTCGCCACTAAGAGCACTATCGCCAGTAGCGTAATCTATTGTAATACCAGGTTGTACATTATATACAAACACATTAAATTCAATACCTTCTCCATTATCTTCAACAGATTTTGCTTCCATTTGAACGCCAGTAGCAACAAGATTATTGCCTTCGAATACTGGAGTTACTCTGTATAAAACATGATTATTTGTTTCTTTAATATAGTCGGCAACCATGTTTTCGTATGGAAGCATTAAAGTAGCATTAAAGTATCTTGTTCCAGTAATTAAATTTCTGTCATTTGCATTTTCAGCAGTTAATTGATATCCAATTAAGTGAGATCTGTTATAAAGGTACTTTCCTTCAACAATATCATATTTTACAGAGTGCCATCCGCTTGGTTTAACAGAACTAATAGATTCTCTTTTTTCTGTTGGCATTATATCAGTTCCTATATTTGAATATGCAACTCCACATCTACCTAAATCATCTAAAGGAGCATATTCTTCAAATGAGGTAGTCGTTAAATCTGATTCAGAAAAATTAGGTATATTATTATTTAAAATAATATAATCGTCACCAGAATATGCTGGAATATTATCAATAGTGATATTACTACTATCAGCAGTTGTATTTTGGGTAGATGAATTTGTATCATTAGAATTTTCGATTACTTGTCCATTATTGTCTGTAGAAAGATCAATAGTTATAGAACAACTAATAAGTCCACTTAAGCACAGTAAGACTCCTAGCATCATAATTAATGAGTTTTTAAATTTAAGTAATTTTTTCATTAGTGTATTCTCCTATAAATTTTTTTTGTTATTTTTTCATGGGATGATCCTTCAAATTCAGATTCATTCATTAACTCCCATGAGTTATTATTTAAATCAATATCAAAATGTAAGTCAGTAGGATAAATTCGGTTCCAGTTATAGATAACTATAGTATTAATTTTATCAATATACTTATATAATGATTTATCTTCAACTAAACAGAAGTCATTTTCATTGCATTCATTTAAAAAGTCTTCATAAACTTTAATATTTCCATCATCTATATCTTTATATAGTTTGTAAGAATAGTTATTCATGTAAAGAATTTTGGATTTAACTAATTCTTTTATATCAGATCTAAGAAGTTTATCTTGGCTTTGTCTTCTTTTATTGAACATCATTCCATTTTTATCATCTAAACAAACAATTATATTCATAGTTTCCTCCTTATATTATTTCTTGTAATATTATATCAAAAATTTAGTAGTATAGTTATAAAATATATGATATATCAAAAGGAACATTTTGGAGTGAGTTATAAAAATAAAATTTAATTGAAGGAGAGTTACATAAGTAATATCATAAAATTAAATTAGCATAATAAAGTTTAGTGGTGCAAATTAAGGAGGAAAATTTATGAATAAAGTATGTGTGCTTGGAAGTATTAATATGGATTTAGTAGTAAAAGTTAATGAGATACCAAGGATTGGAGAAACAATCCTATCAAAATCATTTGAAAAGATTGCAGGTGGAAAAGGAGCTAATCAAGCTATTGCAGCTAGGAGGTGTGGAGCAGAAGTTTCTATGATAGCCAAAATAGGAAAAGATGAAAATGGTAAGATTCTTAAGAGTAAGTTAGAAGAGGATAAGATTAGTACAGAATGTGTTTTTGAAGATGAAAAGGAAGCAACAGGAATGGCTTTTATTATGGTTAATGAAAGTGGAAATAATTCAATAGTAGTTGTATCAGGATCAAATATGGCAATTAATGAAGAAGAAATAGATACTTCTATACAAAAGATTAAAGAGGCTGATATAGTTATAGCTCAATTTGAAACAGCTGAAGAAATGACATTAAAAGTATTTAAAAAAGCTAAAGAGTTAGGAAAAGTAACGATATTGAATCCAGCTCCAGCAAAGAAAATAAATGATGAGCTTTTAAAAGTTACAGATATTATAGTGCCAAATGAAACTGAAGCAGAAGTTCTCACTGGTGTTACTGTTAATAATTTAGATGAAGCTAATGAAGCAGGAAAGGTATTTTTAGAAAAAGGAGTAAAGTTTGTAGTAATTACTTTAGGTTCTAAAGGGGCAGCTGTGATAGGAAAAGATTTTTGTGAGATAGTGCCAGCATATAAGGTGAATGCTATAGATACAACCGCAGCAGGGGATAGTTTTATTGGGGGAGTAAGTTCAAAATTAGATTTTAAAAATATTAATAAAGAAAATTTAATAGATGCAGTGAGTTTTGGAAATAAGGTATCATCTATAGCAGTTCAAAGAAAAGGTGCTCAGCCTTCAATTCCTTATTTAAAAGAAGTAAAAGAAGTTTATGGAGATTATTAATTAGTTAAGGGAAAGTTAAAAAGAAGAAAATTAAGATCAAAAATATGAGTAGCGGCGAAACTATAAGTATTGAGTATTCGTTAATATAAGTTATATAAAAGGGGAATAATGGTAGAGAAATATTGTTTTAAAATAAGAAAATGTATCTGCATATAGAATAAGAAGAGTGAAACAATATAAAGGAGGTGATTTTATGAAATCAATATGGGAAGAGAACTGCAAATTTGATAAAAGAGAAGATTTAAAAGGCAATATAAAAACTGATATATTAGTTATTGGAGCTGGAATAGCAGGAATATTAACAGGTTATTTATTAAAGCAAAGTGGTAAAGAAGTAGTATTAATAGATAAGTCTGAAACTGCAAGTGGAAATACAAAATGTACTACAGCAAAGATAACATCACAACATGATTTGATTTATGATAAGTTGATAAAAGAATTTGGAGAAGAAAAAGCTAAGCAGTATGCAAGAGCTAATGAATTAGCTATAAAGAAGTATAAAGAAATTATAGATGAAAGAAAAATAAAATGTGATTTTGAAGAAGTTGATGCATATATTTATTCCTTAAATGAAATCGATAAAATAAAAGAAGAAGTAGAAGCAGCTAAAAAATTAGGAATAGATGCAGAATTCGTAGAAAAAATTAATCTTCCATTAGAAGTTAAAGGGGCTATTAAGTTTAATAACCAAGCACAATTTAATCCATTAAAATTTTTAAAAGATATTTCAAAAGATTTAGTTATATATGAAAATACTAGAGCTATAAAAATAGATGAAAACTTAGTGCATACTGATAAAGGAGATATAGAAGCAAATCATATAGTGGTAGCTACTCATTATCCAATAATGAATGCTCCAGGATATTATTTTATGAAGATGCATCAAGAAAGATCTTACGTTATAGCTTTAGAAAATGCAGATAGTATTGATGGAATGTATATAGATTATGAAAAACAAGGATATTCATTTAGAAATTATAAAGGGTTACTACTATTAGGTGGAATAAGTCAAAGAACTGGTGAAAATGAAAATGGAGGATGTTATGATGCATTAAGAAAATTTGCAAAAGAAATATATCCAAATTCAAATGAAAAGTATCACTGGTCAGCACAAGATTGTATTACAATTGATGGTATACCATATATAGGAAGATACTCTGATAGTACACCTAATATATACGTAGCTACTGGATTTAATAAATGGGGAATGACAAGTGCTATGGTATCAGCCATGATAATTTCAGATTTTATATTAGGAAATGAAAATGATTTTTCAGAAATATTTTCACCAAAAAGGTTTGATTTATCATTATCCATTAATAATATTGCTAATGACATGGTTGAAACAGCTAAGAATTTTATAGCACAAAAAATATATATTCCAAGTAGTGAAATAGAGCATATTAAGAATGGGCATGCTGGAATTGTTGAGTATAATGGTGAAAAGGTTGGAGTATATAAAAATAAAGATGGAAAAGAATTTATTGTATCAACAAAATGTGCACATCTAGGATGTCAACTTCATTGGAATGCAGATGAATTAACATGGGATTGTCCTTGCCATGGTTCAAGATTTGATTATAAAGGAAAGTTAATAGAGGGACCTGCAAATAAAGATATTGTAGAGGATTAAGAATAAAGGTAGCTATATAGAAAATATTAAAGATAAAAAAATATAATCTCCAATTATGTAAAAAAATAAAATGCATATACTAACTATATTGCAGTAATAAAACAAAGGAAGGAGATTATATATGAAAAACAAATTATCTAAACAGGCCTATGGTGGGGTACATGGAAGAGACTATGTTCCATATATAAGAGATAAATCAAAAAGTGGAACTAATATTGCTGTAATAATAATTGGAATAATATTAGCAACTATATTTGCAGCATCTACTGCATATTCAGGAATGAAATCAGGGCTAACAGTAGCTGCAGGGATTCCAGGGGCAATAATTGGTTCAATGTTTATTGGAGTATTTGCTAAGGATAAAGGAATACTTGGAAAGAATATAACACAAGGTATGTCAAGTGGCGGTGAATCAATAGCAAGTGGAATGATTTATGTATTACCTGCAATTATTTTAATAGGAAGTAATGTAACTTTTTTAGAGGGAATAAGTGTAGGGATAGGTGGTGCCTTATTTGGGATAGGAGCATTATCATTAGTATATAATTATTTGATAGTTGAAGAACATGGAAAGCTTATGTATCCAGAATCAATGGCTATATCTGAAACATTAGTAGCATCAGAAGGTGGCGGAGATGCTATTAAGTTTATGGGAATCGGATTTGGAATTAGCGGTATCATAAATGTTTTAACAGGATCATTTTTGAATTTAATTAATAACACTATTACTTATGTAGGAAGTAAATTTTATAAATGGAAGTTTTCTATAGAAGTAAATCCACTTTTACTTGGAATAGGGTTTATAGTTGGATTAGAAGTATCATTAACTATGTTTGCAGGATCATTATTATCTAATTTTGGTATTGCACCTTTAATAGGTTATTTTACTGATATGGCAGAAATGAATGCTAAAACATGGAATGATACTACAGTACTTATCAATCAAATGGATGTGAATGCTATAACAGGAAGCTATGTTAAATATATAGGAGCAGGAATGATGCTTTGTGGAGGTATAATAGGTGCTTTAAAACTTATACCCACAATAGTTGTATCTATAAAAGAAACATTAAAGGCTAGATCAAGTAATGAAGGTAGTGGAGAAAAGAGCTCTGGGGAAATGATAATACTTTTAGTTGGTATTGTAATTGCATTTGTAGCAGGATTTTTTATTTCTAATAGTATTTTAATGGCCGTAGTTGCAGCTATTGTTTCATTAATATTATCTTTATTATTTGTAATAGTTGCAGGACGTTTAACAGGAACAATAGGTACATCAAATCTTCCTGTATCAGGAATGACAATAGCTTCATTAGTAATATTAACATTAGTATTTGTTATAATGGGCTGGACAGGGCAAGCTGATAATAAATCATTATTACTATTTGCGGCATTTATGGTTGTTGCGATATCAGTAGCAGGTGGTTATAGTCAATCTCAAAAAGTTACATATGTAATTGGCGGAAGTAAAAAGGAAATGCAAAATTGCTTTGCAATAGCTAGCATAATTGGAGTTATTGTTACTACAGGAACAATAATGTTATTATCTAGTCAATTAGCTGTCACAGGTGCAGATGCACCATTTGCATTACCACAAGCAAATTTAATGGCTACATTAACTTCAGGAATAATGTTAGGAAATTTACCTTGGCCTATGATTATAGTTGGAGTCGTTATGGCATTAGTTTTATTTTTATTAGATTTGCCAATAATGACTATAGCAATAGGTTTTTATTTACCAATATCAACAACAACAATAATATTAGTTGGAGCATTAATACGTGTATTTGTTGAAAAAATGAGCAAAAGTGATGAGGAAAAAGAGGTTAAAGTTTCAAATGGAATAAGTTTATCTTCAGGACTTGTTGCTGGTGGTTCTATTATTGGATTAGTAGGAATTATATTACAAGTAACAGGAGTTATAAAACCTAGAACACCGGCAGGATTTGTAGCTAGTAATATGATGGGAATAATATTATTAATTATTCTAGTTATAGCTACTACAATTCCAATTATGATGTCAAAGGTGAAGAAAAATGAAGGATAATGAAAATGTTTTGAATTTAAAATTTAGAATTTGTGATAATGTAGAATATAAAATTGATGATAATGGAAGAGTTACAATTTTTGAAAAACAAGACCATAGAATTCAAAGGTTTTTTAGAAAGTTAAAGTTCAGGATTCCTTTATATAAAGAAATAGAGTTTGATGAAATTAGCAGTGCAGTATTTCTTGATATTGATGGAAATAAAACTGTGAAACAAATAGGTGAAGATTTAGTAAAAAGATTTGGTGATAAAGTAGAACCACTATATGAAAGATTACTTATTTTTATCAATCATATTTATATAAATTGTAAATATATTGAAAAATAAGATGCTACCCTGTATAGGAAGAATATTAAGATGGTAAGCTATTTAAAAGCTTGCCATTTTTTAGTGGGAATATGTAAAAAATATTCAATTTATGGTAAAAACTATTGACTTAGAGTAAGCTACAAGTTGTATACTTAAAGGTAAGAAAAATACTATAGGGGTATGTGAGATGTTAAATACAAATGTAGATTTATTAAAAGGGAAAATTCTTAAATCATTAATAATTTTTGCAATACCATTATTCATTTCAAATTTATTTCAACAATTATATAATACTGTAGATATAATGATTGTAGGAAATTTTTTAGGAGATACATCATTAGCTGCAATAGGGGCAAGCTCTGCAGTATATGAATTATTAATTGGTTTTGCATTAGGTATAGGTAATGGACTAAGTATGGTAACAGCAAGAAGTTATGGAGCAAATGACACTAAACTACTAAGAAAATCAGTGGCAGGATCAATTGTTATAGGATTTTTTATCACTGTAATAATTATGGTTATTTCTCAATTATTTTTAATGCCATTATTAAGATTACTAAATACACCATCAAACATAATAGAGGAATCATATTCTTATATTTCAACAATTACATTATTTGTAGGAGTTATGTTTGCATATAACTTATGTGCAGGTTTATTAAGAGCTATAGGAAATAGCTTTATGCCATTAGTATTTCTTGTAATATCATCTTTATTAAACATAGGATTGGATATATTATTTATTACACAATTTAATATGGGAATTAAAGGAGCAGCAGTTGCAACAATTATATCTCAAGGTATTTCTGTTGTATTATGTATTTCATATATATATTCAAAAAGTAAAATCCTTATTCCAAAGAAGAAACATTTTGCTGTTGGAAAGGAGCTATATAGAGAACTGTTAGGACAAGGCCTTTCTATGGGATTTATGATGGCAATTGTATCTACAGGAACTGTTATTTTACAAAGTGCTATAAATGGACTTGGGTATTTAACTATTGCTGGACATACTGCTGCCAGAAAGCTTAATAGCTTTTGCATTATGCCAATAGTAGCGGTAGCGCATTCAGTTTCTACATTTGTTTCTCAAAATAAAGGTGCGGATCAAGGGGATAGAATTAGAAAGTCAGTATATTATTCTAATTTAATAGCTATTGCATGGGGAGTTATAATAACAGGAGTTTTATTTTTTGCAGCGCCTATGTTAGTTAAATTATTATCTGGTTCTAGTGAGAATATAGTTATAAGTAATGGTGCAAGGTATTTAAGAATAAATGCACCTTTTTATGGAGTATTAGGAATATTATTTAATTTGAGATATTCATTACAAGGATTAGGTAAGAAAGTTGTTCCATTAGTATCTAGTATTATTGAATTCTTTGGAAAGATTATATTTGTTATATTAGTTATTCCAAGTATGGGATACTTAGGGGTTATACTTTGTGAGCCAATTATTTGGTGTTTTATGACTGCACAACTTATATATGCGTTTTATAGAAATCCTTATATTAAGAAATTTAAAGTAAATAAAGAAATTAATATTGCATAAGAGGTATTTGGTATTAGTGAAATGTTTAAAGGAGTATTTTTTGATACTCCTTTTAATTTGACATTAGTAATATTACATATTATTAAGATAAATAAATATCTAGGTAGAAGAAAATAATTACTTTATTCTATTAACAGCCTTTATAAGTTGTTCAAGCTTTTCAGTAGAAGTGATTCTTTCATTACATTCTAAACTATTTAAACATACATAAAAACCTAGGGATTTATAGTCATCTTGGCTTTGGGGTTTACAAATTGGAGAAACAAATGCAACTTCACTTTCAGAGCCTATATGGTTACAAAGAGTGCAGATATTAGTACTATTTCTTTTTGAAGAAGTAAGCCTACAAGCCATTCCTAATAGTTTACCATCCATATTATAAGTTATAAGAAGTTTTCTAGTCGATTCATCAATCCAACCTAAATATACTAGTTTTGAGTCTTGTATACTTAAATCAGGAAGTTTAAGCTTCTTTTCCTTTTTAAATACTTTATTAATTTCAGAACCTGTAATAGTAGGCATTCCATATACATATTGATTTAAATCCTTTAAGTAAGTAGATATATCCAAAGGATCAGTTACTTTACTTATATTAAGGATTTCTTTTTGTTCTTCTGATAAATTACTAAAAAATGATAAAATTTTATCTTGAGTACAAATTTTAGTAGTTTCAACGATATTAGGATCAATACAGTTTCTAAAAGCATTATTTAAATCAAATAAGCAGTTTTTTATATAATTATATTCTTGTTTTTTTATAAAAGTATCCATAAAAATACACCTCATTTTTAGAAAATCAAATTTATACTATGTAGTATTGACTATAATTTTATTATTAACTAACAAATAAAAAGATGATTATTTGTACATATTAATGAAGGTAAAATAATCATCTTAATTTCAATTACTAAAACATTCATTGAAATATAACAATGAAAGAATAGCATACTTTAAAACAAGTATTCAATCTAATAAATGCTTCTGTATTAATTATGAGCATAATTGTTTTTGTTTATTTATAATTCTTCTAATACTTTTTTCTGACAAAAAATATTCTTTAGTTAACTCATCTATGGTATTGCCTTTAAGATATTTTCTATATATTTCCTTATTTCTTATCTCAAGACTATCTTTTATACCACTTTTTTCTCCCCAGGATTTATGATTTTCGCACTTTCTTGGGATATAAATATATTCTCCATCTATATACTCTTGGATAATCTCAAGAATTTCTAAAGGTAACACATCTGTTGCTTTAATATATTTCATTTCCTTACTCCTTAATTTTAAATAATTAAAATATAAAGCAAAGAATACTAAAGGCTATGTGTTACAGAACCTAAAATAATGTCTCAGCTATTTTAATAACTGCTTAGGCTCCAAACAAAGCATAGCTGACCTTTGTGTAGTCTTTGCAAGGAGCAAGCAGGTTTAAAAATGAATGTATCATAATATACTTTCATTAAAAACACCTCCTATAATATTTAAATTATATCATATTCATATTCATAAATTAAAATATTTTAAATAAAAAATTTTATAATTAGAAATTTAATATTTTTGGATTCAAGTAAAGAAGTATATGAATAGTATAAAAAGAGAGTATTATATAAAATTTTATAAAGGGGGTAATATATGATAAATATAATGATTATTTGTGGGTTGGTATTACTAATAAGTATAACTTCCACCAAAATATTATATAAGTTCGGGGTACCGATTCTTTTAATATTTATAATGTTAGGAATGCTATTTGGATCAGATGGAATTGTAGGAATATATTTTAATGATTATCAATTAACTAATAAAATAGCTACTGTAGCGTTGATATTCATTATGTTTTTTGGAGGATTTGGAACTAATTGGAGTATGGCTAAACCTGTTGCAATACCATCAATTCTTTTATCAACATTAGGAGTTGTTTTTACAGCTGGATTAACAGGAGTGTTTTGCTTTTTAGTATTTAAAACAACATTATTAGAGGGGTTACTTATAGGTTCAATAGTTGGATCGACGGATGCAGCATCAGTATTTGCTATTTTAAGATCTCAAAGATTAAATCTTAAGGGATCAATTGCATCCATGTTGGAGTTAGAAAGTGGTAGCAATGATCCTTGTGCATATATGCTTACAACAATTGTATTAGGAATAATGTCTAATAGTAATAATGGAAATATATTTATTATGGTATTAAGTCAAATTTTACTTGGCGGGATGGTAGCGGTGGTTTTAGCTAAATTATCTATTTATTTATTGAGACATTTTAAGTTTGAAATAGAAGGATTTTATCCTATTTTTATGACTGCCATAGCAGTACTAGCTTATTCATTAAGTGAATATTTAGGCGGAAATGGATATTTATGTGTTTATATTACTGGAATAATCATAGGAAATGCTAAGATACCACATAAAAAAAGTATATTTCAGTTTTTGGATGGAATCTCATGGCTTATGCAAATTATGTTATTCTTCTTGTTGGGATTATTAGCATTCCCATCTAAGATACCATTAGTAATTGGAAAAGGAATATTAATATCAATATTCATGATTTTAGTGGCAAGACCAGTAGCTATATTTAGTATATTATATTGGTTTAAGGTACCAATAAAACAACAGATATTTATAGCATGGGTAGGGATAAGAGGCGCAGCATCCATAGTTTTTGCAATATTTGCTGAGACATATGGAGTTTCAATGAATAATGATATTTTTCATATAATATTTTTTATAGCGTTATTTTCTGTAGTTGTTCAAGGAACAATTACTCCTAAATTGGCTAAAAAACTAGATTTAATAGATAATGAAGAGTCTGTATTTAAGACTTTTAATGATTACAAAGAAGATAAAAGTACAAGCCTTGTAGAATTTACAATCGATGAGCATAATATTATTGCAAATAAAACTATAATGGATGCTAATATACCTGAAGATATTCTTGTAGTAATGATAAAAAGGAATGGGGATGTATTTGTACCAAATGGATCTACAGAAGTTCTACCAGGAGATATATTAGTTTTATCGGGAAATAAACTTAAACATTTTAATGAATATCATGAAGATAAGAGCACAACACTAACCGAATTTTCAGTTGAGGAGAATAGTAGTTTAATAAATAAATCTATAAAAGATGCAAATATTCCTGACGATGTTTTAATAGTAATGATAAAAAGAAAAGGAGAGGTATTAGTTCCTAATGGAAATACGATAATTCTACCAGAGGATATATTAGTTGTAACATCAAATAATATGAGTGAAGTAGAAGAGTTATTAAGTGTATAAGTTATAAAAAAATTCACCGTAATATTTTTTATTTATGGTGAATTTTTATATTAATTAACAATTAAGCTTGATATAAAGAAGTATATTAGTATAAAAATTTAGCTTTTTATTTATTATGTATTTATGTAAGATATATAAGTAAATTATTACAAGAGGAGGAGCATAATATCAATATGGAATTAATTATGTTAGGAACAGGTTCAGCAATGGTAACAAAATGTTACAATACTTGTTTTGCTTTAAGAAGAGAGGAAGAATATTTTCTAGTAGATGCAGGTGGGGGAAATGGTATATTATCACAGTTAGAAAAGGCAGAAATTGATTATAAAAATATTAAAGGAATGTTTATTACTCATGGACATACAGATCATATAATTGGAGCAATATGGATAATAAGAAAATATGCTGCATTAATGAATGAAGGAAAATATAAAGGAGAATTTAATATTTTCGGACATAATGAAGTTGTTAATATTTTAAATACCCTAAGTAATATGATGTTAACTAAAAAATTATTAAAATATATTGGTAATGGAATAAACATTCATGAGGTATGTCATGGAGATAGAATAGATGTAATAGGAATGAATATAGAATTTTTTGATATTGAGTCTACTAAGGATAAACAATTTGGATTTAAAGCAATTCTTCCAAATCAAAAGAAACTAGTTTGTCTTGGTGATGAACCTTATAAGGAGATTTCAAAGGAGTATGTTAAAAATTGTGATTGGCTACTTTCAGAAGCTTTTTGCTTATATGAAGATAGAGAAATATTTAAGCCTTATGAAAAAAATCATAGTACTCCTATTGAAGCTGGAAAACTTGCAAAAGAACTTAATGTAAAAAATTTAGTTTTATATCATACAGAAGATAAGAGGCTTCCAGAGCGTAAAAAACTTTATAGTAAAGAAGCAAGAACAGTTTATGATGGACAAGTATTTGTTCCAGATGATTTGGAAAGAATAGAACTTAAATAATAAATAAAAAATGATGCTCAAAATATTGAACATCATTTTTTATATTTTAAATCATAATAACTATAAGTTATAAAGAAGTTATTTTAATTTAGCATCTAATTCATTTGAAATTGCAAGATTATAAATATATGCATTGTTTACTTCATTTATAAAGTCTACTTTCATTTCATCAGATAAATTAATATCAGCTAACATATTATGATACTTCATAACATATCCTCTTAAATCATTAATTTCAGGGAATTGATAGTAGTTTAGTCCTTCATTAGATATTTTATAGCTTGTACTTAATAATGAAAGGAATGTTCTTCCTCCAAATAAATCAGCTAAGAATCTAGTGTAAGCATATGCAACGACTAGCTCTGGTTTAGTCTCAGATAATTCTTCAATTTTTGCAACACAAGCTTCAGTAGAAGCTAATAATTTCATAGAATTTAATTTATCTCCTAATAAGAAGTTTAAATCCTTTCTCATAAGTTCAGAACGGTATAATTCTTTTGTTACAAAAGGTTTTACAACATCATTATTTTCATTTTTATCTAATGCATTTTCAATAGCTTTATACATTTTTTCTAAGTTGTAAATATACTCAGCATACCCATCTACTGATGCAGTTCCATCTACTAGTTTTTTGATATAGCCTGTATTTTCAGCAGCGCTATGTAATAAAGATGTCTTTTCTCTTATATCCATCATAAATTTCATTTTTATCACCTCATGTTTATATAAATCAATTAATGATAATATATATCAATAGATAATAATTATCAAATAGTGTAATGAGAGGTGAAAGTTTAATTCTTAGTAAAATGGTATGAATTGCTTTAATTTTCTCCAAATTTCATAATATTTCATTATGAATATAATCAATGAAAGTAAAAAAAGACAGAAAGGTATCTGGCTTTTAATATGTTTTTTTGTTAGTTTAAAAATTATAAATTATATAATTTCTTTTATAAATTTGATTTAATAGTAATAACTTTTAATTAAATAGTTGTAACTTCTTTTATAAATTTCTTGTTAATTTGTATACTGCATCAGCAGATTTTGCAACAGCAGGAGAGTGAGTTACTAATATTATGCACTTTCCTTCTTTAGATAACATATGGAATATACCCATAATTTCATCTTGTGTTTTTCCATCAAGATTTCCTGTTGGTTCATCAGCTAAAATTATTTGAGGATCATAAGATAATGCACGAGCAATAGCTACACGTTGCTGTTGACCACCAGATAATTTTAATACTCTACGATTAGCTTCTTCTTCATTTAATCCAACCTTTTTTAACATTTCTATGGCAGTTTCCTTTTTATTATCAAATTTCTTTCCAGAAATGTTCATAGATAAAACTACATTTTCAAGAGCAGTTAAATGAGTAAGTAAATTAAAGCTTTGGAATACTACACCAACATGATTGCTACGAAATTTATATTTATCAATTTTATTAATATCTTCACCATTTAGATATATCTTGCCACTAGTTGGTTTAGCAAGGCTAGAAAGAATTGATAAAAGAGTAGTTTTACCAGCACCAGATTGACCTACAATTGCATATATTTTTCCTTTTTCAAATTCAAAGTTTATATCTTTTAAAACCTGTTTTTTATTACCATCATATTGATAGCATATATTTTCTAATTTTAAAATACTCATTGTATTATCCTCCTAAGATCTGCTTGATAAAATTTTCAATGGTTCATATCTCATAATTGAAATTAATGCAGCCAAACCAGAGATAATAGTAAGCAAAATACCAACAGCTATTAATTGAAGAACAACTGTTAAGTTTGTTGCGCTAGATATAGAGTCAATATAAGATATTGATGTAGTACCTGGCCTAGATCCTGGCATTTTATTTGATCCTACATTAACATTAGTGTCTTTTGAGAATCCAAAGTTTTCATTTATAGCATTAGAAGAAGCTTCAGCACTTTCAATTTGATTTGCAAGTAATGAATTTGTAACTGGAACAGATATGGCACTACCTATAGATGTACCAATTACTATACCAATTAAAGTTACTGCAAATAATTCAGTAATAAATTGTGTAGCAACTTTATGTTTTTTCATTCCTATTGCAGTAAGAACTCCAATCTCATATTTTCTTTCGCGTAGGTTAAAAATGTTAAATACAACAAGGATAATTCCACCAATAGCAAGTACTATTAAAAAGAACCAACCAGCCATAGTACTTAATGTATTTAGAGGTGTTAAACTGTTTTCGTAAGCTGAAAGATCAGTAGATGAAACAATATAATCAGTACTTAGTCCATAATCATAAATTTTTTCAGCAAAGTTGTAATAATTATCAGAGTTTGCAAAAGTATAAGTAAAGTTTAATTGACTAGTTAATGCCGTAGATGTTTCATTAACACTGTCGTTAGTTTCAGCATTTTCAATAGCTTTAGATGAAGTAATTATAGAATTTAATGCATTGTAACTCATATAAATATTATTTGCTGGATCTGACATAGCAAAAGTTTGGTTACCTTCTGAAGATGCACTATTTGTATATATACCTGAAATAGTTAAACTATAAGTTTCATCTTCGTTATTTGGATTTACTAGTGTAATTGTATCTCCTACAAGCAATTCATTATACATAGCTAATTCGTCACTGATAACACAAACTAAATCACTAGATTCTTCATCAAACATTTGACCATCTGAAATAGAGTAAGTTCCATCCTCTCCAAATAAAGAAATCATAGCATCATATGAAGAGCATCCAGTAATAGAGAAATCACCTTGAACCACAAATGGGAATTTATTTCCAGATCCCCTCATGGTACTAGTTCCTTGATCTAAACCAGTATAAGGTTGAGTTGTTGTAGATTCATCTTCATCTTCAGATGTGGTCGAACCATAGGGTAATAAATCATCATTTGCATTTAATGATGCAGTGATAGTGTAATAATAAGAATCACCTTCATTTTCAGCTTCAGCATAGTTTAAATAATCCTCAAGAGATAATGTTGTACCAGCTAAACTTGAAATATCAAAGTTACCCTTACCACCTTGTCCTGAAGCTTGCATATTAGACATAGCTTTAGAACGATCATAAGATATTTGTGCTGTAATTGTTAAAGAATCTAATGTATCTTCTTTAGCTGTTTCAGCAGCCTGTCTAATAGATAATGCGACACAAGAAGCAGTTGCAATGACAAGAACTATAACACCAATTAAAATGTTACGGGCTTTGTTTCTAGCAATACTTTTAAAAGCATTTTTTATTATATACATTTAATTTCCTCCTATAGATGTTTTTTTACTTCACATAAAGTATATAAATTCAAACTAAATTGAAACTAAATGCATAAGTGAATAATATGTGAAGTTTACTTTAAGGTTAGATTAAGTTAGAAATGGTATATTTAAATTAATAAGGAGATATTAAAGAGTTATATAAAAGAGTTATATAAAAAGTAAAATATATTTAAATAAAAAAAAGGAGATAAATATGAGACTTTTAATTGCAGAAGATGATAGGGATATATCAAAAGCTTTAGTTATGATATTAGAAAAAAATAATTATAGTGTAGATTCAGTTTTTAATGGGAAAGAAGCATATGAATATGCTGTTTCAGATAACTATGATGGTATAATTTTAGACATTATGATGCCAGAGTTAGATGGAATAGAAGTATTAACTAAGTTAAGAAGTGAAAGAATATCAACACCTATATTGTTATTAACAGCAAAAGCTGAAGTAGATGACAGAGTAGCTGGATTAGATGCAGGAGCAGATGATTATTTAGCAAAGCCTTTTGCTATATCAGAGCTTCTGGCTAGATTAAGGGCAATGCTTAGAAGAAAGGGGGAGTTTCAACCCGATATATTAGAGTTTAAATCTGTAACATTAAATAAAGCAACTTATGAACTAGGATATAACGATAAATATGTGAGATTAGCTAGTAGAGAGTTTCAAATGCTTGAAATGCTTATGAAGATGCCAGGCCAAGTAATACCTACAGATCAATTTATGGATAAGATTTGGGGCTGGGATTCTGAGGTGGAAGTAAGTATAGTATGGGTATATATATCTAATTTACGTAAAAAATTTGCGACAATACAAGCGCCTATTGAAATACATGCAATACGTGGAGTTGGATATTGTATGGGGGCTAAAGATGATTAAAAAGCTTAGAAAAAAGTTTATAATGGTCACTGCAATGGCCTTATTGGGTGTAATTGCAATTTTAATGACTTCAATTAATGTGATATATATTTTTAAAAGTGAAAAGAATTTAAATCATATATTAAATATAATAATCGAAAATGGCGGTAGATTATCAATTACTGATAAAGGATTTATTCCTAAAAAAGAATTAAGTGATACCATGACAAACCATAATTTTTGGGGAGGAAAGTATAGTGGAAATAGAGAGATTGCTTTTACAACAAGGTTTTGTGTTATAGACCTAGATGTTAATAAGCAAATAATTAATATTTATTCAGATAAAATTTCGGCTATTTCAGATGATGAAATTAAAGAGTATACGGAAAAAATATTAAAAAAGAATAAGTTAAGTGGGTGGATTAATGAATATAAGTATAAATTAAGTGAAAGTAATGATGGTTATATGTTAGTAATATTAGATGGATCAATGGCAAAACAATCAAATTGGTCTATATTTACTACATCTATATTAGTATCAACTATTAGCTATTTAATAGTTTTATTTATAATAGCGTTGTTTTCTAAAAGAGCGATTAAGCCAATTGCAGAAAGTTATGAAAAGCAAAAGCAATTTATTACTGATGCAAGTCATGAATTAAAAACACCACTTACTATTATTTCAGCAAATTCAGAAATTTTAGAAATCACATATGGAAATGATGAGTGGATTGAAGGAATAGAAAAGCAAGCAGAAAGAATGCGTGATTTAGTAAATAATTTAGTTGTGTTAACAAAGATGGATGAAGAGAAGCAAACTATTATTTACAAGGAATTTAATTTTAGTGATGCAGTTTATGACACTACTATGGCTTTTGAAGGCTTATGTAAGAAGAATAAAAAGAAATTACATATAGATATTGATTCAGATATAAGTATGAAGGGAGATGAATCTGAATTTCGTAAGTTGATATCAATATTATTAGACAATGCAGTTAAGTATTGTGATGAAAATGGTAATATTTATGTTAGATTGAAAAAAGAAAAACATATTGTTATGAGCGTAAGAAATTCTTATAAAGATGTAAGTAACATTGAATTAAATAGGTTATTCGATCGTTTTTATAGAGTTGATAAAGCTAGAACTAGAAATGGTAGTTATGGTTTAGGTCTTGCAATTGCTCAAGCGATTATTGATAGGCATAAAGGAAAGATTAAGGTTATGAATATTGATGATAAAATGATAGAGTTTGAAGTTAAATTATAATATTAAGATTACTGAAATTATAATAAGTCCAGTAATTTTCCAGTAAAATATAGACAAACTTTCTATAGTTAGATATACTGAGTAAGTTGTTAAATATAATGATAATAAGTAATATTGGTTAAAAATAGTTTTCTTAATAATCTATTTTTATTAAAAAGGAAGTTAGGTGAAAATCCTACACAGTGCCGCTACTGTAATTAGGGAGTAGTAATTCAATATGCCATTGAACATAAATTATGTTTGAGAAGGTGAATTAGTATGATGATCTTTAAGTCAGGAGACTTGCCAGTATTATAATATCGATACTCTTCGGTAAAAGAGTGATATTAATAAAATTAAATATCAAATCGTAAGATTTTAAGTTTCATCTATAGGGGAAATATGTAATTTAATTAATCGAACTTAACTGAAACTCCAAAAGTGAATTATTAAATATGTAATTTAGTTTTTACAGTATAAATTCAGATTTGGAAAGTTGAGGTTATACACCGTAGGCTTATTCTATATATGAGAATGAGATTAAAGAGTATCCTTATATCTTTATATTAAAATAGCAAAATATAAATAGATAAAGGGAGAAAAAAATGAAAAAATTAAAAAAACTAACAACACTTCTATTAAGCGTAATGCTTATCGTAGGACTTGTTTCTTGTGGGACAAGTAAGCAATTATCATCCAATGAAAATTCTAATGTACAATCTCAAGAAAATAATGACTCACATTATCCAGTAACAATAACAACTTATAATTATTTAAAAGAGCCTGTTGAGATAACTTTTGATAAGGCACCGGAAAGAGTAGTAGCTATTTATCAAAATTCTATAGAAACTTTGTTAGCTTTAGGATTAGAAGATAAAATAGTTGCAGCAGCAGGTTTAGATCATGACGTTAAAGATGAGTATAAAGATGCTTTTAGTAAAGTAAATTATTTAGAGGATTTTACTCCATCAAAAGAAACAATAATAATGGAAAAACCAGATTTTATATTAAGTTGGTATTCTATATTTGATGATAAAAGATTAGGGGATATTGACTATTGGAATGAAAATGGTGTAAATACGTATATGTCATTAAATAGTGGTGTAGTATCAGAAAGAACTATAGAAAATGAAATAAATGATATATTAAATTTAGGAAAGATTTTTAATGTAGAAGAAAAAGCTCAAGCTTTAGTAGATGAGATTACATCAACTGTAAGTGAGGTTTCTTCAAAAGTAAGTAATGAAGAAAAGCAAAGTGCTATGGTAATAGAGTTTTATGATGATAAAATATACACATATGGTTCTAAAACTTTAGCTGGAGATATGGTAACAAAATTAGGAGCAGAACTTTTAAATCCAGAGGGTGGAAATATAGGGGCAGAAGATTTAATTAAATTAAATCCAGATTGTATTTTTGTTTCTTACATGGATAGAGGAAATGAAAATGTTCCAGTTGAAGAAATAAACAAGATATTAGAAAATCCAGCATTTGCAAGCCTTTCAGCAGTTAAAAACAAAAGAGTTTATTCTATACCATTAGGTGATATGTATTCTAGTGGAATAAGAACTATAGATGGTATAAATACTTTTGCAAATGGATTATATGAAAATGAGAAATAAGTTTTTTAAAGAAGTTCCTATATATATAGGGGCTTCTGTCATACTATTAGTTATACTTTTTTTATCAATAGGCTTTGCTGTTACAATTGGATCTGTTGATATTAGTATAAAAGAGGTTTATCAAGTTATACTATATAAATTATTGAATATTGGAGATTCATCTATTGGGACAGGTGCTGTGGCAGATGTAGTATGGCTTATAAGAATGCCAAGAATAGTGTTAGCTATAGCCGTTGGAGTAGGATTATCAGTAGTTGGTATTGTAATGCAAGCAATAGTTAAAAATCCATTAGCAGATCCATATATATTAGGGGTTTCTTCTGGGGCTTCTTTAGGAGCAACACTTGCAGTAGTATTAGGTATAGGAAGTTCATTTGGAAGCAACTCACTTGGAATTATGGGGTTCATAGGAGCCTTTGGAGTTTCTATATTAGTTTTGATTATATCTAATATAGGGGAAAGAAGTAACTCTATAAAACTGCTTTTAGCAGGAATGGCATTAAGTTCTGTTTGTAGTTCTTTTTCAAGTTTTTTGGTTTATATATCAGATGATTCACAAAAATTAAAGACTATAACATTTTGGTTAATGGGAAGTTTGGCTGGAGCAAAGTGGAATGAAATAGTGATTATAATGCCTATTATAATTTTAGGAGTAATATTTTTTATGACTCAATATAGGACTTTAAACTTAATGTTATTAGGAGATGAAGTATCAATTACACTAGGTACTGATTTGCATAAATTTAGGATTATATATTTAGTAATCACTTCTTTGATGATTGGACTATTAGTTTATGTATCTGGAATGATTGGATTTGTAGGTCTTATAATTCCGCATATAGTAAGAATGATTTTTGGAACTGATCATAAGAAGATAATACCAATATCAGCTTTATTAGGAGCTATAATTTTAATATGGGCAGATGTACTTTCTAGAGCATTAATAAAAGGTACTGAAATACCAATAGGAATAGTTATATCGATAATAGGTTCACCTTTATTTGTATGGCTTATGATTAAAAAGAATTATGGGTTTGGTGGTAGTAAGTAAATGAATATAAAAACTGAAAATATAAATGTTACTTTAGAGAAAAATAATATATTAAAAGGCATTAATATAGAGGTAGATAATAAGGAGTTTGTGGGAATAATTGGACCTAATGGAAGTGGAAAATCTACTCTTTTAAAGTGTATATATAGAATATTAAAACCAAGTGAAGGTGTAATAAAGTTAGATGGTATTGATATGAAAAATATATCTATAAAAGAAAGCTCTAAAAAACTATCTGTATTATCTCAACATAATAATTATAATTTTGATTTTACTGTTAAAGAAATTGTTTTAATGGGAAGAGCACCTTATAAGAAGTTTATGGAGCGAGATAATAAAGAAGATTATGACATAGTAAATGATGCTTTAGAAAAGGTTGATATGCTAGAGTTTAAAGATAGAAGTTTTCAAAGTTTATCAGGTGGGGAACAACAAAGAGTAATACTTGCAAGAGCATTAGCACAAAAGCCTAAGTGTTTGATATTAGATGAACCAACAAATCATTTAGATATAAAATATCAATTGCAGCTTATGAGAATAGTTAAAAGCCTAAATATAGAAGTTATTGCAGCTATTCATGATTTAAATATTGCAGCAATGTATTGTGATAAAATATATGTTTTGAAGGACGGTAAAATTGTTAAATGTGGTAAGACAAATGAAGTGCTTACAAAGAAGCTTATAAAGGATGTTTATGAAGTAGATGCAGATGTTATTGTAAATCAAGGCATGGTTCATATTTCTTATATCAGTTAGATGAATAATATCTTTTTGATAAAATTTATATAATCTATGATAAATGGAGGTAATGATGGGGATAGCAATTATGTCTTGTAGAAAGTTAATTAATAAATGTACTGGAACAGGATGTTTTAGATCATATTATGAAAATATTGATTCCTTCTCTATATATAAAGAAAAAAATGATATACTAATGAGTTTTTTTATTGTATAGGGTGTAAAGAAACAGTATATGAAGATGAGAACTGGAAACATAAGATTAAACAGTTAAAGAATTCAGGAGTTGATACTATACATATAGCACGATGTATAGAAGTAGAATGTGATGATTATAGTAAGCATGAAAAAGTATTGATAAAGGAAGGGTTTAATGTAGTTAAAGGAACTCATAAATAAA
>NZ_CBYM010000044.1 GCF_000577815.1 Clostridium saudiense | reverse complement strand
CCGCCTTGAGAACCGGAACCGCCTTGAGAACCAGAACTGCCTTGAGAACCAGAAGCACTTCCAGAACCAGTAATTGAGTTAGAATTGTTACCGGAACTTGGTTTGTTAGGGCTGCTTGTTGTTATATCATCATTTTCATCATCACTATAATAAATATCATTATTTTCATTATTATAAGTATTAATTTCAGTTTCAGTTGGTTCTTCTACTATAACTTCTTCTGGAGGAATATAAGCTTCTATTTCTTCATCTAATATAGCTTTCTTTTCTTTTAATACGATAGAATTATTAGTATCTGCCTTTGTTTGAATAAAATCAATTGAAAAAATTGAAATTGTAGCAACTAGCAAAATAATAATAAATATATTTTGAAATTTTTCAGATTTAAAATTCATAAAGTACATTCTCCTTGCATGATAAATAATAGTTTCACATAAATAATATTCTATAAAATGTAAAAAAATCCTCTAAATAAGTAAAAAAATGTTGACTAAGAACAAATGTTCTGATATTATTAAATCAATGATTGAACGTTTGTTCGGAGGTGCGGTATGAAAGAAAATAGAGGAATATTTGTAAAGGTTAATTATAAGAATATAGGTGAGTTAAATAGTTTCATTTATGATAGCATGAATGGAGTAAATAAAAATAAAGATAAATATGTAATGTGTGCTGGAAAATACAGCAAGGATGGTTGGACAATGGTTTTTAAAGCCAAGAGTATAAGAGAAGCAGAAGAGTTATTAAGTATTAATTCAGCCAAAAGAGAATCACTTAGAAAGCAAGAATTAATTAATACACAATTAATGGATAACGATAGAGTATTGATACCTTCATGGATGAATAATAACTAATTCATTATTTACATAAAGAATGCATAATAATTTATATATTATAATAAATCAAAGTGGATTTAAGCTTAATTAAGGTATAAAATAAAATTAAGGAATATATAAATTGGAGTGAGATGATTTGGATAAAAAGGATATGCCTATAGGCTTTTTAGATTCAGGGGTTGGCGGTCTAAGTGTAATGAGAGAAGCTATCAAGATAATGCCTAATGAAAATTATATATATTTTGGAGATTCAAAAAATGCTCCTTATGGAATAAAGCCTACAAAAGAAATAAGAGATTTAACATTTAATGTAGTAGATTTTTTAATGAATAAAGGAATTAAGGGATTAGTTGTAGCTTGTAATACAGCAACTAGTGCTGCAGTAAGTGAATTAAGGAGAACATATCCTGATTTGCCTTTAGTAGGTATTGAACCAGCTATAAAGCCAGCGGTTGAAATGAATAAAGGTGGCAAAATATTAATAATGGCAACTCCTATGACTATTAAACAAGAAAAGTTTAATTTGTTACTTAATAAATACAAAGACAAGGCGGACATAGTTCCAATACAATGTGCGGGACTTATGGAATTTATAGAAGAAGGAATATTAAGTGGAAGTCAATTAGAAGAGTATTTAAAAGATAAATTGTGTATATATAAAAAAGAAGAAATAGCATCAATAGTTTTAGGATGTACGCATTATCCATTTGTTAAAGAAACAATAGAAAAAGTTGTAGGTAGTGGAATTGCCATTATAGATGGTGGAGAAGGAACAGCTAGAGAAATAAAAAGAAGATTAAAAGAAAAAAATTTATTAACTAATAGATCTACTAAGGGAGAAATATCAATTTATAATTCATTAGAGGAACAAAAGGTAATAGATTTAAGTTTAAAGTTAATAGAAAGAAAATAGAAAACGCCAAAAGGCGTTTTTTTTTATTGAAGAAATAAATGTAAAAAATAATTGTTAAATAGTTGACAATATTCTGAAAATTGTATATATTATTATTAAAGAAAGAATTTTCAGAAAATTTAGGGGGATTAATAGTATGAATATTAAAGTTAGGGATTTATTAGGTGATAATTATTCAATAGAAGATGCTATTTTATTAAGAGAAATAATAAGAAATAACCTAGATCAAGGAGTAATTCTAGATTTTGATGGATATGATAGAGTACCATCAACATTTTTAATAAACTTATTTAGTGACTTAATATACAAATTCGGAAGAGACTACATTTTTAAACAAGTTGTTGTTAAAAATTTATCAAACTATAGAGATTATTCAAGAGTAGTATTAGGAACTGCATTTCAACAATAGAAAAATATAACCACATCTAAAGAGTAGAAAAATAAATTCATATCATAAATATTTATCATATATTTAGCTTCGATTATCGAGGCTTTTTTTCTTAAGTAAGATTCTAAATTTTAACTGAGGGTATAAATCTTAGATTGAGTTAGTAGAAGTTAACTACTTGTTAATTTGGTTATTCGAACTTACTCAGTAAATGAAGAGAGCTTAGTTTTCCTAAAAATTTAAGAAAATTTGTATAAAAGATTGAATTAGTATATTAAAATATGATAATAATAAATTATACCAAAAAATGAAAGTGAGGTAATAAAATGAAAAACCCTATAGTTACTATAGAAATGGAAAATGGAGATATAATGAAAGCTGAATTATATCCAGAAATAGCACCTAATACAGTAAAGAATTTTGTTGATTTAATAAATAGAGGATTTTATGATGGATTAATATTCCATAGAGTAATACCTGGATTTATGATTCAAGGTGGATGCCCAGAAGGAATGGGAATTGGAGGACCTGGATATAGCATTAAAGGAGAATTCTCAAGAAATGGATTCAAGAATGATTTAAAACATACAAAAGGTGTTTTATCAATGGCTAGAGCAATGCATCCAGATTCAGCAGGAAGTCAATTCTTTATTATGGTAGAAGATGCACCACATTTAGATGGTCAATATGCTTCATTTGGAAAGTTAATAGAAGGACTAGAAGTTGCTGATAAAATAGTAAATACTAAAAGAGATTATAGTGACAAACCATATGAAGATCAAGTTATGAAGAAAGTAACAGTAGATACTTTTGGAGAAAACTTTGGTGAACCTGAAATAATAGAAGATTAATATTTAATTTCATGTTAAATCAATAGGCTGTATCATATTTTTGATGCAGCCTTAAATTGAAGTTTTATAAGTATATCGGGGTGATTGAGATGATTAATAATAATAAGTGTATATTAGTATATGGTTTATCTAATTTAGACTTAGAGTATATGAAAAAGCTTGACTATAAAATAATTGAAATAACTCCAGAAATGTGCGAAATGACTTTAAGAGATATATTATCAGGACTAAGATTAGATATTTTTAATAATAGTCCACTTAAAGAAAAAGTAATACTTTATAATAACTTAACAGAAATTGAAGTGAAAAAAGTAATAAATGATACTCGAGAGGGTATCAAAGATGGAATATTAGCCGTAGTAACAGAGCAATCTATTAATTGGAAAGTAAATTACTTAATTAAGCATTTAAAGAATGAAAGAGATTGGTATTCAAAGGTTAGAAAGGAAATTAAAGATGAGTAGAGTTGGCGAAAAGATAAAGGAAGCTAGATTAAAGGCTGGAATGACTCAAAAGGCACTTGGTAAAAAATTAGGTGTAGCAGAAAAATTTATAAACGAAGTAGAGACTGGTAGAAAAATTGTACAAGAATCATTTATAGAAAAAGCAGCCAAAATATTAAATACAGACTTAAATGATGTTAGTATGGTTGTAACAGATGAAGCATTAATGGAAGAAAGAAAAAGTTATGCGGAAAGCAATAAGAAGCCTACTAAAATAGAAACAAGTGATATTTGGGATAATGCATTTTCTACAGTATTAAAAAATGTTCCTATTTACGATTATAATTTAAAGAATATTTTAGGAAAAATAGAATTACCTATTCATTCAAATAAGGTAGAAGGATATCCTCAAGATAAGGTAATGTATTTACAAATTCAAGATAATGAAATGTCTGGTTTTAGAATGATGGAAGGCGATTTAGCATTTGCTCATTTAGTTAAAGAAGTAAGCAATAATGGAATATTTTTAGTAGATTATAAAGGTAAAAGAAAAATAAGGCAAATAAAAAGTCTTGGAAACTCTAAATTGCTTTTAGTAAGCAACGGGGGAGCTCTAATGACTGAAACTGTTGAAAGTAAAGAAATTGCAGTTATTGCAAAGATAGAAAGAATTGAAATAAGATTATAGAAAAGTGCCAATGGGCACTTTTTTTATTATATAAATATTAAAAGTTCATGCAAGTAAAGTAATATATATTGCTGTGGGGATGATGTGGATAAGTTAATCGAAACTGTGGATAACTTTTAGATTAGTGTTAAATAAAATTTTTTGAATGAGGCTAATAAAAAATTTATTGATTTAGTTTTATATATTTTTATAAAGGAATTAGCAATGTTACTTTTTTAAATGCACTAGTTCAAATATATAGAGTTAAACATATATTTATTAAGAGGAATTATTATGAGGTGGTAAATATAGAAAGTAATAAAAATAATTTAGGGCTATTAAAAAATATACCTAAATCAATATTATCCAAAGTTAACATATCAAATAATTTTTTAGCAGCTAGTAATGATACTGAAGTTGAGGTAAGTATAATTTCAGGCAGTTCTCCAGAGGAGATTTCTCAAATTGTAGAGAATTTAGGTGGAAAATATACTGATTTAGGATATGGGTATGGGATAGTATTGATTCCTATAGAAAATCTTACAGCTTTAGCCACAAGTCCTAAAATCCAATATATTGAATTACCAAAAAGCTTATATACTAATGATTATGAAAGTAACAGAGCTTCCTGTATAACTCAAATAAATTCATCAAATTTAAAGGGGCAGGGTGTTTTAATTGGTTTTATTGACACAGGAATAGATTATACTCATCCTGCATTTAGAAATGCTGATGGAACAACTAGAATAGAATATATATATGATTTAGATCAAGGTGGAAAGGTATATACTAAGGAGCAAATCAATGAAGCACTTAAATCATCTGATCCATATTCAATAGTTAGTTCAACTGATGTTACTGGACATGGAACACATGTTGTAGGAATAGCTTGCGCTGGAGGAAATATAGATACCAAGTATTATGGGGTGGCTCCAGAAAGTTCAATAGCAATGGTTAAGGTTGCTAGAAGTAGGTTTGCACTAAGTACGCAAATAATGCGAGGAATAAAGTTTCTTATTGATAAAGGAAAAGAACTAAATATGCCTTTGGCTATAAATATGAGTTTAAGTACTAATGATGGAGCTCATAACGGAAGTAGTTTACTTGAACAATATATTTCAACGGTATCTGCTACTCAGAGAGTAACTATAGTTATTGCAGCAGGTAATGAAGGAGAAGCTGCACATCATGTAGGAGGAACATTAGAAGATATAAATGAAGTATATTTTAATATTTCCTCAGATGAATCTATAGTTGTAATAAACTTATATAAATCATTATTGCCTGATGTAAGTATAGAGTTGCTTTGTCCAGGTGGATTTAGTACAGGAGAAATAATATTAAAAGAAGGATTTAATGAAGGAACTATAGGTAACTCTAGATATTCCATATATTTAACTGGACCTAAACCTTTTGATGTAAGTGGAGAAATTGGCATTATGTTAACAGGTATTAATGAGTTCGTATCACCTGGTCAATGGAAGATAACTTTAAGAAAAGTGAATGAATATGATGGGAAATTTGACATGTGGTTACCTATTTCAGAAGGGTTAAATATTAATACTAAATTTTTAAATCCAGTTGCTTATAATACAATAGGAATTCCTGCTACAGTTAGAAATGTAATATCAGTTGGTAGTTATAATTATTTGGTTAATATTATATCACCGTTTAGCGGTAGAGGAGAAATGTATAATGGACAATATATAAAACCAGATATAGTTGCACCGGGGGAAGGAATTTATTCAACTATACCAAATAGAGGATTTGATAAAAAGACAGGTACATCTATGGCAGCACCACAAGTAACTGGAGCTGCTGCACTTATGATGCAATGGGGTGTAGTTAATGGAAATGATCCATATTTATATGGAGAGAGATTAAAATATTTTTTGATTATAGGATCCAAAAAGGGAAGAGGTGATATACAATATCCAGATGCAGCATGGGGATATGGAGAACTTTGTTTAAGAAATAGTATTAATTTAGTATCTCAAACGCTAGGCTTAGGATTTAGAAGTATTGATATCAAAAATAGACAGGATAATCAATCTTTTAAAGGAATAGAAGAAATAAATGTTAATTATGATACAAGTAGTGAAGAGAATGTGTTCCTTTTAGTAGAAGTTGCTGATTCAGATGATCTTAAAAATATATTAGAAGTATCAGGAGTTTCGGGTTTAATGATATCAACAAATTTTGCAGTAATAATTACACCTGCAAATAAGATTAATGAAATAAATGAATTAGTTATAAGAATAGTTAATATGGAAATTTCAACTATATTAACATTGAATGAACTTTCTCCAGTGGAAGCTAGTGGAGCTCCTACATTTAATAATAATCCATACTTAAGGCTTAATGGAAAAGGTGTATTGGTAGGTGTAATAGATAGTGGAATAGATTATCTTAATAAAGAATTTCAAAGGGAAGATGATACTACAAGAGTTTTAAGAATATGGGATCAAACTATACAGGGAGATAAAGAAGTATATGGATTAAAATATGGAATTGAATATACGGAAGAAGAAATAAATAAAGCCATAAGCTTACAGGCTACAGGTGGAGATCCATATAGTATAGTCCCATCTAAAGATGACATAGGTCATGGTACTAAGGTAAGTGGAATTATGGGAGGAAGAGGAATAAATCCTGCTTTAAAAGGAGCTGCCCCAGATTGTCAATTTGTAATTGTTAAATTAGCTAGAGCAACTAAGGTTGAACTTGATGCGGCACTTATTGATAAAACAGATGTACCTTCCTATAGTCCTTGGAGCGTGCTATTAGCATTAAGATATGTAGTTTCTGTTGCAAGAGCATTAGAAAAACCTGTAGTTGTATTTATACCGCTTGGAAGTAATATGGGATCTCATACTGGTAATGGAATTATTGAAGCATCTATATCTAATTTTTCAAGTCAGGCATCAACTGTAGTTGTTGTTCCTACAGGAAATCAAGGTAATACAGATACTCATACCGAAGGAATAATTGAAAGAGTTGGTGATGTAAAAGATATAGAAATAAGAATTGGTGAAAAACGGAAAAATTTACCGATAGAAATATGGATAGATAAACCAAATAGAGTTAAGCTATCTATTATATCACCAACGGGAGAAATTATAGATAATCTTGAATCTAAAAATACAAATAATGAGAGAATTAAATTTTTATATGAAGAAACTGAAATGATAGTGAATTTTACTTCTCCTGAATTAACAACAGGAGATTCGCTTATTTTTATAAGGGCTTATAATTTAAGAGCAGGCATTTGGAAATTTAGATTAACAGGACAATATATAGTAGGCGGTAAATATTATTCTTGGATACCTCAAAGAGAACTTATAGATAATGAAACCAAGTTTTTAAATCCTGTTGAATATACAACTCTTACATTACCAAGTACATCAAGAGGAGCAATTTCAGTAGCATATTATAATCAAAATAATAACGCAACTTTATCAGAATCTAGTAGGGGTTATACAAGAGATGGGCGTATAAAGCCAGACATAGCAGCTGGAGGAACTAATGCCTTAGTAACTAATCCAGGAGGTACGACTTCACTAATGACTGGAGCCTCAGTTGCTGGAGCTGTCGTTTCAGGATGTTGTGCTCTTATTCTTCAGTGGGCAGTTAGTGATGGAAATTATCCAGATATATATTCAGAACAGATAAAATCTTATATTATAAGTGGTGCTAAAGGAAGGCCAGGAGATATTTATCCTAATAGAGATTGGGGATATGGGATGTTCGATTTACAAGGTATATTTGATAGAATAAGAGAAACTTATACACCAAGATCTGATGGAGGCTTTCAAGAATATAGGGTTAATAATTTATTTATTAGAAAGCCAACAGATTTATAATAATCACTAAATATAATTTAAAAGCATATTAATATAGTGAATTAATTTATATAGGAGTAATATATGGCAGAAAAGGGCGGCTTAAAGTTGCAATGCTTTGTTGGAGATACTTATATTCCTATAGAAGGAATAAAAGCTACATTGGTATCTTCACATGGATCAGGCGGAGAAAGTAAGGAAGTTGAACTTACAACTAATTCGTCTGGAGAATCGCAAGTAATAGAATTATCAGCACCATTATTAGAATATTCACAGAACCCAACAGGAAATATACCATATAGTCTTTATGATTTAAGAATTGAAAGGCAAGGTTTTCAATCATTAGTCGTTAATGGTATACAAATATTTCCTGATGAAATTGCAATTCAACAATGTAATTTAGTTGAGGAATCAAGGAGGGTCGGTAATAGGGCAGATGTGATAAATATTCAGCCTAATACATTGAATGGAAATTATCCATCAAAAATACCCGAAGAGGTTGATAAACTATTACCACCTCCAACAAGTGGAGTAGTTTTACCAAAACCTGTAGTTCCGGAATTCATTACAGTTCATGCAGGAGGACCTAATAATACAACAGCACCAAATTATACAGTACCTTATAAGGATTATATTAAAAACGTAGCTTCTTGTGAGATTTATTCAACATGGCCAGAAAGTACTATCAGAGCTAATGTATATGCAATTATATCATTTACATTAAATAGGATTTATACAGAATGGTATAGAGGAAAAGGTAAAAATTTTGATATAACTAATTCAACAGCTTATGATCATGCATTTAATTATGGAAGAAATTTATATGAGAGTATAAGTGTCATTGTAGATGATATATTCTCTACTTATATACGAAGATTTGGTAGAAAGCAACCGTTATTAACTCAATATTGTGATGGTAAAAATGTTCAATGTCCAGGTTGGATGACTCAATGGGGAAGTAAGTATTTGGGGGATGAGGGAAAATCTCCATATGAAATATTAACATCATTTTATGGAAGTGATATTGAATTAGTTACAGCTGAAGTTGTTGAAGGAAGTCCAAGCTCATATCCAGGATATGATTTAACCGTTGGATCTAGTGGGGATGCAGTACAAACTATTCAAGAGCAATTAAATAGGATAGCTCAAAATTATCCATTAATACCTAAATTAGCAGTTGATGGGGTTTATGGAGATAAGACAAAAGAGGCAGTAACAGTATTTCAAGGCGTTTTTAATTTACCACAAACAGGTGTTGTAGATTATGCAACTTGGTATAAAATTTCAGATGTTTATGTTGGGGTTACTAAAATAGCGGAGCTTAGATCAAGTTGTAAACAAAAGATATTTATACCACCAATATCATTTGATATTATAAATTCAAATGAAATACCAAGATTTAATTATTTTGGTGATTAGTAAAAATTATAAAATGATTTTATGGGTTAGCAATTACAAGTTTTATTACAAGTAAATGCTAACCTATTATTTTCAATTATTAAGTTCAGATTTATTTTTATGATAAAAGAAAATGCACTGTGTAATGAAGATTAAACTCAAAATACCAAAAAGAGGATATAAAGTTGATATTAGATTTGAGAAACCTATTTGTGATATTGGTAAAGCAACAGCTAATACAATAAATATTCCCTTCTTAAACTTGATATTAAATGATTGTTCAAGAGTTTTGCTTATTGAATATACATCGGATACTTCAGTGGAGAACATTTCAAGCCAAATTATAACCAAAAGTAATGCTTGAACCACACTTCCAAATCTTTGAGCAACTAAAAGTAAAGGAATTTCTAATTCATATATATATGGTTGGTTTGCTAGTAGTAATAAGTTAATAGCACTTGATAATAAAGTTAATCCTAAAGCACCGCATGCAATTCCATATACCATAGTTTTAGAATTTTTTGTTTCATTACTTAAAGGTACTAAAACTCCAGAGCAGCAAAGAACATTGTAGCCGGCATAAAGGATAGTAGAAACTGCAACACCTTTTTTAGGTGGTTCAAATGAAGATATAAATTGAAAAGATATAGAATCTCTACAAAATAAAAAATATAAAACTATGATAAGTGTTATTGTTCCTAATAGTGACGGAACAATAAATGAGTTTACTTCAATAAGTCCATCAGTACCCCTTAGTAAAAATACAGAGGCAAGGCATAGCATTATTAATGATCCAACTATTTTTGGAATTCCAAAAAATTGATTAATCAAAGCACCACTACCAGCCAATATTATTGAAGCACTTGAAATAAGATAAAAAGTTGTAATTACACCTGTGAGTTTACCTAGCAAATTAGGACTTATTATTTTTAGAACATCACTATAGGAATTTAGACTATATTTAATACTTATTTTAGCTATTATTGATCCCATTAATATATAAAATGCTCCACAGAAAAGTATTCCGAAAAAGCTAGTCAAACCAAAGGAAGTGAAAAATTGAGTAATTTCTTTACCCGATGCAAGTCCAGCTCCAACAATGGTTCCTATAAAAACAACTGCAATTTGAAAAATTTTAGAAAAATCCTTCTTCACGCACATCCCCCCAATATATTTCTAATATCTAATATATAAGGATTACAGTATAATTATTCTTTTTATTTGTGAATAAGGTATAAGTTATTAGGAAAAATAAATTTAAAAGCAGAATAATTGTAAGGAGATTAATATGATTAGCATTAAAAGGATTTTAAGTGGAATATTAATTTTATCAATTAGTGTACTAATTAGTTGTTCAAATGCAAATGAATCTAAAGAGGAGGTCTTAGATTTATTTGATGTTTTTAAGGGAAAGGATTTAGCTACAGATTACTTAATTAATATAAGAAATGGTGATATAAATGGTGCAACAGAAATTTGTGATAAGGAACTTGTAGATAGTACTATTAACTTATCAGAGGGAGTATCGAATATTACTGGTTTTCAACTTGATAAAACTGTAGCAAGTAGTGAGTTTGCATATTATATATTTAATGTTATTAGGGATTCTAATATTGAACCTAAAAGTGATTTAGAACAATACACTATAAAGGTAAATAGAAATGGTGATAACTATATTATCGGGGAGATAAAATCAAAATCACAAAGAGAGTTATATATAAAAAATAACGCAATTAGGATAATTGGTGATAAAGGTGGAAAGAGTAGTTTGGTTATTAGTTTAAATAATATACCAAAGGATACCTATTTAAGTAAAAATAAAATGATGCTTTATAAAGAAAAAGTGCCTAATAATAATTTTGGAAAAGTTGTTTTAGGTTTTACAGGTAAGAAAGTTGCTATTTCAACTATAGATGATAAAAATTCATATATTTGTATTGCGTATATTGATGATACTTTAATGAATGGAGGAACAGATGTAGTTGATTTAAATAGTGATTCACAAAGTTCACAAATAGGAGGAGAAATCCAAGATGCATTTGAAAAGCCAGTTGCTAGCAAAGTTATATCTGTAGATTTGATTAATAATTCAGAAATAGATGATTTTATATTTTCTAAAGAAGATGATAATTTAGCTGTAAACTTTAGAGATCAAAATGGATTAAGTAGATTAAATATATATAAAGCTGAAGATGGAAAAGCTGTAGATACAAAATTTAATGAGATATTTAAGCCAGAGATATACAATATTAAAGCTCAATATTTTGATGATGATAAAGTAATTTTTGATGTATTTAAAAGTGATTCAACTACTGATGAAACAACAGGAAAGTATAGTTTAGATTTAAAGAGCAATGAAATGATTAAATTGTAATTAGTTAATAAGTATTTTATAATAAAGAAAAACATAAAAGAGGTTAATGCAATTAGCATTGCCTCTATTTTAAATTATATCAAATATATAATTTATAGATTTTAAGGAGAAAAAATATGAAGGAATGGAATGGAAAAAGGTATCACAGCTTAAATTATTTCCTAAGAAATAAATTCGGCGAAAAAATATATAAAATATCATTAGATGGGGGATTTACTTGCCCTAATAGAGATGGAAAAGTGGCTAAAGGTGGATGTACTTTTTGTAGTGCAAGAGGATCAGGAGATTATGCTGGCAGCAGAATATTATCTATAAGTGAGCAGTTTGAAGACAGAAAGGTAATGATGGAGAAGAAATGGAAAGATGGAAAGTATATTGCTTATTTCCAAGCCTACACAAATACCTATGCTCCTGTTGAAGAATTAAGAAGAAAATATGATGAGGCATTAGCTCAAAAAAATGTTGTTGCTTTATCAATAGCAACAAGACCAGATTGTTTAGATAAAGATGTTTTAGATTATCTTGAAGAGCTTAATAAAAAAACATATCTTTGGGTTGAGTTAGGATTACAAACTATAAATGATAATACTGCACGCAATTTTAATAGAGGATATGATTTAGAAGTATTTGATAAAAGCATAAAAGAACTACAAAAAAGAGGAATTGAAGTTGTAGTTCACACTATTTTTGGACTTCCTGGTGAAACAAAGGAGGATATGCTAAAGACTGTAGATTATGTTGCTCATAGTGGATCACAAGGAGTTAAATTTCATTTGTTGCATTTAATGAAGGGGACTAAAATGGTAGAGCAATATGAAAGTGGGGAGTTAAAGCTTTTAAGCAAGGAAGATTACATAGATTTAATTTGCAAAGGGATTGCTATGATACCAGAAGAAATGGTTGTACATAGATTAACAGGAGATGCTCCGAGAGCAAGCTTAATTGGACCTATGTGGAGCCTGAAGAAATGGGAAGTATTAAATGATATTGATAAAGCACTTGTAGACAATGATATTTGGCAAGGCAAAGATTTTAAGTAAATTATAGGGTGATATAGAGCGACTGTATGAATTGTTTTTTTATAACAGTCGCTTTTTATTTTATAATATATTATGAGAACACTAACTTTATTATGTTGGTAGGTATAAATTCGACTAAGCAAATTGAGATTTCTAATTTTACTTATGGAACAAAGTGGGACAAATAATTGTCAAATGGAGAGGAAAGGAGCGAAAGTTTTGGAAGCTTCGATATATGATTACAGTAAAGATCAATTAATAATGGAAGTAAAAAGAGCAAAAGCTGGAGATAAAGAGGCATTTTGTACGCTAATAAGATTAAATAAGGTAGCAGTATATAGAGTAGCTAAATCTATATTAAACAAAGAAGAGGATGTAGAGGATGCTGTTAGTGAAGCTATATTAAAGGCATATAAGAATATACATACTTTAAAGGATGAAGCTTTTTTTAAAACGTGGTTAATAAGAATAGTTATTAATGAAAGCAATAATATATATAAAAAAAGGGCTAGAGAAATAGCTGTAGATAAGGAGCATTTTAAAAATATAAGCGTTAATGATAGTTATAAGGATTTAACTTTATATAATGCAATTAATTTACTAGAGGATGACTTAAGAACAACAACTATATTATTTTACTTTGAAGATATGAAATATAAAGATATAGCAAAGGTTTTAAACGTAAAAGAAGGAACTATTAAATCTAGATTATCTAGAGCAAAAGAAAAGTTACATAATATTTTAAAGGAGGAGCTTCATGGATAATTTTGATGAATATTTAAAGAATAAAAGTCATATGGAAGATAAAGAATTTATTTTACCAAAATCATTTGATAATAAGATTGAAGAAACTCTGGGCAATTTAGATAAGGTAAATTTGGAGAAAAAGAAAAATTGGTATAGCAATAAAAGGGTTTGGGCCACAGCCGCATGTTTTGCATTTATTTGCCTAACAGCAATATCAATAAATAGTAATATTAATTTAAATAAATCATCTGATATTTTAAGAAGTGCAGAAAACAATATAGAAGAATATAGTACTAATACTCCAGAAGTAGCAATGTATGATAGCGGAGAATCTAGAAGTATTGAGGAAGATTATGGTGATGAAACTCAAAAATCAGAATTAAATTTGAGAGATAGTATAGATGATGGTCTTATAGATGTCAGCAATATAAGCAAAGTTGTTATTAAATCTATGGGAAATGATAATAAATATAAGGCTATAGATAAAATTACAGATATAGAACTTATTATTGGTTTTATTAATGAAATTCCTAAACAAGAAGTTGAAAAGCAAGATATAAATGATTGGAATTTTCTAATTCAAACTAGTGGAGTTGGAGTTAATCACACTATAATAATTCAAGATGATATTATGAATATAGATGATAAATGGTATAAGATAAGTTCTGAAGATAATAAAAATTTTAAAGAAATTTACAATAATCTAAATTATCAAGAAGATGATATACCATATTGTAATTATTAAATGATATGAAGAAATATGATAAGAATTTAAGTATAAAGATTATATTTAGTATGGGAATAGGGTTGATTATTATTTACTTAATTTTAAATCAATTTTCTAAGGTAACGGGAACAATTTGTTTAATAAGAGGCCTAATAGGTACGCCTTGTCCTTCTTGTGGAATAACTAGGGCAATAATAGCTGTATTAAATGGTAATTTTATAGGAGCATTTAAATTACATCCATTATTTTGGATGCCTTTTGTTATAGGAATATTAATAATGTTAAATAGAAAATATTATAAGCAGATATTAATTGGAGCTATTATTGTTTTTATTGGAGTTTATCTAGTTAGGATGAGTATTTTATTTCCAACTGTAGAACCAATGAAATATAATGAAAAGTCTATAATTAATCAATTAAGTGATAAATTTAATAAGGGTATCAAGCTTGGTAAGTGACAAATGGCAAGTTAATGAATAAATTCAGCTTAGGCCGAATTTATAATATATATTAGAAACTCCCTAAGGAGTTTCTAACTTAACTTGTCACCTGAAATTAATTTTATACTACTTGGAAAATAAAGAATTTTAAGTAGTATGATTCATCAGAATTCCAAAGGATTGGATGGTCTGAACTTTGAGTTCTAACTTCAATTTGTCTTAAAGTTCTTCTTGCATCATGTGCAGCCTCAAGAACTGTTTTCTTTAATTGTTCTTCATTCATGTAGTGAGAGCATGAACATGTAGCAAAATATCCACCTGGTTTTACCATCTTTAAACCTCTAAGGTTAATTTCTTTATATCCTCTAATAGCAGAATTTACTGTGCCTCTTGATTTTGTAAAGGCAGGAGGATCTAAAATTACAACATCATATTGTCTTCCTTCTCTTGACCAATCTCCAAGAACATGGAATGCATTATGGCATTCAAATTTAACAGTATCTTGTAAGTTATTTAATTCGGCATTTCTAGTAGCACAATCTATAGCATGTTGAGAAACATCTATTCCAAGAACTGATTTTGCACCTGCAATTCCAGCATTTAATGCGAAAGATCCAGTATGAGTAAAGCAATCTAAAACATCTTTACCTTTACATATTCTATGCATAGCAGCTCTATTTTCTTTCTGATCTAAGAAAAATCCAGTTTTTTGACCATTTTCTAAATCTACTATGTATTTAACTCCATTTTCGATAATTTGAATATTAGTATCAAATGGCTCAGTTAAGAAGCCTTTAGTTTGTTCTAAACCTTCGATTTCTCTAGTTTTTATGTCACTTCTTTCATAAACACCTTTAGCACCATATTCTTCAACTAGTATTTTAACTATTAAATCTCTATATTGCTCCATTCCTAGAGTAGATATTTGAATTACATAGTAATCTTCAAATTTATCAACTGTTAAACCAGGTAAGAAATCAGCTTCTCCAAATATAAATCTGCAAGATGATGTGTCAATTACAGTTTTTCTATAATCCCATGCTTCAGCAAATCTTCTTTTAAAGAAAGCTTCATCAATTTCTTCATTTATATCTCTAGTCATTATTCTGATAGTTATTTTACTTCTATCATTAATATAACCTTTTCCTATAAAGTAGTTTTTATGATTATATACTTCAACAATATCTCCGTTTTCATAATCACCATCATATTCATTTATTTCATCTATGTATATCCAAGGACGGCCTTGTTCAGCTCTTTTGTTTTTTCCTTGATGTAAGAAAAATTTACATGCCATAATATTATTTGCTCCTTTTCTGTTAATTCTCATAAGATTATAACACAACTATTGCTTTAGTGTTATGTACTTTGTTATTAAGTATTAACAACAATTATAGAAAATATAGTTAGTCATAGATATAATTATAAATAATATAGAAATATTAAAGAGGTATTATATGAATTATGTTTATATATTAAGGTGTAATGATGATAGTTTATATACGGGGTGGACAAACAATCTAGAAAAAAGGATAAAGGCACACTCTGATGGAAAAGGAGCAAAATATACAAGAGCGAGAGTACCAGTTGAATTAGTTTATTTTGAAGTGTTTGAAGATAAAATAGAAGCTATGAAGCGTGAATATGCAATTAAACAGTTAAAGAGAAAGGAGAAGTTAGAGTTAATAAAGAATAGTAAGTGTATAAAGAGTTAGGAGGAAAAACTATGGATATAAAAATAAGGCCAATAAAAATAGAGGATGCTGAGGGGATTAATGCATTAAGGATCATGGATGGAGTTAGAGAAAATATATTAGGAATAACTAGTGAAAGAATAGATAGAAGCAAAAATTTTATAAGCAACTTAAATAATAATGCGCATATGTATGTGGCAGAAATAATTGAAAATGAAGAAAGCAAAATAATAGGAACTATAGGTTTACATGTTTCAGAGAATCCTAGGTTAAGGCATTGTGGAAGTATAGGGATAATGGTTCATAAGGATTATCAAGGAAAGGGAATTGGCAAAAAGCTTATGTCAACTGTTATTGATTTATCAGATAATTGGTTAATGCTTAAAAGATTAGAATTAGGGGTGTTTACTGATAATAAAAGAGCTTTAAGTTTATATAAATCATTTGGTTTTGAAATAGAGGGAACTAGGAAATGTGCAGCTATTAGAAATGGAAAATATGAAGATGAATATATTATGGGAAGAATTAAAAATTAAATAATATTAATTATAATAAAAAAACCACTTACAGAGTAAGTGGTTTAAATCGTTAAATTTATAGGGGAGTTTGGGATCAGGGTATTATTTTGAATAATCTCTAATTAAATCTTCTATCTTTGATTTACATCTAAAGCCATGGCAACTTCCAGTACAAGCACCGGTATCTTTAGAAACCTCATCAACGGTATGGGCTCCATTTTTTATGGATTCCTTAATTTTAGCTCTGGATATAGATTTACACGTACAAGTTTTTGTGATTTTATCAAGGATATCAGCATTTAAATTATTTTCCATAATAGATCCTCCAAAATACAAAGATATTAGGAAACACAAAAATTAATTATTAGGTAAACTAATTTTTGAGTAATACGTTTCAACAACTATATTAAATCATAGTATACTAAAATAGTCAACAATAAATATTAAATAATAATAATTATCCATCAATTAGTTAATACATAAAAAATAAGAAATAATAATTAAGGAAAGTAAAAGCATTTATCTTTAATCTTTATCTTTAATTTCTTACTTATTAGAATAATGAAAATAAAGTTTTGGGTGCAATTGACAAATCAATATTTAATAATATATAATGAATTCATTAAAGACTATGATTAGGATAAGTACTTTGATTTATTCTTTTAAGAGAGTGATTGGTTGGTGTGAAATCATAAGAAGATTAGAGGAAAATCACCTAGGAGTTTGAGGCTGAAAGTTTTATACAATTAAGTTATCACGTTTGCCCGCGTTAAGGGATAAGGTATGAAAGTATCTGAAATAATGCTCATAGAATAGTTATGAGTTTATTAACCTTAGGTGGTATAGCGAATTATCTTCGTCCTTTTGGGATGGAGTTTTTTTTTATTTTAAATGAGCCTTCAAAATTTGAATTGGATACTTGAAGTTACATAGTAATGAATTAATTCGACCATAGGAGAAGGAGTTTCATAAAAAATAGGATTAAAATATGTCTTTAAGAGAATAATTTTAATAGTTGATAAACGTAAAGAAAGGAGAATTCTTATGTACAATAAAGTTGAATTACCAAATGGTTTTGTTGGACTTGAAAAAGAAATAGCAAACCTTTGGACTGCAAGAAATGTTATAAAAAAGAATTTTGATATGAATCAAGATGGTGAATATTTCACTTTCTATGATGGGCCTCCAACAGCAAATGGTAGACCACACGTTGGGCACGTTTTAACAAGAGTTATGAAAGATATAATCCCAAGATACAAGGTTATGAAGGGATATAAAGTTATAAGAAAAGCTGGATGGGATACTCATGGTCTTCCAGTAGAACTTGAAATAGAAAAGAAACTTGGTATTTCTGGTAAAGAGCAAATCGAAGAATACGGAGTTGAAAAGTTCGTTAAAGAATGTAAAGAAAGCGTATTTACTTATGTAAGTATGTGGGAAAAAATGACTAACCAAATTGGATATTGGGTAGACATGGAGAATCCATATGTTACTTATCATAATCCATATATTGAATCAGTTTGGTGGGCATTAAAACAAATGTGGGATAAAGGTCTTTTATATGAAGGACACAAAGTAATGCCATATTGCCCAAGATGTGGTACTGCATTATCTTCTCACGAAGTTGCACAAGGATATAAGGATGTTAAGGACTTAACTTGTATAGCTAAATTTAAAGTTGTAGGAGAAGAAAACAAGTATATATTAGCTTGGACAACAACTCCTTGGACATTACCTTCAAACTTAGCTTTATGTATAAACAAAGCTTATACTTATATTGAAGCAAAAGTTGGAGATGAAGTTTACGTTTTAGCTAAAGATTTAGCTGATAAAGTTTTAGGTGAAGAATACGAAATAGTTAGAGAGTTCAAAGGTGAAGAGCTTTTAGGAACTAAGTATGAACAATTAATGCCTTTTGGTAAAGTAGAAGGAAAAGCATTTGAAGTTATTCATGGTGATTATGTTACTTTATCAGATGGTACTGGTATAGTTCATATAGCTCCAGCATACGGTGAAGACGATAGTTTAGTAGCTAAAGCTAATGGAATTACTTTCATCAACTTAGTTGATAGAGAAGGTAGATTCGTAGAAGAAGTTACTCCATGGGCTGGTAAATTCGTTAAGAAATGTGATGAAAGCATTTGTAAATGGCTAGAAGAAAACAATAAGCTATTTAAATCTGAAAGACACATGCACTCATACCCACATTGTTGGAGATGTGACACACCACTTCTTTATTATCCAAAGGAAAGCTGGTTTGTTGCAATGACTAAGCTTAGAGATAAGCTATTAGAAAACAACAATAAGATCAACTGGTATCCTGATAACATTAGAACTGGTAGATTTGGTAAGTTCTTAGAAAATGTTATTGACTGGGGTATTTCAAGAGATAGATATTGGGGAACTCCACTTCCAATTTGGAATTGTGAATGTGGTCACAAAGAATGTATAGGAAGCATTGAAGAACTTAAGAAAAAGGGAGTCAATGTTCCAGAAGATATAGAATTACACAAACCATATATAGATAATGTTCATTTAAAATGTGAAAAGTGTGGTAAGGAAATGACAAGAACTAATGAAGTTATTGACTGCTGGTTCGATTCAGGATCAATGCCATTTGCTCAATTACACTATCCATTTGAAAATAAAGAATTATTTGATCAAAACTTCCCAGCTCAATTTATATCAGAAGCTGTCGACCAAACAAGAGGATGGTTCTATACTTTACTTGCAATTTCAACTGCAATATTTGATAGAAATCCATTTGAAAACTGTATAGTTTTAGGTCACGTTCTTGATAAGAAGGGCTTAAAGATGTCAAAATCAAAAGGAAATGTTGTAGATCCATTTACTGTATTAGACTCACAAGGTGCTGATGCAACAAGATGGCACTTCTATACTGCAAGTGCACCGTGGTTACCTACAAGATTCTCTGTAGATGACGTTGGAGAAGCAGGAAGAAAGTTCATGGGAACATTATGGAATGTTTATTCATTCTATGTATTATATGCTGAATTAGATCAATTCAATCCTCTACAATACTCTGATTTTGTATCAGAAAATGTAATGGATAAATGGATTATGTCTAAATTAAATACTTTAGTTAAAGATGTTGATTCTATGTTAGATTCATATCAAATAACTCAAGCTGCTTTAGCTATTGAAGACTTTACAGATGAGTTATCAAATTGGTATGTAAGAAGAAATAGAGGAAGATACTGGACTCAAGAATTAACAGATGACAAGATAGGTGCTTATGTAACATTATATAGAGTATTAACTACAGTTATAAAAGTTGCAGCTCCATTTGTTCCATTTATAACAGAAAATATCTATCAAAACTTAGTTGTTGGATTAGATAAGAACGCTGAAGAAAGTATTCACTTATGCAAATGGCCAGAAGTTGATGAAAAGGCTATTGATAAGGAATTAGAAAAGGAAATGGACTTAGCTTATACTATAGTTAAGCTTGGAAGAAGTGCAAGAAATGGGGCTAATATTAAGAATAGACAGCCACTTTCAAAGATGCTTGTTTCTACTGATTCACTTCCAAGATATTATGATGATATAATAACTGATGAGTTAAATATCAAAGAAGTAGAATTTGGTGCTGACCTATCTACTCATGTTAACTTTGAAATTAAGCCTAACCTACCTGTATTAGGAAAAGCTTATGGTAAGTTAATACCAGCAATAAGAAAAGAAATTGCTGCTAGAAACCAAATGGAATTAGCTCAAACTATTCAAAATGGTGGAGTAGTAGTTATAAATATTGATGGAAATGAAATTGAATTAAATAAGGAAAACTTATTAGTTACTATGCAAGGGCTAGAGGGTTATGCATTTGCTGGTGAAGGTTCAATTGGGGTTGTTTTAGATACAAATATTACAGATGAACTTAGAGAAGAAGGTCATGTAAGAGAAATGATCTCTAAGATTCAAAATATGAGAAAAGATAAAGGGTTTGAGGTTGCAGATAAAATTAAGTTATATGTTGCAGATAATGATATGTTATTAGATATTGTTAAAAAATATGCAGAAGTAATAAAGAAAGAAACCTTAACTCAAGAAATAGTTTACAATGAAGAAGTTGATTATTCAGATACAGTTATCAATGGCGAAAATTTAAAGATGAATGTAGAAGTTATAAAATAATTAATGGATTTGTTATAAAGGGTAGGGATTAAGTAATAATTCCTACCCTTTTTTCAAATAATAGTATTATAGGCAAATTGTTTAAATAATTAGTGTAAAAAATGGTTAAATTCATTGTATTAAATAGGAAAAAAAGGTATAATTAATAATTAAAATAGAAAATGGAGTGATGTTGGATATGGCTACTTCTATAAAAGATGTTGCTAGAGAAGCTGGCGTTTCAATAGCTACGGTATCAAGAGTATTAAATGATATAGATGTTGTAAATGAAGATACAAAGAAAAAAGTATTAGATGCAATAAAAAAATTAGGATATAGACCTAATATAGTTGCAAGAAGTTTAAAGACACAAAGAACAAAAACAGTTGGAATATTAGTTCCTGATATCTCAAGTGGATTTTATCCTGAGATAGTAAGAGGAGCAGAAGATGTTGCAAATATTTACGATTACAATGTAATATTATGTAACTCAGATTTTGATTACGATAAAGAAAAAGATTACTTAAGAGTACTTAAAGAAAAAATGGTTGATGGTGTTATATATATGAGTTCTTGTTTAGAGGAAGAAACTCTAGATATAATTAATGAACTTGATTTAAAAACAGTTCTTGCTGAATCAAGAGATAAAGAAGGTAGATTACCAAGTGTAATTATTGACAATGTTGAAGCAGCATATAATGCAACTAAGAGTTTAATTGATAAAGGTTTAAAGAATATTGCATTTGTTGGTTTTAATAAAGGTTCTGTTAATGCTTGGGGAGATAGACAGGTAGGTTACGAAAAAGCATTAGAAGAGAATGGCTTAAAGGTAGATGAAGATTTAGAATTCTTCAAGGATTTAAAAGTTAAGAGTGGCTATAAGGCTGTAGAAAAATTCATAGAAAGCGGAAAGAAATTTGATGGTGTAGTTTGCTCTTCAGACGAAATTGCTATGGGAGTAATTAATGCATTAAGAGAAAAAGGCATTAGAGTTCCAGAAGATGTAAGTGTAATTGGATTTAATGATAATGCAGTTGCATCATATTTCTATCCAAAAATAACTACAGTAAAACAACCAAGCTATGATATGGGTTCTGTAGCAATGAGAATGTTAATAAAAATGTTAAATAATAAGCCATTAGAACAAGATCAATATGTTTTAGATTACAAAATAATTAATAGAGAAAGTACTAAATAAGTATGAAAATGCTATAAATTTTAATAATTTATAGCATTTGTTTTTTTTTA
>NZ_CBYM010000043.1 GCF_000577815.1 Clostridium saudiense | reverse complement strand
GATATTTTTCATTTTTCTCTATACCTGCCACTAAACTATCTATAGCTGCAGGCTGATCTCCAGTTGGTTTAAACTTAGAATGTATCTTAAATTTTCCCATGTATATCAACTCCAAATTTTTCTTATTCACATAAATACATTTTACTTTTTATCTTCACCATTTTCAAAACTTTTATAACAAAAAGTAGAGGTTAGTATAAACTTGCCTCTACTTTTTGTTTTTAAGTTCATCAATTATATTCTTTAAATCATCAGGTTTTATTTCAAATATATCTTCCTTTTTAACCATTTTTGGTACTAAAAGGAGACCTAATCTTTTGTTTCTAGGTTGTACAATATATTCTAACACTTGTCCTGAATTATTTTTTATTTTAATTGGTATATTAAATATTGTATCTTTAGCAGCTTTAAATATATCTACTTCTGATTGTATATTTTGTCCATTAATTTCAATAATTTTATCCCCACGCTTAATGCCAACTTCATATGCCGGTGAATTTGGGGTAACTTCAAGAACCATTATTCCTTCATCATCGCTTACGTATAGACATTCACCCTTTTTCTCTACATTAGTTTCATACCTCATAATTAATTCATAAGCCAAAGGCAGATAAATAATGGCAAATATCTCTCCTAATATATTAATTCCTGCAAGTTGCGCTATTAACATAATAGAAACACCGTAAACTAAAATTGCTCCACCACATCTTAATGCTTTTACCTTTTTCTCCTGAGTAAAGGTAACATTTCCATAACCCATCATTCCATACAACGGAATAGCTGCTATCATTGTAGTTGCTAATATCGCTAATGTTTCACTTCTATTAACTATAGGCCACCATGATGATACATTTAAATAAACTGAATCAGTTGTTGATGCACTATTTGAAAAAATCATCAATATAGCTATTGGAACTGGCCAATATCTGCTAAATGAAAATCCACCAACTATTTTATCATCTTTCTTTGTAAATACAGGAATTGCTCCTCTATTCCCATCAATTATTATTAAAATTCCCTCAAGTACATACATTACTCCAATGAAAGTAGTTAATGATAATATGTTGATATTCATAAACAACTTCATTCCTGAAATATTGCTAATTATCTTTAAGCAAATTCCTATTATTCCTAAAATTGCTCCTGAATATGCATATGATATATATTTCTTTTTATAAAATAAAGATAATATTGATATCATAAATATAAATTCTATACCTGAATTTTCACTAAATGTAACTCCAAGTACGGATAATATAACAGTTCCAATTGCACCTGCCAATATTCCTAATACAATCTGAGATAATGTTAGTTCAAGAGGGGTATTAATCCCCTCTCCTAATGTCATCTTTTGTATAGACACAATTCTAACATTTTTGAAATAAAATATTATCCCAAATATTAAAATCATAAGTAAATGCATTGGCTCAATAATTGCTATTGCTATAGACTGTAAACTATGAATTATTAAATCCATCTTGAGCCTCCTAAATTAATTCTTTTCTTTTATTACCTCTAAGGCTTTTTGAAATTGTGGATCAATGCTTCTATCATAATCTTGGTCTAATATATCTTGTGGAATTTCCACAGTAATGTCTGGTTCAATACCAGTACCATGTATATTTTCCCCATTTGGAGTATAATACTTTGAAGTTGTAACCTTAAGTCCTCCCATTTCATTTGGTAAAACTTTAAGTTGTTGAACTATTCCTTTACCAAATGTAGTTGTTCCTATTGTTGTAGCAGCTTCATGATCTCTTAATGCTCCTGTAACAACCTCTGATGCACTTGCACTACCTCCATCAACAAGGACAACTAATGGTATTCCTATAGCATCTCCACCTATTGAATTTGAGATTACTTTTTTATTATATTTATCAATTGTATAAGTTACTACTTCTCCTTCTGGAATAAAATTAGAAGCAATTTCAACACATTCATTTAAGTATCCACCTGGGTTTCCTCTTAAATCTAATATTAGTTTTTTCATTCCTTGGTCTTTTAATTCATTTAATTTTTCACTAAACTTATCACTTACTTCTTCATCACTAAAAGTGCTTATTTGAATATATCCTATTCCATCTTCAAGGATTTCACCTTTTACTGATTCAGTTTTAATTTCGGCTCTTACAATTGTTACTTCAAAAGGCTCTTCAACCCCTTCTCTACTAATAGTTAAAGTAACTGGAGCCCCTTCTTCACCTCTAACTCTTGATACAACAGCTTCTGTATTTAAATCTGTAACTTCATAATCATCAACTTTTAATATTATATCTCCAGCTTTTAGTCCAGCTTCTTCTGCAGGTGAACCTTCAACTGGCGCTATTATTGTAACATTGTTATCTCTAACACCTAACTGAGCTCCTATTCCATAAAAACTACCTTGGCTAGATTCCATAAATGCATTAAACTCTTCATTATCCATATAAACTGTATATGGATCTCCAACTGCTTCTGCCATTCCCTTCATTGCACCTTCAAGTAGCTTTTCATCATCTAACTCTCCATCATACATTGAAAACAGCATGCTTCTTAAAGTAAATAAATTTGAATACTTTCCTGAATCCTCAATTGCCTCTAAATCAGCAACTGCCTTTTCTGGAACTGATCCAATTACAATACCTTTAGTTGCCAACATATTACCTAAGTAAAATACCCCTAAATACGATCCTACAAGAAGTGCTACGACTATTAAACCTTTTATAATTTTATATTTCTTTTTCTTTGGTTTAATTTCCTCTTCATTTAAATTCTCCATAAATATTCGTTCCTTTCTATATTTAATATATTATATTTACTTATTTTTACCCTTTATTTGCTTAAAACTACAACCCATAATAAATTAATGAGTTGTAGTTTCCAAATAATTTCTATATATATATTTTTGCCTAATAAATAAATTCTATATACTATACAATTAAGAATTTTCTTAATGCAAATATACTTCCTATAGCTCCAACTACTACTCCTCCACCAACGAAGCAAGCTAATAATGTAGTTAAAACAAATTGTGGTTGTACTAGATTTACTATAAACATAGATGATACTATCCATCTAAATATGCCATTATATGCAAAGTATAATAATATACTTGATAATAATGAACCAATTGCACCAATTACTATACCTTCAATAACAAATGGCCATCTAATAAACCAGTCTGTTGCTCCAACAAACTTCATAATTCCAACTTCTCTTCTTCTTGAGTATACAGTAAGCTTTATTGTATTCATGATTAAGAATACAGATACACCTACGAATACTACAAATAGACCAATACCTACAATTTGAACTACATCAACAAATTTGCTTATTGTATCAATAACATCTTGTTGATTTCCTATTCCTTCAACACCAGTCATATTTTCAACACTCTTTATTACATCTTCTGCAGCAGCTGGGTCTTTTAAATTAACTATAAATGAGCTTGGTAATGGGTTATTATTTAAATCATAACCTTCTAATAATCCTTCATTACTTCCTAAATTCTCTTTTAAATTTAAAAATGCTTCATCTTTTGATTCATATGTAACTTCACTAACTTGTTCTTGTTCCATTAATTTTAATTCTATTTCTTTTTGATCAACTAATTTTATGTCATCCTTAAGATATACTTGGATTTGAATTTTAGATGCTACATCTTCTATACTTTTATTAAAGTTTAATGCTAATAAAGTAAACGTACCAAAAACGAAAAATGTTATTAACACTGTAATCATTGCAGCAATACTGATTGTCCTATTTCTTTTTATGCTTTTAAATGCATCAACTATAAAATAGTTTAACGTACTAATTTTCATTTTCGTACATCCCCTTCCTATCATCTCTTACTATAGTTCCCTTATCAATAGCTATAACTCTCTTTTGCATATTATCAACTATGTCTTTTGCGTGAGTAGCCATTAATATTGTTGTTCCTGCTCTATTTATATCTTCTAATAAATCCATGATTTCTTTTGCTGTTTCAGGGTCAAGGTTACCTGTAGGTTCATCAGCTATTAATACTGATGGATTATTAACTATAGCTCTTGCTAATGATACTCTTTGTTGTTCTCCTCCAGATAATTCATTAGGAAACATCTTATACTTATGAGATAAGCCAACTAAAGATAATACCATAGGCACTCTTCTTCTAATTTCTCTTTGTGATGCTTCAACAACTCTCATTGCAAAAGCAACATTTTCATATACATTTAAAGTTGGTATAAGTCTAAAATCTTGGAATACCATCCCTATCTTTCTTCTGTAATATGGAACTTGTTTTCTAGTTACTTTAGATAGTTCTTTATCTGCAACTATAATTTCTCCCATTGTTGGATCTACTTCTTTTAATAACATTTTTATGAATGTAGATTTACCTGCGCCAGAAGGTCCAACTAAAAAAACGAAATCTCCTGAATTAATTTTTATATTTACATTCGATAAAGCTTTTACATTGTTGTCATATACCTTTGACACGTCCTTAAATTCAATCATAAATACACCTCTTTATATCATTAACTTCTATCTCTTGACAAACTATAAAGCCATTATAACATACAAACGCCTATAATACCAACATTTAAGGTGCATTTACCTTATATTACTATGTTTAAACCCAACTTAGTATTATATTATTAAAGTTGTTTTTTAAGGTATATCTTCAATAAATAGACTTAAATTTTATATTATTCGTAAGCTTTAAAACCTTCTCCTAAAACTTCTGTAGAATCATTTACTGTTAAGAAAGCAGCTGGATCTATTTCTTTTACATGTTTTTTTAATGCAATAAACTGATTTGAATTTAAAACTGTATATATTATCTTTACATCGCTTCCAGTATATCCACCATTTCCATTAAGTACAGTACATCCTCTATCAATATTTTTAATTATGTGATTAACTATTTCTTTTTCCTTTGATGTTATTATAAATACTTGCTTACAAGTATTAAATCCATCTATAAATTTATCAATTATTAGACCTATTAAAATAACACTAAAGAATCCAAATAATCCTTTATCAACCCCAAACACACTAATTGCTAATAAACAAACAAACGAATCTGTAAGTAAAACTGATATTCCTATACCAATTGGTGTAAACTTACTTATTATAGCTGCTATAATGCTAGTTCCTCCAGTAGAAGCTCCTTGATGAAACACTATTGCAGCTCCCATTCCTAAAAGAATTGAACCAAACACACTTGCTAAAAACATATTTTCAGTTAAAATGCCTGGTTTTAATATTTTTTCAATTATCCACATAAATACAGATAACATTACAGTAGCATAAATACTTTTTGCTCCAAATGATTTCCCTAGGACAATAAATGCTAATATAAATAATAGTATATTAAGCACAAGAACAACAATACTAGTATCTAATCCTGAAACCTTATTTACAACTAGACCTATACCAGATACTCCTCCTGCAGCTATATCACATGGAAAGAAAAAATATTCTAGTGCTATAGCCGTTAATGCTACTCCAATTGTTGTTAATAAATACTCTTTAATCTTTTGCATACATATCTCCCATCCTTATTTAATTTTCATCTATTCCCATAAATCCTTCACCCATAACCTCATGAACTTCTCCAACTGTGATAAAAGCATTTTTATCAATTTCCCTAATTTTGTTTTTTAGCTTTATGAATTCACTTCTATCTAATACAGTATATAATAGTGCAGTATCCTTCCCAGTAAATCCTCCAACACCTTTTATAAAAGTACATCCTCTTTCCAAATCATTCAATATGAATTTACTTATATCCTTATTTTTATCACTTATTATGGTAATTTCACTTTTAGTCTTAAATCCAGCTATTATATTATCTATGACAACTCCATTAATTATTACTGATAATAATCCATATAACCCCATATTTATTCCAAAAGTTATTGCCCCTAATAAAGTTACTAAAAAATCAACCATTAATAATGATTTTCCTATTTCTATATGGAAAAATTTATTTAATATTTTTGCTATTATATCTGTTCCGCCAGTTGAAGCATTGGCATTAAACACTATTGCCATTCCCCCTGCAGATATTAATGTACCAAATATAGTTGCTAACATCAAATCATTAGTAATATTTATTGGTATAAAAGTTTGCATTAGCCACATTGATACTGATAATAAAACACTAGAATATATAGTTTTAGCACCAAATTTAGCTCCTAAAACTATTAATGCAATAACAAATAAAACTGCATCCATCATTAAAACTAATGGTCCGATAGATATAAAAGGAATATAATGATTTATTACAATGGCTAATCCTGTTATACCTCCTGCTGCTATATTATTAGGCTCAAAAAAATAAACAACTGAAATTGCAACTAGAAGTATACCAATTGTAATCAGAGCAAATTCTTTAATATTTTTCTTTTTCATCTAATTACCCCCTTACCAAAATAAAATTACTTGTATTATTTTCCCTCATTATATATATTTTATCCTATGCAATTTAACACACTTCTCCATTATATACTTTATTTAACCATAAAAAAACTGCGATTTTTTAATCGCAGTTTTAGTGGTAAATAGCTGTTTGTGGTTTATCTTATAGCTAAATGCTGTAAATAACAACATCATGCTCCTAGATAATAAATCCTAAACTTCGAATGTAGTTAAAACTCCATCTGAAATTAAGAATTAAGTATATATTTAAATCTATTTTTTTAGAGTAATTGCTTCTTTAACTTTATTAACTATATCTTGAGCTGTTAAATTGTATGCCTTTAATAATTCATCTGGCTTACCACTTTCTCCAAATACGTCATTAACTCCAACCTTTAAAACTGGCACTGGATACTTTTCAGTAACAGCTTCTGCCACTGCAGAACCTAATCCACCAATTACACTGTGCTCTTCTGCAGTTACAATTGCTCCAGTTTCTTTAGCAGCTTCAATTATTAATTCGCTATCTAAAGGTTTGATTGTATGTATATTTATAACCTTAGCATTGATTCCCTCATTTGCTAAAATGTCTTTTGCTTCAATTGCTGCATCAACCATAATTCCTGTTGCAATTATAGTAACATCTTTTCCTTCTGATAAAACAACACCTTTTCCTAATTTGAATTCATAAGTGTTCTCATCATTTATAACATTAACTGCAGCTCTTCCTAATCTTACATAACAAGGACCATCATAATTTGCTATAGCTTTAATTGCTGCCATAGTTTCAACTGCATCTGCAGGTGATATAACTACCATGTTTGGTATACTTCTCATTAATGATAAGTCTTCAACTGTTTGGTGAGATGCACCATCTTCTCCAACTGTTAATCCAGCATGTGTTGCACAAACTTTGACATTTAATTTAGGATAACAAATTGAGTTTCTTATTTGTTCAAATGCTCTTCCTGCTGCAAACATTGCAAAAGTACTTACAAATGGAACTTTTCCACAAGTAGCTAATCCTGCAGCAACTCCCATCATATTTCCTTCAGCAATACCCATATTAAAGAATCTTTCTGGACAAACTGCTTTAAAGTCAGCTGTCTTAGTAGATTTAGATAAATCAGCATCTAATACTACTACATTTTCATTTTCTTTTGCTAATTCTGCTAATGCTTTTCCATATGCTTCTCTTGTAGCGATTTTCTTACTCATTATCTGTCTCCTCCAATCTCAGCTAAAGCTTTCTCACATTGTTCCTTGCTAGGTGCAGTACCATGCCATGCTGCTTCATTTTCCATGAATGACACGCCCTTACCTTTTACAGTTTTACAAATAACTACTGTAGGCATCCCCTTATAATTTTTTGCTTTTTCTATTGCATCTATTATTTCATCATAATTATGTCCATCAATAACTAAAACATTCCACCCGAAAGCTTCAAATTTCTTATCTATTGGTGATGGATTCATAACATCTTCTACATTTCCATCTATTTGTAGTCCATTAAAATCTACAAAAGCAGTTAAGTTATCTAATTTATAGTGAGCAGCTGCCATAGAAGCTTCCCAAACTTGACCTTCTTCTAATTCACCATCACCTAAAATAGTGTATACTCTATAATCTTTATTATCTATCTTTCCAGCTAAAGCCATTCCAACTGCTGCTGAAATTCCTTGCCCTAAAGAACCAGTTGACATATCAATTCCTGGTAAACATTTCATACTTGGATGACCTTGTAATCTTGAACCAAACTTTCTTAAAGTACTTAGTTCTTCTACTGGGAAAAATCCTCTTCTTGCTAAAGCACTATATAAAACTGGTGCTGCATGTCCTTTTGATAATACAAATCTATCTCTATCAGGATTCTTTGGGTTATTTGGATCTATGTTCATTTCTTTAAAGAAAAGAGTTGTAACTATATCTGTAGCAGATAATGATCCTCCTGGATGTCCTGATGCTGATTCTGTTAACATTGAAACTATATCTTTTCTAATTAATTTAGATACTGATTTTAATTCTTCTACATTATTAACCATTTATAAGCCTCCATTATAACAATTTATATTAATATTCTTTATTATACTCTATAATTATGTAAATTACCCAAATTTATTTTATCATAAGGTTAATTATTTGTATACACTATTTTTATAAAAGTATACAATATTCATTTCAATAGTGTACATTATATATCTTGTTTATTGATTCATATAATTTTTAATGTAAATAAATATATAAAAAAACTGTATCAAAATTCATTAATAGAATTTTGATACAGAATCTCTAATAAATTATTTAAGCTAGACTTATACTAATAAGTAATGATTTATCTACTTTTTTCATATCAGTTTCAGTCATATGACCTATTTTTTCTTTTAGTCTTTTTTTATCTAAGGTTCTTATTTGCTCTAAAAGAACAACAGAATCTCTATTTAGTCCGTATTCTTCTGAAGAAATTTCAACATGTGTTGGAAGTTTAGCCTTGTTAATTTGAGAAGTTATAGCTGCTACGATAACAGTAGGACTATATTTATTCCCTATATCATTTTGTATTATAATAACTGGTCTAATTCCACCTTGCTCAGAGCCTATAACCGGACTTAAATCTGCATAAAAAATATCCCCTCTTTTTACAACCATAGTAGTCATTAAAAATATCACACTCCGCAAAGCCATTTCTCATATTCATTTATATCATCATATTGGTATTTAAGTGACTTTTGTGATGAATTACTGTATCCTGTTATCTCTAAATTAATTTTCGACATTTCTTTATATCCCTTTTTCATTAATTCAAAGAACTCACATGATTCGTTCTCCTCACTATATACTATTAAATTATCTTTAATAAATTTACTACTTTTTTCAAATTCATTTTCAAATTTGCGGTTTATTGTATTATCTATTTTTTCTGACATGAATTCCCTCCTAAGAGTTCTATTTTCTATGTATAAGAAAATTATATTTCAAATAATGTCAATTTGTAAATAGAAATGTCACTATATATCGCAAATTTCGTAATTTTTTACAATTTTTCTTATTTATAAAGTAATGTTGTAATTATTTTTTACTAATCCCTATGTACTTAATTTGTCACTATAAATACATCTTGATTTCATTAAATACTGTAATTGGCTAAATTTATAAATTTGATTTTCTACAATATTTCATCTTTTGCTTTTTAGTGTTATCTTCTTTCTAAGTTTTTTGTTATGTGTAGCGTGAATATATTACAATTCACCGCTACACAGTGCTTGTCCTTAGTCAAATTTCTCTTTATCAAACCCTTTAACTTCTTTAAAATCATCATATATTATTCTTAAAGAGTCATTCCCATTTTTATCATATACTATAATACCTATTGGTGTTTTAGTTTTCTTATTAATAAAAATTCTTGCAGTATTAAAATGTTCATTTTCTAAAAATAATTCTGTATCAACCTGAATATATATTTTATCCCCCCACTCTTCTTGTCCTTCTTTTATTGAATCACTTTTAAGTGGATATGATAATATTTTATTCATAAATGCTAATGAGTGAAGTATATCCATCCCTTCATCTATTACATACTCATTACTATCTGAACTATCTTTTACATGAATACCATCTTCTTTATATACTTTTACTTTTTCATCTTCAAATTCTATTCTTACACCATCCTCGCTAGAATAATATTGAATAGTATCTTCTCTTTCTTCCCCTTTTGTGTTCTTAATTATGTACTCAACTTTCGTTTCATAACACTTAATATTTTTCAATTCTCTGATTATATCTTCATTGTTTGGTAAAAACTTAGCCCTAAAGATAATAACAAGAACGATAGATATAAAAGGTATTATTAATAATAATGAAATGATTATTTTCTTTTTCATAACTCCCCCCATAATCACTATTTCATTATTACTAATATTAAGTAAATGTATATTTTATTCATAATTTATTATTAAGTTAAATAAATATATTTTTTAATTATGTAGATTGACGATCTTCCAAAACTACAAAAGCAATTGCCATAGTTTTATTATGAGAAATAGAAACATTAAATAAATAGTCTTTAGATTTTATAACCTCTTCTATTTTACTAGATACCCTTACTATTGGTTTTCCTAACTCATCTCTAAATACTTCAATATCCCTAAAGCTAAATCCACGAATTCCTGTTCCTACTGCCTTACTAACAGCTTCTTTTACTGCGAAATTCCCAGCAACACTTTCTACTCTAAGTGTATTTTTTGATAGCTCTTCAACTTCCCTTTTTGTAAATACCTTTTCTAGAAATCCAGGCGTATTATCAATGGCATTTTTTATTCTGTCAATTTCAATTATATCTGTCCCAACTCCTAATATCATAAAACACCTCTTTAGTTTAAATATATTCTTCTAATTTATTTTATGTAAATTTAAAACCCAAAGTCATTTACACATAAGTCAGCATACTCACCTACTATATCAACTAAGTGAATTGGTGAAACTAAATTATTAAATAATAACATTAAAATATCTTCTGCTTTTCTTTGATTACTTGCCACTATATCAACTATATCTCTTTCTAAATTTATTACTTCTCCTTCTTCAAAATCTTGTCTTTCTATCTCAATTCCAAAAGCTTGTCTATTTCTAATGCTGTTTTCAACGATTCTATAAATATATCTGCTTTCTTTGTCATCAAAATTAACTATTTTACTTAAAGACTTCTTTATTCTCATGATATACCTCTCCTCAACATATTATTTAATAATTAAACAATAACACACATTGCGTTAAAATTATGTCAAACTGTGGTATTACCCTCAATAAAAATTCCCTTACTATTCAACATAAATGTAATTTATTACACTTTTTTTAGTAACTATTCTTACATTCTATACATCCTCAAGTAATACTTTTGAGTTAATTTTTGTCGAAAGATATTAAAAATAGAAGTTTTTTATAAAAACTTTATATTATTTAAACTGCAAACCAATAATTTACAATCAAAATCTTATTCTATCTACAAATAAAAAGTAATAACCTTATTCTAAAATAAGATTCAAATGGCAAGTTTCAAGTTAAGGAATAAATTCAACTTATGCTAAATTTAAAATATAATTTAAAAACTCCCTAAGGAGTTTCATCCTTAACTTGACGCTTGCCACTCTATATCCTTCTAATTTTCAAAGTCTTAGTCTTCACCACTAACTTCATTGTTTTCTTTTACTTCTCTTCTGTTTCCTACAAATTTAAAATCTTCGGCAACAACTTCAGCTATATATTTCTTATTTCCTTGTTTATCCTCATAACTACCTGTCTTTAGCCTTCCACTTAAACTTATATAACTTCCTTTAGTCATATATTTACAAACTACCTCAGCTTTTCTTCCCCATATAGTTACTGGAATTAAATCTGCTTTTCTAGTTCCATCTGCTGATTTGAAATTTCTATCTACAGCAATTATAAATCTAGTAAAAACCTTTTCGCCATTTTCTATAGTTTTAAGTTCAGGGTCTCTTATAAGCTTTCCTAATAACACTATTTTATTCATTTTATTACACCTCCTGAATATTTCACCTTTGAGTATAACCACTTAAAGATTTTATATTCAAATAAATGTAATTTTTAGTATCTAATAACCTATTTTATTTTTAAATTTCCTCTTCTTATTCCAATAACAGAATTTATTTCTCCACCAGTTATAAATATTATGGATGTTATATACAACCAAGTAATTAATATAATTACTGCTCCTAACCCACCATAAATCTTTGAGTAGTTACTAAAATTATTTATATAAAATGAAAAACCTAAGGAAACTATAAGCCATCCAATTGTGCATATAGCTGCACCCGGAAATACCTCCTTCCATTTTAGCCTTTTCGATGGTGTATATCTGTATATTCCTGCAAATATACAAATCATAATAAATATTACCATTCCATATCTTATGAAGTTCCATATTTGTGATACTATTTCAGGAAAAGGTAAATATGTCGTTAATAAATTCCCTATTAAGCGTCCAAAGACAAGCATTACCAATGTCAACATAATTACAAATGCTAAAGCAAATGTACAAATTATAGCAATTATTGCTCTCCTAATAAATGATCTTGTTTCCTTTATTCCATATGCTTTATTTACACCTTTAATAACAGCTCTGAACGCTGACGATGCAGCCCATACTACTAATAATAAAGAAGCTCCTAATAATCCAGTATTTTGTTTTTCAATTACCTCTATAATTATATTATAAATAAGTTCAAATGCACTAGTCGGCAATATAGCTCTCAATCCTCCTAGTACCTCCATAGAATCCAAGTTGCTAAATCCTATTAATGTTAATAAAAAAATTAAAAAAGGAAAAAACGATAATATCATATAATATGCTAGCTGTGCGCCTAACGCAAAAATATCATCATCTCTAATTTTGACTATAAAATAAATAATAAAGCCAAAAAAATTTTTGACTTTACTGCCCTCCTTATTTGACATAGCACCACCATATTCCCTTTCTATTTACTCTTTTATAATATGTATATACTCTTTTATATACATAATGACTATGTTGTTTATTTTAATTTATAATCTTCTATAATCCAATCTGATGGCAAAATAAATCTATATTTAGGATTATTATACCGATTATCTATTAATAAAACTCTTCCTTTATCTGTCTCAGTTCTAATTACCCTTCCTACTGATTGAAGTACCTTATTTATACCAGGATAAGTATATGAATAATCAAATCCATTAGTGTCAAAATACTCTTGTATTATATTATTTTCTATAGAAACCTTTGGAAAACCTACTCCTACTATAATAGCTCCAATTAACTTATCTCCAGGTAAATCTACCCCTTCAGAAAACATTCCCCCAACAACAGTAAAGCCAACAACCTTATTCTCTAAAGAAAACTGAGCCAAATACTCTTCTTTTTGTGCTTCTGACAGACTTTCTTCTTGAACTATTGTACCATCTTTACCATATATATCAACATATCTTTTGTATACTTTTGCCAAATAATCAAACGATGGCAAAAACACCATATAATTTCCTTGCACTTCATTTATAAACTGATTGATAATTTTACATAATATATCTATGTTTCTCTCTCTATTAACATATCTCATATCTAAGCTATATAAATAAGTTAATAAATTCTCTCTATTAAACGGAGAATCAAATTTTACTCTAAAACTATTTTCATCTCCACCTATTAAGTCTACATAATATTTTATTGGAGATAATGTGGCTGAAAAAATAACACTTGAATATGCACTTTTTAATGTTTGTTTTAAATTTAAAGATGGATTTATACAAAATATCTTTATTATAAACTCATTCTTTTCTTGTTTTAATATAGTAGTATATTCCTTATTATATAATTCACTAACTGCTATAAAACTCCTAGCACTATAATAAAAATCCAATACATCATCATATCCTAAAGTTCCTTTGCTTTTAATTAAATAACTTTCAGCTTCATTAATAAATGTTCGTAATAACTTAATTAAATCTTTATACACCACATTATGATATAAAAAATCTTTATTTACCTCTTCTAACTCTCTTCTTATTAATATCATTTCCTTATTTATAGCATTAGATATTTTATATAAATTGGGCACTTTTCCCTTTATAACTTTGTTTACAGTCATAACTTTACTTTTTTCTAGTTGACAACTATACATATCTCTTGCTCTATTTACAAGATTATGTGCTTCGTCTATCAATAATATATTTTCTTCATTACGCTCCTCAAATATTCTTTTAAGTTTTACTCTTGGATCAAATGCATAATTGTAATCACATATTATTCCATCACACCAATCACTTAAATCTAGAGATAATTCAAATGGACAAACCTTATACCTTTTTGCATACTCAATAATATCTTTTCCAAAAAATTTATTATTCTCTTTTATTAATGATATTATTACATCATTAATTTTTGTAAAATAATCTTTAGCATATATACAATCATCCGGATTGCATTTGACTTCATCATTTAAACATATTTTTTCTTTAGCTGTAATTGTTACTACCTTAAATTCAAGGCCTTCTTTATATAGTTTTAAATATGCTTCCTCGGCTACAGTTCTTGTAATTGTCTTAGCTGTTAAATATATTATTTTTTGTCCTCTACCCTCTCCAATACTCTTTAAAGATGGAAAAATAGTAGATATAGTCTTTCCTATACCTGTAGGTGCCTGTGCAAATAAAATTCCTTGCTGTTTTATACTATTAAAACAATTTACAGCTAATTCCCTTTGTCCTTTTCTATATGATTCAAAAGGAAATTTTAAATCTTTAATACTTTTGTATTTAATCTTATTAAATTTTTCTTTAACAGTAATTACTTCTAAATACTTATTAACTAGAAAATAAACAAATTCTTTTAATTCTCCAAAATTATATGTCTTATCAAAAGATCTAACTTCACTTGTATTTATATTAAAGTAGCTTAATCTAATATCTATTGTCTGTAAATTATTATCTAAACAGTAAATATACCCATAAAACTTTCCTTGAGCCCAATGAAGCATATTATAATCTGAATCAATACAACTTAAATCTTTATATGTTGATTTTATCTCTTCAATAATAACCTTTTTATTTTCTTTTATAATACCATCCGCTCTACCATCTACTAATAAGTTTATATCATTAATTATAAACTTATGCTTTAAGGCTACTTCTTTTTCATAATCTTCATATATTGTTTCATTATCCTTTTGAAGTATACTATGTGCTATCGTTCCTTCTACAGCTCTTCCCCTAGACACAAACCTATCATCTAAACTACCATTTTTTAATACATATTCAATAATACCTCTTACAGATTCCTTAAAAAGTAATTTATCACTCATAATTTTTCCTTCCTTATTTTATAAATTTATTATAACAAAAAAGCTACCAATTAAATCGGTAGCTTTAATAATAAATAACTTTTAAGTCAAATGTGTATTTTATTCTCTTTCAATTTAACTTCAAAATTTAAGTGAAGTTAAATTAAATAAATCTAAGATTTAGAATCTCATTTATGAATGGTATCCATTTACAATTTTTTGAACTAACTTCTTAATAGCACTTGCTTGTGCTATTAAAGATAAAACAACAACAAAAGTTCTTATACTATTTTCATCTTTTTCATCAAGATTTAAATCTTTTATAATAGAATCTAATTTATCATCGTTTATAGCAGTAGCATCTAGATATTTTTGAAAACTTTCACCTTGTGTTTCAAAAAATAGCTTATAAGCTGTTTCCCAATCAATAATATCATCAGATCTATCATTAATTTCATTAAATGCTAAGCTAAAAACCTTTTTGATTTCTTCTGTTGTAAGAATAGGCCTCATATAACTTAATAATACAAGTTGTACTAAGTGAATCTTAGTATACCCTCTTTTTTTACCGTCTTCTGGTTTACTAATTACCTCACTTTTTATATAATTTTGTACTATATTATTAGTGTATTTATCTTCTACAAACTTATCATTTAAAAAATCTATAACCTGAGATAAAAAAAGGTCATATTTAGGTAAGTCATCATAAGGAATCATTGATGTATTAGCTATTTCTTCTGCAACTTCTTTTATATAGTTATTATCAATCTTATTAACCATATCATTTCACCTCATCTTTCTCTATTTTTCAGTAATTATATTATATAGTTATTATAAACTTATTACAAGTTAATATCGTCTATCTTATATGTTATTTTTTTATGACATATCTTTAATTTTCGTCATATATTAGAAAAATATACCTTTTAACGTTAATTTACTTTTTTTTCTTATTTTATCATCTTATATTTAATAATTTTAAATTAATAAACCCTTTTTCTACAAAATATGTGTACAAGCAGTATATTAAATCATTTATTTTGTCATTTATTTTATAAAATATTATTGACTTTTCAAAAATATGGTAGTATAGTTTATTTATGAATTAATTTAAAGAGAAATTTGTAATTAAAACTTTTTTTAAAGTTTTTTATTGACTTTTAATTACATATCTGCTAATATTAATCTGCTAAATGTCGAAACTTGTTTAAGGAGGAATTTTTTTATGAAATCAACTGGAGTTGTAAGAAGAGTAGATGAGCTAGGAAGAATAGTTATCCCAATAGAATTAAGAAGAACTTTAGATATAGCTGAAAAAGATGCTTTAGAAATATATGTAGATGGTGAACAAATCATATTAAAGAAATATGAACCAGCTTGTATCTTCTGTGGTGATGCTAGAGATGTTATAAACTACAAAGGTAAAAACATCTGCAAAAACTGCATGGAAGAATTAAAACTTGGAAAGTAATTTCAAAATTTAATTTACATATTTAAAACGATAATTAGGTGGAGTACCTTAAGGCACTCCACCTTTATTATGTTTATATATCTATAGCAATTTTGTACACTTCTTTTTTAGGAAGTTCCCTTTCCTTAGCTACAAGCTTTATTGCTTCTTTTTTATCAATTCCACTATTTATTAAATTAATTAAATGTTGTTCTACTGTTATTCCACTAAGTTCTTGCTCCTTTTCAGCCCTAATTTCACTTTCACTTTTACCAGCAATAACTAAAACAAACTCTCCTCTTGGTCTATTTTCTAAAAACCAATTATATGCTTCTTTAATAGTTCCTCTATATATATCTTCATGTAATTTCGTTAATTCCCTACATACTGCTATATTTCTATTACCCAATGCCTCTTCTAAATAAGCCAATGATTCTATTAGTCTATGTGGTGATTCATAGAAAATTAAAGTTTCTTTCTTATCTTTTATTTCTTCTTTTAGTATTTTTCTTTCTTTTGTTTCCCTTGGTATAAATCCTCTAAATATAAATTTAGTCGTATCTAAACCAGAATATACTAACGCAGTAGTAATTGCTGTTGCTCCTGGCAATACTTCAAATGCAATATTATTTTCTATACATTTTCTAACTACAACACTTCCAGGATCTGATATTCCTGGTGTACCTGCATCAGTTACTATTGCAATATTTTTTCCTAATTCTAATTTTGATACTATTTCATCACTTTTTCCTTGCTCATTATGTTGATGGTAGCTAAATAGAGGTTTTTTTATATTAAAATGATTCAATAACTTTAAAGTTTGCCTTGTATCCTCAGCTGCAATTTCATCAACATTTTCTAATACCTCTAAAGCTCTTAGAGTTATATCTTTTAAATTCCCTATTGGTGTTGGTACTAAATATACCTTTCCATATTCCATTTGCATTACATCCTTCCATAAATACGATTTATCTCTTCACTGTAATTTCCATTATCATCATATACATATAAAGTTTCTTCCCACTTTAAGAATGCCCCACCATCTCTTTGACCTTCAACTAAAACTATATTAGGTGCTTTTTTTGTATTAGGCTGAACCAATCTAACTCTTTTAGGTTCTATCTTATACTTTCTCATTAATCCAAAAATATCTGCTAACCTTTCTGGTCTATGTACTATAAACATTCTTCCATTATCCTTAAGAAGCCTTCTTGCTGATACAATTACATCTTCTAAGTTACACATTATTTCATGCCTAGCAATAGCTAATTTATCATTTGGATTTAAAATCCCTGCATTATTTAATTTATATGGTGGATTTACTGTTACAACATCAAATCTTCCTAATGAATCTAATAAAGCTTTATCCTTTAAATCCCCTTGAACAAATTTAACTATATCACTAGTATCATTAAGTTTAGAGCTTCTATTAGCCATTTCAACCATATCATCTTGTATTTCTAAGCCTATAACTTCTTGAGGCTTATACTTTCCATATACTAAAAATGATACTATACCAGTACCAGTACATAAATCTATTACTCTATGCTTCTTTTTTACATTTGCGAAATGAGATAATAATACAGCATCTACCCCAAATCTGAATCCTTGTTCTTTTTGTATTAATTGTAGTCCATTTAATTGTAAATCATCAATACTTTCATCTTTGCCTATATTAACTTCCATAACACACCTCTATTAAATTGCCTTGCAATTTAGTTAATAGTTTATATTTAATAGTTAAGGATTAATTTCAGCTGAGCTGAAGTTAGAAAAATATATACTTTAAGAAACTCACATAGGAGTTTCACCATTAACCACTAACTCTTAACTAATAACTAACTAAGTTGTTTCGCAATATTTTTCAATTGTAAACTAAGTACTTTTATTATACATATTATATACAAAAAAGACTAGGATTAATAAAATCCTAGTCTGTAAACTCAAATTATACTACTCTTCTCGCTGTATAGAATTTATATACGCTTGAAACTTTAACTACATCCCCAGTACTTGGTGCATGTATCATTTGTCCTCCACCTATATATATACCAACATGTCCAGTATGAGGGAATACTAAATCTCCTGGTTGAAGGTCGCTATAAGCTACAGGTGTACCTACATTTATTTGATCATATGTTGTTCTTGGTAAACTTACTCCTGCAGCATTTTTAAATACATATTGAGTAAATCCTGAACAGTCAAATCCACTTGGAGATGTCCCACCCCATACATATGGTGTTCCAAGGAATTTATATGCATAATCTACTATTGCATTACCAGTTGCAGATACTGTTGAGTCACCTCTATTTGGTTTACTTGCAGCATTTGCAGCATCTATTGCAGCTTGAAGCTCTGCAACTTTAGCCTTTGCAGCTTCGATTTTTTCATTAACTTCTTCTTTTACTATGTTACTCTTAAGCTGATTATCTCTTATACTTCTTAATTGAGAAATTGCACTGTTTAATTGATCAATTGAACTTGATGAATTCTCAATAACAGCATATTGTGGTGTAACTAATTGTCTCTCTGAAACCGCTAAGAATTCTCTTTCAAACTCAGCTTGTTCAGCTTTAGCTTGTTCAACTAAAGTTTCTTGTTCAGCCTTTTTAGCTTCAAATTCACTTAATGATTTTTGAGTTTCTTCATTTATCTTTACAAGTTCTTCATTTTTCGCATCTAAGCTCTCAATTTTTTGATTAAGAGAATCTTGTTTTTCTTCAAGTTCTTTAACTATCTTTTTGTCTATGTTTACTAATCTGCTAGTTGATTCAATCTTAGATATTAAATCATTAAAACTGTCAGCACTGAATAATAACATTATGTAGCTACTTTGTCCACCTGATTTGTATAACTCTCTAATTCTCTTTCCTAGCACTTCTTCTGTGTTAGCTATATCCTCTTTTGCAGTTTCTATTTCTTTTTCAGTATTTTCTACTTCAACTTTTATTTGCTCTATTTGAGTATTATTCTCGTCAATAGTTGCAACTAAAGGTTCTATTTCTGCATTTAAACTATATATTTTATTATTAATATCCTCTATCTTTTTCGTAAATTCATCATATTTGTTCTGGTTTTCTATTACTTCTTGATTTGGTGTAGCAAAGGCAGGCATTGCTGAAGTAATAACTAAAGTAGCAGCTAATAATGCTGATAAAATTTTCTTCTTCATATTTATCTGTAGGTCTTTAGACCCTCCCCCTCTCCTTTGGTTTCTTTACCATTATATCACTTATGGAAACTTTGGACAATGGTAAATTTTAAAAATGCCTATTTCACTGGCATGTAAATGTATACCTAGAATTATTTTTTTCCAATTCAATACCCTTTTAAATCATACTTTTTATAAACATACCTTATATTTATATAGATTTTCATATATATTATTACTAATTATTTTCTTATTTTCTTATTTAATATATATTGAAATGTAGATAATATAGCTATACATACTACAAATATCATTACAATAGTCTTACTAATATCCCCTACTACAAACGTTGCAATAGAGCATATTACTCCAATTACTCCAATTAAAATATTCGTATAACCACTTAATTTCATAGATTTAGCTTCTTTATATAATTCTGAATCCTTAGGGTCTATATTTTTTATATACTTATTATTTAATAAGAATGTACCTAATAAAATGAATCCTAAGCTTCCTAAAATCATTACTATAATTGTAAAATTCATATTTACACCACCTTCTTAATATTTACTAATATAAAATTATATCATAATATTATTTTTTAACATAATGCTAAAATAATTATCAAATATTTTAAATAAAAGTATTGACATAATTATTAATTATTCATATAATATTAAATGTGCTGCGGGGTGTGGCGCAGATGGGAGCGCGCGTGGTTTGGGACCATGAGGTCGCAGGTTCGATCCCTGTCACCCCGACCAAAGAGATAGGTTTAAGTCTATCTCTTTTTTTTATAAATAAATATATTAGGAGATGATTACTTGAATAATATAAAAGCTGCTATATTTGATTTGGATGGAACTCTTGTTGACTCTATGTGGGTATGGCAACAAATAGATATAGAATATTTATCTAAAAAGGGACATGCTGTTCCTAATAATTTAAATGATGAAATCACGCATTTAAGTTTTACTCAAACAGCTGAGTATTTTAAAAAAAGATTTTCTCTTGAAGATTCTATAGAAGACATAATGAATGATTGGAATACAATGGCATATAATCACTATAAAAATAATGTAAAGCTAAAACCTGGAGCTCTTCAATATTTATTAAACCTAAAAAATAAGGGAATAAAAATTGGACTAGCCACTAGTAATTCTATGAATCTTTTAACTGTTACATTAAAAAGTAATAATGCATTTGAATTATTTGATTCTATTACAATTACTGATGAAGTCAAAAAAAGCAAAAGTAACCCTGATATATATTTACTTGCTGCTAAAAAACTTAATGTTGATCCTAGCGAATGTATGGTATTTGAAGATATCATAGCTGCTGCTCGTGGTGCTAAATTAGCTGGCATGAAAGTTACTGGAGTATTTGATGAACATTCTAAGCACCAAACTGATATATTAAAAGAAGAATGTGATAATTACATATATAATTATGAAGATTTAATTTAAATTAAAATGACCACACATTAGTATTCATTTATCTAATTAATAGATAAAACACTAAAGTGTGGTCTTAATTTATGTTAACTATTTAAAACTTTCTTATTTATTTAAAAGAAATAATTAAGATCTTTTAACTTCATATTTAGCTTCAAGTTCTTTCATTACATCAACATATTTCTTTTCTTGGCTTTGTTGAATTAATTGTTGAACAATCTTATCTTTTACTTCATCAAATTCAGAAGTTTTTGGCTCATTTTTAGCATCTACTTTAATTAAGTGATATCCAAATTGAGTTTTAACTGGTTCACTTACTTTTTCTAAATCTAATGCAAAAGCAGCTTCTTCAAATTCAGGAACCATCATACCTCTACCAAATACTCCAAGACTTCCACCTTGTGCATTAGATGGGCATGTAGAATATTCTTTAGCAGCATCTTCAAAAGATAATCCTTCATTTTCTATACGATTCTTAATTTCATTACATAATTCTTCATTGTCAACTAATATATGCTTAGCAGATACTGTAGCTGGTTGTTCGAATTGTGCTTTATTTTCTTCATAATACTTCTTAGCATCTTCATCAGTTATTGTCACATCTGATAATACTTTGTTTATTGTCATTTGAGTAAGTAAGTCTTTTTCTACTTGAGCTAAACTAGCCTTATATTCTTCAGTTTCATCTAATTTCATTTCTTTTCCTAATTTATTCATTAATTCGAAAGAAATCATTTGTTCTAATAATTGTTTTTTCCCCATTTCAGAATTGAACATTGCTCTTTGTTCTTCAGGATATCTCATTATTATTGAATTTAAATCTTTTTCTGTGATTTCAGTACCAGAAATTACAGCTAACACTTTGTTTTCCATATCTATTTCTCCTTTTTTCTAATTGATACTTACAATTATAACAGATTTTTACCAATGTATATAGTTACATTTATTTATTGATTATATTTTTTTACTATTATATAATAATAATTATTATATAATTATTAGGAGGTTAAGTATGGTAGAAATTAATTCTGTAGTTCCTGATTTTACATTAATGGGTTCTGATAATCAAGAACATAAATTAAGCCAATATAGAGGCAAGAAGGTAGTTCTTTATTTCTATCCAAGAGATAATACACCTGGCTGCTCAACTGAAGCATGTGACTTTAGAGATAACAATAATACATTTATTGATAAAAATGCAATTATTATAGGTATAAGCAGAGATTCTTTAAAATCACACGCTAAATTCATTGAAAAATTTAATTTACCTTTCATCCTTTTAAGTGATGAAACAGAAGAAGTATGTAATCTATTTAATGTTATTAAAGAAAAAAATATGTATGGAAAAAAAGTTATGGGTATTGAAAGAAGTACTTTTATCATTAATGAAGAAGGTATCCTTGTTAAAGAATACAGAAAAGTTAAAGTAAAAGAACACGTATCTACAATCCTAGAAGATCTGGAATCACTATAAAAAATATTAATAAACAATATTTTAGTTAATAGTTAAAAGTTAATAGTTAGTAGTTAATGAAGAAATTCAAGTTAGCTGAATTAAAAAAATATATTATTTAGAAATTCTGTAGAGTTTCTAAATAAACTACTAACTCAAAACTATTAATTCCTAACTAATTAAATTGTTTCTAAATTTAATATTATTAATTTATACAAAAATAAAAGCACTAACATAAGTTAGTGCTTTTTCCTGGTGGCTCGACCAGGAATCGAACCAGGGACACGAGGATTTTCAGTCCTCTGCTCTACCGACTGAGCTATCGAGCCACA
>NZ_CBYM010000042.1 GCF_000577815.1 Clostridium saudiense | reverse complement strand
TTTGAAATTCCTCCTTATTTTTAAATAAACTTTGCCTAGCGTTTGCATACTAATTTATATTCTCCATGGAGCTCATGATCGGGATTGAACCGACGACCTCCGCCTTACCAAGGCGACACTCTGCCAACTGAGCTACATGAGCATTAAAGTGCTATTCACTTTAATATACCAATTATAAAGTTTACTATCATTTGTTTTTTTTGTCAATATTAATTTACTATTATTATTTAGTGTCGGAAAGGCACTTTTCAAGCTTTCTTTTCACTCTCTGAAGTGCATTATCTATAGACTTTGCATGCCTATCTAAATCACATGCAATTTCTTGATAAGACTTACCATCAAGATAAGATTGTAACACTTCCATTTCCAAATCTGAAAGTACTTTTGAAATTGCTTCCTCAATGTACTTTTTTTCTTCTTTTCCAATAATAAGTTCTTCTGGATCACTTATCTTCATACTTGATAGTATATCCAAAAGTGTTCTTTCTGAATCATCTTCTGATACAGGTTTATTAAGAGATACATATGTATTTAATGGAATATGTTTTTGCCTTGTTGCTGTTTTTATTGCAGTAATTATCTGCCTAGTTATACACAATTCAGCAAACCCTCTAAATGTAGTTGATTTTTCATAGTTAAAATCTCTTATTGCTTTATATAAACCAATCATTCCCTCTTGATAAATATCTTCTTTGTCAGCTCCAATCAGGAAATATGATTTAGATTTTACCTTAACAAAGCTTTCATACTTAGAAATAACATATTCTTGAGCTCTACTATTTCCATTTTTTGCTTCAACCACAATTTCTTCTTCTGTCATTCCTTCAAATTCACTTGCTATCTCTTTCGAATAATCTTTGTTATCCACAAATCCCCCTCCATTCCCAAAAGCGCCTTTATATTTACCCACGCCTCATAGCCTCTAATTTTTTTAAAACATCATCATCAATATTATCTTGAACAGTACTCTTATGTGAAGTATATACTTTCTTAGTTGCTCGTCTTATATCTTCTGATGTATCAAATACCATATTATAGAATTCTATACTTGAAATTCTAGTTGCACCTCTTTGGAAAATTGTTTGCTGCTCCAAAGAATCAGATGTAACTACTGATACTTCAAATCTTCTTCCGATATTATGTATTTCTCTTTCAATATAAGCATCTGCAGTTTCTCCACTTTTAGTAAATACTACTGTTAAATTTTTATTGTATTCATATTTATTTTCTAAATTACCAGCTACTCTATAACCATCAAATACTAACATAATTTTGCACTGATGAATAGCACCATAATTATGTAAAATATCTATAAGTTTTTGTCTAGCACTATCCAAACTTATTTCTTTTTCACTCTTTAGATTACTCCAACTATTTATTACATTATATCCATCTATAAATATAAATTTCACTTTTTACCCCTATGTGTACTAAATTATTTAGTTAATCTGCCTTTTAAAACCTCATACATCATTATACCACCTGCAACTGAAGCATTTAAAGAGTTAATTTTTCCTATCATAGGGATTTTTACTAATAAATCACACTTTTTAAGAGTTAAATTAGAAATTCCTTTCCCTTCACTTCCAATTATTAATGCACATGGTCCAGAAAAATCAGTATTATAACTATAATCTGTTCCATCTATATCTGCACCATAAATCCAAATTCCTTGTTCTTTTAAAATATCTATAGTTGCATTTATATTCGTAACTTTTGCAATTCTCATATGCTCTATTGCTCCAGCTGAACATTTATAAACTGTAGATGTTACTCCAACATTTCTTCTCTTAGGTATAATAATACCATGAACTCCACAAAGTTCTGCAGTTCTTATTATCGATCCTAAGTTATGTGGATCTTCTATTTCGTCTAATATTACTATAAAAGGTTTTTCATCTTTTCTTTTCGCATATTCTAATATATCATTTACTTCACAATATTTGAAAGGAGTAACCTTTGCAACAATTCCTTGGTGATTTAACCCTTCACACATTGTATCTAATTTTCTTCTATCAGCTTCTTTAACAACAACCCCTTTGTCTTTTGCTAATCCTAAAGCAACTTTTATTGATCCTTCTAAATCACCTTTACTTACATATAAGCACTCTATTGTTCTATCACTTTTTAGTGCTTCAATTACAGCATTTCTTCCAATTACTAAATCTTCTCTTACTGCTTCACTATTTGCTTCTCTTGTTCCAGCAGCATAATTTCTATCTCTTTTTTCTTCTCTTCTATCCTGGAATCTATTGTTTTTTTCTTGGTATCTGTTACTCTTCTCTTGGAACTTATTAAATTCTCTTTCTCTTCTTCTTGGATTTTCTCTCTTAGTCATGACTATTCTCCTTTTTCTTATAGTTTTATTGAAATTGCACTATTGAATATAAATTCTAATCTTTCAGTATTACCTGTTAAATATAAATATCCTACTAATGCTTCAAAACCAGTTGCCATTCTATAATCTCTTACATCTGCATTTTTAGGAACTGTAGCTGATTTAGCATTTCTTCCTCTTTTATAGATATAGCTTTCATCTTCCGTTAATTTATCTTCAATTTCATGCATAATAACTGCTTGACTTTTAGCTTTAACATACCCTATTGCTTTGACATGTATTTTATGAGCAGTTAATTCGATATTTTCAGATAATATATGGTTTCTTATAAAAAGTTCATAAACCCCATCACCTACTAATGCAAGTTGAAGTGGATTTAGAAGTCGTGCTTCTTTTTCCGTAAATTCTCTTACTCTTAAATCCTTAAGCATCTTTTAATTTCTCCTCAATTATATAATAACTATATTTATTAAAATAGTAATGAAAAACTAAGAGTTAAAAGGAAGGAATAAACTTCTATAAAGTTTATTAAAATTTATTAGGAACCCACTAATCCTTCTCTCTTAACTCTACTTTAATTTTTCTTATATTTTTAATAAATTAATTAATCAATCTTTTTCCATCTAACACCTTGTGGAGTATCTAGAAGTTCTATACCTTTAGCTTTTAATTCATCTCTTATTTTATCTGCTAAAGCAAAATTTCTATCTTTTCTAGCTTGTTGTCTCTCAGCTATTAAAGCTTCAATCTCTTCCTCTAAATTTCCCTTAGTTGTCTTTTGTAGTATTCCTAAAGGTGAACCTAATTCTCTAATTAATTCTAATGCTTTTTCACATAATTCTTTTGATGAATTTATTCCAACATTGCTATTAATATCTCTTATTAAATCAAATAATACAGATATCGCATCGGCTGTATTGAAATCATCATCCATTTTTTCAATATATCTTTGTCTATAACTATCTAATGAATTTAAATACTTAACCTCATCTTCTGTCATTTCATTAATTTTTACTTCTGAAATTAAATTTTCTAAATTTCCAATTGCATTATATAATCTTTCAACTGAAGCCTTAGCTGATTCTAACAAATCATTACTAAAATTTAATTGGATTCTATAATGTCCTGAAAGCATTAAGAATCTAATTACATCAGGATCATATTGCTTTAAAGCATCTCTTGCTGTTAAGAAATTATTTAAAGACTTAGACATCTTTTGATTATTAACATTTAAGAATGCTGCATGCATCCAATAGTTTGCAAATTTCTTACCTGTTAAAGCTTCACTTTGAGCTATCTCATTTTCATGATGTGGAAATGCTAAATCCATTCCTCCAGCATGTATATCAATAGTTTCTCCAAGTAATTTCTTAGCCATGCATGAACACTCAATATGCCATCCTGGTCTTCCAACACCCCAAGGGCATTCCCAACCTGGCTCACCTGGTTTTTGTGCTTTCCAAATAGCAAAATCTACAGGATCTTCTTTTCTTTCATCCACATTAATTCTTGCTCCTGATCTTAAATCATCAAGATTTTGCCCTATAAGCTGTCCGTAATTTTCGAATTTTTTAGTTCTAAAGTAAACATCTCCATCAACTTCATAAGCATATCCTTTTTCTATTAATCCAGACACAAATTCAATTATCTCTGAAATATACTCAGTTGCTCTTGGATTTGTTGTTGCTCTTTTTATATTAAGTCCATCAGCATCTTTATAATATTCTGCTATATACTTATCTCCAATTTCTTTTACTGTAGTATGCTCTTCATTAGCTTTATTTATCATTTTATCATCTATATCAGTAAAATTTTGAACAAAGTTAACTTCATATCCCCTGTATTCCATATATCTTCTTATAGTATCAAAAACAATAAACGTTCTTCCATTACCTATGTGAAAATAGTTATATACCGTTGGTCCACAAACATACATGCTTATCTTCCCTGGTACTATAGGAACAAATTCTTCTTTTTTTCTAGTTAAAGAATTATATATTTTCATTATGAAATTCCTCCTTTTTTTATTTTTTCTATCCTATAATTTTATATTATTACTTTCAAATTGAGATTTTACTTTTTCTATAACATCATCAATTTTTATTACTTCCATCTCACCATCTCTTAATTTAAATTCAACTTCACCGTCAGTTATTTTCTTACCAACAGTAACTCTCATTGGAATTCCAATAAGTTCTGAATCTTTAAATTTAACTCCTGGTCTTTCGTTTCTATCATCTAATATAGCATCTACACCAACTTTTCTTAAATCTTCATATAGTTTATTAGCTATTTCCATTTGAGCTTCATCTTTAATATTTACTGGAATAACTGATACATGGTATGGTGCAACTGAAAGAGGCCATATTATTCCATTTTCATCATGATGTTGTTCAATTATTGATGCCATTGTTCTTGTAACACCAATACCATAACATCCCATAACAAATGGAGTGTTTTTACCATTTTCATCTATAAATGTAGCATTCATAGCTTCTGAATATTTAGTTCCTAATTTAAATATGTGACCTACTTCTGTTCCTCTTGCTATAGTAACTTCAGCTCCACACTCTGGACATTTTTCTCCACTTTCAATGTTTCTATAATCTCCTACAGTACCTTCGAAATCTCTTCCATAGTTAACATTCTTTAAGTGGTATCCTGTTTCATTTGCCCCTAATATCATGTTATACATATAAGTAACTTCTTCATCTACTAATAATAAGTCTACCTTTATTCCTACTGGTCCACCAAATCCAACTTCACAACCTGTAGCTTTTGTATATTCTTCATGAGAAGCCATAGCTATATCTCCTGAAGCCTTTGCAGCATTAGCTACTTTTACTTCATTAACTTCTCTATCTCCTCTAACAACTACACCTACTATTTTTCCATCTACATTAAACATTAATAGCTTAACAGTCTTTTTTGGTGACACATTTAGGAATGTTGAAACTTCTTCAATTCCTCTGCTATCTGGAGTAGCTACTTTTTCCATTGGTAATAATTCTTCAACCTCTGCTCTCTCTGGAGTAGCTTCAGCTTTTTCTATATTAGCTGCATAATCACAAGCCGTACAGAACACTACATCATCCTCACCAACTTCTGATTTAACCATAAATTCTGCTGAATTTGATCCTCCAATTGCTCCTGAATCTGCAGCAACGCACTTAGCATCAATTCCACATCTATTAAAAATCTTTACATATGCATCATGCATTTTATCATAAGATATATCTAATCCTGCTTGATCTTTATCGAAGCTATAAGCATCCTTCATTATGAATTCTCTAGATCTCATAACCCCAAATCTTGGTCTTCTTTCATCTCTATACTTAGTTTGAATTTGATAAAGATTTACTGGTAATTGCTTATATGATTTTATTTCATTTCTAGCTATATCTGTAAATACTTCTTCATGTGTTGGCCCAAGGCAGAAATCTCTATTATTTCTATCCTTTAATCTAAACATTTCATCTCCGTAAACATCCCATCTACCAGATTCTTGCCATAATTCTGCTGGTAACACTGCAGATGCTAAAAACTCTTGAGCACCAGCTGCATTCATTTCTTCTCTAACAATTTCTTCTATGTTCTTTAAAACCTTTAATCCAATTGGCATATAGTTATATACACCTGCTGCCATTTTTCTAATCATTCCAGCTCTAAGCATAAGCTTATGGCTATCTATTTCAGCTTCTGCTGGCACTTCTCTTAATGTTGATACTAACATATTTGACATCTTCATAATTATCTTCCTCCTGATTTTCTCTACATAATATCTTGTTGTTTTAATTGTTAATTACTATAGCATTAGAAATTAATAAATTGTGCTAGAACTTATTAATAAATTTTACCCTATTTTTATTTTTAAATAAGTCTCTTCTAGCTTTATTATTAATTTATTCTTGCATCCTTTTGTTTCTAAATAAAAAAAGTCCGTCCCTAATATAGAATTAGGGCGAACTTGTATCCGCGGTACCACCTAAATTTGTGCTTTAATAATGATAACGGTGTTAAACCGATAGTTTTTACCTACAACTCAAAAGCTGGTTCAAAATCTGTTGAAAATCTTACAGCCAAAGGATCTTCTCTCTGATTAGCGATTTCTACTATTCTTCATCACTGCTTTAGTAATATTCTTTTTTGATTAATTTATTATATAATCTTGAAAATACTCTGTCAATATAATGAAATTTAAATTAAATAAGCTTTTCACCTAAAATTAAATCTTCTGGAGTGGTAACTTTAATATTAGTGTATTCACCATCATAAAGATATACACTATAACCACATTTTTCAGCTACCATAGTATCATCAGTTACAACTATATTATTAATTTTTATCTTTTCATGACATTCTAATATTTCATTGAACTTAAAAACTTGAGGAGTCTGTATAGCTACTAAACTTCCCCTATCTGGAGTACTAACCGAAAAATTACTTTCATTTTTAATCTTAATTGTATCTTTAGGCATAACCCCTGGTGCACACGCACCGTAAACCTGAGCAAATTTAATTCCATCATCTATTATTCTATCAGAAATAAAAGGTCTTGCTCCATCATGGATTAATACAATATCTGTATTAGTATCTTCTAGACTTTTAAGTCCATTATATACAGAATCTTGTCTTTCTGTACCACCTATAACTATATTATCTACTTTTAAATTATATTTTTCTAAAATATTTTCCTTAAAATAAACTACTTCATCTTTAGATAATACAACTACTATATTGTCTATTTTTTTATTTTCACTGAATTTTTTTATAGTGTAATAAATAATAGGTTTTCCTTTTATCTCAATAAATTGCTTGCTAACAGGTGCCCCCATACGTTTTCCCTTACCACCAGCTAAAATAATAGCACTTATCATTTGAGTTCTCCTTTAATTATCCTTTGGTTTTGCAAAAATCATTCTTCCGGCAGATGTTTGAAGAACAGACGTTACAATAACTAAAATTTCTTCTCCAATGTATTTCTTTCCACCTTCAACTACAATCATAGTTCCATCATCAAGGTATCCAATACCCTGAGTTGACTCTTTACCATCTTTAATAACTATAATTTTCATTTCTTCCCCTGGAAGTACTACCGGCTTAATTGCATTAGCCAATTCATTTATATTTAAAACAGGAACTCCTTGGAATTCTGCAACTTTATTTAAATTGAAATCGTTAGTAATTACTTTTCCACCTAACTTTTGAGCTAATTTCAATAACTTGCTATCAACTTCAGCAATATCCTTAAAGTCACCTTCCCAAATTTGAGTTTCAATTTCTAATTCTTTTTGAATTTTATTTAATATATCTAATCCTCTTCTTCCTCTATTTCTTTTTAATGAATCTGAAGAATCTGATATGTGCCTAAGCTCATCTAAAACAAAGCTTGGTATAACTAAAGTCCCTTCTATAAATCCAGTTTGGCATAAATCAAATATTCTTCCATCTATAATTACTGATGTATCTAAAACCTTAGCACTTCCTTTAGCATAGCCTCTGCTCTTTTTCTCTTTTTCTCTTTCTCTTTGATTATTTCTTTTAAATATAAGTAACGTTGAAGAAATATCTTCTTTCTTTTTCACAAATATTTCAGCACCTAATATTGCTGCAATCAGTTCTAATAGTACAAAAATTATTGGTCCAATTGCAGGATGTATTCCTACAAATATTCCTGATAAAGGAGCACCTATAAATGCTGCAATAATCAATCCAATTAACAACCCTGCACTTCCGTAAATTACTTCTTGTGCACTTAATCTTTGAATATTTTTTTCAATTTTATCTATAGTGTTAGATATTAATTTATATAATCCTGGCGAAATAAAATAAAAAATAATTCCGAAAAGTAAAACACTTAAAATATAGAATATTGTAGTAGCTGCTACACCTTTTATAATATTAATTCTAAGCCCTGTATTAATCGCTAATATAGCTTCTGCAATGATATATCCAACCACTAATCCCAAAAGAGTAAAAATAATTTTTAATCCCTTCTTAAACAAAAACTCACCTCCTATTTAAATTACTTTTAATTTAAGTAATAGTTATAAATAACCATTTTTATTATACCATATTATTTATATTACTATTACTAAAATTTAACTTTAAAGAATAAATTAAATTTTAATACCCCCTATCAAAATATGACCAGGTTGTTTATTATAATATTAAGCCAATACAGATAAGGCTTGTATTGACAAAATTGTCTGAAAATACTTATAATTTAATTATGGATTATATTTCTAAGGAGTTGAGGCAAATGAAAGACATTATATTCGATAGCTTTCAAAATGACGTCAGTGAATCCCTACTAAGGCATAAAAGTATTCTTGATATATTAACTAAATATACTGAATCCAGTTGTAGAATTAACAGAGCTGTAGCTAAAGCCGTAACTAACTGTGGTTGCATTGAGATAAATGCGAAAAAACAATGTTTGCCAAATGATGACAACTCATTGGAAGATTTATCAAACTGTTTAAAAACTCATCTTGATGGCTGTTTATGTGATAACTGCCGTGAAGTTATAGAAAGAGAAATTGGGAATAATTTATTTTATCTTACTTCTCTTTGTAATGCGCTTGATATAAATCTTTATGATGTTTTATTAAAAGAAAGTGACAAAATGAATACACTTGGTAAATTTACCTTTAGATAAATATATAAGCAGGTTTTTACCTGCTTATATATTTTTACCGTTAAATCATATTAATATTCTTAATTTATTACTAAAGTTCTTTCTTTAAATGAATTTGTTCCTTTATTCTCTTTAACCCACTTCTAATAGCTGTAGCTCTCGCTTCTCCAATTCCTTCTACTTGATCTAATTCTTCCTTGCTTGCAGCTATTACATATTTTAACTCTTTAAAATGTTTAATTAAATTTTCGATTATATTAGTAGGTATTCTTGGGATTTTGAATAATATTCTATATCCCTTAGGTGAAATTAATGTATCTACTAATGATACTCCTCCAAATCCAAGCACCTTTGCTATAATTTCTAAATCTACTAATTCTTCAGAATTTAACTTTTGAATTTCTTTATAAATGTTGTTATGATCAGCATTTTCTCCACAATAATCTCTTATTAAAAGAATTCCATCTCTTTCAATATATCTTATTAACTCGTTTAATTGCATGGAAATTAATCTACCTTCATTTCCAAGCTCTAATATATATCTTTTTATTTCTTCTACTATTCTCATTACCATTTCTGTTCTTTGTATTGCAGTTACAACATCAAAAACAGTTGTTAAGTCTTGAAATTCTAATATGTTTAAATTATTTATTACTCTCTCTAATACATTTACATACTTTTCTAAGGTTTGGATTGCTTGATTTGCTCTTGCTAAAATTACACTGCTGTCTTGTAATACATATTTTATATCACCTTTATATACAGTAATAATATTTCTTCTTTGAGATATTGCTACAACAATTGTGTCAGTTTGCTTAGCTATTCTCTGTGCAGTTCTATGTCTTGTTCCTGTTTCATATGTTTGAACTGTTGGATCTGGTAACAATTGTGCATTTGCACAAACAATTTTTCTTAAATCTTGACTTAATACTATTGCTCCGTCCATTTTAGCTAATTCATATATATATGCTGGAGTATATTCTGAGTTAATATTAAATCCTCCATCAACAATACTCATTACTTCATCAGAATCTCCTAAAACTATCAGGCCACCTGTTTTAGCTCTTAAGATATTTTCTAAACCTTCTCTTAAATATGTTCCCGGACTAACTATCTTTAATATATTTTTTATTTCATTATCATCCTTAATTCTCATGCAATCACCTAACTTTATTTTCAATTCATATCTCTATTTATATAATTAAGCTAATATTTATCAACTTATCATTATTATTCATTTTCCTAACATATATAATATTACTATTATATAATTATTAACTCAATAATTTTGTAAATATTTATAAATAATATTCTTTATAGTTTTTTCTACAAAAAAAGTAAGTATAAATTATTATACTTACTTTTTTCCATAATTATATTATCTATATACATCTGCTATAACATCATTTAATGTTTTCATAGCCATTATTTTTATATTAGGTATATTTACTTCTTTACTAAATGAATCTTTTGCTACATATACTTTCTTAAATCCCATTCTTGCAAGTTCCTTTACCCTAATTTCTATTGAAGGTACCTTTTTTAATTCACCAGTAAGACCTACATCAGCTATAAAAGCAATATTTGCTTCAATTCCCCTTTGTTTTACAGATGAAACTATACTCATAATAACAGCCAAATTTATACCTTGTTCTTTTATTCTCATTCCGCCAGTAGTCTTTATAATAACATTCTTATCATAAAGTCCTATTCCGCCTCTTTGCTCCAAAATAGATATTAAAGTATTAAGCTTATCCTTACCTAATGTTTCTCCAATTCTTGTAGGATACGGAGTAAATGTTTTAGATACTAAACTTTCTACCTCTGTAATTATAGGTCTAGATCCTTCTTTTATAACAGTTAAAGTACTTCCTGAAACAACTTCTCCCTCTTCCCTTTTAGTCATAAAAAACTCCGATGGATTATCTATTGATACCATTCCTTTTTCAGACATTTGGAAAAAACCTGTTTCCCCAGTACTTCCAAATCTATTTTTAGAACTTACTAATCCTCTTAGTTCTTCATCTGTATCACATTCTATAATTAATACAGTATCTACTAAGTGTTCCAATGCTCTTAATCCTGCTAATTCATCAGCCTTAGTCATTTGCCCAACAATTATTACTGCACGTTGTCTTTTATTATCTTTAGCAATTCTTAATAACTCATTCGCACACTCCATAGTTTGTGTTGGCGACCCTGCTCTTGCTGGTAAAAAGCTATCCATAGTAAATGTTTGAATACTATCTATTATAATCAAATCTGGATCTATTTCATTAACTGCAGCCACTACATTATCCATACTCGTCTCTTGGACTACCCAAATATTATCATTAATATTTTTTAAAATTCTATCTGCCCTATTCTTAATTTGACTATCACTTTCTTCACCTGATGCATATATAACTTTAAATCCACTTCTAGCTATATTGTCAGCAACTTGTAATAATAAAGTTGATTTTCCTGCACCAGGACGTGCTGTTATTATAGTAATAGAATCTTTAACTATTCCGCCACCCATTACCCTGTCAAACTCACTTATTCCTGTTACAATTCTATCACTTTTACTTGAAGTTACTTCTGATAACTTTTTAATAGGTTTTCTTGCCAATTCTCTAACCTTAATCGCTTCTTTTACAGCCTTATTTTGCTGTACTACCTGTTCTTCGGTAAAAGTGTTCCAATTTCCACAATCAGGACATTTCCCCATCCACTTTGGTGATTCATATCCACATTCTTCACATACGAATACAGATTTTATCTTAGCCATATTATTCACCACTCTTATCTATATAAATTTTATTCTCTAATTTTCTTTATTATAATATAACATAACTTCAAATATAAAAAAATGAGGCTACATAAAAACCTCATTTTTAAAATTATTATTCATTTATAAGTGTCGCTGCTGCTTTATCTACAACTACTGTAACATCTCTATGCATTTGTAACATAGAAGCAGGGTTATCTGTTGTTATTTTTCCTGAGAATAATCCTTTAATAGCTTCTGCTTTACTTTCTCCTGAAGCAATTAAAACTATTTTCTTTGACTTCATTATTCCGCCTACACCCATGCTTATTGCTCTTCTTGGTACATCGGCTTCATTAGCAAAAAATCTTGCATTAGCTTTAATAGTATCTTCAGTTAATGTTATTATATGAGTTCCTGAAGATAGTTCTTCATCTGGTTCATTAAATGCTATATGTCCATTATTTCCTACACCTAAAAGTTGAATATCTATTCCACCTAGTTCCTCAATCTTTTTATCATATTCTTTACATTCTAATTCTAAATCTTTAGCTAGTCCATTAGGAACAAAAGTATTTTTTATATCTACATTAATATACTTAAATAAATTTTCATTCATAAAATGTCTATAACTTTGTTCATGTTCAGGATTTAATCCAACATATTCATCTAGATTTACTGTTGTAATTTTAGAAAAATCTAATTCTTTATTTTCATACATTTTAATTAATTCTTTATACATTCCAACTGGAGATCCTCCAGTTGCTAAACCTAAAACTGCATTTGGTTTTTCACTTATTACTTTAGCAAACTCTTTTGCTGCTACCTTACTTAATTCTTCATAATTATCAACAACTATTAAATTCATAACAATTCTCCCTCTTTTCTTGAAATATTAACTTGTAATGTAAATTTATCTGATTTGTAGTATGCCTCTTCTAAAAATAAAAGCTTATCCGAACTAGTAAATGTCTTATTAATAGTCTTTAATATAGGAGTATCCTTTTCACATTCTAATAATCCTCTTATCTCATCATTAACATTAACTGCAATTATTGATGAATTTGAATGAGTAATTGTATATCCAAATCCTTCTAAAATCTTATATAATGAGCCAGATAGCATTTCTTTATTAATACTTCCACAATAATCTACCGGAATATATACTGTTTCCAAAGCAATGCTCTCTCCATCTACTATTCTTTTTCTTGTTATTTTGTACAACTTATCTAATATAAAAATATCCTGCATATCATCAGGCGTATCTATAACTTCAAATTCTATAACTTTTGTGTCCAATTTTCTTCCGCTTTGATTAATCATTTCAGTAAAGCTCATCATATCCTTTTGATTTACCTTTTGCTCACATACAAATGTTCCTTTACCTTTTTTTCTAAGCAAAATTCCTTCTTGAACTAGCTCTCCAATAGCTTGTCTTATAGTCATTCTACTTACTTCATAGATTTCACAAAGCTCTCTTTCACTTGAAATACATTCACCTGGCTTCCAAACACCTTTTGCAATTTTTTTTATTAAATCGTTTTTTAATTGATAATACACCGGTATCGGACTATTTTTATCTATCATAAATATCACTCCCAAATTTATTATATTATACATACATATAGTTGTCTATACCAGTTAAGGATTTTTTTTAATATAAAATATACATATTTATTTATTATATGGAAATACTATCTATATAAATTCCAAGGAGATGGTATTTTGATAGATAAATCTTATTTTAATAATGTTCCTTCAAAAAACATTTTAAATGATTATAAACCTAAAAATTTATCTAGCGATTATGTCGATAACTCTACTTCAAACTGCATAGAAAACATGGTTATTAATTCTAACCTAGATAATGATAATAATATTAAATAGCTTAATATTATAAAAAAGAGTAAGGCGATTTATTTATCACCTTACTCTTTTACATTATTTATTCCCCTTAAATTTCTTAACATTTACCTATGGGAAAATACCAATATCTCATCTCTGCATTCAACCTTTAATTTATCTCCAACTTTAATTTCACCTTTAAGTAATTCATCACTTAACTTATCAACTATTTCTCTATTAATTATACCTCTTAAAGGTCTTGCACCAAATTCAAGATTTTTATTTTTATTAATAAGGAATTTATTTAAATCCTCATCGTAAATTAAATCTATATTCTTTTCTTTTAATCTACTTATTGTATCTTTTAGCATTATATTTACTATTTGTAATGTATCTTCTTCCTTTAGCTGATTAAATACTATTATATCATCTACCCTATTTAGGAATTCAGGCTTAAAGGCATTCTTTAATTCTCCTAATACAACGTCCTTCATTTTCTCATATTCTGCTTCTTTTAAATTAGAATTAGTATCAAATCCAACTTTTCTTTGACTCTTTAATTTTTGAGCTCCTACATTAGATGTCATAATCACTATAGTATTTTTAAAGTCTACTGTCTTGCCCTTTCCATCAGTTAATCTTCCATCTTCCATAATTTGAAGTAATATATTAAATACATCTGGATGAGCCTTTTCAATTTCATCTAATAATACTACTGAATAAGGTTTTCTCCTTACAGCCTCTGATAGCTGACCACCCTCTTCATATCCTACATATCCTGGAGGTGCTCCAATTAATCTTGAAACTGAATGCTTCTCCATATATTCAGACATATCAATTCTGATTAAATTGCTTATTTTCCCAAACATGACTTCTGCTAAAACATTGCAAAGTTCAGTTTTACCTACACCTGTTGGTCCACAGAAAATAAAAGTTCCAATTGGTCTATTAGGATTCTTAAGTCCAACTCTTGCTCTTTTAACTGCCCTAGTTAAAGCTTTTATCGCTTCATCTTGACCTACAACTCTTTGCCTTAGAGTATCTTCTAGATGTAATAACTTAACAGATTCTTTTTCGGTTAATTTTTCTACTGGAACCTTAGTCCATATTGAAACAACTTTTGCAATATCATCTTCATCAACTATTTGAACTTCTGTACAACTATGTGCTCTCCATTCATTTTTAATCTTTTCAAATTCTTCTTTTAGTTGCTTTTCATTATCTCTTAAATTAGCAGCTTTTTCAAAATCTTGATTTTTAATTGACTCTTCTTTTTCACTAATTATTTTTTCAATATCTAATTCTTTTTTCTTAATCTCAGGTGGAAGAGTTAATCTTGAAATCCTTACTTTTGCCGCTGCTTCATCTATTAAATCTATAGCTTTATCAGGCATATATCTATCACTTATATATCTATCTGATAAATCTACAGCCATATATAATGCACCATCTGTAATCTTAACTTTGTGATGTGATTCATATTTATCTCTTAATCCAAATAAAATATTTACAGTTTCATCTTTAGATGGAGGCTCAACATTAACTGTTTGAAATCTTCTTTCTAATGCAGCATCCTTTTCTATATGCTTTCTGTATTCATCAATTGTTGTCGCCCCTATGCATTTTATTTCCCCTCTTGCTAAAGCAGGTTTCAAAATATTAGAAGCATCTATAGCACCTTCTGCTCCTCCAGCTCCTACTATAGTATGAATTTCATCGATAAAGATTATAATATCATCTTCATTTTTAAGTTCATTCATTACCTTCTTTAATCTTTCCTCAAATTCACCTCTATATTTTGCTCCTGCAATCATAGATGTTATATCTAAAACTAATAATCTCTTATCCCTTAAACTTTCTGGTGCATCTCCAGAAATAATTTTTTGTGCTAATCCTTCAATTATAGCAGTTTTTCCTACACCTGGTTCACCAATTAGACAAGGATTATTTTTTATTCTTCTACACAGTATTTCCAATACCCTTTGAGTTTCTTCCTCTCTGCCAATTACAGGGTCTAATTTTCCCTCCTTGGCACTTTGAGTTAAATCAGTGCTATATTGATCTAATACTGGAGTTTTATTTTGCTTCTTTTCCCTTTGTACTGACTTTTTACTTTCTCTAAGCTCATTTCCAGAAATATATTTATCTAACTCTTGCTTAATAGACGATAAATCAACCTTACTACTTGTTAAAATAGTAAAAGCAACACCTTCTCCTTCATTTATTAATGCAAGTAATATATGCTCAGGATTTATAAAACTATGCCCATACTTTCTTGCTATATCTAAACTATCATCAAAAAGTCTCTTTGCTCTTGGTGTTAATAACATTTCGCCTGTTGAAACTTCGTCATCACCAAAACCTAGATAATCTTCAGTCATCTTTTTTACCTTATCTATAGTAATTCCTTTATTAGTTAAAAGCTGTCCTGCATATCCATTTTCTTTTAATATCCCTAATAAAACATGTTCTGTTCCAATATAACCGTGCTTAAAACTTTGAGACTCTTGTTGTGCTTCTACTAATACAACTTGCGCTCTTTCTGTAAACCTCCCAAAAATCACAGTGTCACCTCCAAATATAATCAAATATAGATTAAATATAACTTGTTATTATATTCTGCAAATATGACCCAACCCTTTATCACTACTTGTTTTATCATCTACTATAATTATTATGATAAAATAACCATTATAATACCCTTAAGTATTTCTGCCCTTAGCTTATTTTTATCTTCTGCATTTGATAATGTTCTATCGTTAATTGATATTTTTACAATTTCAAGCTCTCTTTTAGTTATTAAATTAGTTTCATATAAATGCTCTAATAATAATAAAGCTGCACTATAGGTTAAACTTTCTCCAATAGCTTTATTTATTGCCTCTACTTGTTTTTCTTTATTATTATATTCTATTCTTTTGATTATTATATAACCGCCGCCACCTCTTCTACTTTCAATCATATATCCCTTTTCAGAAGTAAATCTAGTTGTTAATACATAATTAATTTGAGATGGAGCACAATTAAATTTATCTGCTAATTCATTTCTTTGAATAATTACCTCCTTATCCTTTTTATCTTCTATCATGTCATTTATAAACTGTGCTATTATATCTGAAATTCTTGCCACAATTTCACCTTCCTAAACATACTTTGACCTTATTTGACTTTAATTATATATAAAAATTTTTTTTATGTCTATTCTATAATTTAATTATTTGGGGCTATATTATTAAAGATTTATTAAAATAGGTACAACTTATTATTATTTTTAATTTTTTTAACTATTTTATTTATAATATTATCTAAATCATATTTTTGATATAAATTATTTTTCTCCATAAAAAAAAGAGTCATCATAATATGACGACTCTTTTCATTGGAATTAAGCTTCAGCTGGAGCTCCTACTGGACAAACATTTGCACAGTTTCCACAATCGATACAAGTATCTGCATCAATAACGAATTGAGTATCTCCTTGGCTTATAGCGTTAACTGGACATTCTGCAGCGCAAGCTCCACAGTTAACACAAGAATCATTGATTGCGTATGCCATTAAAAAACACCTCCCCATTACTTATTAATAACATAACTATTTTATCATACATACTTTTCTTTTTAAAGGCAAAGTTAAATTTATACTATTTTCTATAATTTATATACTAAATAACCATATAACCAGCCATTTCAATAGCATTAATTATTTCATCTATAGAAACGCTCAATTTATCATACACTAAATGTACCTCTTTTTTATTTAAATTAATTTCACATGCTAGAACCCCTTCGTAATCACTTACTATACTTCTGATTTTTAAGATATCTGCATGACTAGTTAAATTAGAAATTCTAACTAGCTCTTTCATTAATTATCCTCCTTAGTTACCCTTAATCAAATTCTTAATTAACTTTCTATCTTCTTCAGATTCTACTTCTAATTTTATATCATCATCATCAACTGAATCCTCATAATGACCTTTAATAAGTTCAATAGTATCAATTTTAAACTCTTCTAATATTTCTTCTTCGCCCTTTTTAAGCTTAACCTTAACACTTTCTTTAACAATATTATTTGAAAATACTTCTCCTGTGCCTTCACTTGTCTTTACTATCGAACCAACTTTAGGCATTCTTTTTCTAATATCTTCATAAGTACTTTGTTCATAATTTAAACAACACATAAGTCTTCCACAAATCCCTGATATTTTAGTTGGATTAAGTGATAAGTTTTGCTCTTTTGCCATCTTTATTGAAACAGATGCAAAGTCTCCTAAAAAGCTAGAACAACACATTGGTCTACCACAAGGCCCAAGACCACCTAACATCTTAGCTTCATCTCTAACTCCTATTTGTCTAAGCTCTATACGAGTTTTAAATATTGTTGCTAAATCCTTAACTAATTCTCTAAAGTCAACTCTTCCATCTGCTGTGAAATAAAATATAACTTTATTATTATCGAAAGTATATTCTACATCTATAAGTTTCATGGTTAATCCATGTTCTTGAATTTTCTTTAAACATATATTAAATGCATCTTTTTCTTTATCTTTATTTTTAAAATGTCTATCTATATCTTCTTCAGTTGCTATTCTTAATACACTCTTAAGTGGTGCAACTATATCATTTTCATTTATTTCTTTTATTCCTATTACACATTCTCCAAATTCAATACCTCTAGCGGTTTCAACTACTACATATGTATCCTTTTGTATATTCATATCTGCTGGATCAAAGTAATATATTTTTCCAGCCTTTTTAAATCTAACTCCTACGACCTTTATCATAATTAACCCTCCATGAAGCCCATTAACATTACTCGTAGTGTCATTACCCAACTAACATTACTTTTAATATTTTTACGTGCTTCTTCTATTGTCTTTATCATATTATTTAACTTTCTAAATGACATTTCTTTAGTAAGTTCTCTTATATCATCAAGTTTATCACCATTTATGATAAATTCCTCATTTTCAACTTCCTTATCTATTAAAATATCTCTAATAAAAGAGCCAAATATATTTAATACTTCTTCTTTATTATCTTTTAAAGTACTTAGAGCTTCTTCTTGTTGTAGTACAATTTCTACATCATTTTTATTTAAGCTCTTAATTAATTCAATAACTTTATTTCTTAATTCCCTTAAGTTTTCATCATTAAAATATCTATCTATTCTTCCTGGTATTCCTTCACTAAAAGCTATTGCAGATCTTATATCACTTTCATTATAATCAAAGCCCTTAATTTTTATATATTCATATAATTCATTCTTGGTTAATGGTGTTAATTTATATATTTCACACCTAGATTTTATTGTATCTAAAATTAACTCTAAACTTTCACACAATATTATTATGTGAACTCCTATTGGTGGTTCTTCTATGGTTTTTAAAAGTGCATTTTGAGCTTGAATAGTAAGCTTATTTCCTTCATGAATAATTATCACTTTTCTATCACCTTCAAAAGGCTTTTTAGAAACTTCTTCAATTATATCTCTAACCTCATCTACTCCAAAAGATGCCTTACTACTCTTATAATTGATTATATCTACATATTCTCTCTCTAAATCTCCATTTAAAATAAGCTTAGCTAAAATATTAGCTAATTTACTTTTTCCAATTCCATCTTCTCCTGCAATGAGGTGTGCATGAGAAAGTGTATTTTTTAAACATCTATCCTTAAAATTATTAATTAAATCACTATATCCTATAAAGTTTCTCATACATTCACCTCCTAATCAACTTAATTAAACTTTATAAAATTGATCAACATCTAAAACAAATACTGTAGCTCCACCCACTTCTACTTCAATTGGATAAGGCATATACATTCCTGATCCACTGCCAATTGTACTTGGTGTTGGTGTAGATACCATTTCTTTTCTTTTTTTACAAACATCCTCAATGACTTTAACAACATCCTTTACTACTTTTTCTTCAACACCAATCATTAAAGTAGTATTCCCTGATTTTAAAAAACCTCCTGTAGTTGCTAATTTAGTTACCCTATAATTTTTATCTGTAAGCTCTTCAATTAAATCTATAGCATCATCATCTTGTACTATAGCTAAAACTAGTTTCATACCATATACCTCCACTCTTATACTAATAAATTCTTCTTATATATTTTATCATAAATATATAAGAATTTACTAAATTTTCTCTTAAAATAATGTATTATATGAATTTTTATTTTCATTTTCTACTATTATCTATATCAAATCATTAATACTAATACAAAGTTTGTAATAAAGATAAAAGGATTGTTAAAAACAAAGAACTTTCCTTATAAATAATCCCTTCTTTTAAACAACCCATCTTAAATTTATATATATTTTTTTACTTTTTCATAAATTTCATCATTAATTTCTTCTATGCTTCTAAGCTTAGAATTCTTACAACACTTGATAACATCCCAATTGTATTTTTCTGCAATATATAAAGAATTATTATATGAATTTATCAAATATTCCTTATTACTTTCATGAATATCTTTTGCTTCTTCTCCTGTAAACTTATTAGCTCTATTTCTCATAAGCTCTTGACTTACTTCTGGATCAACATCTAAGAATATAACATGATCTGGTTTTGGAATTTGATAAATATTAAACTCTAAATCATATAACCATTCAATAAATTTCTCTTTTTCTTCACCATTTAGTTTAGCGGCTTGATGTACCATATTTGAGGTAGTATATCTATCACTTATAATAATTCCACCATTCTCATAAAAATCACCCCATTTAGTCTTATAAGACGCATATCTATCAGCTGCATAAAAAGTTGATGAGATATATGGACTAACATCATTTGGATCTTTTCCAAAATCTCCATTTAAGTACATCTTAACTAGAGCTGATGAATCACTCGCATAATCAGGGAAAGTTATTTTTAAACACTCTTTTCCTTCACTTATTAATCTTTCATATAATCTTTGTGACTGAGTAGCCTTTCCACTTGCATCTGAACCTGATTCAATAATTATTAATTTACCTTTACCCATCCTTCTCATCCTTTCGATCATCTTAAGTTCTATTTAACTTATTTATTTTTTATTATCTTATTTGTAATAGACTTCTTTATCTTATTTTTTATTACTTCATATTCATCGCTATTAATATCTATCATATTCATTTTTTCAAGACATCTATCACAAATAAAATTATTCATTATTTGAATTCCATTTCCAACACATTCATTCTCACATATTATACAATATTTTTCTGTATCTCTCCATATATCCTTACTACTAATATCCATAAAATTAACCCTCCCTTTTTTATTAAGTCTTGCCCATTATTTAATCTATATACCTTCTATTGTCTTATTTATGTAAATATTTTGTTTAAACTAAATAGGAGTAATAATCCTAGTATTTAAAATCATATTGTAGTTCATTCTATAAATGTTTCTAAAATAAAAATCATATATAAAATAAGAAAAATATATTTTCTTCAAATAATATTAGAAATAAAAAAATGAGATAGTCATGCTAAATTTTAATGACTATCTCAACCTACTATTTAAATTTTATAATTTTTAATGTTGACTAGAAGATTTTATACGTGAAACTAAAGTATCACTTGGCTCAAAAACAAATTTATATATTTTCCCTTCTTTTTTATATATACATAATAATTTTTTTGCCTTATCAAATTTTCTAATATAGTGTCTACTACATTTACATCTACTATACTCTTTAGGAACATTACTTTTTTCACCAATATAAATTATATCTTTTATTTTTAGGCTCTCCACATTTTCTTCGTTTTTACTGTTTATCTTATTAATTATAAGTTTATCAGAAATTATACAGTACTTATATGCAATTTTACACTTTCTAGTTTCTATAAATAAAACTATTAGTGTTGTCATTATTAAAAGAGCCTCTAATATAAATTTAATGGTAACATTTCTTCCTAAAGTCATTTTAGAAAATTGGTATATATATAGTGCAACTGTAATAGTTAATAATGAAATTATAATTGCAACTGTCTTTTTCCCCTGCTTAATCTCCTTATGCATATGTGGACTTCCCCCAAATATTTCTATCTTATTTTCTCTGACAATATTTTGATTATACTAATTTTATATATAGAATTACAAACTCTATATTTTCTTTAATATCACTATCTTGTCCACTATATATTAAAGAAATTGAAATATCTTATCTAAGCTAACTATTAATCATTAATGTTTAACTTCTTATATCTTTATATCCCCTGTAAATGTATACTATTCAAATATTAATGACAGATTTAAATTTCCTTTTATGTTATAATCTTATTATAAATTTCATAATTAATAGAGAGGTATATTAATGATTCAAATATATAAAAGCATAAGTGAAACAGATTCAACGTTAAAACAATTAGATTCTATAGAAAATGGCTGTTGGATTAATATTGTTGCCCCATCTGACGAAGAGTTAATATTAATTTCAAAAAAGACTGGAGTTCCCTTAAGCTTTTTAAGAGCCCCACTTGATGATGAAGAAACTTCTAGAATAGATGTAGAAGATGAGTTTACATTAGTAGTAGTAGATATTCCTTTTACAGAAATGGAAGATAACTCTTTAACTTACGATACTTATCCTCTAGCTATAATTCACTCTGAAAAAGAGATTATTACAGTATGTTTAAAGAATAGTAGAATAATAACTGATTTTATAAATGGTCGTGTAAAATCATTCTTTTCTTTTAAGAAATCTAGATTCATACTTCAAATTTTAAATAGAATTTCAACTTACTATTTAATTTATCTTAGACAAATTGATAAAAAAAGTGTAATGATTGAAAAAAGATTACATAAATCTATGAAAAATAGAGAATTAATCCAATTACATTCATTAGAAAAATCACTAGTTTATTTCTCTACTTCACTTAAGGCTAATGAAGTAACTTTAGAGAAAATGTTAAAAATGGATATCATGCAAAAATATGAAGATGATCAAGATTTATTAGAAGATGTAATTATTGAAAATAAGCAAGCAATAGAAATGACCGATATTTATAGTAATATCTTATCTAGTACCATGGATTTCTTTGCTTCTGTTATATCTAATAACCTTAACATAGTTATGAAGGTTTTAGCTTCTGTTACTATATTAATGGCTATTCCAACTATAATTGGTGGTATATTTGGAATGAATGTAGAATTGCCACTTCAGAACAACCCACAAGGTTTTGTTATAATTATTTTCCTTACAATTCTTTTAACACTTTTTACTGCCTTTATCTTATACAAAAAAGATATGTTTAGCTAAAATATTAAAAATATCCACAACCAATTTAAAATTAGTTGTGGATATTTTATTTTATATTGTGAATAACTTTTATTTTAATTATTTTTTATAATTTATATAAAAAGACAAAATAAAAAACCTACAAGTAATTCTTGTAGGTTTTTTTGGAGGCGCCACCCAGATTTGAACTGGGGAATAAAGGTTTTGCAGACCTCTGCCTTACCACTTGGCTATGGCGCCATACCTGGTGGCTCGACCAGGAATCGAACCAGGGACACGAGGATTTTCAGTCCTCTGCTCTACCGACTGAGCTATCGAGCCACATTACCTAGCAACGTTCTACTCTCCCACACAGTCCCCCATGCAGTACCATCGACGCTGTAGAGCTTAACTTTCCTGTTCGGAATGGGAAGGAGTGTTTCCTCTACGCCATCATCACTAGATATTATATGTTTGAAAGAATTTGTTCTTTCAAAATTGCATATGAATTATTTTTTATATTT
>NZ_CBYM010000041.1 GCF_000577815.1 Clostridium saudiense | reverse complement strand
GATAATATTTAAGAGGAAGATAAAATGAGAAGAAAAATATTAACTGTAATTACCTTAACAATGTCATTTTATATTATATTTTCATTTATCACAGGTATGTTAAATGAAGTTTTTCAAAGTAAAAGTCAATCTCGAAAAGATTATCTTGTAAAACTTGAAAATAAATCTTTAGCTGATTTGCAAGATAAAATAGATACTTATCAAAATGATATTTTAAATAAAAAAAATGATAACATTGAAAATCAATCCCTTGAAAAAATGGATATCAATTATAGTAAATACTATGAAAATACTATTTTCATGGGAGATTCCATAACTGAAGCATTATCTGAATTTGGTATTTTAGATAGCTATAACGTAATTGCCAATAAAGGGGATACTGTTGTAAATGCTTTGCAAAATATGGACAAGCTTCAAGGTATTAATCCTAAAAACTTAGTTTTATTATATGGTATGAATGATGTTATTGCCTTTGATAGTAATTCATCTGAAGAAAGCTCCAATGCATTTAAAGAAAAATATATTGAACTTATTAATTCAATTAAAGCAGTACTACCAAAAACAAATATTTATTTAATATCTCCCCTTCCTGTAATGGATAATGCAGTTAACACCAATCCTAGATTAACTAATGAAAACTTAAATAACTTTAGATTGAAAGTTCACGAAGTTGCAACCGCCACAGGTAGTACGTATATAGATTTAGCCAGCGTAATAACTGAAAAAGATTATTTGCATGAACAAGATGGAATTCATTATAAATATGATTTCTATACATTCTGGTTAGACTTTCTTATTAATTACATACAGTAAAATTTAAATTATATATAACAAAACTTACTTTACCATATAAATACTTTTATATAATTTAAAATTTTCATAATTGATGGATTAATTAATATTATTAAATTTATAATGAGGACTATATATGATACATAAATATAAAAAAATAAAATTTAACCAACAAAAGAAGTATACAAAATATTATTTACTTGAAATAGTTATACTTATATCTTTATTCATAGGTTTATATCCTATATTAAGTATTAAGAGTGCCGATATGTCCGCAATAAAAGCTAATTTAGAAGAAAACCTAAAATTAGACTCCATAAATATTGGAGATGAAAAAACATTAAAAAATTTATATTACATTAATATAGGATCTATTGAAGATTTTATATCTTATGCACCTAAAAGTAATATGGATGTTGAAGAAATATTAATATTGAAGTTAAAACATGGCGCAAACATGGATGAAATTAAAACAAAAGTTAGTACAAGAGTAGAAAAACAAAGTGAAAGCTTTAAAAACTATAATCCTGAAAAATATGGAATCATTGAAAACGCCATATTAGAAGAAGAAGGACAATATTTAATATTTATTATCTCTGAAAATTCTTCATCTATATATAAACTAATTAAAGATAACTTTAAATAACTAAATAATTGGAGTGAATAACTATGGTCTTTAGCAGCTTAATTTTTATATTTATATTTTTACCACTAGTTTTAATAAGCTATTATGTTGCTCCTAAAAGATTAAGAAACACTATTATACTTTTAGCTAGTTTAATCTTCTACGCATGGGGTGAACCTATATACATTGTACTAATTATTATATCAATACTTATAAACTATTTAGGCGCTTTATTAATTAGAGTACATATTAACAATAAAGAAAAATCTAAATTCATTTTTATAACAATACTACTTATAGATATAAGCATACTATTCTTTTTTAAATATTATGGATTTGCTATAGAATCTTTAGGATCTATTATTGGCTTGGATTTAAAGGTTAAAACTATTGCTCTACCACTTGGAATATCCTTTTATACATTCCAACAAATATCATACATATCTGATATTTATATGAAAAAAGCTAAACCACAAAGAAACTTAATAGATTTTGCAGCTTATATTACAATGTTTCCACAGCTTGTTGCAGGCCCAATTGTTAAATATACTGATATACATAAACAACTTTCTAATAGAAAAGAAAGTATAAATAAATTTGGAAAAGGAGTTCAGCGATTCATTATAGGTTTAGGCAAAAAAGTAATACTAGCTAATAATCTAGGCTTAATTTGGTCACAAGTAAAAGAATTAAATTCAAGTGATTTATCTGTTATATTAGCTTGGATAGGTATAATTGCTTTTACTCTTCAAATTTACTTTGATTTTAGTGGATATTCAGATATGGCAATAGGTCTTGCTAATATGTTTGGCTTTGACTTTTTAGAGAACTTTGATTATCCATATATATCAAAAAGTATAACTGAGTTTTGGAGAAGATGGCATATTTCATTAGGAGGATGGTTTAGAGAATATATTTATATACCTTTACTTTAGGTTTTAAGGAGGTATTTTTATGGAAAATCCCCCAAAAAAATATAAAACTAAAAGAAATGAAATAAATAAAAGAAAATCAAAAAATATAATAGAGCTCTAAATGTACTTATGGCTTTAATATTTATATGCTTTATTACAGTTATAATACTTTTTAATGTCTTAAAAATCGATAAGACATTCTCTGAAGAAGAAAATAGAGTATTAGCAACAATGCCTAAATTTACAATAAAAAGCTTCTTAAGTGGAGATTTTGTTGAGAACTACACAAAATATGTAGAAGATAATTTTGCTGGAAGAAAGGGATTTGTCAGTATCAAGACTAATTTAGAAAAGCTATCTGGAAAAACTGAAATTAACTCTGTATTTATCGGAGAAGATGGACAGTTATTTGAAAAGTTTGAAGAGGGACCAGAAGAGGAAACTAAAGCCAAAATAGACGCCATAAATTCTTTTTCTGAAAAGTATAAAAACTTAAATATAAGTTTTATGCTAACCCCTACAGCTACTAAGGTTCTTGAAGATAATTTACCTAAATATGCTCCTAATGATGATGAATTATCTTATATAAATACTGTTTTTTCTGGATTAAACAGTAATATTAACACTATAAATCCATATGAAGCTTTAAGCGAAAATAAAGATGAGTACATATTTTATAAAACAGATCACCACTGGACAAGTAAAGGTGCTTATATTGCTTACACTGTAATGTGTGAAAAATTAGGCTTAACGCCAAATTCTATTGAAAACTTTGATGTTGTTACTGTTACTGATTCATTTTATGGAAGTTTATCTTCTAAAATAGGTATACAAGGTAAAAAGGCAGACAGTATTGATATATACATACCTAAAGAATCTGACTTTATTGTGACTTATGTAGATGAGCAAAAGAAAAGTACAAGTCTCTTTGACAATACATATTTAGATAAAAAGGATAAATATAATGTGTTTACCGGCGGAAATCATCCCCTAATTAATATAAAAACCTTAGGTGATCCAAATAATAAATTATTAATTATAAAAGACTCATACGCAAATTGTTTTTTACCTTTTTTAACTTCTCATTATGGTGAAATTAATGTAGTTGATTTAAGGTATTTTTATGATGACTTAAATACTCTAATTGAAAATAAAGAAATAACAGATATATTATTTTTATATAATGCTAATACATTTAATAGCGATGATTCTATATTAAACATTGGAATGTAACAAAACAAAAATTGCTAGTAGATAATTAAATATAATTATCTACTAGCAAAATATTTAGACACCTAACTTCATAGTTTGTATCCTTATATGATCTAACTATTCTTTATATTTCTTAATTATATATTTCCTTATGAATTCTACTTTCATCATATCTATCTTTTTGATTTATCTCTACGGTTGAATATCCTATTGGTAGAACACAATAAGGCTTAATATTTTTAGAAAGATCAAATAATTCACTAATATAATTCATTCTATCTTCTAATTGATCCATTTTTATCTTATAAAACATGTAAATACTTTATTTTCATTTTTTGAGCATACATAGTAGCTTTTGTACCCTCTAAGGCATTCATTAAAAATGCCATATTATTTCCTAATACTCTCATTATTTGCATACCTTCTTCATCTTCCAATACCTCATCCGGAGTTGTTCTATTAATAACATTCCAATAGTTTGTTGTTGACATAAACATTTCTACATAAGTTAAATTTAGAAGAAAAAGGGTTAGTTAATAGAAAGGTTTATCCTGAAGTTCCACCTAAGGTAGAATATTCTCTTACTGAAGGTGGTCGTAGTTTAGAAAAAATCTTAAATGATTTATGTGACTGGTCATATGATTATGCAAATAACCATGATATAGTTATTTCTTGTAAAAAATAAAAATTAAAAGCTAATCATTCCTTTAACTATTTAGAATGATTAGCTTTCTATAATTTTATCACTATTTATATAAATTCATTTCATTCTAAGAATAATATCCATTACTCAATTAATTATATTTATAATATTATCTACTAGGATAATGCCACATCTAAAATCATCATAATTACAAAACCTATTGCAAATCCTATTGTCCCTATATCAGAATGATCTCCAATTGAGCTTTCTGGAATTAATTCTTCAACAACAACATGACCTTCTTTATTAAAATAAATTATATTTTTATAACTCATTTGATAATCATTATCAATTATTCTTGTGATCTTTATAAATATTTATATATTATAAATAAGTTCCTGACTAAATATACCCATTTAATCAGGAACTTTTTTATTTTTCAATCATATATAATAATGCTTGTTTAGCATTTTCAGTATTCTTAGAATCAATAAGTATTCCTATATATATATCTTCATCTGAATAAATCTCACCATTTAATAATACTTTATCATCAATCTTTATTCCATAAGGTGCTTCGTCACTTATACTTGCAATGTTACCCTTATCATCTAGCTCTGTAACTTTTGCCATTACAAATTTATTATTTAAAGAATTATATTCTTCTTCATTTAAAATTGTAGAGAAATCAGTTAATGCTCCCTTTTCACTTAATGATTTAAAGTCATCTTCTTTCATAATCAATAATTGTATTGCATCAGCACCCATTAAATCAAATAATCTTCTATCATTTTCTTGTAAGCTTTTAATTGATATAACATCTTTCTCATTAGTAATTTCTAATACAGATCTTAACTCTTCTTGAACTTCCTCTTTATTATTAATTTCTATCCCACCAAATAATCCTATTGCTAAAATATCTGTAGTTTTATTAAATACCATTATATTCAAAAAATAGCCAATACCAATAATAATTACTATAGAAACAATCACTTTTTTTAAATAATAATCTTTGAAATATTGCCATTTTTCTTCTTTAGACATTTTCTTTAATGATTCTTTTTTCGGCCTATCACTATGCTTTTTATAAATTGATGCATTATCATCTAAGATAGTTTTTTTATTAATCATAATCCACCGCTCCCCTTTTAACTTTAATTCACTATTTGAATTTGACTTTATTTTCTATCATTTTATAGCCATAAAAATAAACTTACCATATATCTAATACATGATAAGTTTATTAGTTTATTTTTAATAATAATTGTTATCTTTTTTAGTTGCTCTATACTAAAACCCTTTATATTTCTTACTGAAAAAAGTTATAGCTAACATGAACCTTAGTTAATTCTAACTTCTAAATTTAATAAAAACTTACTCTTCCAATACACTAGGAAGTCCTATAGTAAACCTACTTCCGTTATTAACTTCACTTTCAAGTCTAACGTATCCCCCATGAAGCTCAACTATATACTTAACAAGTGTAAGCCCAATCCCACTACTACTTACCTTTGTAATATTAGCCCCATCCACTTGTGAAAATCTTTTAAAGATAAACTCTTGATCCTCTTCTGATATTCCTATACCTGTATCCTCTACAGTGATTTCAATGTATTGATTAACCTCTGAAATAAATACATATATTTCTCCACCTTCTGGAGTAAATTTCACTGCGTTACCTAATAGATTAATCACACATCTTTCAATTTCAGTAGCATCACAAGATATTACTTTTTCCTCCATATCTGGATCAATTATAAGACTTAAGCCTTTCTCCTCAATATATTTACTCATATTAAGTGCAGCTTCTTCCACTATATAAACTATATCATTATTTTCTTTATTAATTTTATAATGACCAGTTTCTATCTTTGAACTATCTATAATATCACCTATTATTTTTAATAAGCTCTCACAATTTTTACTTATAATCTGCATATATTTACTTAACTTTTCTTTATTTATAGAACCTTCTTTATTAAAAGTATTTATCAATTGAACTGTTGATGATATTACATTTATAGGTGTTCTAAGCTCATGTGATAAGTTTACAAAGTAATTATTTTTAAATTTCTCTTTATTTATTATTTCTTCACTTAACCTTTTATTTTCTTCTAATTGATTATTTAATTTCATTGTCTTTTGATTTACTAATTTTCTTAATATCTTAACATAAGTAAAGATATATAAAACTACTACCCCTACTGTAAATATATATACTAAATAAGCTATAGGTGTTTTCCATATAGGATTTTTAACCCTCATATTCATAATTGTTTCTTCAGTTAAATTACCATGTCCATCTCTAGCTCGTATTTTTAAAATATATTTACCTGGCTCTAAAAATTTTATAGATAAGTCACTACTAGAATCTACATATATCCAATCTGAATCAATTCCTTCAATCATATATTCATAAGTTATATTATCTAAATTACTGTAATCAGGTAAGAAATAATCAATGAATAAATCTTTATCATCATACTCTAAAATTAGTTCATTCTCATCATAAACTTCCTTTCGTTTTCCTATTAAAATATCTCCAATAACTACTTTATCATTAGTTTTTTCCGGCTCAACTATTTCTTCTGGTTTAAAGTAAGTAATCCCTTTTGTACTTCCAAACATCATAGTTCCATCTCTACATATGATACTAGATCTTAAATTAAATTTACTCCCATATATCCCATCCATCTCAGTAAAATTTATTATATCTTTTGTTGCTAAATTTAATTTGCTCAATCCTTTATTACTACTTATCCAAATATTATTATCTTTATCAGGTAATATTGAATTTATGAAATTATTAATTAATCCTTCGGCCGTTGTATATGAAGTAAATTTCTCTAACACTACATCCAATTTACTTAATCCCATATTAGTTCCTATCCATAAATTCCCCAACTCATCAAAAGTCATACAATTTATATTATTACTAATTAATGATTTTTTATCTGATGAGTCATTAATATATTGTTTAATAATACCATTTTCTTTACTATATTTAATTACCCCAGTATCACTACCACTTAGCCAAATAATATCATTGTCCTTATTATCTGCTATAATATATTTTATATTACCTGGATTTATATTAGCTTCCCTTAATTCATTGCTATAATATATTTTTTCTTCTGAATTAATATCATAAGCGTAAAAGTCCTTTTCAGTAGCTGTCCATATTTTTTCTCCATCATTATATAAATAATTCACTTCATAAAAATAATCCTGCTCATATGTATCACGTGTATATGAATAATTTTTTGTATCAATTGCTAGTAACTCTTTATTAGTAGTAATAATAATAAATTGATTATTTATACTAAACATATTTTTTATATAATTATCATTTAAATTAATCTCACTATCACTTTTTTCTAAGTGGGTTATTAAATCTCCAGCTTTATTATATATGTATATTCCATTAAATTTTGTAGCTACCCATATTTGTTCACCATGTTGTAAAATAGACATTATATCTTTATCATATAACAGCCCACCGCCTTGATCATTTCTTATTGTATGGTTAAATTGTTTATTCCCTGTTAATATATTTACCCCTCTATCAGTACCTATCCATATTACACCATTAATATCTTCATAAAAGCATGTTATAACATTACTAGAAAGATCATTCTGTATTTTTATATCTTTCTTAAATTCTACCATCTCCATAATATCTCTAAAATACACTTTGATTCCATCGCTACTAGATATCCACATATTATCTTTACTATCACTCATAATAAAACTATTATTATATATATCTATATATTGATTTTCCAAAATACTCTCTATCTTATCTTCATCAAAGCTATATAATTTTACACCATCACTTGATAAAATAACAATTTGCATTGATTCAACATTATTAATGTGACATATAATAATTCCTTCTTTTGTAGAAATCCACATTTCCCCTAAACTATTACTCCCAATATCATAAATAAATAATTTATTTTCATATATTTTAGTTTGACTATATGCAATTTTAAAATCTTTATCTATTATATTTATTCCATTTTTTGTACCAACCCATATACAATTATATAAGTCCTCTTCTAAACATGTTATATACGAATTGGTCAATGAGTTATCATCTCCCTCATCATTATAAAATTCTTCAGCTTCCCAAGTCTCAATATTTAATTTTATTAATCCATTTGAAGTACCAACTAACATAATATTTTCTTCGTAACTAGTATTTAATATTGCTGTAATTTCTACTTCTCCTAAATTATACTTAATATTCTTATATTCCTTAACCCGTACTACATCATAAATATTATTTATTATAATATCCAAACCGTTATCGGTTCCGATCCATATATTTCCGAAATCATCTTCTACTATAACATTTATATATGTTGAACTTAAAGAATTTGAGCTATTAATATCTGCATTATATGTCTTTACTACTTCACCATCGTATCTATTTAGCCCATCTTGTGTACCTATCCACATATACCCTTTACTATCTTGAAAAATTGTTGTTATATAATCATTAGAAAGTCCTTCAGTAACAGATAATTTATCAAACTGTCTTTCTCTTCCTAATATATCTGCAGATGTGCTTTTAAAACTAAAAATATTAATTAAAACACATATAATTACTACATTTATTACTGCTTTTAATCTCATTAATCTCCTACCCCATTTATACCTATCACATATTAAAATATTACCAATTATATTATATAAAAACCAACATTTTTTTCAATAATATTGTACATTTTTCCTTCGAATTATCAATTTTTTAATATTTTTCTTAAAAAAATAGAACTAGCTTAACATCGAACTAGTTCTATTTTACATTTACATCAATTTCCTATTTAATTTTTACTATTTATTTCTTTTAATTATAATTGAGATTGATTCTTCTGCTTCCTTAAAGTCACTTACTTCAATTGTCATTGATGGATTATTACAATATTTATCTATCAATTCTAATGTCTCTATAACATCAATATTTCCACTATTAAATCCACGATGACTATCTTTTTTACCATCATTATTATTTAAATGTAAATGTCCTATTCTACTACCTAATAATTTAATTATTTCTTCTAATGATTGATTAGAGTAACAATTTGCATGACCTATATCTAAACAAATAGAAATAATATTGCTATTAATTTTATCAACAAGCTCCTTTAAAACTAATAAATCTTTATCATACATATTTTCAATATGTATATTTATGCTTTCATCCTTATCAATTAAAAATTCATTCCAAAACTCTAAGGAATTATTTATATATACATCTTTAAAATATACATCTTCATAATAGCATGAATGAAAAACTATTCTATCTGCACCTAACCTTTTTGCAACAGAATATGCTTGATTGTATCGTGTTAATGTAGCTTGTTTAATCATATTATCAAAACTTGCTGTGTTTAAATCTAAAAAAGGCCCATGTATAGATAATGATCTATTTTTTATTAACTCACCATTTCTTTTGTAATATTCTACTATACCATTGTCATCTTTATCTAATGTATATCCTATTCCAAACTCAATTATTTCAAGTCCAATATCATACTTATTTAATATCTTATTAACTCTCTCCTCTGGGAAAAGTTGTGATATATATATTTTCCCCATAATATCTACTCTCTCTTTATCTTAATTTTTAAAATTTTTCTATTTGTTTTGTGGTAGATACACTGTAATTCTTGTACCTATTTCCTTTCTGCTCAAAACACTAAAATATCCATTATGATTATCAATGATCCATTTAGCTATAGATAATCCAAGCCCAGTACCACCATTTTTTCTGACCCTCGCAGTATCAGCCCTAAAGAAACGCTCAAATATATGTGACACATCTTCAGCATCCATTCCAATTCCATTATCCTGTACAGAAAAATAAGCTTCTCCCTTATTATTTCTCCCTATTTTTAGTATTATATCTTCTCCCTCTTCAGTATATTTTGCTGCATTTTCAACTAATATCCTAGCAGTTTGCTTAAGAAGACCACTATCTCCATAAATATTAACATCCTCTAACTTAATATAACTATATATATGTTTATCATCTATCATTTTAGATTCTTCTACAACATTCTTAATCATATCACTTAAAGAAAATTCTGTTATAGTTAGCTGAGTTTTACCGTTAATACCTCTTGCTAAAAACAATAATTGCTCAACTAAATTTTTCATATTTTCAGCTTCAGACTTTATTGCTTCAATAGATTCATCTAATACACTTTCATCACTTTTTCCCCATCTATCAAGCATATTTGCATAACCTTGAATTACTGAAATAGGAGTTCTAAGTTCATGTGAAGCATCAGAAACAAATCGCGCCTGTTGCCTATAAGAATCTCTCATTCTATCTAATAATTTGTTAATAGCATCCTCTAACCCCTTAAACTCACTATCTCCAATATGAATTCTTTCTTCTGAAGAAGTAGGACTAATTTTTGATATAGCATCTTCTAAACTATGAAACTTTTCTTCATCAAATACCATATCACTAAGTCTGTCTGCTGTTTCTGCTATTTCACTAAGAGGTTTTAAAATTCTTCTAACCTTAGCTGTACCAAATATTATTTCTTCTAATAAAAATATACATTCTACTATTCCAATTATAATTAATATTTTTCTTATATTATATAAGAAATCACTTGCTTCCTTAACCATAGTTTTTCCATTATCCCATATTACCGTATATGTAGCCGTTTCTATTGGATAAAAATTTATTGATCTTTGAGCATTATTTACTAATTCTCCATAAAAGTTTTTTTCAGCATCAATACACCATAATCCTATTAAAATTATAAGAATAATGGTATCTATTATAAGGAACTTAAAAAATAAATCTCTTACTTGTATTGCATTAAGCTTTATTGCAATAGATATAACATTCTTTGTTTTTCTCTTCTTACTCATCTTTTATTACGTATCCTACACCACGAACTGTAGTTATTATTTTAGTATTAAAAACATCATCTATTTTAGTTCTTAAAAATCTAATATAAACATCTATTACATTTGTTTCTCCAATATAATCATAGCCACATGCCTTTTCAATAAGTACATCTCTAGTTAATACTATATTTTTATTTTCCATTAATATTTGTAGTAAGGTAAACTCTCTATTAGTTAATTCAATTTCATTATTATCATACATTACTTTATGCTTCATTTTATCTAAGCTTAATAATCCACATTTTATTACATCTTCATCCTTTTTTGCTGTAACTATTCTCTTTTTAAGTGCTGTTCTTATTCTTGCAAGTAACTCTTCAATTGCAAAAGGCTTTGTTATATAATCATCTGCACCAGCGTCAAGCCCTGACACCTTATCCATAACAGCATCCCTTGCTGTTAACATTATTACTGGAATATCTGATGTTTTTCTAAGTCTCCTTAATACCTCAAGTCCATTAAGCTCTGGAAGCATAACATCTAGAAGGACTAAATCTACTTCACCCTTTTCAGCAATTTCAAGCCCTTCTCTCCCATTATTAACTTTTATTACTTTATACCCTTCATGAATTAATTCTAGTTCTATAAATCTCGCAATTTTTTCTTCATCTTCAACAACTAAAACTTTAATCATTATTTACCTCCAGACTTTATTTTTGATTTAATATTTTGTACCTCTTTTGATATTTTGCTTAAAATATCATTAGTCTTATCAGTATTAACCTTTTTAGATTCTACTGAAAATTTTATATCTAAAAATAATCCAATGACAACAAGAGGTATTAATATCCAAAATCCAAATATTAAAAGAACAATAACTACTGTAAGAGGCAGCTTTAAAAAGAAATTATTTTTACCCATTATTTCTATAAAAATATTATTGCATGTATCTATAACCTTACATATAGCTTCAAAAATTCCTTCAAAGTTATTATTCGATTTATAATTGTTATCTTTTTTAACTTCCTGAAAATTAAATTGTTGATCTTCGTCTTCATAGTTTTCATTATATTCATTAGTATAAAATATACTAACAGAAGGTCTCTTTACCTTTCCTTGCTCTTCCAAATACAAAATTGAATCAAGTATATCCCAATTATTTATTTCTAATACACATTTTGCTTCTTCATAATTTATTCCTGTTTTTTCTTTTAACTTTTCTACAAGATTAAGCTTATCCACAAATGTTCCTCCAGCTTTTATTTACTAACACATTATTTAAATTCTATCCCTATTTATTAAATTATACCATTATACAAAATATTTCTAAATAACCCATAAAAATAAAAAGAATCCTGAAAATAATTCAAGACTCCTTTTATGCTATATTAATTTTCTTCATATCCTTTTTTAAAATCTTTTTTTATAGTATCCGCTGATTCTGATACCTTTTCAAAAACATCATTTACTCCATCACAATTCATATTAGGTCCTCCAACTGAATACTTATACCCACAGAATAAACCTATTATTAATAATACTACAGTTGGTGGCATAAATAGTATTAATAAAATTATTGAGATTGTTAAAGATATTCTTATTGGTTTTTCATTATCCTTTTTAATTTCAAAATAATTCTTATTTCCTTTAGAAATAATCTTTCCTAAACATTTAAATATTCTTCCAATAACTTCTCCAATTCCACCATAGCTTTCGTCCTTTTTTTTACTGTAATCTTCTTTCTTTTGCTCCTCCTCTTTTACTTCAATAATAGTAGTAGTTTCATTATTTTCTACTTTTCCATTTCTCTCCAAGTAAATTATTGCATCTAAAAGATCCCAATTACATTTTTCTAATACTTCTTGTGCCTCTTCATTAGTTACATAAGCTTTCTCCATTAATTTTTTAATCATTTCATTTCTTTCCATTTATATAACCTCCATAAACTGAATTCTAAACTTCAGATAAATTTATTTTTGTTGTTTACCATGGTTATATAATACTTTTAGTAAATTAATCTAAAATATAAGAAAGATTAAAATTAGATTAAAAAAGAATACTACTTAAAAATAATATTAATGCCGTTAAAATATTGTTAAATTTTTGTTATAAATTTTTAACATTGGAAGATTAATAAACTTATTGAAATTAGATATCCATTTATATATAATTATCCATAAAACTACATGGGAATACATAGATATTAACTTTCAGTACATCTGCTAGAACGGCAGGATTCAGCACTTATACATTAAGTAATTTTACAAATGCCGGATTATTTGTATTAATTATTTTAATGTTTATAGGGGCGTCACCTGGATCTACTGGTGGTGGTATAAAAACTACAACTTTATTTACATTAAATAAAAGTATTTATAGTACGTCTACTAACAAACATTGTACTGCTTTTAAAAGGAAAATTCCCCTTGGTGTAATACTAAAGGCATTTAATGTTACCATTTTAGCATTGTTTGTTATATGTATTGGAACATTTATCTTAAGTATTTTAGAACCAAATTATACTTTTATGCAATTATTATTTGAAGTAACTAGTGCTTTTGGTACAGTGGGATTATCAACTGGAATAACACCTGATCTTTCTGCTTTAAGTAAATTTATTATTTCTTTAATTATGTTTATTGGAAGATTAGGACCTATGACAATAGCCACTATTTGGAGCTTTAAAAAGCCATCAGATGCATGTTACTCAGAAGAAACAGTTATAATAGGATAGGAGAAATGTTTATGTTTAATTATAAATCAGTAGTAGAGTTTGGAATAATAGGAATAGGAAGATTTGGATTTTCCTTAGCAAAAACATTAATAGAATCAGGAAAAGATGTTATAGTATTAGATTGTGATGAAAATAAAATAAAGAATATTAGAGGATTTACAGATAACGCATTTGTAGTTAATAACTTAGACAAAGAAACTTTACAAGAAACTGGAATTCAAAATTGTGAAACAGTATTTGTATGCATAGGTGAAAAAATAGATGTAAATATCTTAACTACATTAAATGTTATTAACCTAGGGGTACCTAGGGTAATTTCTAAAGCAATAACTTATGAACAAGGCTGTGTTTTGGAAAAAATAGGTGCACAAGTTGTATATCCTGAAAGTGATATGGCTGTTAGAATTGCAAATAGACTATTAAATGAAGAGGCTTTAGAGTTCATTGAATTAAATAATGATATTCATATAGAAAAAATTAAAATAACTGATAGATTAGATGGAAAAACAATATCAAATTCTAAAATACGTGATAATTTCAATTTAAATATTATAGCTTTAGAAAGAGATAGAAATACAATAATAGAAATTGATCCTAGCTGTATATTAAGAAAAGATGACTTACTTGTAGTCATAGGTAAAAAAATTAATATACGAGCTCTTGAAGAATTTTTAGATATTAAATAAGTGTATATCAACATATATGTAATAATTAGCCTTAACCATTTTTAATTAATGGCTAAGGCTATAAAACTATAAAGTTTATCTTTATTATTTACTTTGCTTATATAATATTTTTAGTAAACTAATCTAAAATATAAGAAGAATTAAAGATTAACTATTTTATTTTTCTTCCATAAATAAAAATCCTCCTGAAAATCAAAAATGCTAGATAAGATAGTTGGTCTTATCCAACCATATTATCCAGCATATAACAATCGTATATATACCCTCCGATGAACACTAAAATAATATCATAATTTATAAACACCATCAATATCCCATAAATAACCATTATAATTTTGGATTAAATACTTATTTTATCTCAACTGATATTTCTGTCATAAAAATAACCCAGCTGATTCATCAACTGGGTTATACTTATTCTCTATTAAAGAGCTCCAATTCTCTTAAGTGTATCAGTAATATGTCTACCTTCTTCAACACCTTCAATAATTCTTCTAGCTCTAACACTATCACCAATGTTAACAACTTCAACATTAGTTCCAGCAAAGTTTTCTTGTAATGAAGCCATTAATGGTGAGTATGCTCTCATTCCTAAACATACAAATCCATAATCAAAGCTTATTTCTTCATCTACTCCATCTTTATTAACAATAAAGCTGCTATCCTTAATTTCTAATAATGAAGTTTCAACTCTTACATCTACTTCCTTCTTCTTAAGCATAGTCATAAAGTCAAGCTTAGTTATTATATCCATTCCATTTCCTACAGCTGGCATTCTTTCAACTATAGTAACATGAGCACCTTTATGAGCGAAGTATTCAACTACATCTAGTCCAACAGCTCCTCCACCGATAACTCCTATTTTCTTACCTTCTAAGTCCATTTCATTGAACTTTTCAATATTATTTATTAATCCAAAGATTGATAATACTTTTGAATCTTCTTTATCAACTCTATCATGTAATCCTGTAATTGGAGGTAATAATGGAGTTGATCCTGTAGCATTAACAACTACATCAGGCTTTAAGTTTTCTATTGCTTCCATTGTAGCAGTAGTATTTGTAAATATATAAAGATTTCTTAACTTCTTAGCTCTGTTAATTAAGTAATTTGGGAAATCATTAATTCTATCTTTAGCTGGTAATTTAGCTATTTCTCTAGCTAATCCACCTAAGTAAGGTTTAGCTTCAAATAAGAATGTTGTACATCCAACTTCAGCAGCTGTACAAGCAGCTTCTAACCCTGCAGTTCCTCCACCAATAACAACAACGTTAACTGGCTTGTTTACTTTCATAGAAGTATGAGCTTCTTCTCCTAAAATAACTTCTGGATTTATTGTACATCTTACTGGTCTGTTTATTCCGATTCTATGACCAGCACATCCAATGTTACAAGATATACATTTTCTTAATTCATCTTCTCTTCCACTTCTAACTTTGTTAACCCATTCTGGATCAGCTATAAGTCCACGTCCCATTGCTAATAAATCAGCATGTCCTTCTGCTAATATCTTTTCAGCAACTTCTGGATTTCTTATGTTTCCTGAAGTTATAACTGGCTTATTAAACTTTTCTTTGAAAGCTTTTGCCATGTATGAACGCCATCCATCTTTTAAATAGTTAGCATCTATTTGATATTGAAGTGTATCATTAACTGCAGCTGATACATTTAATATATCAATTTCATCAATAAGGTATTCCATCATTTCTAATGTATCTTCTAATGTGTTTCCACCTTCCATGAATTCATCTGCACTAAATCTAAAGCTTATTGGGAACATTGGTCCTACTGCAGCTCTAACTTTTTCTAATACTAATTTAGGGAATCTTACTCTATTTTCTAAACTTCCACCAAATTCATCAGTTCTCTTATTGTATAAAGGTGATAAGAATTGGCATAGTAAGTAAGAGTGTCCTCCGTGAATTTCAACTGCATCAAATCCAGCCATTTGAGCTCTTCTTGCAGCATCTGCATACTTATCAGCAATTGCATATATTTCTTCAACTGTTAATGGTCTTGGAATTGCTCCACCAGTTTTTGAAGGTACATTTGAAGAAGATACTGGTGTATTTCCTTCTATTCTTCCTGGTACAGCTGATGCTCCAGAGTGATTTATTTGAATAGCAACGCAAGCACCATGTCTATGTAATCTTTCAGTTAATCTAAATAGATTTGGCATATATCTATCATGATCTAATCTAATTTGAGTTGTTCCATTTGAACCCATAGGGAAATCAACACATGCATTTTCTACAATTATTAATCCAGTTCCACCTTTAGCTCTCTTTTCATAATATTGAACATGCTCTTCAGTGAAATCTCCCATAGCTCCACCGTAGTTTGTTCCCATTGGAGGCATAGCAACTCTATTTCTAATAGTCATATTTTTAATTGTTAATGGTGTAAATATGTTTTGGTACTTATTCATCCTACATTCTCCTATAAATTATATATTGATAAAGTTTTAACTTTTGTTTTCCTATTATCTCTTACATAAGTATAACTCTATTAAAACTATAAATCTAATGAATATTTTAAGCTTTTTTAATAGATATTATCTATTAATTTTAATCAAATTAAAAAAGGCTGTGCATATTGCAACAGCCGTTATTTATTCAAATCTTATTTATTTCTAGTGATATAGTCTTCTAAAGCTTCCATAGCTAAAACATAACCTTTTTCACCAAATCCACACATTTGACCGATGCAAGCTGGAGCTGTTTTAGATTCTTTTCTGAATTCTTCTCTAGCATGTACATTTGAAATATGAACTTCTACTGTTGGGATTCCTGTATTTCCTTTTATTGCATCATGTAAAGCTATGCTATAGTGAGTATAAGCTCCTGGGTTTATAACAACACCATCAAATTTTTCAAAGTATGCTCTTTGTAAGAAATCTATCATAGTTCCTTCGCAGTTGCTTTGAAGAAGAGTTACTTCGTGTCCTCTCTTTTCTCCTTCTTCTTTTATATAATCACATATTTCAGTGAAGCTCTTTGATCCGTATATTCCTTTTTCTCTAACACCTATCATGTTTATGTTTGGTCCGTTTATTACCATGAATTTCATATTTATTTCCTCCTAGATGCACTTATGCACTACTCTATTTTATTTCATATTATTTTTTTAATGAAACACCTACTCCTATTCGTCGTAGGTGTACACTGTGTGTAACTTCAACTAACCAAATTAAAATTTGGAGTTTCAGTCAAGTTCGCTTTGCCAAATTATCAAGTAGGTAAGTTCCACTGACTAAATCTAAGATTTAGAGTGTCACTTAAAATTTGGAAGCTTTTTAGGAAACACCTACTCCTATTCGTCGTAGGTGTAAGTTCGCTTTGCCAAATTAAAATTTGGAAGCTTACTTATCTCCGAATAAGAATTCTTTCATGTGTTCTATTGGCATTTCTTGTCCTGTCCAGCATTTGAATGCTTCTGCACCTTGGAATAACATCATTCCTAATCCATTTATAGTTGGGCATCCAACTTCTTCTGCTAATTCTAATAATCTAGTTTTAGCTGGTTGATATACAACGTCACTTACTATAAGATCTGGTCTTAACATATCTTTTTCTATGTAAGTTTGACCAACGTATGGTTTCATACCCATTCCAGTACCATTTGTGAATATTGCTGAAGTAGCTATTTCTGCTCTTAAAGCTTCTTTATCTTCTAATCTGAATAATTTAGCTTTACAGTTAGTTTTTTCATTTATCTTCTTAACTGTTTCTTCTGCTCTTGCAAAGAATTCATCATCTTGGTTGAATATTGAAAGTTCAGCTACTCCATCTAAAGCTGCTTGGATACAAATTGCTGTAGCTGCTCCACCAGCTCCAACTATAGTCATCTTCTTACCGATAACATCAAATCCAGCATCGCTTAATGATCTCATATAACCAACACCATCAGTTATATGTCCAGTTAAAACACCGTTATCATTTATAACTGTATTTACTGCTCCTGCAAGTTCTGCAGCTGGAGTTAATTTATCTAAGTATTTATGAATAACAGTTTTGTTTGGCATTGATACATTGCAACCTCTAGCTTGCATTGCTTTTAATCCCTTTACTGCATCTTCTAATCCATCATTTCCAACTTCAAATGCAAGATAAGCATAATCTAAACCTAAATATCTAAATGCTTCATTATGCATCTTTGGTGAACTTGTATGCTTAATTGGTGTTGCTAATAATCCTATTAATGTAGTATAACCTGAAATACGTCTTTCCATTGTATTCTCTCCTTTATAGTAAATAGCTTATTTTATCTTAAGCTATTATTAATCCATTTAATCCGTCTTAATATTTTTTATAAAAATTCCATTTAATCCGTCTTAATATTTTTTATAAAAATAATGAACGTTAAATATTTAACACTTAATTCTCTTTTATTATATTCCAGCACTCCATACTAATCCAATTGATTTTAACAACATTATCTATAGATATAAGCTATATATTAATTATTTTACATAACTACAGTTTATAAATACATAAAAATAATGATGAATTATAAATAATTCATCATATTAAATATACTATGCTATTGATCCTTTATTTGTCTTCATCCATTTATAATACTTTTCTTGGCATTCTGTAGAACAAAATTTATTTCCATTCCAATAATCTACATAGTTAGTATCCTCATTACAAATGCTACATTTAAGTACTTCTTTAACTTTCATCATATTATATTGCCCCATATTTACCTTATTAAATTTCATTTTGTATGCCCCCTTATAATTTATAATTATATAAATATTTTATCACTTTTTTATTTAATAAGTAATTCTTTTTATAGATATTTTCTATCGATATTATAGTTTTTATCTATAGATTTAATTTTATATTTTTATAATTACCTTTTAAATTCTTATAACTTCCTTTTATATCAATAGTTAAATTATTGACATATTATTTTATCTAATATATTATTTATCATAACGTTAAATAATTATATTCCATTAATATAATATTAAACACTTAATTTTAAATCTACCTATAGATAACCTTTACAAAGTTATTCTATTAACCAACTTATATTAATTATTGGGAGATAATTTTATGAAATTTAATTTTACAAAAGGAAAAAACAAATCTACTGCGCTAGCTATAAGAATGGCAATATCTCTTGCACTAGCTTTAATTGTTGGTACTGCTTTCATTTTATTAAGAGAATACTTGCTTGCTAATGATAAAGGATTAATCTGGAATAGTATTAATAGTATTCTGTTTCAAGATATAACAACTGAAGAAGGAAGGAATTCTTTAGGTATTTTCTACATACTGGGCCAATTGTTTATTAACTGCCTTCAATTAATAATAATTCCAATGGTATTTTCATCAATAGCTCTTGCTATGTGTCATATTAGTGATACTAAAAAACTTGGAAGAATATCATCAAAAACATTGTTAGGTTTTTTAATAACTTCTGTATTTGCATTAGCGACTGCCTGTGTATTCGGATTTTCAGCTTACAAACTTGGATTTTTTAATGTTAATCTTTCTAGTAGCGCTACTACATCTGTAACTACATCTACTGGTAGCAATCCTCTACTTGTAGTACTTAATGCAGTTCCAAATAACATAGCTAATGTTATGAGTAATAATTCAATGGTATTATCTATAGTATTTTTAGCTGTGGTTGTTGGTTTATGTATTAATGCTCTAGGTGAAAAGATATTAATTTTAAAGAATTTACTTATCGATATAAATAATATAATTAGTGTATTTTTAGGATTTATTATAACTAAGTTTAGTCCATTTGCTGTTTTTGTATTAATTACTAGAACTTTTGCAGTATATGGTTTAGACCGTTTAAAGCCAGCATTAGCCTATATGCTTACTGTTGCCATTGCATCAATAATATTCTTAGTTATTGCTTATCCAGTATTTGTTTATTTAAACACTAAATTAAATCCTATTATATTCATGAAAAAGATTGCTAAAGTTGCTCTTTTAGGTTTTTCAGCCGCTGCTTCTTCTGCTGCATTATCATTAAATGAAAAAACAACAGTTGAAGAACTTGGAGTTAATAAAGATATTGCTTCTTTTGTACTTCCTTTAGGCATGACTATCAACATGAACGGTACTGCAATCATGCAAGTTATAGCCGCTATCTTCATTGCAGCTAGTTCTGGATATAGCCTTACTATTCAAAATGTAATATTAATAGCAGTTTTAGCATTAATAGCTTCTATAGGTACACCTTCTGCACCTGGTTCATCATCAATAATACTTTTTACAGTATTAACAGGTATGGGATTTAATAATGAAGCTACACTTATAGCTTATTCATTAATTATTGCTATAAATAGACCTATAGATATGCTAATTACTTGCTTAAATGTAATTGGAGATTCTGCAACTGCAGTAGTTGTAGCTAATTCTGAAGGTTGCTTAAATAAAGAAATATATAATAGTTAATATTAAAAGGAGTATCTAAACTTAATATAGATACTCCTTAATTTATTATTTATCTTTCTTTAATTACTGCTTTCCTAATTAATAACAATGCAATACCTGATAAAACTACTACTAATATTAAAAATGTTAGTATACAAGCAAACACATTTACCGGATTAAATCCAAATATATAATCAAGAAACTTATTTATTTTCATTGTTAACCCTGGATTTCTTATCGAAAAATTCCCACTAAATATTATAAATACCACTGGAATAACTGATACAATAACTTTTACATATTTGTTAGATCTATAATAAATCATATTAATAACTATTCCAACTATATAAGCTACAAGATAAAATGAAAATTGAAATAATATTGTATTTAAAATTGTGGTAAAACTATTACTTTGTACCCACATTCCATTAAAAACATTATTCATCCCATCCACTAGGTTCCCATAAGCCATATCATATAAAGTAGGATTTCTAATAAAAATATTATTTGCTCTATTTATAATAATATCTATGATTGACATAATTAAAGCCAATGGAATACTTGATATTAATAACCCCTTAATAAATGTCCTTCTAGATATACCATTACTTTTAGCAAAATAGAAATTTGATTTAAAGGAGTTTAATCCACAAACAAATAAGAAAATTACAGTTGCAAATTCTATACCTGACATTGTACTTTTTAATCCACCAACATAATTACCTATACATAAAGCCATAACTATAGCAATAAAAATCAAATAGTATACCATTGCTGATTTCATAACCGATTGGATATTCATTTTTGCAATTCTTAAACTTTTCATATTAAACTTCCTCCTTTTCAGTTAAATATATAAATAACTTTTGCAATTCAACCTTTGAAAACTTCAACCCCAAATCTTCTGCTAACTTTTTATCTTCTTTAGTTAAATTACCTATTATAGTTGCAGATTTAAATGATGTTATTTCTTCAACATTTACTATATTTTTTGCTTCTACAAATTTATCAATATTTTCAGTTAAACCTGAAACTGTATATGCCTTTTTTAATAACTCTTCTGCTTCATCACTACTTATAACTTTGCTATTATTCAAAATAATTACCTTTTCTATTAAGTTTGAGACTTCTTCAATAATATGAGTAGATAAAATTATAGTTTTAGGACTTTTAATATAATTTTCCATTAACACTTTATAAAACAACTCTCTATGATTTGCATCAAGTCCAAGTACTGGCTCATCAAATATTAAAACATTTGCATTTGAAGCAAGTGTAGTTATTATTTTACATATGGAGTTATATCCTGTAGAAAGATTTTTTATCTTAGTATTTATATTTAAATTAAATTTCTTTGCTAATTCTAAAGCATATTCACTATCAAAATTATTATAAAATTCTTTAGTCCATTTAAATATTTCTTTTACTTTATAATCTTCCGGATATAAAGTTCTTTCCGTCATAAAATATATCTTTTCTAAAGCGTTATCATTCTCATAAACATTTTCGCCATCAATAGTTATTTCACCTGAATCTACTACTACCCTATCCGTAATTAAATTTAATAAGGTAGTCTTTCCAGCTCCATTTCTTCCTAATAGCCCATAAATTTTATTTTCTTCAAATGTTATATTTATATTATTTAAGACTTGCTTTTTGTTATAACTCTTACTGACCTTTTTAATCTCTATTATAGACATATCTTTACCCCTCTTTATTAATCATCTTTATAATATCTTCTATTGATATATTTAACTTCTTTGCCTCATCTAAGAGTGTAACTATATAATCATTAAAAAAGCTTTCTTTTCTTTTGTTCATTAATAATTCTTTACTTCCCTTTGAAACAAACATCCCAACACCTCTTTTTTTATATATAACTCCTTCATCAACTAAAATATTAAATCCCTTCCCTACTGTAGCAGGATTTATTTTATATTTCACTGATATCTCTGTAGTTGATGGTATCATTTCATCCTCTTTGAATATTCCTTTTATAATACTATCTTCTATTGCTTGCGCTACTTGAATGTAAATAGGAATATCGTTGTTAAATTCTATAATCATATTATATATCCAACCTCCTTTTTATTAGTTTGTTAATTAGTTAATTACTTATATAACTAACTATATAACCCATTGCTATTTTTGTCAATATTTAACTTGTATATTTTTACATCAAAAAAGGAGTTTACACTTAATCACAAGCATTAACTCCTTTAATCTATCTATACTATATATTTATTATTTCAAATTTATTAAGCAATCTTCTCTATAAAAATCACTCAATACTTTATTTAATCTAACTTATTATCATACATATATATTTCATCCTATTTATATTCTAAATTTATTCCTATTTAATAAAGGGCTCTTCACTTGATTATTTTTAATATAACTTATTTATTGTATAATAGAACTATTATTATTTTAAAATTGAGAGGAGTACTATTTAATGAAAGAATTAGAAACTAGAGTAATGGATATTGATGTTGATGATATTAGAAATAAAATGAAATCTTTAGGTGCAATTAAAGTTAAATCTGAAGACCAAGTTAATGAAATATATGATTTTGAAGATGGTAGACTTTTAGCTGATAAGGGATATGCTAGAGTTAGAACTACTATTGATAGACTTACAGGAAAAGAAACTGTATTTATGACTACTAAAAAAATGTTAAGTCAAGGCACTTTTAAAGTTATGGAAGAAAATGAAACCATTGTTGAAGATGGAGAAATGGCTAGAAGGATATTTAAATCTTTAGGTCTTGTACTTCAAGAATCTATTTCTAAATATAGAGAAAGCTATAAAATTAATGATTCTTTAATTGAAATTGATATTAATGATAAGAGTTTTTGTCCTTTCCCATACTTAGAAATTGAAACTACTTCTGAAGAAAAGCTTGAAGAAATTCTTAAATTAATTGGTTATACTTTAGCTGACACTACTTCTAAGACTATTTATGAAATTTTAGCTGAAAGAGGAATCGAAGGAGAAATCAAAGGGCGATAATTCAGTTTCAACGTATAATAGCGAAAAAAAGAAATATTATACTTCCGGGAATTAGTTAAATCTCACCTTGAATTTATATAATTGATTCCAGATAATTTGCTAAAGATTATAAACTCACTATGTTCAAACATATAATCTTCTTCACACAAATTATCTTCCATCAATTATTAAATTCTACGGTTCAATTTCAATATTCCCTTCAATATAATATTTCTTTTTTCTATATATGCATAGTAAAGTAAATTATAGTTGCAATCGCCATAACACTACTTTAATTATAAACATTACTAATATTACATTTGCGTTTTTTTAATTATCAGATGTGCGGTTTTAGTCACAATCCAATTTGAATTAATAACTTTATACTATTTTATAGTTCTAAATTCAAAGCCTTGGCTTTGTAAGTACTCTATTATTCTTGGAAGAGCTTTTACTGTTTCCTCTTTCCCATATGTATCATGCATTAAAAGAACTACACTATCTGCATTAGGTCCTAAAGCTTCTACACTTTCTTTAGTACATTGTACTAATTCATCAGCATTTTTCATTTTCCCTTCAGCATCTTTATTTAATGCATTCCAATCAACATTATAGTATCCATTCTGTTCCATAGCTTCCTTCATTGCAGTACGACCTTCCCATGACCAATATCCACCCGGCAATCTAATAACTCTTGTTGAGAAATCTTCACCTAATACTGCTTTCATTGAATTTTGACTTTTCTCAAGATCTGATACAATGTTATTTACATTCATAGTTCTATTAGGATATAAATATGAATAATCGTGACCATATGTATGATTTGCTATTGCATGTCCTCTTTTAACTTCTTCTTTTAATATTTCTTTTGCTTCATCGCTCTTATCTATGGATGAACCTAAAACAAAAAATGTTGCTTTAACATTATATTTATCCAATATGTCTAATACTTGTGGTGTATTTGTTGTTGATGGTCCATCATCGAAAGTTAAATAAACTACCTTTTTACCATCAGTTCTTACTGGATAATGTTTTGTTCCATTTAAAAGCCCTTTAGTGTTTTCAGCAACCATTGCAGCATCATCAGCATTAGGGTCTTCTTCAAATGATAAGTAACCACTATTATCTAATTTATTTTCTTCTACTTTATCTTTATCATCTGATTGATCTTTATTATTTTCTACTTCATTTTCATTATTAGATTCTGTATTATTACTTGTCCCATTTTGATTTTCATTAGGAATTGTAATTTGTAACTTTTGTTCTTCATGCTTTGGTATAAATTTAATACATAAAACTATCGACACTGCTATTAATATACTCCCCAATATAATCGCTACTTGTCTTTGTTTTCTTTTCTTCTTATTTCGCTTCCTCATTCTTTTACCCATCCTTTGCTGACATCCCTTCACTGATTTATATTTTATTTTAAGTTTACTTAATATATAAACATTTTCTCCTCACTACTAATATACAATATAACTATAGTCGAATTCGTTACAAAAGTGTTACAAATAAATAAAATCTAAATACAATAATATTTATTAGACTTTTTACCTTTAAATAAAGTTCCAATAATTATATTTTTATA
>NZ_CBYM010000040.1 GCF_000577815.1 Clostridium saudiense | reverse complement strand
TGCTATGAGAATAAAACTGCAACATATAGAAAGGTATTTGAAACCATTGAAAACACTCAATCTAATATCTATTATATGTTACCAGAGAATAGTGTTAAAGATAAAATTTATAAACTTAGAATGCTTCATGGGCTTACTCAAAAACAATTTGCACTTAAAACTGGAATTGGTTATTCATCTGTATGTAAATATGAAACTGGCCATAAAATAGATAAAAAAAACAAAATAAAAATATGTGCTGCATTTGATATTCCATTAAGTTATTTTGAAGTATAAAGCAAAAAAAGAAGGCTGCTTACTTAAAAGCTCCTTCTTTAATTTATATCATTTCTTTTTTATTATTTTAAGTATTACTCTCTTCTTTAACTTTGCATCTTCCATACCGACACCCCATAATCATTTGTTAATAAAATTATACCAAACATACGTTCTTTTGGCAAATTATTATATTTACTTTTACACTCTAATTATACAATAAAAACTGTCCGAACCACTCGAACTATTCGACATTTTATTACATTTATGTATTATTCTTTACACCTCCATTATTATATTTTTTTATGTAATTTAATCCAATTTTATTTATTTTGTATTACCTATGTATTACCATTGTAAACATAATTTCTAAATTATATTTTTGTGCCCATTATAATGAAATTTTTAACATTAATTTCTTTTGAATTTAATTTAAAAAAATGTAATTATATTTAACGGTGATTTAAATGTATAAATTAAAAATAAAAGAATTTAGAGTTAATACAGGTTACAGTCAAGCTTATATGGCTTCATTACTAAATATGAGTAAATCCTATTACTCTGATTTAGAAAACTGTAAATATCCAATTAAACTTTCTACACTATGCAAAATTGCAAAAATATTTAATGTTCACTCTAGTGATTTATTTATGTGTGAACATGAACTTAGTGAATAAGGAGTTACCCCTTATTCACTATCAATCATTTTATCTCGTTATTCACAACTTTTTTAACAATTTCTATTATATCACTTTTAGTTAATTTAGCATTTAAAGCTATATACTTTTCTAGGTCTTGAAGTATTAATTCTTTAACATAATCTGAAAATTTTCTCTCTTTAAACTGTATATATTTAAGTAAATACATTTCATTTTCAGCAAACCTTATAGATTTTACATGACTATTTGATTCCAATTCCACATCATCTAAAAAACTCAAATCCATTTAAACACCCTCATTCTAAAGCTCTATCCCCTCAACTCCTATTATCTCATCAAAAGTTTCTTCTTCTTTAGTAGGATGTATTCTTGTTGGTATACCCCTACCGTTATCTAATAATGTATTTGCAACTGTAGCACCAACACTATGAAAACCATCTGTTGCTAACTGATATAAAACTTCTTTTATATAAGCTGATGAATTATATCTACTTGCTAAAAAATCAATTATCTTTCTATCTTTAGAATTACTTTCATTCAAACTCAAATTAACCCTCATTTGCACACCTCGTGTCATTTTGTACCTTATATTAATCAAAATATAAGGTACATAACTTTTAATAAGTACAGTATGTGTTATTTTGTGCTTTTTGGTACTTTATTCTCAATTTCTAAATATACATTGCTATACTTACTATTACCTCTGCCTTTATAAACTTTGCTTGTTTGTATTACTGTGAAAATGTCTGATATTTTATTTAAAGCATTACCTAATTCACTGTTTCCTTCTTCAGTATCAACAAATGTTAATCTAATCTTCATCATTTATCTAATCCCTTTGCCTTTCCAATATTATAACTTCCAGTGCAATTACTACATAAATTATTATTCATAATTTCTACTCTAAATTTCTTATCAAGAACATTTATAAAATATTCTGCTCCTCCCCCAGTAAGATAAATTTTATAATCCCCAAGATTATCTATAGTTACTTTTACATCATTTATTATCTTTGCTGCATACTTATAAATAACATCTTCAAATTCATCAATATTTATTATTTCATTTGCTAATAACTTATGAATATCTTCTAATCTTCTATTTTCGCCTTGCCCATTCAATTTATCAGCTATATCGCTAAATACATCCATCATTCCTATAGCTAATGATTTTTCTTTTTCATTAATGCCGTTGTTAAATGTAAAAATATCAGTTGTTCGCCCCCCAATATCCATTATTGCAATTAATCCATCATTTCTCTTTGATAAGCTATAAAATGAGCTCCATCCCTCTCTTAATACACCAACCTTGTTAAAAATAGTTTTATATTCAACACTATTCACTTTATAAGTAAACTCATGACCTTGTAATCTATCAATTATTAAGTTTTTCATTGTCATTTGACTTGCTGGAAGATGTAATATTAAATTAATTTTCCCAGAAACATTGCTTTTAGCTAATGAATAAAATAATGGTACTTCTATTTCTTTGTGAACTTTTGAAAAAGTTTTATTAAATTCTCCCCTACCAAAGAAATAATTATTTCCATCATAGTTTAATACTTCTGCACCAAATACTTCAGCATTATTATCTAATTCAAATCTATTTTCTAAAATAACTCCTTCACTTGTTTTAATATTAAATGATCCTATATCAACAGTTATTAATTTCATTCTCTCTACCTCCATTAATTACTTATTAATTCCATTAACTTTTTAGGAATATTTATCCCTAAAAATACTCTTACCGAAACTAAAAATGATAATAAAACAATTAAGTGAACTATTATCCAAAATACCCATGTTATTGTAATGTCTATAAACATCTTTATTTCTGCTACTGTAAATTTCATTTTAAAATCCCCCTTGAATTTTTACATCCAAGATGGTATACTCAACTTGCTACTGGAGAGTGTGCCATCTATGGTATGCTTTCTTTTTTTTATAAACAAATCTTATCACTTTCTTCTAATCTCTTTATTAAATATCCTAATTCTGCATGATTTAACTTTTCAGCAACTATATCAGCCATAACTTCCGCAAACTTCTCTTCTAATGCTGTCATATCAGTTGGTAATATTAAAGTTACTGTATATTCATTTTTTCTCCCCATATTCTCCTCCTAAATTTGAGTTTTTAAAAACTCTATATGTTCTTCATAAATTTTTCTTACTGTCTCATTTCTCTGGTGTAATATAAGTCTTTTAAGTTCTCTTATTCTTCCTTCTATACTCATTCTCTAAGCTCCTAACCATGCTATTCCTAAAGGCAATTCTTCTTCAATTACTTTTTCTTGCTTCTCCCAACCTAACAATTTCTTTTCTAATGAATCATAGTCATATTCTCTAGCTTTAAAATTGTTAAATTTAAAAGGATTTATTCCATCGACTAAATATTTTGATTTAGTCTTTGCTCTTTCTATTGCTCCAATAAGATAAGTAGCATTTACTTTATCTACAGTTATACTTTCAATTGCATTTTCTAAAACACCTTTTTCAGTATTATTAATCACTTCTTTTTGCTTTTTAGACAATATAATTCCTTTGAATTTGTCTAATACAAGCTTAATCTTATCAGATTGGCTCTCATTTTCTTTTAAAACTTCTTCAACATCTATTTGCCCTTCTAAAGGTAAATTGCCGTTAGAATCAACATGAGCCTTATTTGTTGAAGTCTTTTTCTTTTCTGTAATAATAAATTGATTTATATTTTCTATAAAATATCTATTATTATCTTTAAACTTCCTAGTAACTCTAATTAAGCCTTTTTTCTCAAGCTTCTTTATAGTAGATACTACTCTATTTTTAGAAGTTGTATTAAATGCTTTCATCAAAGTTTTTAAATCTGGATAAGCATAACCAAAATTATGATTATGAAACTCGAAAAGCAATTCTAAAAGATATTGTTCATTTACTGATAAGTCCTTAGTTCTAATGTATTGTCTAAATGATATGAAATTTTTAGATACTTTTGATTGTGACATTTAATTCACCCCTTTTGTTTACTTAAGTTTATGAATTAATTATAAAACTTAAGTAAACTTTTGTCAACACAATGCTTAAATAAATTAAATAAACTTTGCAAAACTTAAGTAATATGTAGTAAAATTTATACAGAGGTGATTACATGAACGAAATAAATAAAAGTAAATATAGAGAATTGAAAACTAGAGTTAGATTCACTACATCAATAGATTTAGACTATAATAATAAACTTGATAAACTTAGTGAAGAAACTATGATACCAAAATCAAAATTAGTTGATAGAGCTTTAGAATTATTATTTAGCGAATATAAATTAAAATAATTTATAAGAAAATAATTTATAAAAGCCTTATAAAAATTAACAAAATTGTGGGGTGATATTATGGAAAAGGAAATTTTATATCATGGGAGTTATATGAAGATAGAATATCCTGAAATTCGTAAACATAGATTTACAAAAGATTTCTCATGGGGATTTTACTGTACTAGTATCAAGGAGCAAGCAGAAAAATGGGCTAGTAAGTTCACTACTTCAATAGTTAATGTGTATGAAATTAATAACTTAGAAACTTTGAATATAAAAAAATTCGATGGATACAATGATGAATGGCTGGAGTTTGTTGTGAATTGTCGTAGTGGTAATACTCATAATTATGATGTTGTTATTGGACCTATGGCTGATGATACTATATATGATTATATTGAAGCATATTCATTAGGACATATGAACAAAGAAAAATTCTTTGAATTAATGAAATTTAAATATCCAACTCATCAAATTAGTTTTCATACCATCAAAGCATTAGATTGTATTAATTTTGTAGAAAGTTATACTGTAAACTAATCAAATAATATTTACTAAAATAAATTAAAAGCTCTTTGGTCTACCAAAGGGCTTTCTTTTAAAAAAAAATAATAAATATATATAATAAATATTTTTAGTAATAAATATAGGGTATCAAATTAATACATTGTTAAGTATTACTTTGATACCTTTGTTAGTATTGTTTTAATACTCTACTTAGGTATTAATTTATACTCTTATTGGTATTATTTTGATACCTATTTTATAAAATTAAAATAAAAAAAGCTAGCAAGTAAGATTTCTCCTGCCTACTAGCCTTAAATAATTATAAATTTAATAATTTTCTCCAAGTGTTTTGCCCAACAATTCCATCTATAGAAAGCCCTCTAGTTTTTTGAAACTCTCTTACAGCAGTATGAGTTCCATTACCAAAGATTCCATCTACCCCATTTGTTGAATATCCTAATTTTACAAGCTTTTCTTGAAGCAATTTAGTAATATTCCCTTTAGCTCCTTTCTTTAAAACTGGACAGCCAGCTAAAGTTGCTGGACCTGGAATGCCATCTACAGTTTGTTTAGAGAAACCTTGCTTATTGCATTCTTCTTGTAATCTCTTAACCCAATCATCACCTTTCTTAACAGTAGCTGATTGATTAGGAGTAGGGTTTGTTGCTGGAGCAATAACTATATGCTTATCTAATGCATCTACTATAGCCTTTGCAATTGCTTTATATCCAACTTCAAGATACTTTTTTGCGTCTTCTGTATCTACAAAGCAAACTTCTATAAGCATAGATTTAGCTTTAGTTCTTCTGATTACATAAAGTCCAGTACCAGCTTTAACACCTCTATTATTAAATCCTAATGCTGATATATTGTTACAAACATCAATAGCATCTTGATATTGTCTACCTTCATAAGTATAAACTTCTACGCCTTGTCCTCCTCCAGCATTAAAATGAATTGATATGAACCAATCTAAGTCCTCTCTATTGGCTTGTTGTACGACTAATGCTAAGCTTTCATTTGTAGTTGAAGCATAATCCACAGTACAATTATAAACTGTATTACCTCTTTCCTTTAATAATCTTCTTACTTCTTCCCCAACTAATCTAGTATGTTCTCCTTCTTTTATAATTCCCGCTGCTCCTGTTCCAGCTCCACTTAATGTATGTCCATCATTTACTCCGATTTTCATTTTTACATTCCTTCTTTCTTTAATATATTTTTATAAATTAAAAGAACAGGATCTACTCCTGCTCTTTACTTAACTCTTTCTTTTCTCCATCTTTAAGTTGTACTAATGCATCTTTTAATTTCTCTGGTATAGGTAATCCTAATCCAGCACAATTTTCTAATAAGCTAATACCTTCGTTTGCTATATAAAAGTAGCATATAAGAGTTCTAAATACCCATGTTCCTGTATTTAATAGCCTATCTAGTAATACCGATACTATTAAAACAATAAATATAACTGTTTTCCTCGCTATACCTTTAAGTCCTATATCGCTAGATACTTCTTTATTTATCCATGCTCTTAATACTCCAGTTGCATAATCTAACGCCATAAAGCACACTAAAACAATAAGAGCAGTGTCCCATGTTCCAAATAACCATGTTACTCCAGTTCCTATTGTTGCTACAATAATTTTAAAATAGTTTAATAAGTTTTCCATTTTACACCTTCCTTTTTTATATTAAAAAAGAAGCTAGATTTTACTCTAACTTCTTACTTAATATTAATTATTCTATTATTTCTATAAATAATTTATCATTTTCTATCTTTTTATAGAATTTAATCAAGTCTTTTTTAGATAATGTATTCTCTTTATTTTCAAATAATTTATTATTGGGATTAACATATATTTTAATTTTACAAATCTCTTTTTCTTCAGCATAATCTCGTAATTTTTTTAAATAATAAGTAGCTATACCTTTCTTTCTAAGCTCAATCGCATTAACATATAACACTTGAAGTTTTATATATTTTTCTTTGCTAAATTTATGACTCCAAAAAAAATCCATAGTAAATACTATTTCATTTGATTCAAAGTCATATAAGTAGAATTTAACTGAACCATCCTTAGAGTGTAAACCTCTATAATACTTCTCAATACAATCTTTCTTTGTGTTGTTGATTTTATCTAATAACTTATTGGGCTCAAACATAAAATCTACCTTTCTTTGTTCCAATATTGGTGGTAATCCCCATTTTTTTATTTCATTTTTCATTTTTATCACCTCCATATAAGTTATACTGATAAAATAAACTTTTTGTAAACATGAGTATAAAATATCTTTAATTTTTACGAACAATATTTATCAATAATTATAAATCAAAGAAATATTTAATCCCCTCACTTAATGTAACAATATTGTATCCGCTATCTTTTACATATTGTAACATTGCTTCTATTTTTTCAGCATCCCATGGAGCTACACTAGGCGCAGAATGTGTTGCAAGAATAAGCAAATCATTTTTAGGTCTTAATCCATCGATTACTGTTTTGAACTCTTCAAGTGTGTGGTTAGTCATCCAATATCTACCTAAGTTGTATCTACTATTATCGCCCCACTCTTTTTTATTTACTCCCTCCCATGCACTTACAAGACAAGGTGAAAATCGCTTTGCAATTGATTTAATCATATCGCTATTTGCACCGTTTGGTGTTACTAAGTGTCTGTAATTTTGAAAATCTTTCATCTCTCTATAACCTTTAGTTATATTGCTAATAATGCTTTTTGAATCAAAGTTGTCATTGCTCCATATTGAATTTTCATGTGTATAACCATGTAATGCCATTTCAAGACCTTGTTCTTCCATTTCCAAAAGTCTTGTTTTAAGTGTAGTATCTTCGCTAATTTTTTTAGAAAGACAAGCTAATGTTGCATTTACTCCCTTGTTTATACATGCTGAATAAACATATTCAATACCAACTTTATCACTATCATCATCAATCCAAATTATAGTTGTATTTTTATATTTATCTAGAGAATAATCATCTATGTTTTTATAAACAGTTAAATCTTTTGTATAAACTCGTGGTACATTACCATCTTTATAAGTTATGCTAACATAATACGCATCATTAGGTGTTGTTTCTGTAATTGTTACAGTCTCCCAATTTTTATCAGTACCAATTTTAATAAATTTAAAATTTTTATCGTAGTAAGCATAACAATATCCATTAGCATTTAAAGTCATTATATTTTCTAATGTAATAATTGTATTTGGCTTTATAGGTATATAACTTATAACTTTAGAATCGGTAGAAGATGCTACAACTTTACCTACTGAGTTAACCCTTTTATATTTAACAGGTGTTTGTAAAGGAAATTCAAAAATATCGTTAATTATAGAATTAACTTTATTCTCATTATTAAAAACAATATATTTGATACCTCGCCCATTAATTGTTAATGTATTACTATCACTATATGAGATAGAAACATAATGTATATTATCATTTAATACAATTGTTTCTGTACTAGGTGTCCAATTAGATGTATTTATTTTACCTATAAGAGTTTTGTTTTTATCGTATGCTACAATACAAGCAGCGCCACTTGTTGCAATATTTTCAAGTCTTATACTATACATCCCATATACATATAACATTTTAACATAGTTATATCCAGCTAAAGAGACCTCATTACCACTTGAATTGATATACTTCCCTTTCACTATATTGTTACTATAATCTATATTAAACTCACACTTAACTTCATTTAAAATATCATTATATTGACCTCTTACTGCATCACCAGCACTACCATATACTTTCCCATTTCCTCCATTTCTTATATCTTGCAACTCTGCTTCTCCCATTGGTGAACCCTCAGGAAGTGCTAAAATACCATTTATTCTATTTCTCTCTACTTCAAGCTCCGTTTTAGTTGCACTTTTATTTTCAACAGCTTCAATTTTAGCTGATATTTCTCGAATATTTTGTTCCAATTCACTTTCTATATTTTCCCCATTTTTACAAGTAACAGCTTCAGCAACTGTTTTAGGATAGTATTCATTTCCATTTTCATCTTTCATCTCAATAATAGATTTCATTTTTTCTCTCTCCCTTATAAACTTTATCGAACGTACGTTTGTATATATTATATAACTTTTATTTACATTTATCAATTACTTGTTACATTTATTATTATAATATTTTAATTCTATGAAATCTCAAATTAATATCTGAACCTATATTTTCCTCATTTATAAGCATTACTTTTTTATCCAATTGCGAACTTAAATTTTCTTGATTTTTCTCATTTTCAGTTATTCTATCATTTAATGTTTCATGTGTTCCTCTTGCAAGTTTAACTTCCATATTGGCATTGTCATGATCAACTGATGCATCATCATAACATTGTTTTATTGCATCATGGATTGATTGCCTTACATCTTTTCCGAATACAGCAGTTTTTATTTGATTTAAATAATTTTGTATACTCATAAATTACCTCCTTATAATTGAATTCCTGATATATGAATATTAACTCCACTACCTTTTGCTTTTACTGCATTTGTTAATATCACTTTATCTACTATTACCGTTTCTTTAGGTGCTATTTTAAATATAAAAATAACACTATCCAATGATAGTGTTACATCCACTTCTTCTGCTGCTGTGTTGCACATTAATATAGTTTTTACTATAGCACCCTTTGAATTTGTATATAATGTTGTTTCCGTATCATTTAATGCTACTGCAGCTATTCTTTTATACTCTTCCATACATTAAACCCCCATATTAACTCTAATTTTTAATTTATCAACCCTTTGATTTGTTACTTCAAGGCTGTCTGTTATTTCATTAGTTACTCTTGCTAATTCTAGGGTTTTATTTATGTTTTCTTGTAAGCTCTGGTTAATATCAATAACTGCTGCATTTAATGCTGCTACTGTTTGGTTAGTTGATGCCAGGACCTCAACTGTATTATTAACAACCTCTACAGTATTATTTAATTCAGTAGATACATTACCAACAACATCTACAGTAGTATTTATTTGACCTCTTACGGTTTCTAATACCTTTGCAGTTTTATTATTATTAAGATTATATTGCTTCATATCTTCAAATTTATCCCCTATCATCAATGACGAACTTTGTGGGTTGTGTATTTGAGTTGTTTTTTCTGTAATCCTTATATATTCATTTATATTCATAATAGGATTAATTACAGGATGTTCATTCCCTACTTTAAAAGAATTAAAGTCAAGTCCAATTATTGATAAGTCTAAAGCTTCTAATTTATGCTTTTTCTTTATTCTATTAATTTCTTTTTGCCTTTCTTTACCCTTAGTAAGTAATATTGATGGTACATTAACATCATCCCATACAATACAATCTTGACTTAATCCAAATTCCGCTATAGCTTCTTGATCATCTATATAGTCCTTGCCATTATTAACACTTTTAATAGTTATTCTTTCGTCACTATCTTCAAGTTTTGCCCCTAAAGGTACTAATCTAGGTATTATTGATGTAGGATCTCTTTCCTGCTCTATAGTTTTAAGGTTTTTACTTAATCTTATTTCAGATTCTGACTTTTCCCCTATTTTGATTAAATAATCTAAATACCTTTTACCATCTTGCCATCTTACCCTAAGCTCTCCACCTAATCTATCAAGTAACTTATCCTTTATTGCTGCAAATGTTTTTTCATAGTCTAGGAACCTATATAATTTACCTGTTATTTGTACTATACCTAATTCAAACCTTTTATCTGCAGTAACCATACTATTATGATTATCTATCATAACTTTTAAAAAGTCGCTAACGCTTATATCATGGTATTCACCGTACCTGGTTGTACTATCATTAAGGTAACCTAATTCACTTTCACATATTACATTAGTATATAATTTACCACTTGAATCCATTTTAGGAGTAGGTAATAATACTCTACCCCTAAACTCTTTTTCATTGGTTATTTTATTTGTTATTTCTACTGATGTAGTTAATGTGTTTATTTTACTATATCCTATATTGCTTGGATATATTTCAAAGGTAAATGAATCTATAGTATTAATTCCTTGCTTTATAGTTCCAGATGGTAGCCTTGGTGCTTCTGGACTTGGTGAAACTGCATTTATTATAGTTTCTACCCCATCATTTAATATAACTACCTCATACATCTATAACACCTCTCTTTTAAATATAAATTCAATATTACCTGTTCCACGAATAACTATATTGTTTAATCCCTTTTCAAGTATAAACCTCCAATCGGTTGTAACTCCTGTATTAAATTTATAAGTTATTTCGCCTTTTATTACATCAAAGGCTGATGTTGTCTTTACTGTTGGAGTTATTCTTGAAGAACCTAAATTATAAAGCTCTATGCTCTTTTCACCTGCTACAGTAAACTTTGTATCTTGTGCATAATCTAACTCAAAGTTAAAATCATCCCAAATGTCATGCCCTTCATTTCTTGATGAAATTTTATAAGGATACGCATTAAATGTTACTGTTATTTCTCCATTGCTTCCCTCTTCGCTAAAGTCATCATCTTCAACCTCTGCCAGAAAATAAAATCCTGGTATAGTATCATCATATAGAGGTTGTTTACCTCCATCATTTAACCATTCCAGGACTTGCATTTTCTTTATATTCATTGCTATCTTATTTCTTTCATTTAAGTTAAAAGTATATTCTAACTGTCTTTCTGAATAAGTTTGCTCCCCATATAGTAAACTAAAGTCATATGATCCATTCATAAAGGGGACCTCTTCTTTAATTTTATTCTTCTTTGGATTTCCTATTTTTTTAGATTTTATAGTTAACCCAAAATCATCAAAACTATGTTTATTATTTTTTCTAATACCATAAGCCATTATTCAAGAATCAACCCCCTTTCTGCTAGTTTCATTCTTTGACCATCTATTTTATCATTAGTTCCTGCCATTGCTTGACCTAGTTTTTCTTTATCTACATAGAAAGCCATGTTATTCATTCCTGTTGCTACAATAGCCTGTGTGAATGCTTCAACCATAATACTAAATAGTCTATTATAGTCTACGCTATTATTTCCCATGCCCTCTGCTACTGCAGTTCTTACATAGTCCATTAATGTTTCTATTGGTGCTACTGCTTCTGGTCCTGCTTCTCCGCCTACCATTGCATTAGGTCCATTCATTCCAAATACAGTAGGCTGATGCATTACCCCTCCTTTAGCGTACCATTCAACGCCTACCTTTGGTAATCCTTCATCTAACCATTTCAATGGATTCATTGAACCACTAAAAGTAAAGTGAGGTAACTTAAATACACTTTTAATACTTGACCATATATTTCCTATTGCATCTGCAGCTTGTCTAAACGGTGCAGTTATACTGTCTACTATTCCGCTTATTTTATTAATCGCCCACTCTATTGGCGACCATATAATCATCTTTATAGCTCCCCATATACCTGTTAGCATTTGAGTTATTCCAGTCCAAACCTGCGACCAATTACCACTAAAAATACCACCAACAAAATTAATAATACCGTCTAGTATTGGTTTTAAAACTGTATTCCATAGCGTTCCTATGAAATTAAATGCGGTCATAACTGCATTTGCTATATCATTAAATGCACCAGAAAAAATAGGTAATAATACACTCTGTACAAATGATCCTATTGCTTCAAATACAGGTTTTAATATGCTAAACCATAAATTACTTAGTGTATCACATAAACCACTAAAAATATTTGCTACTATTGGCCATACATAATTAAATACTTCTGCCACCTTTTGAACTGCTTCAACAAAGAATCCCCATATTGGTTTACCCCAACTTTCCCAGGCGGTAGCTAATGCACTCATTGTAATACTAAATAGATTTTTCAATCCGTCAAAAATTGGACCTAAGTTTTCTATTACAGTTCTTATAACTGATTCTATACTTTGGAAAATAGTTGTACAAAATCCAATAAGGTCAAGTAATGCATTTCCTACGGTTGAATCTCTCCACTCAAAGGCTGCTTTAAAAGCTTCTGCAATACCTTCTCCACCTTTAACTCTTGCTATAATCTCATGTATAGCTGACATTATCTTTCCTATTTCCTCAAATATAGGTAAACCCCCTATTGGTCCCATTATGACCTCTAGCATACTTTTAAATGCTTCTCCATAATCGTCAAATTCATCCATTGAATTATTGAAGGCGTTTTTCATTTCTTCAAACTTTCCTCCAACTAACCCAAAAATTCCATTGGCTACTTCTCCAAAATCTCGGAGTATTCCACCAACCCACGAAACTACTCCGCCTATTGTATCAAATGTAGTTTCCAAGATTTTTTGAATATATGGCATTTTACTATCTACCCATTTTAATAGATCATTAAGTACAGGTAAGAATTTCTCACCTAAACTAATCATCATTACATCAAATGTATTCTTTAGTTTCCCAAAATTCGCTTTAACATTATCAGTTTGCTTCTTAAATGCTGCATCTGTTGCTCCTACTGCATCTTTCATGGCATTTGTCTTCTCTGTAAAGTTTTCTGCCTGTGCTCCTGTAAGTGCTAATACTGCATTTTTTGCTTCTACTGAACCAAATAGTTCACTAAATGCTATCTCATTTCCGCCTACACTATCTTTAAGCTTATCAAGTGTTCCTTGTAGTCCTAAAGATTCAATCATAGCTTGACCATTTTCATAGCCTAACTCTTTTATCTTTCCTGCCATTGCGGTTGTAGGTTGTAACATCCCTTGAATTGTTGCTCTTAACTGTGTAGAAACTTCTGCGGTGTTACCTGTAACCCCTGTTAATGTTGCCATTGCTCCGAATAATTCCTCTTGGCTTACTTTCATTGTTGATGCTAATGGAATTACTTTACCCATACTTGATGCAAGTTCTGGGAATGAAGTTTGCCCCAACTTAACAGTTAAAAACGCCAGGTCGGATGCTTTTTCTGCTGCTGCTGCTGATGTATCACCGTAACCTTTTGTTACTGCAGCTAACAAGTTAACCGAATCTGTAACTGTTGCATTACCTGCCTTTGCTCCTTTACTTGCAGTTTCCAATATTCCCATACTGTCTGCGGTATCTCCAAAGGCTGATATTACCTGGTATAAACCATCTGTTAACAGGTCAGTTGATGTTCCTGTATCTATTGAAAGCTTTTTAACGGTATCCCCTAACTCTCCAACACGTTTATTTACATCACCATCTAACAAGGTTGCTACATTTGACATTTGAGCTTCAAAGTCCATTGCTGCCTTTGTTGCTACTGTTCCTAATCCTACTGCTGCAGTTCCTGCGGCTGCTGCTATTGCAGCCCCCCACTTTGCAGCAGTACCAATACCACCAATAAGCTTTTTGCCTAATCCCTCTGCCTTTTCTTCTGTCTTGCTGATGTTCTTATTAGCTTCATCATTTTTAACCATGATGCTCCCAAAGAGCTTAAATACTTCTATTGCCAACTAATCACCTCTTTTCTTATTAGTGATTTTTCTCTCAATTTCTGCAGCTTCTTTGAGAAGTTCTTCTTTTGTTAAGTATTTTTCCTGGATAGTGTTCATAGTGAATAAGTTTTCCTTATACTCTTCAAAACTTATAAAGTTTTCCTTACTCATTTTTCTATAATCTACAAGCCATCTATCCCAAGCTTTAGCTTCTAACTCTTTCTCATAAGCTTTTATAATAAGCTCATAGCCTTCATAAAATCCTAGATTTAAAATATAATCCAGATTGACATACCTACTTAAAAGCAATTCCTCAACTTCGATTAAGTCTATCGAATTGCTAATTTTAAAAAAGTTTTCCACTTCTCCACGTCTGCTATTTGCATTATTTTTTCAACTAAATCAAATAGATCCATGGTTCCAACCTCTTCCTTAGATATTTCTAAAGGTCTACTTAGAAACTCATATAATGCATTTTCTGAATTAACTTCTGAAAACTTTTCTATTAAAGTAAAGATAATATCAATCCCTAATGCTTTAACATCTGTTTCCTCTGCAACCTTTGCAGTAATATTTTTAATCTCTTCCTTTAATCCAATTTCCTTAACTAATCTTGTAAATGCAAAAACATCACTTGTATTTAATTTTCTCATTATCGTATTCCTCCTAAATAAAAAGGAAGGGTTGTCCCTTCCTTGTGTTAATCTATTTATTAGTCTAAGTATTCAATTTCCCATGGCTCATAATCTTCTGGACTATCTTCTAAATAGCATCCTGTAAATGTTAATGCTGCCACAACTTCATCTTTATCGGCTAGTGACCAATCAAAGTTTTCTAAGTTTATTGCATTAAATAACTTAATTACAACACTTCTACCTCCTTTGGTCTTTCCTGTCCACTTTACAAAGTCATTGTAATCTGAATCTTCTATCTTTCCTTTTCCTGTTACTATAGTCTTTTGTTCTTCTGATTCTTTTGTTGCCTTAACTGCTGCATACATCTTTGGTATATTTTCAGTTATTACCTCTAATGCATTAACTGTTAATTTAGGCGTTGACTTGTCCTGGTTAATTCTACCCTTTACAGGTCCCCTATCCCCATCTGCTTCAATATTTCTATATTCCTTTTCAACTACAAATTGACCACCGCCACGAGTTAATCCAACTGGTACCTCACCAATAGAATACACCCCATGACCTAATAATAATCTTTGTGGATTTGGCATATTATCGTCCTCCTATATAGTAATTTTGTATTGTAAATTTTAGCTGCCTTCTTCTTATGGTTTCATCTTCATCTGATATAGATCTTCTGTCCTCTAAATAAAAAGTTGGCATCACTTTATCACTTGGCTTATTCTCCATGTTTAAAGCTTCTTCAATGTTATCTGCCAAAGTTTCAACCGTTGTGCTAGTTCCACCCTGGTCCCATACATCTATAGTTAAGAAAATATCATCCCTTGGATAATTATTTAAATTAACAGTATCAAAGTTATATACAATGTAAGGGAATGTTGCTTCATCTGTAGCACTTTCATAGTAAACTTGTTTATTAACTTCTTTTAATAGCTTAGTTACTACTTTTCTAAGCTCTATTGTTTTAGTCGCCATCTGCCCCTCCTTTGTACTCTCCTTCATTTATTAATGCTAATGCCTTCGCTTCATCCTCTAAAGAACTTAAATACTTGGATTGTATTTCTACTATCTTTGCAATATTACTCTCTGTGATCTTGGTTAATAACCCTAATTTCTTAGTTTTACTTGTCCCAAATTCCTGGAATCCACCATAAAAGGCGTTTGGTTTTATCCCTATTTGTAGGTCTAAATCCTTTTTTCTTACCCAATATTGTGTATACTTTCCTACTGAACCTTTTTTCTTTTTAAACAAGCCATAATAACCGCTTCTAAACCTATTACATAAGAATTTACCAGTATCTCTTAAAGCTGCTCTAGTTAATTCATTTAAGGTATATTGAACTCTATCAACATTACTAATAAACTCAACATTACCTTTTTTAAACTTAATAACGCTCTTAGGAATTGCCATTTATATTACCTATACACACAATTTCCATTTTCTCTGTTGAAACTTCATAGGTCCTAAGAATTTTATATATTCTTCCTTTATACCTAATCTTTTTATTGTCCTCATATTCAAATGAATTAATTTCAAATTTTAATTCTGGTTTAAATCCTTGTGCTTGTGCCTGGTAAAATTCACTTTGTGTAATAGATTTTTTCTTAGCATATATTCTATTCCAATATGCTTCACCTTTTACCGCATCCCCTATATCGTCACTCTCTTTATAGTTAACACATTCTAACTCTATAACATCATTCATGATTATAATCACCTGCCAAACTTAAATGATCTCTTAATGATTTATAGCTTTCTAAATATCTTTCTGAATCCTTATTCTCTAAGTAAAAATAGCATTTGCAATATAAATCAACTGCTCTTATTATTAATGGATCATCCTCTTCAATCTTTTTAACTCCATGACTTTCCATGTCCTTTTTAGCTGCTTCTATTAAATCCCTAATATCTTCATCAAATGCATTTATACTTACTCTTAAGTTTCTTTTTATTTTTTCAAATAACATATTGCCTCCCAAAGATAAAGAAAAAAGAACCACTATATAGTGGCTCTTATTACTTCAACTAATTCCTCTTTATTTAATGATGAATAGCCTGTTAATCCATTAGTCCTAGCAATGTCTTTAAGTTCTGCTACTGTTTTATCATTTAATTCATCTCTAGAATTCTCATCTAATTCTGAATTATATAATCTTTTATTAACTTCTCCATCAAGTAGTGAATCATTATTATTAAACTCTCTTAGAGTGACTTTTTTTTTAATAAAGCAAATGCTTTTACTGTTCTTACATTCCCATCTACTATACCATAAGCTAAGTAATCTGTTTCTCTTTCCTTTTTATGATCTTCACTATCAAGTAATACTTGCTTATTGATATTTGCATGATATCCTCTGTTAGGATTTCCGATTAAGATTTCTCCATCTGACATACTATCATCTTCTTTTACAACCTTACCAAGTATTGTACCAACTCCACCTGCAATAGGATTAGCAACAAAATAAGGCTTTCCAGTAGCATCAACTATATTTGCAAGTTCATTCCAAATAGTTGTACCATTCGCATAAATTGCAGCACCATTCTTATATGCCCCTTTAACCTTTGCCATAGCTCCTGTCATTTGTTTGTATGTTGGCTCTGTTCCTTCATACTCTATTACTTGGCTTGTATTTTCTGCCTTATTTAATACTGTTACAATCCCCATAGGTTCTTCTTTCCAACCATCTGAAACACCTGGTGTACCTCTTCCATGTGATACCCCATATCCTAAAGCTGCACCAATCTTTTCTGATAATTGCCCTTGAATAAATGGTATAAATTCATCTATAGCCATTTCTTTTAACTTCCATGAAACAGTAACACATCTAGCTAATTCACATCCGTTTAAAGTAGCTTCTGCAAAAGTTTCTTTTCCATCTTCTACCTTAGTCACTTCATCATACCATTTAGCATCTGTTGAGCTATCTGACTTTAATAAAGTAACCTTTCCTTTTATGTATGTCTTAAATACATCATTCCATAAAGGGTATTGCTCTTCGATTTCTTTCCAAATTCCAGTCATAACTGTTTCTGGAATAACTATCCCTGTATTAGCTGTAGTATGAGTGAATTGATTCACTAGGTTAAATGCTGACTTTTCTTGATTAGTCATTTGCATTCCTAGCATATCTTTTGCCCATGCATTTACATAAGCTGTAGGCTCTTTACCTTCTTCTTGTCCTTCACCTTTATTATTTAACTTATCAATTACAGTACCTTCTACAGCATCATTTGATAAGTTCCCTAAGTTTATAGGTACTTTGTTATCTTCTAAAGCTTTTAAATTTGCTTGTGATTTAGCAAAGTTATCGAAAGACTTATCTAAATTTTCTATTTCTGGGCCAACTGCCATAGAATCTTCATACTTACCTTCCTTGTGTAATTGTTGAGCTTTATTTACTAAAGCTTGTCTTTGATTTAAATAATCTTCTCTGTTTTTAAACATTATTGTATTCCTCCAATTTTCATTAAATTAATTAGTGATTTAGCCTTTTGCTCCAATAAAAAATCATCCTTATTCTTTTGACTTTGAATAGGATGACTTTCATCATTAAATCTGTTCTTTAAATTTTTAATTAAATCTACTGGCGAATATGCCATAGAATTATATAGCTTATTCATTTTTAAATTACTCAATGCTGATAGATTGACTTTATTGTCATCTTCAAACATTATTTCATCAATTAAGCCTAGTTCCTTTGCCTTTTGTGCTGATAAATAAGTTTCATTGTTCATAAGCTCCAAAGCTTCTTCTCTACTCATTCCAGTTTTGCACATATAAGCATTTGCTATAGTATCATTTGCATTTTTTAATATCTCTGATGCATGGTCCATATCTCTATAATCTCCATAAGTGCCTGTTGATACATTATGAACCATTATTTGAGCCGTTGGAGACATTCTGCTTTTGCCTGCCATAGCTATAACACTTCCTGCACTTGCTGCAATTCCTGTTATGTTTATAGTAACCTCTCCAGAATAACCTCTTAACTCTGTATAAATTTCTGATGCAGCAAATATATCCCCACCAGGAGAATTAATTTTTACTGTTATAGGCTCCCCATTAGCTAATTTTAATTGATTGATAACTTTTCTAGGATATGTGCATGAATAACCTAACCACTCATACCATTCGCCCCAATCATCATCAAGTATTTCACCTCTGATTTCAATATCCAATTTCCTCACCTCCTTTCAAGTTAAACATCATCAGAATTTAATGCCTTATCATCTAAATAACAATCTGCTGATATTTTTCTTGGATCTGTTCCGTACTCTTCAATAGTTTTTGCTAAATTTTCATTTATAGCATCAAATTCTATCCCTCTTTCAGAACACCATGAAATAGCATTATCTAACTCTTCACCAGTTCTACAAGTCCAAAGAATTAATTTATTCCCATTATCTTTTAGATTCTTAACATAATTAATAACATCTTCTTTTGCATCACCAATTTTAGGGTAAATATTTTTGCAAAGAGTTCCATCAAAGTCTACAGCATATATTTTTTCTGATTTTTCATTTTTCATTTTTCTTATACCTTTATAATTTTTCTTATTATTTAAGGTATTCTCTTCTTTTGTATTTATTGTAGCTGTATCTAATCTCATTATGTATTCATCCCCACCTTCAACTGGTGCTAAATTAAATACTGCTCTCCATTCATTAGGAGATAACGCCCTTCTGTCTACCATTTGAACTAAAGCAAGTTTAGTAGACATTGATGCATATTGTAAATTAGATGCTTCAAATACAATACTGTTACCAAATCCCCTCTCTCTTCTTGAGAAAAGTTTTCTTGTATATTCATTGCTTAATTGAACTGCTATTGGTTCAATTTCAGCTTCAAAATAACTTATCCATTCATTTTCATTGTACTTACTTTGAATTATTTTATCGTTAGTACCAAATAAACCATAAACTCTTTGAAGTGTTTTATCTACAAGCATTGGATTAGGTACATAATCTTTAGGATCTACTTGTTTAGCATCATATTTACCATCTGCTGCAGCTGCTCCACCAACTTCATTATCAATAGCTAAATAATTATCTACAAATTCTTTAGTTGCCTTCTTTAAATCCTCTGGCCTTAATGAGCTATTAAATTTTAATAGCCATTTTACTACAGCACCATTTTTAATAGCCTTTACTATCCCCTGGTCTGTTGTTGTTACAATATCCATAAGTGGCTGTAATGCATCAAATCTACTTGTACCAAATACATCATTTTCATTGTAATCTTGCCTTAAGTGAATAACATCACTATAAGCAAATGTTACAAACTTACCATTTTTAAGTGTAAATCTTAAATATAATAGTCCATGTGTATCATAAATAGCTTCGACTGTAGCTGCATTGATTGGATATATCTCAATTGGATATCCATTTTCATCACGATTTATAAATGCAAATGCATTATTATTAAGTTCTAATTGATTAATCATCTTTTCTAATAGCATTTGCCCCGACATATAAGGATTAGGATCTTGTAAAAGCATTTTCATATATGGCTCTGGATTAACTTTCAATCCATTTTCACCTTCTCTTATATGCTTTGCTACCATTTTACCTACTGCTTTTGCTTTGGGCCTTATACAACTTCTTATAATATCGCTTTTATATAGATTCCCATTCCAACAATAAAATCCATTACCACTATCCTGTACTAGCTTGTATCTTATATCTGATGGTTTCTTATTAAAAAAGCCTTTTACCTTTTGCAATACGTTTATTTTCCTCACCTCCTTTCAAGTAATTAAATTAATGCTAAGTAATCTGACATTTTATCTCTAAGAACTACATAACCGATTATTAAAGTAACTCCACCATCAATTCTCTTTCTGTTGTCCTGCCCCTTAATAGGCTGTATATTCCCATTAATATCTGTCTTTACCTGCATATTTGATAAGCACCATTTATCTATAGGATTATTATTGTAAATAATCTTATGAGCTTCTAGGTCTGCTTTCATTTCTTTCATAGGTGATGATAATGTAAAAGTACCTTGTCTTACTTTTATCATTGCATCTTTACCAAATTCATTTATATATGCTTCTAGTAAACTATCATCTACATGCCAAGGATCATAACCAATCCAAGGTAAATAAATATCAAATTCATCCCTTATCTCTTTAAACCATTCTAACATATGGTATTTATTAACCTTATTACCAGGACAAACTCTTAATAATCCAAGTTTCTCCCAAAGCTTATAAGGAACATTATCACCTTCCTTATTATCTTCTTCCTGATTTAATTTTTCTTCTGGAATAAAGTACATAGGAATAACATATACATTTTCATCATCTGGCCTCATACATAGAACTTTAGCAGCTGCTAAGTCTGTAGTTTCTGCTAAGTCAAAACAACCAATTCCATATCTGAACCCCATAGACTTAATATCGAATTTAGTTTCATTGTTAAGTTCATCCCATCTAAGCCAAGTACAAGCTGAATTTTCTTTCATGTTAAAATCTTTTACCATAACTGTAGCTTTAAAAGCAGGATCTGCTTTAGCCTTATTTACACAATCTCTAAGAAAATCAAAACTTTTAATAACTCCAAGTCCTGGATTAGCTTTAATCCAACACTCTTCTTTGTCCCATTCGTCCTTATCATCAAGTTCATAAATAAAAGCCAAGAATCTATCATCCTTGACTTTCCCATCTAACACATTGCAGGCATACTCATACTGTGCATCAAAAATACCACCTCTAATAAATCCATTAGTAGTAATGCAATTTAAAAGTGGCTGTCTTCGTGCAGACATTGACTGCTTCATTAGGTCGTATATATCTCTATTTTTAATAGCTGCTAGTTCATCTATAGTTACCATATGAGAATTTAAACCATCTAACCCATTAGAATTACTTGCAAGTGCTTGTAGACTTCCATAGTTCAATGGGAAATAAATATCTGACTTTCTTTTCTTAAGATTCTTACTTAAATCTGGTGATTGCTGAACCATCTTATAACATTCATTAAACCCCTTTTTAGCCTGGTCTAATTTAGTAGCTATATTATAGACTTCTGGAGAACCTTCTCCATCACCAACTAACATATATAATTCATCTGCTGCAAGCTCTGTAGTCTTGCCATTCTTACGTCCTCTAATATCTAATACTTCCTGATACTGTCTTAATCTAGTTTTCTTATGAACAAATCCATAAACTGCTTGATGCTTTGCTTTTTGAAACAATTCTAATTTTAATGATGCTCCTAAATCTCCCTGTGCTTGTTTGCAAAAGGTTTCTATAAAATCTATCGCATCATCTGCATACTCTTTATCAAATACCCAAGGATCATATTTCTCTGGATGATGTATTTTATCTACAAGCATTGTATAAACTTGCTTTATTCTCTTACAAGCTATAATCTCACCAGACATTATCTTATTGTAATATTCCTCTATGTAGGTCATTTCCTATTTTTCCTCCTATTCACAAATTCAGTTAATGCATCAGCTTCTTTCTTTTGCTCTTCTGGTGGTAATAGATCTATTAATTGTTTCATAACCTGTGAGTATTTTTGTATGTAAGGTAAATATAATTTAGATTCATGCCTTTCGACTTTTATCTCTTGTTTACCTTGCTTGAAAATTTCAGTAGTTCCATGTCTAATTAAAACTTCCCTAAATTCATCTAAAGTTATTCTCATGAATGCTGCATCTTTAATTAATCCTTCAAGTACCTTGGCTTTATCTTTTGATAAATCCTTGTATAGTTTCTTAAGTCTATTTATTTCACTCTTAATCTTTTTTTCTCTTTCTAATTGTTCGGATATATCCAAAATTATCCCCCCTCCCTTTTTTTAAATTTTGTTCGGAGTAAAATTGAAGTCCCAACTCCAACGGTCTTCCGTACCCCTCCCTATACTTTTTTATAGGGGGGCCTATGGTTCATAGTTAGCAAACCATTTTTCTATAATATATTTCTCTAACGTTTTATCTTTTCTATTAGTATCTAAGTATGCATTGTTAAGACATTCATTTATATCTTTATCTATAAAGATTAAGTCAGCTCCTAACCTCTTGCTTAACTCTTCTCTTTCTTTTCTCTTTGGTAGTGATGCTATAATCCATATAGATTTAGTATTTATATCATTCTCTTCTATTCTTTTGTATATGTAATCTCTTATCCCTAATGTTATATCTAATAAATTATCTGTATCATTAGTTCTACTTACCATACTTATAGCTTGTTTAATCAAGTCTAGGTCTACAACTAAATCACCTACTGCTCTATGTTCTCTTACATAAGTTGACTTACCAGAAGCAGGAGAACCATAAACTATATACTTACTTATTGGCACTAGGTTTCCTTCCTCATCAAAGTAATAACCATTTGATGTAGCTACTCTTTTCTTATTCTTAAAGTTCTTAGCTAATGGATTAGTTTCTCTGTGCTTATTAAAGTGACAATCTTTACATAGCAAAATTACATTGTTATCCCCTAAAGTAATTTCTGGATCATTTATATTTAATGGTGTTAAGAATTCTATATGATGCACTTCTTCCCCTGGCTTACCACATTCAGCACATATACCAAAATACTTATTAAATATTTCTTCTCTACGATTTTTCCACTTTTGACTATTGTAAAACTTCTTTGCAAATTCCCTAGCCATTATTTACTCCTGTATCAATCCTAATAACCTCAAAATGCTTATTGACTATGCAAACCTTCATTCCAGTAATATCTTTTATTCTAGCTTCTTCTTTTTCGATATCTTCTCTTCTCATTAATGCTTTGGCTTGTATTATCAATACTTTTTTATGTGCTTCTGTTATATCTTTTAATATCTGTGCTTTTTCTAATGCTTCATCTAATTCAGTAGTATCAACATTTATTTTTACTGATAATCCTTGTACCTTTTTATTTTGTTCCTTAACTGCTGCTTTTCCTATTGGTAATATAAATCCTTTGCACTCTATGCACCCTATACCATCTTTATTTTCTTTATATACACTTATTAATCCACATTCAGTACATTCATAAGCAAAATATTTATTCATAAAATCACCTCTTTTTATTAGCAAATGTTATTAATATTATTGATTTCATTGTTCGTATTTTCTCATTTGAATGTTTTATTATCATGGAGAATCACACATTCATTTTTATTTTTTATTACTAATATATGCAATAATTTTTTTCACCTTAATATTGATATACTCAAAAATTAAACATTCATAGTCTAAAAAAATAAATATCATCTTACAAAGTCATTTAATGCTTTGCTATACTGATGATATTTTTCCCTATCTAGCCCTATATAAGCTTTAGTTTCTTCAATGCTCCTATGACCTAATAATTCTTTTACAGCTACTATGTCACATCCACTATCTATATATATTTTATATGCATAAGTTTTCCTCATACTATGAGCACTTATATTATATAACCCAAAGTATTCTGCAGCATTTTTTAAGATATTGCTAACTGCTTGTACACCAATTGGTTGATTATTACCCTTTCTACTCTGAAACATATATTCATAATCTCTTTTATCTCTTATATATTCTTTGAGTATCTTAGCAACCTTTGGTAATAGTTCAACACTTCTAGGTTTTCTGTTCTTTTCTCTTATATTTTTGGAGTTCATTTTTTTACCTTCATAGATAGTGAACTCACCACGTTTTAATGCTTCTTTTATATCCCTTACTTTTAATTTAACTAAATCTCCTGCTCTATAACCAGTCGTTACTCCAATTAAAAATAATATATAATCTCTTTCATTTTTATATTTTAAATAATCTTGTATATCTAAAACTTTTTCTTTTGATTTAATAGGCTTAGATGGTCTCTTTCTTGACAAATCATCTCACCTGCCTAATAGCTCCACCAGCTCCTCTTTTATAGGAACTATGCCTCATCAACTCTTTAATTTCTTTTTCAGTTAGTTTTTTAGGCTTTTTATTGGAGTGATTCTTAACTAACTTACTATAATAATCTGGTTGAGCTTCTTTTAATATTTCTCTTATCGTCACAATACACTCACCTCTTTTTTAATAAAAAAAAGCACTTAGAACTTGTCTAAGCGCTTTCCATATTTTCTATAATACTAGGATATCATGTATTTTTAGAAATTTGTGAGAAATTTTTCGGAAATTTTATAGAAATTTCTAAGAAACTTTATGGAAATTTTCACTCTTGTTATAAATTGAATTATATATTTCTTCTTCACCTTGTCTTACTAAATTATCTATTTGTCTCCTGCATCTATCCAACCTTTTAGCAGCTTGTGTTTTACTCATTTTATTTATATATATGCATATAATAGCTTCTTTAGCTTTTAAAGTTTTAATTAAATTTAGCCAATTGTCAACTCTTTTATTTACTGTTTCATAATAAGCTATTCTTGCTTTTAAGCTATTTTTTTTATAAATTAATTCATCATTGTTTTTACATCTTGGAGAACATTGTACTGCTTCTTCATATCCCTGTGACTTTAAAGTTTCTCCTAGCTCTAATTCTTCTAATTCAAGTTTCATATCTTCTATTTTAATTGTTCTTATTGGGTATAATTGTAATTTTTCTCTTATGTCTTTTAGCTTTTCTTCTCTCATTCTATCTCCTTTATACATAATTACTCACTTACGAGTATTTTATTTTCGATTAATTTTTATTTTTTAACTCTTTCAACTCTTCTCTTAAAAATTGTATTTGATCTTCATATATTTTCTTAAGCTGTGGTGTATCATCACCTTCATAAACATAGCTTTCTAATCTTTTAATTCTTTCTTTTAACTGTTGTTCCCTTGCCTTATTTATTTCCAACATTTCTTATAATCACTTTCTTTTTTTTGAATTGTGCACTAAAAAATACCGCATATTCTTTTTTGAATAATACGGTATTTCTTCATATTTCATATATAATTTTATTGTCTTAATATCAATCAAAATCACTCTAAAAATTAGATTTACCAGTTAGATTTAATTATATTTCCATTTTCATCGTAATATATATATTTTTGTGGTGATGGCATTTTATCTATTTCAAATGGGTCATATCCGCCACTGCCATAATCTTCAGAAATTCTTACCTGGTTTCCTCGTACAAAGCAATTTACATAATCATAATAAGCAACTCTAACTTGCAAAAAACTCTTAACGCAAGCAACCATTTTTTTATTTTCCTTTTCTATTATATGTTCTGGATTATACATAAAAGCAAGTATTAGTAATGAATATAAAAAAAAGATAATACTACCTATAATTGATGTAATTATTATTGTTCCCTTTAATATTTTACTTTTAACACTATTATATATAATTATTACTATCTGAATTAAAATTAAAAATGATAAAACAATAAAAATCCCAGTAAATATAAAACATGGAAAATTCATAAGTGCAAGATTATTAATTTTTAAAACATATACTAATAATTTATATCCTATAATTAATATGATTAAACTAACAAATTCAACAAAAAATATAATCTCTCTTTTCATAATATATCTCCATTTTATATAATTCATTTATTATTTATATTATACAGATAAATATAATGTTAAACAATTTTTTTATTGTTTAGCATTATTTTTTTATTGTTTAACAATATTTTTTGTTAATTCTATAGTTACACATAAAGTCTTCACCGTATTATTAAATTTTTAAAGATCATTTAGTTCGCAATATTTTCAAATTGCGGATTATAATTCACAAACTTCAACATCTTCATAACCATTATAATCTACTATATTTATTGCATCATTAGGCTCTACATTGGCCATTTTGGCTGAAAATGGAACTCTACCTTTCTCTAACACATGTCCATATCCTTCTATAAATCCTTGTCCATATTTAGCTCTTAATCTACAATAATCTCCTGCCATTGATTTAATTCTGTCATCTTCTTCATCCAATGGGTAAAAAACTGATTCAAAACCATCTAATTCTTCTTCTGTTATTTTTACATCATCAAGTTCTATTTCAAATTCTTTTATAGCAGTAACTACAACTTTAAATTTCCTCATGTTTATGCCTCCATCTACTTCGCAATATTTTCAAACTTCTATTTTTTGAATTGTTCATTAAATCATCCTAATTTTTTACGAATTAACTCTAATTCTTCTGCTGTCATATTTGGATTATCTTTAGCATAAAAAATCTTTTTATTTTTACTAACTGGAAACTCCCTATAATAACATTTACCTTTATTCTCTATAGAATCATATTTGCATAATGCTTTCCAATATTCTAATTCTTCCTCTGTGCAATCTGCTCTAAAATGATTTTTCCCACTTCTTGATTCAACCCTATATCTTTTCATTGCTCTTCCTCCATATTATCTAAATACTCATTTAATGTAATTGGAGTAACTAAATCTTCATCTATATTAAAGCTTACTGCTGTTAATTTCTTTCCTGCTTCAACTAACTCTTTATATTCCTGTTTTGGAATATTATAAGTTTTACAATCTAACTTAACACAACTATAAACTTCTGTTGGATTTCCATGTTCATCTTCTCCCCATCCAGCTTCTTTTTCTACTCTATAACATAATCTAATTTTCATTACTCTTCCTCCCTATGTTCACAGTAAATATTTAGATAACCTTCACTATCCACAAAAATTTTATTACTACTACCATCCTCTAAGTGATATTCTGCTATCCAATAAGGACAATTTATAGCATCACCTATATAAACTGCTTCATCTCCACTTAATTCAGTTGAAAATATCTTTACATCTTGTTCTTGGACTAATAAATCTAAAAAATTTCTTAATAACATAAAACTCTCCTTAAATCCGAACTTTGCTTGTACTTTTCGTCCATGGTACCGACATTAATGTCGCTCGCAATATATTCAAACTTCTATTTTTGAATCATTCACTATAATATTTTACATTTTAAATACTCTTCCAGTTCAGACGGAACTTTAAAGAATCCAATATCTTTAACCTCTGACACTACTATTTGTGTAACTTTATCGTCTTTTATATAAGGCTCTGCTTTACTTTTTAAAACGTCTACGCTATTTGCAATAAAACTATTTTTGACTACTGCATCCTTATATACATCTGCTCTATAATACATTCTCTTCCTCCTGTTTTTGAATTGCGCACCAAAAATACCGTATATTCTTTTTTTGAATAATACGGTATTTTTAATATATTTAATATCTATTTTTTAACTATGCTAATTATTAATTTTCTCTAAATCACATTTCTTAACTCCATCAATAACAGCCTGTTTAACATCTGACTTTATTTTAGGTAAAAGTGATATTATAGCATGCTTAACAGCAATCTTGATGATTAAATAAAATATGTATAATATAACGAAAATAATTAATCCTATAGATAATATATTTCCTATTGCATCCCCCAAAAGCATATTCTCTCTCCTTCCTTTTATAATATAATAAAATTATACAATAAAATTCCTGAATTTTACATACTTATGTTAATACCGTACTATTCAATTTTCAAAGATAATTTAGTTCGCAATAATTTCAAAATGATTCATTGTTTTTAGTACATTCTTCGCAACAAATAACATTATTAAAACAATACTTACAGCATAAAAATTCCTTTTTGCTCGACGTATCACTTTCAAAACACTCACATTCATTGCAACTGTAATTTATTTCACACCCAAAATAATCCATTTTCTTGTTATTCATAAACTCCCTCCATACATATATCAACATTTCAAATTATTCTCTAATCTTCTTCCTGAATACAATCTATGTTTATTATTTCAGTAGCATTATCTGCTACCCATTTACCTAAGCTTTCATAACTATCAAATCTTTTTTCTTTGTATTCTCCATTCCATCTTTCTCTGTATACATAAGTTATTTCCATATTTTCACCCTTCTTCTAACGCTTTATTTATAGCTTCTTTAAAAGTTAAGCCTTCAAAGTAATATTCAACTGTCCTTGTTATAATATCTTCTAATTCCTCTTTATCCATGATCTACTCCAGATAAATATCTCTGAAAGGAACTTAAACATTCTAAATCTGTAATCCCCACTACTTTTAATAGCCTGTCCAAAGGTCCTTTCTTTAATATTTTTTATTTATATAAATGCCCTAAAGCATTAATAGCAAACTATCCTATAATTTCTCTTAATATATTAAACTTTTCTTTACCTTTTTGAGCTCTTATACTCTTACCATCACTTACTACTGGTGTACACATTTCCATCAGCCTGTCATAAGTTCTTTTGTGATACATATTTTCCAAGTCATTAATATTAATATTTGTTGTTATAATTGTTGGTAATGAATTTCTATACCTGCTATCAATAATGTTGTATATTTTAGATGCTGACCACTCATTTTTTTGTTCAGTACCTAAATCATCAATTATTAATAAATCTGCATTAGATAAGCTCTTTAGTATAGTTTCTTCTCCCTCTTTTCCATAAGAAGAATATGTCTCCTTTATTCTTTCAAGCATTTTATTAATACTTACACAAATTGTCGGCGTTCCTCTTAGCATTAAATAATTAGCTATACAAGCAGTTGCATGAGTTTTCCCATTACCAGGAGCTCCGTATATTAATAAACCTAAATTGTTTTCTTTAGCTTTAGTAAAGTTACTAGCATATTTACTACATATGTTAAAAATCTTTTCTGAACCAATATCATGATTCCAATTTTCAAATGTGCATTGTTTAAATTTTTCATCCATTAAACTATTTTTAAATATGCTATTTAATCTAATTTGCTTTTCCTTATTCTCATCTTCAATTGCTTTTTCCTCTAGCTCTTTCTTTCTACAACTACAAACTATAGGAACTCTTCTAAGAACATTTAGAATTACAATATCTTTTTGAATTGGATCTCCACACTTTTCACAAACTTTTATAGTAGTATCATAATCCAACCCATTCATCAGACTTTTCCCTATTGTTGTTGCTAGTAATTCTGCTACTTCCATCACTTTCACTCCTTCCTTTTGATAACCAATTTTGTAATATTCCTAAAACATATTTATAATTATTAATTTTCCCTCTATTCATAGCTTCGGTTGCTGCATCTATTAACCATTGTTTGCTATAAACTTCTATATCACTAGATATTTGCTCCATTAACATTGCATTTACTATAAAGCCACACTTTTCAAAATGCTTAAATACATCTAAGTCTTTTTCTATACTACTACAAATATCCTCAGTTATCTCTTCTAGGTTGTTCTTACCTATCCTATCCTTACCTATCCTATCCTTACCTATCCTATCCTGTGTATCCGAAGTGTAACCATCATGTATACATTTTGGATACGGTGCATTTTTAATATTAACTATCTTATTTTTTATCAATTTTCTTCCAGTTTCTTCGAACGTGTAAGATTTATTTTCATCTATATTTAGCATGGATTTTTCAAACTTATAATTTGTTTCTGTATATCTATCATTCTGAATGTAATTATGAATTCTCCAATGTTTAATGACCACAACACCTGACTCAAATGGTATTAAAAATTTTTTTGCTATTAATAGCTTTAAGTCATCATCTCCACAACCTATCATTCTCTGAATTTTCTTAGAATTATTTATAAATCCATCATCATCAGCTCTCATGCTAAGATGAAAATATAATGCTTGTGTACTCAAAGGCATATCTAGAAAAATATAACTATCTATAATCGTCTTTGCAAACATTCGTCTTCCTGCCATTATTACTTTCCTCTTTCTAACATCTATATTTTTTATGTTTTTTGTATTATACTTATATTGATTTGTTTTGTTTGGACTTACTCTTAGTTTGGTAGCTGGGGTATGTCCATTTTTCTTTTATCTCCTAAAATTCCATAAGACTTTTGTATGGATATTACAAAACACAAATTCATATGGAGTTGCCC
>NZ_CBYM010000039.1 GCF_000577815.1 Clostridium saudiense | reverse complement strand
CAGTGTAGTAAATATTATTTGCTATGCTGTTTTCTTTTTAATTAAAAATATTAAATTTGGATAATTATTCTAAAATTCATTAAAGCGTTAATAATATGAAATTTATAACTCGAATAAGTTTTTTAAAAAGCCATAAAATAATAGTATCAAAAGATAAGGAGGTTTTTAAAATGAAAAAATTAGATACACTATTAAGTAGAGATGTAGCAAAAAAAATGATCATTGATGGTGAACCTTGGAATAAAATAATGGAAACAACACATTTAAGATTAAAGGATTTAAAACATATTCAAAGAGAAGAGATAGATCCAAAATTCTAATTTATATAAAAAGTATAAAATTTTATTGAAAAAGTAAGGAGTTAAAATGAATAAGAGAGAATATACTAAAGAAAATTATCTAAAAAATGGGAATAAAACACAAAATAATAATCCTAAAAATAAATATGTTACAACAATTGAAGAACCTGCTCTTAATGAAAGTGGTATAGAAGCAAAGAAAAAAGGCTTTTAAATATAATAAATATATTTAAAAAGAGGTTGTAGAATTTAATACAACCTCTTTAAATATATAATATCTATGTTAGAGAACAGTGCTTGCATACATTTATAGTTTTTCCATTTTCATCTTTCTTTGTCCATACTAATTTTACTCTTTTTCTTCCGCAAATTGGACATGTACCACGCCAGTTTGGTAATGTTTTAATATATTTTCCACGTTTTTGTTTACTCATTTTTTATCGCTCCTTTCATTATGTTAGATTATATTAAATTTTAAAATTATATATGCCTAAAATTTTTCAAAATATTAATTGTTAAAAGTTCTATTATGAAAAGTAAAAACTATATATAGAAATGTAGATGAATAATATTAATATTATTAAGGGGGAGAGGATTATGAAATTAATAGTTTTTGCACCTGTAGGAGCGACATTAGCATTACTCTTTGCTGCATATTATACTTATACAATCTTTAAGGTGGATGAGGGAACTGATAGGATGAAGTATATTGCAAGTAGTATCAGAAAAGGGGCAAATGCTTTTTTAAAACGACAATATAAAGGTGTTGCTATATTTTTCGTAATCATGTTTATCATTTTATTTATTTTATCAAGGTTCAATTTTGTTAGTATCTTTATGCCATTTGCATTCCTAACAGGTGGTATATTCTCAGGTCTAAGTGGATATTTAGGCATGAAAATTGCTACTAGTGCAAATAGTAGAACAGCAAATGCTTGTACTAAGAGCTTAAATAGCGGATTAAGAGTTGCATTTTCAAGTGGTTCGGTAATGGGACTTGTTGTAGTTGGTTTAGCATTAGCTGATTTTAGTATTTGGTTTGGTATATTAAATTGTTATTATAGCGCAATGCCTTTAAATGAAAGAATTACAATGATAACAACAACAATGTTAACATTTAGTATGGGAGCTTCATCTATGGCTTTGTTTGCAAGAGTAGGTGGAGGTATATTTACTAAAGCAGCAGATGTAGGAGCTGATCTTGTTGGTAAAGTTGAAATAGGAATACCAGAGGACGATCCAAGAAATCCAGCTGTTATAGCTGATAATGTTGGTGATAATGTTGGTGATGTTGCTGGGATGGGAGCTGATCTTTATGAATCATATGTTGGTTCTATATTATCATCTTGTGCTTTAGCAGTTGCAGCAGGATTGTCAGTAAATGGAGCTGTAATACCAATAGTAATAGCTTCTATTGGAGTAATGGCATCTATACTTGGAAGTTTTTTTGTAAAATCTAAAGAGGATGTTTCTCAAAAAGCATTATTAAGCGCATTAAGGAGAGGTACCTATTTTTCAGCAATAGTTATTGCAATTGCATCTTACTTTGTTGTATCTAATGTATTAGGAAAAGGACATATAGGTATTTATATTTCAATTCTTTGTGGATTAGTTGCAGGATTATTAATAGGATTTTTTACAGAATATTATACTAGTGATAATTATAATCCAACAAAGAGTATTGCAAAATCTTCAGAAACTGGTGCTGCTACAGTTATTATTACTGGTTTATCAGTGGGAATGAAATCTACAGCTGCACCTGTAATAATAATTGCTTGTTCAATTTTAATAAGTTTTGTTTCTTCAGGTGGATTTAATAATTTTAATATGGGGTTATTTGGAATAGCTATATCAGCAGTTGGTATGTTATCTACACTTGGTATAACATTAGCTACAGATGCTTATGGTCCAGTTGCAGATAATGCTGGAGGAATTGCTGAAATGGCTGGATTACCTTCAGAAGTAAGAGATAGGACAGATGCTTTGGATTCATTAGGAAATACTACAGCAGCAACGGGAAAAGGCTTTGCTATTGGATCAGCTGCATTAACTGCTTTAGCTTTTATAGCATCTTATAAAAATTCTATAGAAGTTTTAGCTACAAATAATAATATAGCATTCGAATTTGATTTATCAGTTTTAAATCCACAAGTTTTAATAGGTGCATTTATTGGAGCAATGGTTACATTTGCATTTTCTTCTTGTACTATGAGTGCTGTGGGAAGAGCAGCTAGTAAAATTGTTGTTGAAGTAAGAAGACAATTTAAGGAAATTAAAGGTTTAATGGATGGTAAAGCAGAACCTGATTATGCATCATGTGTAGATATTTGTACAAAATCATCTCAAAAGGAACTAATAGTTATTGCAGTAATAGCAATAGCAACTCCATTAATAGTAGGTTTCATTTTAGGGCCTAATGGTGTTGCTGGATTATTAGCAGGAGCAACTATATGTGGATTTGTATTAGCTGTAATGATGTCTAATTCTGGTGGAGCATGGGATAATGCAAAGAAACATATTGAAGCAGGAAATTATGGTGGTAAAGGTTCAGAATGTCATAAAGGAGCTGTTGTTGGTGATACAGTAGGAGATCCATTTAAAGACACTTCAGGTCCAGCTTTAAATATATTAATTAAGTTAATGTCAATAGTATCAATTGTATTTGGCATGGTTGTATTATCATTCCACATATTTTAAAGTAGTTAATAATTAAGAGTTAAGAGTTAATAGTTAAGGGATAAATTCAGCTTAGATGAATTTAAAAAACATATAATTAAGAAACTCCTTTAAGGAGTTTCAACCTCAACTATTAACTCAAAACTATTAACTCTTAACTATATAAAGATAGCTAATAGTGTACATCAATTAAGTGGAACTTAATATTACTATTACTCCAACCTAAATCATATGGTACAAGCATTCTATCAGTATTATGACATGTTACTAAAGGATAACCTTTTGAGTCTAATCCTGTTACTGTAGAAACATGAGTTATTCTTCCTTTTTTCTCATAGGCGACAATGTCACCAGGACGTAAATTAAAAGCTGCTTTGTAAGTTTCACAATAGTTACCTTTGGCAATATAAGAACCACGACCACTATTTATTAGATAGTTTTTAAAAGCTTGTGCATTGACCCAGGCTTTTGTAGCAGATTTATTACAATAAGACCAAGTACTATTTTTCTTAAAGCCACCGCCTTCGTACATAATTTGAGAAGCAAAGTTTGCACAGTCACCACCATCAGGATTAAAATTTTTGTAATCTTTATTATATTTAAATAAATGTTCTTCGTTATCACTAATTCCACAGTATTCATGAGCATAATCTATTGCTTTTTGAGTTCTTTCATCTGGTGTATAATCAGGTTTTGTATGATTTAAAATAGCTGCTTTAATATCATCACAATTAAGATTTTCTAAATCTAAAGAATCAGCTAGTGGATCAGTATACCATTCTTTAATTATAATATATCTGTCACCATTATCTTTTAAGTTAATATAATGACATGTACCAAGTTTAAATAAATTTTCTACAGTAGGTTGATCTTTATAGCTGTAACAAAAAGTTGTACATGCGTAGCATACAACATTGTAAACATCCTTTTCTAGTTCTTTTACGTTACATACTTTTATTATGGAATTTATCCTTGTGAAGGAAACGCATTGTTTTTCACACCAATTAGTAAAGTATTGAGTTTTAGTAACTTCTTTTTCATAAGTCCATTTTCCAACTCTTTTATCTAAGTCATAAAATAATTTTAGTCCTTCACTATCTCCAGTTAGAATTGCAGAATTTCTATTTAAAAATATATTTTCAATAACAGGTTGAAATTTTTCTATTAATTCATGATTTTTATCATCCGTATTTTGAGTTATACTTGAATTGTTTTTAGATAAATCACATTTGTCTAATGATACATAAGCTGAAGCAGTTACAGAGCCTAGATTACATATAATTAATATAAATGAAAGTATCTTATAAAAATATGTTTTGTTGTAAAGATATAGTTTCATAATAATCATTACTCCTTATGAATTAAGTTTCTTTTATTCTTTAGTAAATGTATAAATTACATTAGATATAGTTTGTGCTATTAATACAATTTTTATATATAAATTATTAATAGGTTATCAATTAATATTTATAATTCATAATATATTAGAAACAATTAAAATGAGGATAGTATGTCAGTAAAGGAATTAGAAAATATATATGAGAATGGATTTACATTAGATTTCGATGATGATAGTAAAATAGTATTTATTTCGGATGTTCATAGAGGTGATGGGACATATTCGGATTCTTTTTTGCCAAATAGAAATATATATATAACAGCATTGAAATATTATTTAAAAAATGATTATATTTATATAGAAGTTGGAGATGGAGATGAATTATGGAAAAATAAAAATTTTAATGAGATTTCTTTTTTCTATGATGATATCTTTAAAATATTAAATAAATTCAATAAAAAGAATAATATTTACTGCATAGTAGGAAATCATGATATTATTAAAAGATGTAGAAATTTTAAATATAAGGAAGAAAACGCACTAAAAAAAATTGGAGCAGATTATGGTGAGGAATTTATTAAATTTATTAAAAACGTAACATTTTATCCAGGAATGAATTTAATGTATAAGCCATTAGGAGAAAAATTTTTAGTTGTGCATGGGCATCAACTTGATTTTTGGAATAATGAAGCTTGGAGAATAAATGAATTTTTAGTACGATATATATGGAAATTTTTAAATGGAATAGCTGGATTTAAAGATCCTACAAGATCAGCAAAAAGTAAAACTCAAAGAAGCAGAATAGATATAAAACTTCAAGATTGGGCAAGGGATAATTGCACTATGCTTTTATGTGGACATACTCATAATACAAGATTTCCTGGGCTTTATGAACCACCATATTTCAATGATGGATGTTGTGTTTATCCATATGCAATAACGACGATTGAGATAGAAAAAGGAGAAATTAAATTAGTTAAATGGATTATCGATGCTCAGGATGCTGGTTCTCTTTGGGTTACAAGAAAAAACATTGCAGGTCCAACTAAGATAGCAGAATATTTAAATTATGCAAAGGAAGAAAGAATTAGAAAAAGAAAAAGTTAGATTTATTATAATAATTTTTGATATAAAGAAAGAATTAAATTATAATATAATTAAAACTAGAGAGGAGACTATAATGAGCAGTTTAACGGGAAAAGTAGCACTTGTTACTGGAGCATCAAGAGGAATAGGGAGTGCTATTGCAAAAAAGTTAGCTTTAAATGGCGCAAGTGTTATTATAAATTATTCAAAAGATGATTTAGGAGCTAATAATACATTAAAAGAAATAATAGATAATGGTGGATATGCAAAAATTATAAAAAGAGATATTTCAGATTATAATAATTGTATTAATTTGATAAATGAAGTTATAGAGAGCTTTGGGAAAATAGATATATTAATAAATAATGCAGCTAAATCAGAAATTGGATTATTTATGGATTTTAAAAAAGAAACTATAGAGCAATTAATGAATGTTAATTTATTAGCTCCAATGTATTTAACTCAGGCTATATTACCATTTATGACTTCTAAAGGTAGTGGTAATATAATTAATATCTCTTCAATATGGGGAGAGAGTGGAGCTTCTTGTGAAGTTGTATATTCAACTACAAAAGGTGGATTAAATTTATTTACTAAAGCTTTGGCAAAAGAGGTCGCTTCTTTTGGAATAAGAGTAAATGCAATAGCGCCTGGAGTTATTGATACTGAAATGAATAGTTTTTTAGAAGCTGATGAAAAAGAAGAATTAATAAATGATATTCCAATTGGTAGATTTGGTACTGTTGATGAAGTTGCTAATACTGTATTATTTTTATGCCAAAATAATACCTCATATTTAACTGGACAAATAATAAGGATTGACGGCGGATTTTTATAATAAACTAAGGAAAGTGAAGTTGGTGATGTCAATGATCAAAGTTAAAATAGAGAAAAATAGATTAAATGAACCAATCTTTAAGCTTGGATTTAAAAAGTTAAATGATAAGGAAGAAAGATTTTTAAAAAGAGCATTAATTGAAGGAAAAGAAATTTCAGGTACATATAAATATGAAATACCATTAAAATATTTTGTTCCAATAATGAATAATATAGATAAAGAAAATATAAAACTTGATAGATATAGTAAGTTATCATTTTTAGAATTTTCAGATGACTTTGATGAAAAGTATTTTTATATTTTAGAAGCTAATGCAAAGTATATGAAAAAATGGAGAGAAGAAGGATGTCCTAATATTTTTAAAATTGAAATAAATAAAGATACTTTAGAAATAAAGAAGGAAATTATCTTCAAAAAAATTGAAAGAGTGTATGTTTAGTATTAAGGGATAAGTGATAAGTTACAAGTTAGAAAATAAATTCAGTGTAAAGGAATTTTATTTTTGAGCTTGCAACTTGTCACTTTTAATTTTAAATAATATTTAGTTATATTTAAGTTAGTAATAATTAATCTGTATAAAAAAATTATTCGAATTCGTCAATGGCTAAATCTTGCTTTTTTAATGTGAATTTAAAAATAACACCATCTTTAGTATTACTTATAGAATATTTACTTTTATGAAGGGATAAAATTCTTTCTACTGTTGCTAATCCTAGACCATAGCTATTTTTAGATCTATCACCAGATTTATCTAATCTGTAGAATTTTGCAAATATATTCTCTAATTCATTATCAGGTATAGTAATCCCTTTATTTTCTATTGAAATTAAATAATCAAAATCATCTTCCTTAACGGTAATGATAATATCATTATTTCTAGGTGTATATTTAATAGTATTTGATAAAAGATTTTGCACAACACGTTCTAATGTCATTATATCACCTTCAACATAGGCATATGAAGGTAAATTAAATTTTATGTTTAATCCTTTATTCTGAAAGTCTAATGAGAATTTTTTTACCATTCCTTGTAGTAATCTAACTATATTAAATGACTCTAAATGTAAGGCTATTGTTTCAGATTCTAATTTAGATAAATCAAGCATATTGGTTATTAATAAATTCATTTTATTTGCTTCGTCTATAATAGTATCTAAATATGCAACGGCATCTTTTCCAGAAGCTATACCATCTCTTAAGCCTTCAGCATATCCACATATAATGCCTAGTGGAGTTCTTAAATCATGGCTTACACTTGATACGAAATCTTTTCTCATATTTTCAAGATTACGCTCTTTTTCAATATCTTTTTCTAATTGAGCATTTTTTTCTTGGAGCGTTTGAAGAGCATTTTCTAAGTTAGATGATAAAAAGTTTAGTGTATTTGCAAGATTACCAATTTCATCATCAGATGTAACTGCACACTTTGTGTCAAAATCTAAATTAGACATTTTTTTTGCTGCTTTATTTAAATCAATAAGTGGTTTACTAATTAATTTAGAATAAATTCTAGACAAAAATATAGCTAATATTAAAAATCCAATTAATAAATAAAAATAGAAACTACGTATAACACTTGAAGCTTCTTTGATTGGTTGTATAGAAGATACTGAAATAAGTAGTGAATCATTTTCACTTTGAATTGAAATTGGCGCAACAATTCCTATTTTTTTGTAGTCACTACCTTGATTCGTAAAAATTACACTTTGCACTTTATCATTGATTAAAACATCTTCAATTAAATCATGATTTGATAATAGATCTGAATAAAAATTAGTTAAAGATTTCATATCATCGAAGTTTTTATTATCAAAATATGATAAATATTTTAATGAACCGTCATTTAATGATATAATTGCAATTCTTGAATTATTTTTTTCTTCATAATTTTTTAATGCAGAACTTAGGGTTGTAGCATCAAAATTTTGATAAGAATATAATGATTTTATTCTTTTAGCATCTAAAATTAATGATTCTGTTTTTTTAGAAAGATAAAAGTCTTCAAAAAATATATTTTGAAATAAAAAAGTTAAACAAAATACAATTGATATTAAACCAAAGGTTATTAATGTAATTCTTTTAGAAATACTATTCTTCATTTGGAACTTCAAATTTATACCCACTTCCTCTTACTGTAACAATATAGTTAGCTTTTGAACCCAATTTTTCACGTAATCTTTTTATATTTGTGTCAACAGTCCTTAAATCACCATAATAATCGATTCCCCAAACATTGTCTAGTATAGTGTCCCTGCTTAATGCAATTCCTAAATTATCAGATAAATAAAGCAAAAGTTCAAATTCTTTTGGTGATAATGTAAGAGCAACGCCATTTATTTTAACTTCATGTGCTAACTTATTAATAGTTAATCCATTATAATTTTGAGTTGGGTTGAAATCATCATCATTATTAGTTGTTCTTTTTAATAAAGCTTTGATTTTAGCTATTAAGATTTTAGGGGAAAATGGTTTAGTAACATAATCATCAGCACCCATTTCATAACCAAAAAGTTTATCTTCCTCCTGACCTTTTGCAGTTAATAATATAATTGGAAGATTAGAAACTGTTCTAATTGTTTCTAAAACTGTAATACCATCAATCTTAGGCATCATTATATCTAATAGGATTAAATCGACTTTGTTATTTTTAAATATAAATATTCCTTCATCACCATCAGAAGCTTCTAATACATTAAATCCTTCTGCCTTCAAGTAATCCCTTAATAAAAATCTTATTTTTAATTCATCTTCTATTATTAGTATAGTTTTACTCATAATGCCTCCTTTAAAAAATATTTATTAACTAAATTATAAAACATAATTGTACAATTATAAACTAATAAGTTAATTTATATAAAAATAAATTAAATAAGTATATATTAAGAGAATTAGAACAGATAAACTATTAAAAAAAGACTTAAATTATTTAAATAGAATAGTGTATTTTGTATAAATTTTACTAATCTAAATCTTAGACTTAAATTAGTAAAATTTAAGTTGAATTAGCAAAATATAAAATATTGAATTTCACTTAATTGTTGATATTAAGTAGCAAACATATTATATTATAATTCTAGGAAAAAAGTATTTTAGATGGGGGAAGGTAGAAGATGATTAAATTAAATTTTGATGTAAAAAAGCATATTCTTAAAAATGGATTAGAAGTCATTACTATAAAAAAGAATACCCAAATCTCATCAATTAACATAGGAATTAAAGTTGGTGCCTTAAATGAAACTCTTGAGGAAAAAGGGATTTCACATTTTATAGAACATATGATTTTTAAAGGAACTGAGAATAGAACATTTCAAAGGTTAAATGATGAATTAGAGTCTTTAGGTGGAGAATATAATGCTTATACGGATTATTCTCAAACAGTATATTCAATTAGTTGTTTAGAGGAAGAGTTTATAAATGGTATTGAATTATTAAGTGATATGCTTATTAATTCAAAACTTCCAGAAGAAGAGGTAGATAAAGAAAGAGGAGTAATTTTAGCAGAAATAAGATCAAGTAAAGATAGTGTTGAAGATTTTAGTTTTAAAAGGATTAATGAAGTTGCATTTGAACATAGCGCTTTAAAGTATGATGTTGCTGGGTTAGATGAAAATGTAAAAAACTTTACTAGGGATCAGCTTTATAGTTATTATAAAAAGTATTATGTGCCAAACAATTCATTAATAACAATGGTATCATCACGAGAGCATGATGATGCAATAAAGGAAATAGAAAAATATTTTGGAAAGTGGCAACCTAAAGAGGTAAAAAGTTTAGATGTTAAAGATGAAAAGAATAAGGATATTAAGGTAGTAACAACTAAAGAAAATATTGAATTAAGTACAATAATTTATTTATTTACTTTTTATGATTTAGATAAAAAAAGTGAACTTCCATTACGAATTTTAAATCACAGATTAGGTGAAAGTGCCAACTCTTTACTATTTAGGGAAGTAAGAGAAAACAGAGGTTTAGCATATGATATATATTCACATTTAGACATTACTAAAAATGTAAAAACATTATATGTTTATACTGCAGTTGATGAAGAGGATATAAATGATGCTTCAAAAGCTATAGAAGAAATATTTAAGGATATTAAGTCTAAAAAAATTGTAATTGGTAATAATGATTTAAATATAATGAAAAAGGTTCATAAGACAGCTGTGATTTCAACATTAGAGGATTCAGTTGAATTATGTAGTTATATTTTGAGTCAAAGCTTAGAAGGTGAAGATATATTTGAATTTTTAAAAGATATGGAAAGTCTAAATAGTATTACAGCAGATGAGATATATGAAGTTGCAAATAAAGTTTTAAATAATCCTACAATTCATATACTAAAATCATCATAAGGTGGTAATAATTATGAATATAATAACAAAAATTGAAGTAGGAAAAAGAAATAAGGAACGAGTAAACATATATATTGATGAAGAGTATGCTTTTTCAATTAGTGCTGAATTGATATATAAAGAAAATATAAAGGTTAAAGATAAAATTGATGTTGATTCTTTAAAAAAGTTAGCGGATGAAGATAACTATATAAAATGTAAAAATACAGCGCTTAAAACAATTGAACGAACTTATAAGAGTGAAAAGGAATTAGCACAAAAATTAGCATTAAAAGGTTATGATGACCATATAATTAATCGTACAATAAATTTTATGAAAGAATATAATTTATTAAATGATAATAATTATGCAACTATGTATGTTAAAGATAAATCGAGAAACATAGGTAAAAAGAAAATTAAGTACTCTTTACTTCAAAAAGGAATTGATGAAGAGATTATTGAAAGTGAATTAGAAAAAATAAATAATGATGAGGTTAAAGCTATTGTTTATGAAATGGCTTTAAAAAAATACAAAGTATTTAGTAAAAGAGAAAATGATAATTATAAACTAACGCAAAAATTATATAGATTTTTAATGGGGAAGGGGTATGATTATGATTTAATTAAAGATGTTGTGAAATCTATAGTTAAATCAGAAGATTTCGAATAAAAGGAGCAATCTTAATGAATGAAATACTCTCTTATGCTATATGTTTTTTTATTATAATTTTAGGAGTTACAGAAAGTGTGAAAAGGTCATTGAATGGAAGAAATGTAACTTTTGCGCTAGAGAGGGTCCTTTATTATATTTCTATATTTATTACGATTTTAATAATTGCTTTAAAGATTGATGTTATTATTAAAGGTATTACTAAAATATCAATTTCATATCTTAAATTAGATGGTATTTATGGTGATGTTTGTAAAATAGCATTATTAGTAGGATTATTCTTTTTACTTCAAGTATCATTTTATGTGATATCTAAGAAAATTATTATACCAATGTTTAAGGGATTAAATAAGGCAAATAGTATTTTGATTGTTATATTATCATCAATATTTGGAATAGTAAAAGGAATAATGTCAATACTTATATTTTTTGTAGCATTAATTATGTATAATAATACTATAGGAATTTATAATAGAATTGATTTATTTAGTAATAATAAAGTTTATGAGAAGTTATCTTCTGAAATAGCCCAAAATAATAGTGATCTTACAGATGAAATTGTAGAAAACTTTCTACCAACAAGCAATATAATTATTTATTATAATGGTGTTACATTAGAAGAAGGAATTAAATCTACAAATGAAATTGATGAGATGGCAAAAGAATTAACAAAAGGTGTAACAAGTGATATTGATAAAGCTAGAATTTTGTATTCTTGGATTGGAAGTAATATAGAGTATGATTATGATAGAGCAGAAAAAGCATTAAATAATGAAAAAGTTGAAAATAGCGGAGCTATTTCAGCATTTGAAAATAGAAGTGGTATTTGTTTTGACTACTCTTGTCTTTATGTTGCAATGGCTAGAGCAGTAGATTTAAAGGTTAGATTATTAACGGGAACAGCATATGATGGGAAGCAATATGGACCACATGCATGGAATGAAGTTTATATTAGTGATATAGAAAGTTGGATACCGGTAGATACTACTTTTTATTTAGCAGGAGATTATTTTAATAATTATGATTTTTATGAAGATCATATAACTGATAGTATTGCAGGAGAATGGTAAAAGCGCTTATTAAAGCGCTTTTTTATTTTTAGAAATTAATAGGTTTATAGCTTTTTCGCAGTCTTTATCTGAAGCATCTAAAGCCCAAGCTCTATTAAAATAAATTAATGCTTTATTTACATTTTCGAGCATTGCATAGCAATAAGCTAAATTAAAATAATATTTACTTTCTTTTTGTATACTTAAAGCTTTCTTAAGCATTTCAATTGCGCTATTAAAATCCTTAAGTTTAATATAACATACACCTGCGTTATAATAAGCGCAACTTTCATTTTCACCAACTTCAATAGATTCTATGTAATTTTCGATTGCTTTAGAGTAATCTTTATTATTATAATATTTATTTCCTTCATTAAAGTAACTCATATTAACCTCCTAAGTATTTACTCAGATATTCTAATTATTGTCTTTACCACATAATATTATTCATTAAATATATATTTTAGAAGATAATATATTATTAAATAATATAGAACAAACATTGAATAATAAACAAAATTTGGTAAAAATAGTTATTTGATATGAAAAAATAAAATTTATGTGATATAATTAGTGCGATATATTAATTGGAAAGAGTGGTAAAATATGAGAAGTTATAAATTGGGAATTGATGTAGGATCTACTACAATAAAAGTTGTGGTATTAGATAATTATAATAAAGTAATTTATAGTGATTATAGGAGACATTTTTCCGATATAAAAACTACTTTAGATAATTCATTAAAGGAATGTTTTAAAAGTATAGGTAATGTTAATTTAAAAGTTACAGTTACAGGCTCTGGTGGAATAGGGGTATCACAGTGGTTAAAGTGCAAATTTGAGCAAGAAGTTATATCTTGTACTAGAGCAGTAGAGGAATTTATAAGTAAAACAGATGTTGTTATTGAACTTGGAGGAGAAGACGCTAAAATAACGTATTTAAAAGGTGGAATAGACCAAAGGATGAATGGAACATGTGCTGGTGGAACAGGAGCATTTATTGATCAAATGGCTATTTTATTAAATACTGACGCAAAAGGGTTGAATATATTAGCTAAAGAGGCAACTAACATTTATCCAATTGCTTCAAGATGTGGAGTTTTTGCGAAAACTGATATACAACCATTAATTAATGAAGGAGCAAAGAAAAGTGATATTGCAGCATCAATATTTCAAGCTGTTGTAGATCAAACAATAAGTGGACTAGCATGTGGGAAACCTATTAGGGGGAATGTTGCATTTCTTGGTGGTCCTCTTCATTTTCTTGATAGTTTAAGAGATAGATTTATAAAAACTTTAAATTTAAAAGAAGGTGAATACTTTGCACCCAATAATTCTGAAATTTATGTTGCTTTAGGAGCTGCAATTTTAGCTGAAAACAGTGAGATAATTAATTCTAATGAGCTAATTAGAAGACTAAATGAAATTAATGCTAAAACAATAGTGAATGAATCATTAGAACCATTATTTATTGATGAAGAAGATTATAATAAATTTAAGGAAAGACATAGTTTAAGCACTGTTCCTAAAGGAAATTTATCTGAATACAAGGGGAAAGTATTTATAGGAATAGATGCAGGTTCTACTACAACTAAAGCGGTTGTATTAGGAGAAAAAGGAGAGTTATTATATTCTAGCTATAATAATAATGAAGGAAGTCCTTTAAATAAAACTATAGATATTTTAAAAGAAATTTATATATTATTAAATAAAGATGTAAAGATAGCAAAAGCTACAGTTACAGGTTATGGAGAAGGATTAATAAAGGCAGCTCTTGGTGTTGATATTGGTGAGATAGAAACAATTTGTCATTTTAGAGGTGCAAAAGAATTTATGCCTAATGTGGATTTTATATTAGATATAGGCGGACAAGATATGAAAGCCTTAATGATTAAAGATGGAGTTATTAATAACATTTTATTAAATGAAGCGTGTTCATCAGGATGTGGTTCATTTATTGAAGGATTTAGTAAATCTTTGGGAATTTCAATTGATGAATTTGCTAAATTGTCTATTAAATCAAAACATCCAGTTGATTTAGGTTCAAGATGTACTGTATTCATGAATTCAAAGGTAAAGCAAGTACAAAAAGAAGGTGCAAGCATTGCAGATATTTCTGCAGGTCTTTCTTATTCAGTAATTAAAAATGCCTTATATAAGGTAATTAAGATTAGAAATTTTGATGAATTAGGCAAAAATATTATAGTACAAGGTGGTACTTTTTATAATGATGGAATATTAAGAAGCTTTGAAAAAGTTACAGGCATTGATGTTGTAAGACCTGAAATAGCGGGATTAATGGGAGCGTATGGAGCAGCATTAATAGCTAAGGAAAATTACACAGAAGGAGAGACATCATCATTAATAACAAGAGATAAAATCAATGATTTTACAATGGAAACAAGTTGTGAGAGATGTGGAAGATGTGGAAATAACTGCTTATTAACAATTAATAAATTCAGTGAAAGTGAAAATTATATTACAGGAAATAGGTGTGAAAGACCTCTTGGTAATATTGAGAAAAAAGCAAATGTACCTAATTTATATAAATACAAGTTAAAAAGAATATTTTCTTATAAACCTTTAAGTAAAGAAGAGGCAATAAGGGGAGAAATTGGTATACCTCGTGTTTTAAATATTTATGAAAATTATCCATTTTGGTTTACTTTCTTAACAAAATTAAAATTTAGGGTTGTATTATCTCCAATTTCTAATAAGGATATATTTAAATTAGGAATAGAAACTATACCATCAGAATCAGCTTGCTATCCAGCTAAAATAAGTCATGGTCATATTATGTATTTAATTAACAAAGGAATTAAAACTATTTTTTATCCATGTATTCCTTATGAATATAAAGAAGATAGTGGGGCTAATAATCATTATAATTGTCCTATGGTTACATCATATCCAGATGTTATTAAAAATAATATAGATGAATTAAAAGATAAAGGAATAAAATATCTTTCGCCATTTTTGTCATTGCACAATAAAGAGAAGCTTTATAAAAGACTTTATGAAATTTTTGAAGAGTTTAATGTTACTAAAAAAGAAATAAGAAATGCAGTGGATGCAGCTTTTAACGAAAGAGAAAGTGTAGTTAATGATATAAGAAAAAAAGGTGAAGAAACATTAAAGTATATTGAAGATAATAATATGAAAGGTATAGTTTTAAGTGGTAGACCTTATCATATTGACCCTGAAATCAATCATGGACTAACAGATATTATAACATCATTTAATATGGCAGTTTTTACTGAAGATAGTGTTGCTCATTTAGGAAATTTAAATAGACCAATAAGAGTTGTGGACCAATGGATGTATCATACTAGATTATATAGAGCTGCTGCCTTTGTAAAGGAAAGAAAAGATTTAGAATTAATACAGTTAACATCATTTGGTTGTGGCTTAGATGCTGTTACAAGCGATCAGGTATCTGAAATATTAGCTAGTAGAGGAAAGATATACACTTTAATAAAAATAGATGAAGGAAGTAATTTAGGTGCAGTTAAGATAAGGATAAGATCGTTAAAGGCAGCAATGGAAGAAAGGGAAAGAAATAATGTTGTATTAAAAAGTGTAGATAACAGCTATCAAAACAATGTGTTTACAAAGGAAATGAAAAAAGATTGGACAATACTTGCACCTCAAATGTCGCCTATGCATTTTCAATTTATAGAAAAAGCGGCAAAGGCTAGTGGATATAATATTGAGGTATTACCTGCTAATGATAAAGAGGCAATTGAAGAAGGGGTTAAATATGTTAATAATGATGCTTGTTATCCGTCAATATTAGTTATTGGACAAATGATTCATGCATTAAAAAGTGGTAAATATGATCCAGAAAAAACTGCATTAATTATTACACAAACTGGTGGTGGTTGTAGAGCAACTAATTATGTTGGATTTTTGAAGAAAGGTTTAAGGGAAGCGGGATTTCCTAATGTTCCAATTATTTCATTAAATACATTAGGTATGGAAAAGCAACCAGGATTTACGATTTCATATGAATTAATAAAGAAGCTTATGATGGGTATAATTTATGGTGATTTATTTATGAGAGTGCTTTATAGAGTAAGACCTTATGAAGTTGTTGAGGGATCTGCAAATAAGTTATATGAATACTATCGAGAAAAAGCATTTGAAAATCTAATAAATGGTAGTAAAAGTGAAATGAATAAAATAGTTAAAGAAATAGTTAAAGCTTTTGATACACTTGAAATTAATAATGAAGTTAAGCCGAAGGTAGGCATAGTAGGTGAAATATTAGTTAAATATCATCCAACTGCCAATAACAATATAGTAGATGTTTTGGAGAATGAAGGTGCAGAAGTAGTAGTTCCTGAATTATTAGATTTCTTTTTATATTGTTGTTATAACTCAAAATTTAAAAATAGATACTTATCAGGAAGCAAAATAACAAAAACTGTTTGTGATATTGCAATTTCCTATATTGAAGCATATAGGAAATTTGTAATTAAAGAATTGCAGAATAGTGAAAGATTTGGATATCCAACTACTATTAGTCATTTAGCAGAAAAGGCAGCAAATGTTGTATCTTTAGGTAACCAAACAGGTGAAGGGTGGTTATTGACAGGCGAGATGGTTGAGTTAATTGAAAATAATGTGAATAACATTGTTTGTATTCAACCATTTGCATGTTTACCTAATCATGTAACAGGAAAAGGAATGATTAAAGCATTAAAAGCTAAATACCCGTTGGCAAATATTATTGCTGTTGATTATGATCCAGGAGCCTCTGAAGTTAATCAATTAAATAGAATAAAGCTTATGATGTCGGTAGCATTTAAGAACTTAAAGCTACCACAAGAAAACTATGATTATAAAAAAGAAGTTAAAATAGATATTAATACTTTAAGAACTAATAATATATAAAGTTAGTTATATATTGTATATGATGGAACTTTATATGATTTAGTTATTAAAAGCTATTATCAGTGTATTTATAGAACAAAATAAGCAAGAGTTAACTTGAAAATAAAGAAGACTTTAAAAAAATTCGACATTTTTTTTAAATCCTCTTTATTTTTTTTCATCTCTTTACTATAATGTATTTATATTTTAATACGTTAAATTAGTGGCAGGAGAGATAGTATGAATGATAAAAATCCTTATATTTTAGTTTTAGGAGCCTCAATTGTTGATATTTTTGGGTTTTGTGGAAGAAGTTATGCTCAAAGAGATTCGATACCGGGGCATATAAAAATATCTTTTGGAGGAGTATGTAGAAATATTGCAGAAAATCTAGCAAGAGTAGGAGTGGAAACAAAGTTTATTTCAACTTTAGGTGATGATGAAAATGGAAAAAGCATTTTTGAACATTCTAAAAAATTAGGATATAGTATGGAGCACTCTTTATTCTTAAAGAATGAAAGTACTCCAACATATATGGCAATTTTAAATCACCAAGGTGAAATGGAATCAGCTGTAGTAGATATGGAAAGCTTAAATAAAATGGATGAAAGTTTTATTGATGAAAAAGATAGTATTTTTAGAAATGCACAATATACTATAGTTGATTCAGATAATCCAGTTTTATTAGAGTATATTTTAAAGAAATATGAAGGAGTAAGTAACTTTATATTAGATCCAGTATCAGCAAAGAAAGCTAGAAAAATTCGTCATTTAATAAAATACTTCCATACAATAAAACCAAATAGATTTGAAACAGAAGCTTTATGTGGTTTTAAGATTGAAAGTAATGAAGACTTAAGAAAAGCTGGTAGATTTTTTATTGAACAAGGAGTAAAAAATGTATTCATTAGTTTAGATGCAGATGGAATATATTATATTACTAGTGAGGGTGAAGAAGGAACTCTTGCATGTTCTGATAAGATAGATGTTAAAAATGTTACAGGAGCAGGTGATTCATTTGTTGCCGGAATTGGATATGGCTACATGAATAATTTAAATATTAAGGATACCCTTAAGTATTCTGTTGCAATGTCTATAATTACAATAACTCATGAAGAAACTATTAATCCTGACATGTGTCATGCTTTAGTTGAGGATTTTGTTAAAAATACTAATTGGAATGAAAATTAATACTTTTAGATAAGACTCTTTATAGAGTCTTATTTTTTTGCAATTAATTGCTTTGAAATTGAAAAAATGGTAATTGTAGGATATAATTTAAATAGGATTCTAATGTTAATTAATAGTATAAAATTATAATTTTTTTAGTAGAGCTAAAAGTTATATAAATAAGTTAAGTAGTTTCAAATAAACAAATAGAGGGGTACAGATGAGTAAAAAAAGAAAGGTTATTGATGTTTATGGAATTGTACAAGGAGTTGGGTTTAGACCTTTTGTTTATAACTTAGCAATAAAAAACAGTTTAACCGGATACGTTAATAATAATAGTAATGGAGTTATTATAGATATTCAGGGGGAAGAAGATAACTTAAAGGCATTTATTGTTGAATTAAGCAAAAATCCACCATTATTATCTAAAATAAAGAAAGTGAAGATTACTGAGAAAAAAGTAAATCAAAAATATACAGACTTTTATATAAAATTAACTGAAAAAAATATTAGTCCTACTACATATATTTCACCAGATTACTCAATATGTGATAAATGTAAAACTGAAATTTTTGATAAAAATAATAAAAGATATAGATATCCTTTTACAAATTGTACATGCTGTGGGCCAAGATTTTCAATAATCAAAGATTTACCATATGATAGAGATTTAACAACAATGAATGAATTTGAAATGTGTGAAAGTTGTAAAGCCGAATATAATAATCCAGAGAATAGGAGGTTTCATGCCCAACCAAATGCATGTCCAGAATGTGGTCCTATAGTATTTTTAAGTAAAAGTAATGGAGAGTTAATAAAGTATGAGGATCCTTTAACAGAAACTATTAAGTTGATTAAAGAAGGCAATATAATAGCAGTTAAAGGATTAGGAGGATTTAATTTATCTTGTGATGCTAAAAATGAAGAGACAATAAGATTATTAAGAAAAAGAAAAAAGAGACCCCAAAAGCCTTTTGCCGTAATGATGAGAGATTTAGAAGTTGTTAAAAAATACTGTAATTTAAGTAAAGAAGAAGAAGCAGTATTATTAAGTAATAAAAGACCTATTGTACTATTAGAAAAGAATAAAAATTATGGCCTTCCTAATAATTTAGCACCCAATAATAAAAGAGTTGGAGTAATGCTTCCATATACGCCCTTACATTACTTATTATTTGATGAAAATACAGAAATATTAGTTATGACAAGTGGAAATATCAGTGGAGAGCCAATAATTTATAAAAATAATCAAGCATTAGAAAAATTAAATAATATAGCGGATTATTATTTGTTAAATAATAGAGAGATTTATATGAGTATTGATGATTCTGTTACTAGAGTTATTAAGAGTAGAGAAAGAGTTATAAGGAGTGCTAGGGGATATTCACCTAAAAGTATATTCATGAATACTAAAAGTGAAATTTTAGCATTAGGGTCAGAATTGAAAAATACTATAAGTGTCAGTAATAAAAATGATGTATTTATGAGTGAGTATATAGGTGATTTGAAAAATATAGAAACTACTAATAAGTTTGAAAGAGTAATTTCTCATTATTTAAAAATATATAGTATAAAACCTAAAATAATTGTTTATGATATGCATCCAAGCTTTGTTTATAGGGATATAAATTTGAAGGATATTTTAAATATAAATGAAGATGTTAAGATTATGGAAACACAACATCATCATAGTCATGTTGTAAGCTGTATGGTAGAAAATGATATAAATGAACAAGTAATAGGTATTGCATATGATGGAACTGGATATGGAGATGATAAAAAAATATGGGGTGGAGAATTTTTACTATGTAATAGAAAAGAATATGTAAGAATTGGACATTTACAGTATTTTAATTTACCAGGTGGAGAAAGTGCTATTAAGAATCCATGGAAAATTGCGTTATCTTTACTATATAAGGTATATAATGATGACTTTATTAACTATATACCAAATAATCTTAAGAATAAAAGTGTTAGTGTAATTAAGAATATTATTGATAAAAAAATAAACTCACCTGAAACATCAAGTATAGGTAGATTATTTGATGGAATTTCTGCACTAATTGGATTAATTGAAGAGATTTCTTTTGAAGGCGAAGCAGCTATAATATTAGAAAATATAAGTAATGAAGAAATAATAAATAACTATAAATATAATATAGATAAAATAGAAGATAGATATATTATAAAATTTAATGAAATAATTATAGGAATAGTTAATGATATTAGAAATAAAGTTACTAAAGATATTATTAGTGCAAAATTTCATAATACTGTAGTTGAATTTACAATAGATATGGCAAAAAGGATGAGAGAAAAAACTAAGGTTAACAAAGTTATACTTACTGGAGGAGTATTTCAAAATGAAATATTACTTGATAGAACTATTGTTAAATTAATTGAAAATAATTTTGAGGTAATAACTCATACAATTATTCCTTGCAATGATAGTGGTATTAGTTTGGGACAATTGGCAATAGCAAATGAAAAAATAAATTAAATATAAATGAGTTTAAAGAGTGTAAGGAAATTTAATTCAGCAAATTAAAGTTTTCATATATAGCTTATTTGAAAGGAGAAAAATATATGTGTATAGCAGTTCCGGCGAGAATAGAATCTATTATCGATAATGAAGCAACTGTAAGTTATGGTGGGATAAAGATGAAGGTGAACATTATGTTTATAAATGAGCCTAAAGAAGGTGATTATGTATTAGTTCATGCAGGATGTGCAATTCAAAAGATAGATGAAGATTACGCTAATGAAACTCTAGAAATATTTAGTGAACTTAGTGAGGCAATTAAGGAGTGTGAAAGAAGTGGACACACTGAATAAACTAAAAGATATTAACCTTACAAATAGATTTTTAGATAAGATAAAGAGCGAAGTAGTATCAGAAATTTCTATTATGGAGGTATGTGGAACTCATACAAATGTAATTTTAAAAAATGGTATAAAGGATTTATTGCCTGAGAAAATAAAGCTTATAAATGGTCCAGGCTGCCCTGTATGTGTAACGCCACAAGGATATATTGATACAGCAATAAAACTATCAAAAAAAGAAAATATGATAATTACTACTTTTGGTGACTTGATGAGGGTTCCAGGAAAGGAAAGTACATTAAGTAAGGAAAAAGCATTAGGAAGTGATATTAGAGTTGTTTATTCACCATTAGATAGTATTAAAATAGCTAGGGAGAATCCAAGTAAAGAGGTTATATTTTTAGGTATAGGATTTGAAACAACTGCTCCAATCATTGCAATGAGTATAAAAATAGCCTGTGATGAAAATATCAATAATTTCTCGGTTTTTAATAGTTTAAAGACAATGCCAGAAGCAATGAAGAGTTTAGTATTAAATCCTAATATAAAGATTGATGCATTTTTATGTCCTGGACATGTTGCAACGATAATTGGTGAAAATCAATTTAAGAAATTAGCGGTGGAATATAATATTCCAATGGTTATAGCTGGGTTTGAGGTAAATGATATTTTAGCATCTATATATACAATAATAGAAATGAATAAGAATAATAAAAATTATTTAGTTAATTTATATAGTAGACTTGTAAAAAAAGATGGAAATATAAATGCAGTTAATATAATACATGAAGTTTTTGAAAAAAGCGAAAGTATATGGAGAGGTATAGGAAAATTAGATAATGCAGGATTAATTATTAAAAATAAATATAGTCGTTTTGATGCATTAAATAAATTTGATATTAAATTTATACAGGAAAGTGATAATAAAGGATGTTCTTGTGGAGAAGTGCTAATGGGTATAAAAGAACCAACGGAATGTAATTTATTTGGGAATATATGTACACCTCTAACACCAATTGGAGCATGTATGGTATCAGAAGAAGGAACTTGTTCTGCTTATTATAAATATAAGTAATTTAGTTGGAGGGAGAAATTTTATGAGTAATGAAATTATAACCTTAAGTCATGGTAGTGGTGGAAAGGCAACTAATAAATTAATTAATAATTTATTTTATAAATATTTTAATAATGAAATTTTAAATCAACAAAATGATTCATCAGTTTTGCCGTTAATAAATGGAAGAATTGCAATATCTACAGATTCATTTGTTATAAATCCAATATTTTTTAATGGTGGAGATATAGGTAAGCTAGCTATTTGTGGAACAGTTAATGATATATCTATGAGTGGAGCAAAGCCATTATATATTACGGTAGGGTTTATAATTGAAGAAGGATTAGAGATTGATGAACTAGAGAAAATAGTAAAATCTATGGCTGATACAGCTAAAAAAGCAAATGTAAAAATTGTAACTGGTGATACAAAGGTTGTAGAACGAGGAAGTTGCGATAAAATATATATTAATACAACTGGTATTGGAATAATAGAAGATGAAAAATATTATTATAGTGGAGATATGGTCCAAGCTGGTGATTGTATATTATTAAGTGGTACTATTGGTGATCACGGAATGTGTATTATGAACAATAGAGAAAATTTGGGGTTTGATGTAGATATTAAAAGTGATTGTTGTTTATTAAATTTTCTAATAGACGATATTTTATCAGTAAGTAAAAATGTTAGGGTATTAAGAGACCCTACAAGAGGTGGAGTAGCTACAACACTAAATGAAATAATCGAGCATAGCAATATTAGTATAGAGATTGAAGAAAGAAGTATTCCAGTAAAAAAAGAGGTTTCTGCAATGTGTGATATTTTAGGATTAGATCCTCTTTATGTAGCCAATGAAGGAAAGTTAATTGTAATTGTTGATAAGGATGATGCTTTAAAGGTACTAGAAATAATGCGAAAAAATGAAGTAGGTCAGGATGCAGTAATTTTAGGAAAAGCTATAGATGATGGTAAAAATAAATTATATCTTAAAACTAAAATTGGTGGTAAAAGAATTATAAGTATGCCGGATGGTGAATTATTAGTTAGAATTTGTTAATAAAATTAAAATGACAAATAGCAAATTATTTTTTTATAAGGTAATTTATATTAAATTTGCTATTTGTCATTTTTTTATTTAAAGTGCAATTATAATCTTAACATAAAATTGATTTAATGCATTTAATAGCTTTGCAGTTATCAGAAGTTTCTATATATAATGAATTATCTTCACCAAAAAATGAAGAAAATACATCTAGGTTTTCAGAAACTGCGCAATAAATTTTAGCAAAAGTTCCTGATTTAACATTTGGTAGTGTAACTCTTATAGTTTTACTTTCAATATAATTTATACACCATTTGTCTAATATACACTCAACAGTTCTTACATCTTTTGAATTTTGTCTTTTATTATTTCCAACAACAAAATTAAATAAACTACAACTATCATTTAAATTTAAATATGAATAGCCATTTAATGATATTTTTTTGCATGCTATTTCTGATAATAAATCACAGATAGTATCTGAATTTGCTATAATTGAAAGTTGAGTTCTTTCTTCTATAGAAACATCACAACAGGAAAAATTATCTTGGTTACTACTTGAAAAATCATTTGAAAAATCACTTGCACTACTATTTGAAAAATCACTTGTACTACTATTTGAAAAGTCACTTACGTTGCTATTAGAGAAATTACTTACATCACTATTAGAGAAATCACTTTGACTTTCATTTGAGTAGTCACATGAACTAAAATAATAATCTGACATTATATCATCTCCATATAATCTTTTGTTTTAATTGGTCATAATACATAATATGAATAATATAATAAAATGTTCAAGGTATTAATATAAAATTAAAAAGGTATGTTTTTATAAAAATTTTTATTTATATAAAGTTAAAAGTAAGTACAAATGGAAAACATCTTATAGGATATTAGTATTTTTAAGGGAAAAGATAATATTGAGGTGAGATTATTATGACAAATAAAATGAAAAAAACTAAACATCAACACAAAAATGTAAATCATAATCCACAAGTGGAAAGTGTAAAAGCATGTTTTGGGGAACCAAAAGCTAAAACTTATGACCCTACTGATTTTAAGATATAACAAAAGGTAGTGATTATATTGGAGAAATATGATTATGTATTTAGATGGCTAAAAAAAGCAACAAAGCCAGAAAGGCATATTGAAGAAATGGAGACATTTGCAAAAAAACATCCAATAATATTTATGAAGTTTCATAAAGAATCTAGTTCAATAGTAAAATATGATGAAAATGATTCTAAATATATCAAATCTAAAGAAGAGTTAATAAAGTTATTCAACCAAAATGAAGAAGAATTCAAACCGGTTTTGGAAGCAGTTAAAAGTAAATTTAATTATTAATTATTTAAGAGGTAAGATTTATGGATAATAATAAAAATAGGATGAAAGACAGACCTAAGTCTAAAAATGAATTAAGAAAAATTGATCCAACTGGAAATTCAGAAGTTGGTATAGAAAATGGCGAAAGAATAGGAGCTCATGCTCATAATAAAAAAAGCTATAAAACTTATGAGTGGATGCAAGATAAATAATAATAAAGAGTTATAATAAAATTAAAGGTTAGATTTGTGTCTAGCCTTTAATTTTGTTATAAAAGAAAATAAAAATTATTATTGCTATAATATTAAAGTAATGGTGTAATATTGATATTAAATAATATCATTTATATAATTAGTATTAAAGAAATTAAAAGAATAAGTATAGGAGAAATAAGTAATGGAGAACGGTGTTGCAACAATAAATAAAGAAAAACTAAAAGTAAAAAAGCCAAGTCTTTATAAAGTTATTATGCATAATGATGATTTTACAACCATGGAGTTTGTAGTAGAAGTGCTAAAAACTGTATTTAATAAAGATATAAATACATCAAATAAAATAATGATGGATGTTCATAAAATCGGAAGAGGAATTGTAGGAGTATATCCTTATGACATAGCAGCAACAAAAGTTGCTATTGCATTGGGGATGGCTAAGGAAGAAGGTTTTCCTTTTAATATTACAATTGAGGAGGAATAAAAGGTGGAAATTTCAAGAGAAGTTAATGAGATTATTTTAAAGAGTTATGATTTTGCAAAAAGCAATAAGGATGAGTTTATAACAGCTGAACACTTATTATATGGAATTACTTTTGAAGATAGATTTATAAATGCTTTAGAGGAACTAAATTACAATGCAATAGATTTAAGAAAAAAGTTAGATGAATATATTAGTGAATATATTGAAGAAGGAAATACTGATAGCCCAGTAGAAAGCTATAGTTTTCAGCAAGCAATTATAAAAGCTAGTGAACAAGCCATATTTTCAAGTAAAAAAAGTATTACAATGGAGCATTTAATTTCTGCAATATATGATTTAGAAAATAGTTATGCTTCATTTTATTTACAAGAAGAAGGAATAGAAAAAAGAGATTTATTATATAAGCTTTGTCATGAAAATTATAATAATGATGATTATATTAGTGAAGGATTAATTTCAGAAGAAAATGAAGAAATTGATAATGAAATAAATGTAAATAACAAAAAAGATTTAATTAAAACATTAACTGTAAATTTAAATGAGCAAGTTAAAGGTGAAAATTCTGATCCATTAATAGGAAGAGAAGAAATTTTAGAAAGAACAATACAAATATTATGCAGAAGAACTAAGAATAATCCAATTCATGTAGGGGAGCCAGGGGTTGGGAAAACTGCAATAACATTAGGATTAGCAAGACTTATAAATAGTGGTAATGTACCTGAAAAGTTAAAAAATGCTGAAATATTTTCATTAGATATTGGAGCTGCATTAGCAGGGACAAAGTATAGAGGAGATTTTGAAGAAAGAATCAAGAAAGTTTTAAATGAAATAGAATTGCATGAAAATCCAATTGTGTATATAGATGAAATTCATAATATTGTTGGTGCGGGAGCTATAGATGGTGGAGCTTTAGATACTTCAAATCTTTTAAAGCCATATTTAGTAGGAGGAAAGGTTAAATTTATTGGTGCAACAACTTTTGATGAGTATAAAAAGTATTTTGAAAAAGATAAAGCATTAAGTAGAAGATTTCAAACCATTGAAGTAAAAGAAACATCAATAGAAGAAACTATAAAGATAATCAATGGATTAAAGTCAAATTATGAAAGCTATCACAATGTAAAATATACTAATAATGCAATTAAGATAGCTGTTGAATTAAGTAGTAAATATATAAACGATAGATTTTTACCAGATAAGGCTATAGATATTATTGATGAAGCAGGAGCATATGCATCAATGAATAGAAGTGATTTAAATGAAGTCTTAATAGACGAAAAAGTTATTGAAGATGTTATTTCAAGAATATGTCATATACCTAAAAATACTGTTGAAAAAGATGAGGTTTCATCATTAAAGGATTTAGAAAAGAATCTTGAAGGGAATATATTTGGACAAGATAAAGCAATACATGAAGTGGTTAGATGTATTAAAATTTCAAGAGCAGGATTAAATAATGAAAATAAACCAATAAGTTCATTACTATTCGTTGGTCCGACGGGAGTAGGAAAGACCGAAGTAGCAAAGACTTTAGCAAATAGTTTAGGAGTGAAATTAATTAGATTTGATATGAGTGAGTATGCTGAAAAACATGCAGCAGCAAAACTAATAGGTGCGCCTCCAGGTTATGTTGGATACGAAGAAGGTGGATTATTAACAGATACTATAAGGAAAAATCCATATTGTGTTTTATTATTAGACGAAGTAGAAAAGGCTCATCCTGATATATTAAATGTTTTACTTCAAGTTATGGATTATGCAACATTGAGTGATAATCAAGGAAGAAAAGCTGATTTTAGAAATGTTATACTAATAATGACTTCTAATGCTGGAGCTAAAGATATTGGTAAAAGTGTTATTGGATTTGGTGAAAGGGTTATCCAGGGAGAAGCAATTATGGAAGAAGTTAAAAAGTTCTTTACTCCTGAATTTAGGAATAGATTAGATAAAATAGTTGTATTTAATCACTTGAATAAAGAAATGGCATTAAATATTGCTAGAAGAGAATTAAATAAATTTAATGAACAGTTATTAAAGAAAAATGTTAAAATTACCTTTGATGAAGAATGTGTTAAATTTATTGCTAAAAATGGAACTTCTCAAGAATATGGAGCAAGAGAGATTATTAGGATTATTAATCAAGAAATTAAACCAATGCTTGTTGATGAAATTCTTTTTGGAAAGTTAAGTAATGGAGGAGAAATAGCTGTTACTAATGTAGATGGTAAATTTATTTATAGTTAATAGTTTAATATATTAAATAAAAAATACTTTTTAAATACCCTCATATGTTTTAGCTTATATTAATATAATTAATATAGTTAAGGATATATGGGGGTATAAAAATGGATAACGTATTAAATATTGAGAAGTGTAAAATTTGTGGTGGATTAGTTAGAATAGAAAATAATGGATATTCAATTAGTAAACTTTGTACTTGTTGTGGGTATTTTTATACTAAAGAGAAATTTAGTAACGAACATAATTGTAATTGTGTAGAGTGCAATGAAAACAAAAAGAGTGAATTAAGTGTAGTAGAATACCTACATCCATGTGGTGCGTATAAGTTAGTTACATTAAGTGGGGTTGCAAAGTCTGGAACTTTAGGTGAAAACTTAACAGAAGATCAAGTCTTAAAAATGTTTAACTTTAGTGATACTTCTAGACTAGATATGAATAAAACATATATTAATTATAGAGATATAGAAACAAATGAATTTAAAATAATTTTTGGAAATGGTAAGCCTGAAAGTTATGATGAGTTTGTTGGAAAACTTTAAATCAATTTGTTTATAAATTTATATTAGTGGATATAATTTTATATAAAGTGATAAATATTAATAAAAATTTATTAGAGATTTGTTGACAATGGTAAGAAAATATCATAATATAAAAACAAATAAATATTAAAAAACAGTGATAAAGAGGAGTAAGGAATAGGACGTATTAAGAGAGGAAGGTCTAGGCTGTAAGCCTTCTATATGAAATATCCTGAAGGTAGCTTTTGAGTTTCTTTGGTGAAATAGTAGTAATCAAAGACGGCATTCTAGTCGTTATATAAATTAAGAGCCTATAAGAAGTAAAATGTTAATTTACTTAGTAGGAATAAAGGTGGTACCGCGAGTCTTCGTCCTTTTTTAGGATTAAGGCTCTTTTTTTATGTTGCTTTCTGATATTTTCTAAATATACAGAGCAAAGGTACAGAGTTAAAAATAAAATTATGGATATTATAATTAAAGTAATACTATTTCCATGAAATAAGTATGATTTTAATCTTTAAATAAATAGATTTAATGATAATATTTATAAACTAGAAAAATTTTGATTTAAATTTGTAAAGTGGTCTTTATATAAGAACTTTAAATATATAAAAAACTATTCAGGAGGTTTTATTGATGGAAGAAAAGAAGAATTTAGCCACAACGTATAATCCAAAGGATTTCGAAGAAAGAATTTATAAAACATGGGAAGAGAAAAAATATTTCACTCCTGTTGTTGATAAAACTAAGAAGCCATTTTCTATTGTGATGCCACCACCAAATATAACTGGTAGACTTCACTTGGGTCATGCTCTTGATAATACACTTCAAGATATGCTTATAAGATTTAAAAGAATGCAAGGTTACTGTACTTTATGGTTACCTGGACAAGACCATGCTTCTATAGCAACTGAAGTTAAAGTTGAAAATGAATTATTAAAGCAAGGTTTAGTTAAAAAAGAAATGGGAAGAGAAGCATTCCTAGAAAAAGTTTGGGAATGGTCTGATGAATATAGAGGTCATATAAGAGAACAACTTAAAAAAATGGGTGTTTCTGCTGATTTCTCAAGAGAAGCTTTCACAATGGATGAAAACTTAAATAAAGCTGTAAGAACAGTATTCGTTAAATTATACAATGAAGGACTTATATACCAAGGAAATAGAATAACTAACTGGTGTCCAAAATGTACTACAGCATTATCAGATGCAGAAATTGAATATGAAGAAAAAGAAGGTAGCTTCTGGCACATTAACTATCCATTAGCAGATGGTTCTGGATATTTAGAAATAGCTACTACAAGACCAGAAACATTACTTGGTGATACTGCAGTAGCTGTTAATCCAAATGATGATAGATTTAAGCATTTAATTGGTAAAACATTAAAGTTACCTTTAACAGATAGAGAAATTCCTGTTGTAGGTGATGATTATGTTGATATTGAATTTGGTACAGGTGCAGTTAAAATAACTCCAGCACACGATCCTAACGACTTTGAAGTAGGTAAAAGACATAACCTTCCAATAATAAGAGTAATGGATGACCATGGTGTAATAAATGAATTAGGTGGCAAGTATCAAGGATTAGATAGATATGAAGCTAGAAAGCAAATGGTTAAGGATTTAGAAGAACAGGGATTACTTGTTAAAGTTAAACCTCATACTCACAATGTTGGAACACATGATAGATGTGGAACAGTTGTTGAACCAATTGTTTCAAGACAATGGTATGTTAAGATGGAATCTTTAGCAAAACCTGCTATTGATGTTGTTAGAAATGGAAAAACTAAGTTTGTTCCTGAAAGATTTGATAAAATATATTATAACTGGATGGAAAATATCCAAGATTGGTGTATTTCAAGACAATTATGGTGGGGACATAGAATACCTGTATTCTATTGTAATGATTGCAATCATATGATGGTTGAAGTTGATGCGCCATGTAAGTGTTCAAAATGTGGATCTGAAAATATAAGACAAGATGAAGATGTACTTGATACTTGGTTCTCATCAGCATTATGGCCTTTCTCAACTTTAGGTTGGCCAGAAAAAACAGAAGATTTAGATTTCTTCTATCCAACTAATGTTTTAGTTACTGGTTATGATATTATATTCTTCTGGGTTGCTAGAATGATATTCTCAGGAATACATAACATGGAAGAGACTCCATTTGATACAGTATTAATACACGGTATCATAAGAGATGCTGAAGGAAGAAAAATGAGTAAATCTTTAGGTAATGGTGTTGATCCCCTAGAAGTTATTGATGAATATGGTGCAGATGCATTAAGATTCATGCTTGTTACTGGAAACTCTCCAGGTAACGATATAAGATATATTCCAGAAAGAGTTGAAGCAGCAAGAAACTTTGCTAATAAGATGTGGAATGCATCAAGATTTGTTATGATGAATCTTGATAAAGAAGTAATGGATAAATATGCTGATTGCAAAGAATATAGCTTAGCTGATAGATGGATATTATCTCAAATGAATACTTTAGTTAAAGAAGTAACTGAAAACATGGAAAAATATGAGTTAGGAATTGCACTTCAAAAGGTTTATGACTTTATGTGGACTGAATTCTGTGACTGGTATATAGAACTTGTTAAACCAGTATTCTTCAGTGATGATGAAAAAGCTAAAGGAGTAGTTTATAATGTATTATACACTGTATTGACTACAGGATTAAAATTATTACATCCAGTAATGCCATTTATCACAGAAGAAATATACACTACATTAACAGATGGAGAATCTATAACAATTTCATCATGGCCAGAATATGCTGAAGATTTAGCAGATAGTAAAGCTGAAAAGGATATGGAATTTGTTATTGAAGCTATTAAAGGATTAAGAAATGTTAGAGCTGAAATGAATGTACCACCATCAAGAAAAGCAAAAGTAATTTGCTATATTTCTGATGAAGCTAAGGAAGCATTTAATGCTGGAATTCCTTATATGGAAAAGCTAGGTTCAGCTTCTGAAGTTGAATTCATAGATGATAAATCATTAGTTCCAGAAAATGCAGTATCATTAGTAGTTAAAGGTGGAGAATTATTTATGCCACTTTTAGACTTAGTTGATAAGGAAAAGGAACTTGAAAGATTAAATAAAGAAAAGAAAAAATTAGAAGGTGAAGTAACAAGAATAGAAAAGAAGCTTTCTAATGCAGGGTTTGTATCTAAAGCACCTGAGGCAGTAATTGCTGGTGAAAAAGAAAAGCTAGTTAAGTATCAAGAAATGCTTGATGCAGTATTAGTTAGAATAGATACTTTAAAATAGTTATAAATTTAATAATGCAAGTGACAAGTTAATATAATTTGTTGCTTGCTTTTATTTATAAAATGAATCTGTTAAGT
>NZ_CBYM010000038.1 GCF_000577815.1 Clostridium saudiense | reverse complement strand
CGAATAGTTTTAAACTTTTAATTTAGTTTTAAAATCTTTTTAAATATATAATTTTAAATTAAAGCGCTTAAAAAATGTGATCACAAAATAGAAAGAGTAAGGGGACGCCTTTACTCTTTCTTTTTTTCATTTCTAAATTAATATTTATATAAAAATATTTTTATATGATATGTATTAAACAATAACCATATAAGTCGTATAAAGTGGGTTATAATATATGTAATTATAAATTATTAATAATTTAAGTAGAAAAAAATAATTATATATATGAAGAAAAACAATAGAGAAGAGATAAAATTTATATAAAAATGTTTACATTAATAAAGAAAGGTTAATCATATATAATATAAGGCAATACACAGAAAAATTTCATTAATTATACTATTGAAAAAAGTTTAAATTCGATATAAAATAATAACAGTTGAACGACAGAATTACTTCTAAAAGGCTAAAAATTTTTTTGAATAAATGGTTAAAAAAAGATGAAAAAAAAGTCTTGATAAAGATTTATAAAGATAGTATAATAAAGAAGTTGTGTAGCGCAACGCGATGAATCAAGAGGTTGCCGGACTTCCGGGTTATTCTTGAGGAGCAAGTCAGGATCTAGAATCCGACGGCAGGGGTAGTAACTTGTGTTCTTAGTTGTGAAACACCAGGAACAGTTTACAGAACTACAACTGTTGTGCGTTAGAAGTAAAGCGTACATGAAAAGGAGGGAAACCAGAATGTCAAAACAAAAAATAAGAATCAGATTAAAGGCTTTTGATCACACTATATTAGATCAATCTGCTGAAAAAATCGTTGAAACAGCTAAATCAACAGGAGCAAAGGTTGCAGGTCCAGTACCACTACCTACTGAAAAAGATGTTGTTACAATATTAAGAGCTGTTCACAAATACAAAGATTCAAGAGAACAATTCGAAATCAGAACACACAAGAGATTAATCGATATCGTTAATCCATCACCTAAGACTGTTGATGCATTAATGAGATTAAACTTACCTGCTGGTGTAGATATCGAAATAAAGCTATAATAGCTTAACTATTAAATAAACAGTTTGAACGGTTATGATTGCAAAGCAATCCGCTAATACGTTTAGGAGGTGTAAATACATGAAAAAAGCTATAATCGGTAAGAAAATAGGGATGACTCAAATTTTCGATGAAAATGGAAAGGTAGTTCCTGTAACTGTAGTAGAAGCTGGACCATGTGTTGTTGTTCAAAAGAAGACTATCGAAAAGGATGGTTATGAAGCAATACAAGTTGGTTTCGGTGAAATAAGAGAAAAATTAGTTAATAAGCCAAGAAAAGGACACTTTGCTAAAGCTGGAGTATCTTTAAGAAGAACTTTAAAAGAGTTCAGATTAGAAGATTGCAGCGGATATGAAGTAGGTCAAGAAATCAAAGCTGATTTATTTGCAGCTGGAGATAAAATTGACGTTTCTGGAGTATCTAAAGGTAAGGGATTCCAAGGTGTTATTAAGAGATGGAATGCTAACAGAGGGCCAATGTCACACGGTTCTAAGTTCCACAGAGCAGTAGGTTCAATGGGAGCTTCTTCTGATCCATCAAGAACATTCAAGAACAAGAACATGCCAGGACACATGGGAGCTGTAAACACAACTGTATTAAACTTAGAAGTTGTTAAAGTAATAGCTGAAAAGAACTTAATATTAGTTAAGGGTGGTATCCCAGGTGCTAACAAGAGCACAGTTGTAATAAGAAACGCTGTTAAAGCTTAATTTCTTTAGAAAGGAGGAGACAGAATGCCTACAGTAGGATTATTTAACAAAGAAGGAAACAAGATTGAAGATATTCAATTAAACGATAATATATTCGCTGTTGAAGTGAATGCAGATGCTATGCACCAAGTAGTTGTTGCATTATTAGCTAACAAGAGACAAGGAACTCAATCAGCTAAGACTAGAGCTGAGGTTAGAGGAGGCGGAATCAAGCCTTGGAGACAAAAGGGAACTGGTAGAGCTAGACAAGGATCAATCAGAGCACCACAATGGATCAAAGGTGGAGTTGTATTCGCACCAAAGCCAAGAGATTACAGAATGTCAATACCAAAATCAATGAGAAGAGTTGCTATGTTATCAGCTTTAACTAGCAAAGTTCAAAATGATGAAATGGTAGTATTAGACAGCTTAACATTAGAAGCTCCTAAAACAAAGGAAATAGTTAAAATGTTAAATGCTTTCAATGCTAAAAAGACATTAATCGTTACTGCTGAAGCAAACGAAACAGTTTACAAATCAGCTAGAAACATTGAAGGAGTAGCAGTACTTCCAGTAAACAACATCAACGTTTATGATTTATTAAAATACTCAAAAGTAATCATGACTAAGGATGCTGTATCAAAGATTGAGGAGGTGTACGCATAATGAAGTTAACAAGCCACGATATAATCAGAAAACCAGTTATAACTGAAAAGTCAATGGCTGCAATGGCAGAAAAGAAGTACACTTTCATAGTTCATATGAGCGCTAACAAAGTTCAAATAAAGAAAGCGATCGAAGAAGTTTTCGGCGTTAAAGTTGAAAAAGTTCAAACAATAAGAACTATGGGAAAAACTAAGAGAATGGGCGTACATGTTGGTAAGAGAGCTGACCAAAAGAAAGCTATAATCACATTAGCTCAAGATAGCAAAGGTATTGAATTCTTCGAAGGAATGCAATAATATTAAAGCGTAGTATTGGTAATAATACCAGATAAGCTTAAAGAAGGAGGGAATTAGCATGGCAGTTAAAAAGTTTAGACCTACTACACCATCAAGAAGAGAAATGACAATGGCTAGTTTTGAAGAAATAACTACAAACAGCCCAGAGAAATCACTTCTTGTTTCTTTAAAGAAAACTGGTGGTAGAAATGCTCAAGGTAAAATAACTGTTAGACACCACGGTGGTGGAGCTAAGAGAAAATATAGAATAATAGATTTCAAGAGAAATAAGGATGGTATTCCAGCAAAAGTTGCTACAATAGAATACGATCCAAACAGAACAGCATACATTGCATTAGTAGTATATGCTGATGGTGAAAAGAGATACATTCTTGCACCAGTAGGATTAAAGGTTGGAGATACAATAGTATCTGGAGCAGACGCTGATATCAAAGTTGGTAATGCTAAAGCATTAAAAGATATGCCAGTTGGTACAGTTGTTCACAACATTGAATTACAAGCTGGTAAAGGTGGCCAAATGGTTAGATCAGCAGGTACTTCAGCTCAATTAATGGCTAAAGAAGGTAACTATGCAACATTAAGATTACCATCAGGCGAAATGAGATATGTAAGAATCGAATGTAGAGCTACAATCGGTACAGTATCTAACACTACTAACGATATCATCAACATTGGTAAAGCTGGTAGAAAGAGACACATGGGATGGAGACCTACAGTTAGAGGTTCTGTTATGAATCCTTGCGATCACCCTCACGGTGGTGGTGAAGGTAGATCACCAATCGGTAGACCAAGTCCAGTTACTCCATGGGGTAAACCAGCACTTGGATACAAGACTAGAAAGAATAAGAAGTATTCTGATAGATTCATAATAAAGAGAAGAAATAGTAAGTAATTGAAGAGAATTAATTCTCTTCAGGCTTACTGGGCCTAGAGATTATGAAGGGAGGCAAATTATAGTGAGTAGATCAATAAAAAAGGGACCTTTCGTACACGAAGGACTTTTAAAGAAGATAGAAGAAATGAATGCTAATGGTGAAAATAAGGTTGTTAAGACTTGGTCAAGATCATCAACAATTTTCCCACAAATGATTGGTCATACAATCGCTGTTCATGATGGTAGAAAACACGTTCCAGTATATGTGAGCGAAGATATGGTAGGACACAAATTAGGAGAATTTGCTCTTACTAGAACATACAGAGGACACGATTACGACGAAAAAGCATCAAGAAAAAGAAAGTAATCTGGGAAAGGAGGAACACCAATGGAAGCTAGAGCTATAGCTAAATATGTGAGAATGTCTCCAATGAAAGTAGGAGTTGTTCTTGATTTAATAAGAGGAAAAAATGTTAACGAGGCTTTCGCTATATTACAATACACTCCAAAAGATGCTGCAGTTGTTATAAACAAAGTTTTAAAATCAGCTGTTGCAAATGCAGAGAACAATCATGACTTAAATGTTGAAAACTTATATGTTGCTGAAACATTCGTAGGTGCTGGTCCAACTTTAAAGAGATTCAGACCAATGGACCACGGTAAAGCGTTCAGAATCAATAAGAGAACAAGTCATATTACAGTAGTAGTTAAAGAAAGAGCTTAGTAAGAAGGAGGGAAAAACAAGTGGGTCAAAAAGTACATCCTCACGGACTTAGAGTTGGAGTTATCAAAGGTTGGGATGCAAAATGGTACGCTGATAAGAGAACATTTGCAGACAACTTAATCGAAGATAACAAAATAAGAGAATTCGTAAAGAAGGAACTTTTCTCAGCTGGTATAGCTAAAATAGAAATCGAAAGATCAGCTAAAAGAGTTAAGTTAAATATATACACTGCTAAACCAGGTGTTGTTATCGGTAAAGGTGGTGCAGGAATCGAAGCTTTAAAAGCTAAGGTTGCTAAATTAGTAAACGGAAAGAACATTTTAATAAATATAGTTGAAGTTAAGAATGCTGAAGCAAACGCTCAATTAGTTGCTGAAAACATTGCTGCTCAATTAGAAAAGAGAGTTTCTTTCAGAAGAGCTATGAAACAAAGCATCCAAAGAGCTATGAAATTAGGAGCTAAGGGTGTTAAAACAGCTTGTTCAGGAAGATTAGGTGGAGCTGAAATCGCTAGAACTGAACAATATCATGAAGGAACAATTCCACTACAAACATTAAGAGCTGATATCGATTATGGATTTGCTGAAGCAGATACAACATACGGTAAAATCGGAGTTAAAGTTTGGGTTTATAATGGAGAAGTTCTTCCAACTAAAAAAGTTGAAAAGAAGGAAGAAGTTAACGCGTAAGAAAGGAGGAATATAATCATGTTAATGCCTAAAAGAGTTAAGCATCGTAAGGTACAACGTGGTAGAATGAAAGGAAAAGCTACTAGAGGTAATTTCCTTGCATACGGAGATTTTGGTATCCAAGCGCAAACTTGTGGATGGATAACAAGTAACCAAATAGAATCTGCCAGAATAGCAATTAACAGATACATTAGAAGAGGAGGAAAACTTTGGATAAAAGTATTCCCAGATAAGCCAGTTACTGAAAAACCAGCTGAAACAAGAATGGGTTCTGGTAAAGGTTCACCAGAATATTGGGTAGCTGTAGTTAAACCTGGTAGAGTATTATTCGAATTATCAGGAGTTAACGAAGAAGTTGCAAGAGAAGCAATGAGACTTGCATCACACAAACTTCCTGTAAAGTGTAAATTCGTTACAAGAAGAGATTTTGAGGAAATGGGTGGTGAAGAATAATGAAGGCTAGAGAATTAAAAGATTTAAGAGCAAATAATCCTCAAGATTTAGTTGCTAAATTAGGAGAATTAAAAGCTGAGTTATTCAACTTAAGATTCCAATTAGCTACAGGACAATTAGAAAATCCTATGAGAATAAGAGAAGTAAAGAAATCTATAGCCCAAATCAAAACCATCATTAGAGAAGAAGAGATCAGGGCATTTGAACAGTAAATCTGGAAGGAGGTAGCCCCTAATGGAAAGAGGATTAAGAAAGAAGAAAATCGGTAGAGTTGTTTCTGATAAAATGGATAAAACTATCGTAGTTGCTGTTGAAACTAAGGTAAGACATCCACTATACGGAAAAACTATGAATAGAACTACTAAATTCAAAGCTCATGATGAAAATAATGAAGCTAACATGAATGATAGAGTATTAATAATGGAAACTAGACCATTATCTAAAGATAAGAGATGGAGACTTGTTGAAATAGTTGAAAGAGCTAAATAAGCTTTTTAAGACTGAAAGGAGGGTAAATTTCAATGATACAACAACAAACCTTATTAAAGGTAGCTGACAACTCAGGTGCTAAAGAAATAATGTGTATTAGAGTTTTAGGCGGATCAAAGAGAAAGTTCGGTAACATTGGAGATATAATAGTAGCTAGCGTTAAAAGTGCAACACCAGGCGGAGTTGTTAAAAAAGGTGACGTTGTAAAAGCTGTTATTGTTAGATCAGTAAGAGGATTAAGAAGAGCTGACGGTTCATACATCAAATTTGATGAGAACGCTGCTGTTATAATAAAAGAAGATAAGCAACCAAGAGGAACTCGTATCTTCGGACCTGTTGCTAGGGAGCTAAGAGATAAAGAATTTAATAAAATATTATCATTAGCACCAGAAGTTCTATAATAGAGGAGGTGGCTAATTTGAAGTTACACGTTAAAAAGAACGACACAGTAGTGGTTATTTCTGGTAAAGATGCTGGGAAAACTGGTGAAGTTTTAAAAGTATATCCAAAGACAGGAAAGGTTCTTGTTCAAGGAGTTAACATAGTAAAGAAACATCAAAAACCATCTAGAGCTAATGCTCAAGGCGGAATAATTGAAAAAGAAGGAGCTATTTACAGCTCAAAAGTTATGTTATACTGCACAAAATGCAAAAATGCTACAAGAATTAGCAATAAGATCTTAGAAGATGGTACTAAGGTTAGAGTTTGTAAGAAGTGTGGAGAAACATTCTAGAATTTGAAAGGAGGTACTAATTATGACACCAAGACTTCAAGAGAAGTACACAAATGAAGTAATTCAAGCTATGACAGAAAAGTTCGGATATAAAAACGTTATGGAAGTTCCAAAGCTTGAAAAAATCGTTATAAATATGGGAGTTGGAGAAGCTAAAGATAACCAAAAGGTTTTAGAATCTGCGGTTGCTGATTTACAACTTATCTCAGGACAAAAGCCAATCTTAACAAGAGCAAAGAAATCTGTTGCTAACTTTAAGATTAGAGAAAACATGGCATTAGGATGTAAAGTTACATTAAGAGGAGCAAAGATGTTTGAGTTTGCTGATAAACTAATGTCAATTGCTCTTCCAAGAGTTAGAGACTTTAGAGGGGTTTCTGATAAGGCATTTGATGGAAGAGGAAATTATTCTTTAGGAATTAAAGAACAATTAATATTCCCAGAAATAGAATACGATAAGATCGATAAGGTTAGAGGAATGGATATTATCTTCGTTACAACTGCAAAGACTGACGAAGAAGCAAGAGAATTATTAAGATTCCTTGGTATGCCATTCGCTCAATAATAAGGAGGGAAAACTGTGGCACGTAAAGCTATTATTGAAAAGTGGAGCAAAGCTCCTAAATATAAAACAAGAGCTTATACAAGATGCAGAATATGTGGAAGACCACATGCAGTATTAAGAAAGTTTGGTATTTGCCGTATATGCTTTAGAGAACTTGCTTACAAGGGTGAAATTCCTGGTTGTAAGAAGGCAAGCTGGTAAACCTAACGACTGAAAGGAGGCAAATTAAATGGTTATGACAGATCCTATCGCAGATTTACTAACTCGTATTAGAAATGCGAATGCTGTAAGACACGAAGTAGTAGAAGTTCCTTCTTCAAACGTAAAGAAGGCTGTTGCAAATATATTATTACAAGAGGGATACATCAAAAATATAGAAGAATATAATGATGGTGTAGTTCCAATGATGAGATTATCTCTTAAATACGGTTCTAACAAAGAAAGAGTTATAACTGGAATAAAGAGAATTTCAAAACCAGGTTTAAGAGTATACTGTAAGAAAGATGAAGTTCCAAGAGTTCTTAATGGATTAGGAATCGCTGTAATTTCAACTTCAAAAGGTATAGTTGTAGACAGAGAAGCTAGAAAATTAGGCTTAGGTGGAGAAGTTGTTTGCTACGTTTGGTAGTAACTAATTTTGAAATTAAGTAGATTAACATATAGATCTAAGAAGTAATACAGGAGGTGCGATTATGTCAAGAGTAGGTAGATTACCAATAGCTATCCCTGCTGGAGTTACAGTTACAGTTACTGAAGATAACGTTGTTACTGTAAAAGGGCCAAAAGGGCAATTAGTTAAGGCTATGGACAAAGACATGAATATAGCAGTTGAAGACAACCAAGTTGTTGTTACAAGACCTAGTGATGTTAAAGAGCATAGAGCTCTTCACGGATTAACTAGAGCATTAATCAACAACATGATCATAGGAGTTGAAAAGGGATACCAAAAGACTCTAGAATTAATCGGTGTTGGTTATAGAGCACAATTACAAGGAAAGAAACTTGTAATGAACTTAGGATATTCACACCCAGTTGAAATAGAACCAGCTGAAGGAATCACTTTCGAAACTCCAGCAGCTACAAAAGTAGTTGTTTCAGGAATCGATAAGCAATTAGTTGGTGCTGCTGCGGCTGATATAAGAAAGTGGAGAAAACCTGAACCATATAAGGGTAAAGGAATTAAATTCGAAGGCGAAGTTATCAGACGTAAAGAAGGTAAGACTGGTAAGAAATAATTAGGAAGGAGTGAACCTTATGTTCAAGAAGGCAGACAAGAAAGCAAGTAGAGCAAAGCGTCACCTTAGAGTACGTAAGAAAATTTCTGGTACTCCTGAAAGACCAAGACTTTCAGTTTATAGAAGTGAAAAAAACATATATGCTCAAATTATAGATGATATAAATGCTGTAACTTTAGTATCTGCTTCAACTTTAGATAAAGAAGTTGATGTTAAGGTAGGCGGAAACAAAGAAGCTGCTAAATTAGTTGGTGAACTAGTTGCTAAGAGAGCTTTAGATAAAGGTATAACTGAAGTTGTATTCGACAGAGGTGGATACGTATATCACGGAAGAGTTCAAACATTAGCAGAAAGCGCTAGAGAAGCAGGCTTAAAATTCTAATCAAACAAGGAGGGAAATCAATGAGAATCGATCCTAGCACACTAGACCTTAAGGAAAAGGTTGTTTTTATAAACAGAGTTACTAAGGTTGTTAAGGGTGGTAGAAACTTCAGATTCAGCGCTTTAGTTGTTGTTGGTGATGAGAACGGACACGTAGGCGTAGGAATGGGTAAGTCAATCGAAATCCCAGAAGCAATTAAAAAAGGAATCGAAGACGCTAAGAAAAACATGGTTAGCGTTGCTATAGTTGGAACAACAGTTCCTCATGAAATATATGGTAAGTTTGGAACTGGTAAAGTTTTAATCATGCCAGCTAAAGAAGGTACAGGAGTTATCGCTGGTGGACCAGCAAGAGCTGTATTAGAATTAGCAGGATTAAAGGACGTTAGAGCTAAGTCTTTAGGTTCAAACAATCCAAGAAACATGGTAAATGCTACAATTAATGGTTTAGCAAACTTAAGAACAGCTGAAGATATAGCTAGATTAAGAGGCAAAACTGTAGAAGAAATATTAGGTTAGGAGGTATACGCAATGGCAAAGATAAAGGTTACTTTAGTTAAAAGCTTAATAGGCAGAAAGAAAGACCATATCGCTACTGCAAATGCTCTTGGTCTAAGAAAGATTAACAAAACTGTAGAGCATGAGGATACTCCTCAAATCAGAGGTATGATCAACAAAGTTGACTACTTATTAAAAGTAGAAGAAGTATAATAAAGAGGAGGTGCACGAGATATGAAACTTCATGAATTAAAACCAGCAGCTGGTAGTAAAAAAGCTCCTAAGAGAGTTGGTAGAGGTACTGGTTCAGGTTTAGGAAGAAACGCTGGTAAAGGTGAAAAAGGACAAAACGCTAGATCAGGCGGTGGAGTTAGACCAGGATTTGAAGGTGGTCAAATGCCATTATACAGAAGACTTCCTAAGAGAGGATTCACTAATATCTTCGCTAAGCAAATAGTTTCTATCAATGTTGATAGATTAAACATATTTGAAAACGGCACAGTAGTAACTCCAGAATTATTACTTGAAACAAGAGTAATATCTAAAGTTAAAGATGGAGTTAAGATATTAGGAAACGGAACACTAGAAAAGAGCTTAACTGTTCAAGGATGTAAGATGTCTAAGGCAGCAGCTGAAAAGATAGAAGCAGCTGGAGGAAAAGTTGAGGTGATGTAATATGCTATCAACCCTACGTAATGCCTGGAAGGTTCCGGAACTTAGAAAAAGATTTTTATGGACGATATTTTTAGTAGCAATTTTCAGGATTGGAATACATATTCCCGTTCCTGGAATTGATACTAGTTATTTAAGCTCAATGACAAACTCTGGTGGGTTACTTGGCTTTTACAATTTAATATCAGGAGGAGCATTAAGCAAGTTTAGTATATTTGCGTTAAGTGTTTCACCTTATATTAATGCATCAATCATAATGCAATTATTAACAATTGCAATTCCTTCATTAGAGCAATTATCTAAGGAAGGAGAAGAAGGTAGAAAGAAAATTCAATCTATTACAAGATACGCTTCAATAGCTATAGGTTTTGTATTAGCAATTGGAATTTACTCAATGATTGCAGCACAAGGTGCAGCAACTGGATTAAATACTGCTCAAAAAGCAATAGTATTAATTTCATTAGTAGTAGGATCTACTTTCTGTATGTGGCTTGGTGACCAAATAACTCAAAAAGGATTTGGAAACGGAGTTTCAATATTAATATTTGTCAATATAGTATCTCAATTACCTACAACTTTAATGTCATTATTTACATTAAAAGAAGCAGGTGAAATTACTATTATTGAAATAGCATTATTCTTAGTTGGTGCTTTAGCACTATTAGTATTTACAATTTACTTCTCATTAGCAGAGAGAAGAGTGCCAATCCAGTATGCTGGTAAGGCTGTAGGTTCTAAGGTTATGAAAGGTCAATCTACTCATATACCACTAAGTTTAATTGGATCAGCAGTTATTGCAATTATATTTGCGATGTCTGTAATGATGTTCCCTGAAACAATAGCTAATTTCTTCCCAACTAAGGGATGGTCAAAATGGATATTAACTAGTCCATATAGTATTTTTAATAAAATTACATGGATGTATCCAGTTTGTTATGCAGTATTAACAGTATTCTTTACTTGGTTCTATACTCAAATAACATTCAAACCAGATGAAATGGCTGAAAATCTTCATAAGTCTGCAGGCTTTGTACCAGGAGTAAGACCAGGTGAAGCTACAGAGAAGTATTTTGAAAAAGTACTTACAAAAGTATCTTTAATCGGGGGATTATTTGCAGCACTATTAGCTGTTACTCCAATATTAATTAGTAATTATACAGATTTAAGTGGAATTCAATTTGGTGGAACGTCACTATTAATCTTAATTGGAGTTGGTTTAGATTTCTCTAGACAATTAGACTCACAATTAGTTATGAGACACTACCAAGGATTCTTAAAATAGATTTATAATGGAGATGATGCCCGTGAAGATAGTATTATTAGGTCCTCCTGGGGCTGGAAAAGGAACACAGGCAAAATCAATTAGTAATAGATACTCTATACCACATATTTCTACTGGGGATATCTTTAGAAAGAATATTTCCGAAGAAACCCCTTTAGGAATAGAAGCAAAGCAATATATGGATAATGGTCAATTAGTACCTGATGAAGTAACTATTAATATGGTTAAGGACAGACTAACATGGGAAGACTGTAAAAATGGTTATCTATTAGATGGTTTCCCAAGAACTGTTGCTCAAGCTGAAGCTTTACAAGAGTTTTTAGAATCAAGAGATGAAAACTTAGATACAGCTTTATGTATCGAAGTACCTAGCAGTTTCATACTTGAAAGAATGACAGGAAGAAGAGTTTGTTTATCATGTGGAGCTAGTTATCATATAAAATTCAATCCACCAGCTGTTGATGGTGTTTGCGATGTGTGTGGAGACAATGTCATCCAAAGAAAAGATGATGTTGAAGAAACAGTAAAAGAGAGATTAGATGTCTATGAAAGACAAACACAACCACTGATTGATTTTTACAAAGAGAAAAACTTACTTTCTACTGTAGATGGAACTAAAGCTATTAATGAAGTATTCGAAAGTATCTGCGAGATATTAGGGAGTGCAAACTAATGATTATTATCAAAAATGATAAAGAAATCGACCTAATGAGGATTGCTGGTAGAATCGTAGCTGAAACTCTTCTATTAGTTGAAAAAGAGGTTAAACCAGGAATAACTACTGCTGAATTAGATAGGATAGCAGAAGAATTTATAACTAAGCATGGGGCGACACCTTCATTTAAAGGGCTCTATGGATTTCCTGCTTCACTATGTATATCTGTTAATGAGCAAGTAGTTCATGGAATACCAGGAGGGTATGTATTAAAAGAGGGAGATATTATTAGTGTTGACTGTGGTGCACATATTAATGGGTTCCATGGTGATGCAGCAAGAACTTTTGCTGTAGGTAATATTTCAGATGAAGCAAAAAAACTTATTAAAGTTACTGAAGAATCCTTTTTTAAGGGTTTGGAATTTGCTAAAATAGGAAATAGACTAACTGATATTTCACATGAAATACAACGCTACGTTGAGGCTTCAGGTTTCTCTGTTGTAAGAGAATTTGTAGGTCACGGAATAGGAAAGAGTGTCCATGAGGATCCAGAAGTTCCTAACTTCGGAAGACCAGGCCGAGGTCCAAAATTAGTTGCTGGTATGGCTCTAGCTATAGAACCTATGGTTAATATGGGAACATATAGAGTAGCTACTTTAGGTGATGATTGGACAGTAGTCTCAGCAGATAAGAGCCTTTCGGCTCACTATGAAAACACTGTTGTAATTTTACCAGATGGACCAGAGATATTAACACTGATTAAATAAGTGTTGCTTAGTTATAAATTCGCATGATACCAAAAGGTGGCTTGTAGATTTATGGCTAAGGTAATCATCGAGGTGAAAGTGATTTGCAAAACAATGACTTAATTGGGAAAATTGTTCTTTCAAAATGCGGAAGAGATAAGAATCATTATTACGTTATTGTTGATAAAGTTGATGATACTTATTACCTTCTTAGTAATGGAAGTAATAAGACAATTCAGATGCCTAAGAAAAAAAGCATAAAACATTTTATTGTTTTAGAGAATGTAGATGATGAGATTAAAGCATCAGTTATATTAAAGAAAAAAGGTACTGATTTAAAAATTAAGAGATTTCTAAAACTAAAAGGCATTGTTAAGGAGGGTTGATTACCTTATGTCAAAAGATGATGTAATAGAAATGCAAGGTGTAGTCTTAGAGGCTTTACCAAATGCAATGTTTCAAGTTGAGTTAGAAAGTGGTCATAAAATTTTAGCTCACATATCAGGAAAATTAAGAATGAACTTCATAAGAATTCTTCCAGGAGATAAGGTTACTATAGAACTTTCTCCATATGACCTAACAAGAGGAAGAATTACTTGGAGAGCAAAATAAGGTAAAAGTATTTACCATAAATTACACAAGGAGGGTTAGCGATGAAAGTAAGACCATCAGTTAAGCCTATTTGCGAAAAGTGCAAGATTATTAGAAGAAAAGGAAGAGTAATGGTAATCTGTGAAAATCCTAAGCACAAGCAAAAACAAGGCTAATATGATTTAATATTAGGCAGAATAATTTACAATTATTAATATATTGACTTTTATTTGAAATTTCAATATTATTATATAGGCGTTTAAATCAGCTTATTGATTTTAGGTACGGCTGACGATAGGTTAAATTAACCTATCGACCTAAGATTTTAATATAAATTTATCAAAAGCAAAAATAAAAAATTGCATTTCAATAAACAGGAGGTGTAAGTTCAAATGGCAAGAATAGCAGGCGTTGACCTACCAAAGGAAAAAAGAGTTGAAATAGGTCTAACATATATATACGGAGTTGGTTTATCTACTTCTCAAAAGATATTAGCTACTACTGGAATCAATCCAGATACTAGAATCAAGGATCTTACTGAGGATGAAGTAAATGAAATCAGAAACTATGTAAACAAGAACTTAATGGTTGAAGGTGACTTAAGAAGAGATGTTGCTTTAAATATTAAGAGATTAGTTGAAATAGGTTGTTACAGAGGTATTAGACATAGAAAAGGTCTTCCAGTTAGAGGACAAAAAACTAAGACTAACGCTAGAACTAGAAAAGGTCCTAAGAAGACTATCGCAAATAAGAAGAAGTAGTGAGGAGGGATTTCGATGGCTCAAAAAGTCAAAAAGACTACTAGAAGAAGAAAAGAAAGAAAGAATGTTGAGCATGGTGCTGCACACATCCAATCAACTTTCAATAACTCAATAGTTACTTTAACTGATGCGGCTGGAAATGCTTTATCATGGTCAAGTGCTGGAGCTCTAGGTTTCAGAGGTTCAAGAAAGAGCACACCATTTGCATCTCAAATGGCAGCAGAAACAGCAGCTAAAGCAGCTATGGAACACGGTTTAAAGAGTATAGAAGTATACGTAAAAGGACCAGGTGCTGGTAGAGAAGCAGCTATAAGATCATTACAAGCTGCAGGATTAGAAGTAACTTTAATTAAAGATGTTACTCCAATTCCACACAACGGATGTAGACCACCGAAGAGAAGAAGAGTCTAATTATATTTAAATTCAACAGGAGGTGTAACGAATGGCAAGATATACTGGAGCTACATGTAGATTATGTAGAAGAGAAGGTCAAAAGCTATTCCTTAAGGGAGATAGATGTTATACAGATAAATGTGCTTTCGTAAGAAGAAGCTATGCACCAGGACAACATGGAGCAGCTAAGAAGAAGTTATCTAACTACGGAGTACAATTAAGAGAAAAGCAAAAAGCTAGAAGAATATACGGTGTTTTAGAAGGTCAATTCAGACATTACTATGAAAAGGCTGACCACATGAAGGGAATCACTGGTGAAAACTTATTAATGTTACTAGAAATGAGATTAGATAACGTTGTTTACAGATTAGGATACGGTGCTTCTAGAAACGAAGCTAGACAATTAGTTACTCACGGACATTTCTTAGTAAATGGTAAGAAAGTTGATATTCCATCATACAGAGTATCAGTTAACGATGTAGTATCTGTTTGTGAAAAGAGCAGAGGAACTGAAAAGTTCAAGACTTTTGCTGAAAATCCAAAGACATTACCAAAATGGTTAGAAGCTAACGTTGAAAACTATGAAGGTAAAGTTGTTGCTGTACCAGCTAGAGAAGACATTGACGTACCAGTTAATGAAACTCTAATTGTCGAATTATACAGCAAATAATAGTTTAATATATTTTATATTAAGATATTATTTTAGATTATTTAATGGAATCAGTTGCCCTCGTAAAAAGGTTGCCATTTTATATATAAGGAGGGTTTATACATGTTAGAAATAGAAAAGCCAATAATTGAATGTATAGAGTCAAATGAAGATGGTACATATGGTAAATATGTAGTTGAACCATTAGAAAGAGGATATGGTATTACACTTGGAAATGCAATGAGAAGAATTCTTTTATCTTCTCTTCCAGGTGTAGCTACTACATCAATTAAGATTGATGGAGTACTTCATGAATTCTCTACTGTACAAGGTGTTAAAGAGGATGTTACTGAATTAATTCTTAACATCAAATGTTTAGCATTAACAATGGAAGGCGAAGGTCCACAAACTATCTATATAGATGCTAAGGGACCAGGAGTTGTTACAGGTGCAGATATCAAGACTGATGGAAGTGTTGAAGTAATCAATAAAGATTTACACATTGCTACACTTGATGAAAATGGAAGACTGTACATGGAATTAACAGTTAACAGAGGTAGAGGATATGTTACTCAAAATAAAAATAAGAGTGATGCACTACCACTTTCATCAATAGCTATTGACTCTATTTATACTCCTGTTAAGAGAGTAAACTTTACAGTAGATAATACTAGAGTTGGTCAAATCACTGATTATGATAAATTAACACTAGAAATTTGGACTAATGGTACTATTAAAATAGATGAAGCTATAAGCTTATCTGCTAAGATTTTAATAGAGCACTTTAAGTTATTCATGTCATTAGGTGTTGCAACTAATGATGTTGAAATAATGATTGAAAAAGAAGAAGATAAGAAAGAAAAAGTACTAGAAATGACTGTTGAAGAACTAGATCTTTCAGTTAGATCTTATAACTGCTTAAAGAGAGCTGGTATCAATACAGTACAAGAGCTTGCTGGTAAATCAATGGACGACATGATGAAAGTAAGAAATCTAGGAAAGAAATCTTTAGAAGAAGTTGAAAGAAAGCTTAAGGAATTAGGTTTAGCCTTAAAACTAAGCGACGAGTAGGGAGGTAAATCCATGGCAGGTTATCGTAAGTTAGGTCTTTCTACAGACCAAAGAAGAGCTATGTTAAGAAGTCTTGTTACTAGCTTCTTAAAGCATGGTAGAATTGAAACTACTGAAACTAGAGCTAAAGAAGCTAGATCTATAGCTGAAAAGATGATTACTCTTGCAAAAAGAGGAGATCTTCACGCTAGAAGACAAGTTTTAGCTTACGTTTTAGAAGAAGATGTTGTTAAAACATTATTTGATGAAATCGCTCCAAAGTACGCTGAAAGAAACGGCGGATACACTAGAATGATCAAAAAAGGTCCTAGAAGAGGAGACGGAGCTGAAGTTGTTATACTTGAATTAGTATAATTTCACTCTGGGGATTAAGTTTTACTTAATCCCCATTTTTTCATATAAAAAAATATTAATTAAATATGTTGATTTTGTCATAAGATAATGGAGAGATTATATTAAATCAAATACTTGTAATTAATTAAAGCTTCTATATAATTAAATTATGGAAATTTATATGAAATTTATGTAATTTAGTTATATAAAATATGATGTTTCTAAAGGAGGGATACATATGCAGAAAATGATAGAATGTAAAAACGTAGTTTATAAATATTCTACAGGTGAAGAAGGAATAGAAAAGTTAGCTATAGATGGATTAAATTTAGATGTAAATAAAGGTGAATTTTTAGTTGTTTTAGGGCATAATGGATCAGGAAAATCTACTGTTGCAAAACATATGAATGCCTTATTAATACCTACTGAAGGAACTGTTATTGTAAATGGATTAGATACAACTGATGAAAATAATGTATGGGATATTAGATCAAGTGCAGGAATGGTATTCCAAAATCCAGATAATCAGTTAGTTGCAACAATTGTTGAAGAAGATGTTGCTTTTGGACCAGAAAATTTAGGGGTTCCACCACAAGAAATAAGAAAAAGAGTTGATGATGCTCTTGAAAAGGTTGGAATGAGTGAATATAAAAGGCATGCTCCACATTTATTATCAGGAGGGCAAAAACAAAGAATTGCAATTGCTGGTATATTAGCAATGCAACCAAAGTGTATCATTTTTGATGAACCAACTGCAATGCTTGATCCATCAGGTAGAAAAGAAGTAATGAATAATATTAAAGAGTTAAATAAAAAGCATGGAATAACTGTTATATTAATTACTCACTATATGGATGAAGCTGCCGAAGCTGATAGAGTGGTTGTAATGGATAAAGGAAAAGTAATAATCGAGGGAATTCCACGTGATGTTTTGTCAGAGGTAGAAACTATGAAGAAAATAGGGTTAGATGTTCCTCAAGTAACAGAAATATGTTATGAATTACAAAAAGCAGGAGTAAATATTGATACTAAAATTTTAAATGTGAATGAGATGGTGAGTGCGTTATGTCAATTAAAATAGAGAATTTAACACATGTATATATGCCTAAAACTCCATTTGAAAAAAAGGCATTAGATAATGTTAATTTAACAATAGAAGATGGAGAATTTTTAGCCTTAATAGGTCATACTGGTTCAGGTAAATCTACACTTATTCAACACTTAAATGGATTATTGGAGCCTAGCTCTGGAAGAATTTTAGTTGATGAAGTTGACATAACTAGCAAAGAGGTTAAACTTACTGATATTAGAAAGAAAATAGGATTAGTATTTCAATATCCTGAATATCAATTATTCGAAGAAACTATTGAGAAAGATGTAGCATTCGGGCCAAATAATTTAGGTTTATCTGCTGAAGAGGTCTCTAATAGAGTTAAGAAATCAATGGAGATGGTTGGTCTTGATTATGAAACTTATAAGGATGTTTCACCATTCGATTTAAGTGGAGGTCAAAAACGAAGGGTTGCAATAGCTGGTGTTATAGCCATGGAACCTAAGGTACTAATTCTTGATGAACCAACGGCTGGATTAGATCCTAAGGGAAGAGATGATATTTTAGAACAAATAAAGATACTTCACGAAAAATATAAAATGACAATTGTTTTAGTTAGTCATAGTATGGAGGATGTAGGAAAACTTGCTGAAAGAATTGTAGTTATGAATGGCGGAAAGATTGAGTTATTAGGAAAACCTTCAGAAATATTTAAAGAAGTAGAAACACTTGAAAGAATAGGGCTTGCAGTTCCACAAGTTACTTATTTAATGAGAGCATTAAGAGAAAAAGGTTTTGATGTTTCTGATGAAGTGTTTACTGTTGAAAAAGGAACTCAAGAAATTTTAAAAGCTTTAGCAAATAGAGGAAAGAGAGAAGTTTAAGATGATTAAAGATATAACTATAGGTCAGTATATACCAGGTGAATCTTTTATACATAAACTAGATCCTAGAACGAAGATATTAATAGCATTTTTATTTATAATTAGCTTATTTATTGTAGATAAATTTGTTGGATATGTTTTTATTGTTGCTTTCTTGGCATTAGTTGTTTATGTAGCTAAAATATCTCCTAGATATCTGTATAAGGGATTAAAGCCGGTATTTTTATTAATAGCATTAACTGCAATTTTAAATATTTTTATGCTTAGAGAGGGAAGATTACTTTTTGAACTTGGATTTATAAAAATTTATGAATCGGGAATAAAAACTGCATTATTTATGGCAATAAGATTAATACTTCTTATTATGGGGACATCTGTATTAACATTAACTACATCCCCAATAGAATTAACAGATGGAATAGAAAGATTATTAAGGCCAATAGGTAAAGAAATGGCTCATGAATTAGCTATGATGATGACTATTGCATTAAGATTTATACCTACTCTTATTGATGAAACTGATAAAATTATGAAAGCACAAAAAGCTAGGGGTGCTGATTTTGAAAGTGGTGGATTAATACAGAAGGCTAAGAGTTTAATTCCACTTTTAGTACCGTTATTTATTAGTTCATTTAGAAGAGCGGATGAACTTGCTATGGCCATGGAAGCAAGATGTTATAGAGGGGGAGCTGGAAGAACTAGAATGAAAGTTCTAAAGTTTACTTCTAAAGATTTCATTGCATTTGGTGTATTTGCTTTATTATTAACTAGTACACTCATTGTTAGATTTGCAATGTAATAAATTTAATTGAAAAGGTGATATGTTGAATAATATTAAATTAACCTTAGAATATGATGGAACAAATTATTATGGATGGCAAAAGCAAAAGGAGCTTAAAACAATACAAGGGGAGATTGAAGAGGCTATCGAGCTTGTTACTAAGGAGTATTGTGAAGTAACAGGAAGCTCGAGAACTGATGCTGGTGTTCATGCAAAAGGATTTGTTGCTAATTTTAAAACTAATAGTAAAGTGCCTCCTGCTAAGTTTAGAGAGGCACTAAACGTTAAATTGCCTGAGGATATAGTAATAATAAAATCAGAACAGGTAGAAGATGATTTTCACGCAAGATATTGTGCAAAGGGTAAGACATATGAGTATTATATATTAAATTCTGAAGTACCTTCTGCATTAATGAGAAATCAAATGTACCATTACAAATATGATCTTGATATAGATGCTATGAAAATTGCTGCAAAGCAGTTTATCGGTACACATGATTTTGCTGCTTTTAAGACACAAGGAAGTTCTGTAAAGGGTACTGTTAGAACTATTTTTGATGTAAAAGTAGAAAAAGAAGAGAAAGTTATAAAAATTTCTGTAAGTGGTGATGGTTTTTTATATAATATGGTTAGAATAATAGTTGGGACTCTAATAAACGTTGGTAGGGGAAAAACAGATGCTGTGTCAATATCAGATATAATAAATCAAAAAGATAGAACTTTAGCAGGAGATTGCGTGCCTCCTCATGGACTATTTTTAAAAGAGGTGTATTATTAAAAAATATTTACAAAAAATATTGACACACCCGCATCCGTGTATTATAATTTATTTTGTTTGTTAGAATAATTTATGTACGTAAGGCCACGAGCCCCGAGGTCTTGACATAAATGTTATACATAATGAAGTATAACGATAAATGTAAGTTCAGGGAGGGAAAACACATGAAATCATACATTGCAAAAGCACAAGAAGTTGAAAGAAAATGGTATGTTGTTGACGCTGCTGGTAAGCCACTAGGAAGAGTTGCTAGCCAAGTTGCTTCAATATTAAGAGGAAAGAATAAGCCAACATTTACACCAAATGTTGATTGCGGAGATTTCGTTATAGTTATCAATGCAGAAAAAGTTGTTTTAACTGGTAAGAAGTTAGATCAAAAAATGATGAGAAAGCACAGCTTATATCCAGGTGGATTAAAAGAAACTCCATACAGAGAAGTATTAGCTAAGAAACCTGAATTCGCTTTCGAAGAAGCAGTTAGAAGAATGCTTCCAACAGGAGTATTAGGAAGAAAAATGCTTAAGAAGTTAAAAGTATACCAAGGTGCTGAGCACGAACATGCAGCTCAACAACCAGAAGTACTTGAATTAAAGTACTAATACAAGCTCGGGAGGAGGAATAAAAAATGGCAAAAGTTCAATACATGGGTACTGGAAGAAGAAAAAAATCAATCGCAAGAGTTAGACTTGTACCAGGAAACGGTAAAGTTGTTATCAATAATAGAGAAATCGAAACTTACTTCGGTTTAGAAACTTTAAGAATGATAGTTAACCAACCATTAGTTTTAACTGGAACTAAGGATAAGTTCGACGTTTTAGTTAACGTTCACGGTGGTGGATTCACAGGTCAAGCTGGAGCTATCAGACACGGAATTACAAGAGCTTTAATTAAATCAGATGAAAACTTAAAATCTGAATTAAAGAAAGCTGGTTTCGTAACAAGAGACCCAAGAATGAAAGAAAGAAAGAAATACGGTCTTAAGAAAGCTAGAAGAGCACCACAATTCTCTAAGAGATAGTATTTTATCAGAGAGGTTTTATACCTCTCTTTTTTTTATGTGAAATAATATTATTAAAAGAGAAATTGCTTATAAGGTGCTATAATATTAAGTAATGACTTAATTATAAATATAATATTAAATCAAAATTAGAGGAAATTAAGTAAAAATATAAATATAAATATAAATAATCTGTATGTTTAGCAAAGTAATCATAACTAATAGTAAATAGTTAGTATGATTACTTTTTATTTTAATTAAATAAAGTTTATCAATATATATTAATGAAATATCTATCATAAAATTAAAAAGAATAATATTAAATCTATGTTAAAAAATGTTGAAATCTATTAACAAATGTTAAATTTTATTGTAAACTTAACGAGGTGAAACTTTTATTAATATACATAAAATATACAAGAGTGAAGGAGAAATTATCTTGGATACGATATTAACTATTGTTAAATTACTAGGTGGATTAGGACTATTTATCTACGGTATGAAGTTAATGGGAGATGGTCTTGAAAATGCTGCCGGAGAAGGATTAAAAAAGATACTTGAAAAAGTAACTAAAAATCCTATAATTGGAGTTATTGTCGGAGCTGTAGTAACTATGGTAATTCAAAGTAGTAGTGCTACAACTGTTATGGTGGTTGGATTTGTTAATGCTGGATTAATGAATTTAGCACAAGCGGCTGGAATTATAATGGGGGCAAATATTGGAACAACCGTTACGGCGCAATTAGTTGCTTTTAAATTAGATAATATTGCACCAATTTTTGTTTTTGTTGGTGCTATGATGGTAATGTTTGTTAAGGGCAAAAAGAGAAGAGAAATTGGTAACATAATACTTGGATTTGGTATTTTATTTGTTGGTATGGGAACTATGAGTGGAGCAATGAAACCATTGACATCATCTCCAATGTTCCAAGAAATACTTACAACAGTAGGATCACACTGGTATTTAGGTGTAATAGCAGGGGCATTAATTACAGCAGTACTTCAAAGTTCATCTGCGACTACAGGTATACTTGTAGCTTTAGCAACAGCAGGAGCATTAAATATTAACCAAGCACTTCCAATAATAATGGGATGTAATATTGGTACTTGTATAACAGCAATGCTTGCAACTGTTGGAACTAATAAAACTGCTCATAGAGCGGCTATGTTGCATTTAATATTCAATGTAGTTGGTACTATAATATTCTTACCAATAATAGTACCAGGGTTCTTAGGTAACTTTGTTTCATATTTCACTACAGATGTAAATAGACAAATTGCAAATGCACATACAATATTTAATGTAGTGAATACTTTAATAATGGTTCCTTTAATACCTATATTATGTAAAATAGTTGAGAGAATAATACCAGGTGAAGATGACGAAAAGGTAGGACCTAAATATATAGATGATAGATTATTAGAAACTCCAGTAATTGCGGCTGGACAAGTTGTTAAAGAAACTATAAGAATGTCTAATAAGGCAAAATTAAGTTTAGAATTAGCTATGGATGCATTTATGAAAAATGATGAAAACTTAGCTGAAAAAGTATATGAAAATGAAGAGATAATTAATAACCTTGAAGAATGCATAACAAATTATTTAGTTAAGCTTTCTAAATGTGAATTATCTGATAAAGAAAAGAATATAGTTGCATCTACATTCCATATAGTTAATGATATTGAGAGAATAGGAGATCATGCAGAAAACTTAGCAGATTTAACTGTTCAAAAGATTAATAAAAAATTAAGCTATAGTGATGAAGCTATTGATGAAATAACAAATATGTATCAAAGTACTTTAAAGGCATTAGATATATCAATAGAAAGTTATTCTGATAGAGATTCAGCAAAAGCAAAAGAAATAACAAATGTTGAAGCTGAAATAGATAAGATGCATAAGAGATACAGAGACCTACATATTAAGAGATTACATGAAGGTACTTGTAATGCATATGCTGGTGCAATATTCCTTGATTTATTAAGTAATCTAGAAAGAATAGGTGACCATTCAACAAATATTGCAGAAATAGTAGTTGAAAACAATAATTAAGAAAGAGCGAGAAATCGCTCTTTTTTTTATTTTGAATAAATAGTTATAAAATTAAACAAAATAAAAACAAGATTAACATAATGGAGGATGTGTTATGAAAAAAATTATTGTTGCTATTTTTACTTGCTTAATACTTACGAGTTTAATTACTCCAGCTTATGCAACGGTAAAAGAGGATGAATCACAAAAAATAATTTTAATTGATCCAGGACATGGTGGAATTGATGGTGGTGCAAAATCACAATCAGGAACAATAGAAAAGGATATAAATTTACAAATAGCATTAAAACTTAGAGATAACTTAGAGGAAAAAGGTTATAAAGTTTGTATGACCAGAGAAAGTGATGAAGGTCTTTATCAAGAAGGAAAAACTGTAAAAGAGAAAAAAAGGGAAGATTTGAAGAAGAGGGTTTCATTAAAGACAGAAACAAATTGCGATATATTTGTTTCAATACATCAAAATATGTTTCCACAAAGCAAATGTTATGGCGCACAAGTGTGGTATGCATCAAATGAAAAGAGTTATGAACTAGCAACTAAAGTTCAAGAATCTATTAAAGAAACAGTTAATGATAATAATAAAAGAGTTGCTAAGCCAGCAGGAGAAGCTTATTTAATATTAAGAGATAAATATGAAGGTGCTTCAATAATAGTGGAATGTGGTTTTTTATCAAATCCAACAGAAGAACAAGAGTTAAAAACTGATGCGCATCAAGAATTAATTGTAAAAGGAATATCTGATGGTATTGATAAATATTTTGATGGTAATTCTGAAAAAGGTGCAGAATAATAGAAATTTCCCAGGAAATTTAGGAGTTAGTAGTTAATTTTTATATTAGCTGCTAACTTTTTTGCTTTTTTTATAAATAGAATCTATTTTAGGTTTTAGTTGTAAAATTTATCTAAAAATAATAAACTATTCATATATACAGGAAGGGGAGGTTCTTAAATGAGAGAAATACATATATCAAAAATTATTGATACAGTAAAAGAACTTTGTATTGAAGCAAATTATTATTTATCAAATGATGTAAAAAGAGCATTATGCAATGCAAAAGAAAATGAAACTTGGCCATTAGCAGAAAATATATTAGATCAAATAATATTGAATTCTGATATAGCTAAAAATGAAAATATGCCAATATGTCAGGATACTGGAATGGCTTGTATTTTTATTGATATAGGACAAGATGTACATATTGTTGGGGGCTTATTAGATGATGCTATAAATGAAGGTGTCAGAAGGGGTTATGAAGAGGGCTTTTTAAGAAAGTCAGTAGTTAAAGACCCTATTAATAGAATTAATACAAAAGATAATACACCAGCAATTATTTATTATAATATGGTGGCTGGTGATAAAATAAAAATAACAGTTGCTCCTAAGGGGTTTGGATCTGAAAATATGAGTAGAATCAAAATGCTTAAACCATCAGATGGATTACAAGGAGTTAAAGATTTTATAATTGAGACCGTAAAGCTTGCAGGACCAAATCCATGTCCACCTATAGTAATAGGAGTGGGAATTGGAGGAACTTTTGATAAGGCTGCTTATCTGGCTAAAAAAGCATTAATAAGACCATTAGATAAAAGAAATGAAGATAAGTTTTATAGTGATTTAGAAGAGGAGCTTTTAGCTAATATTAATAAATTAGGAATAGGGCCACAGGGCTTTGGTGGAAAAACTACAGCTTTAGGGTTAAATATAGAAACATATCCAACTCATATAGCAGGTTTGCCTGTAGCAGTTAATATCAATTGTCATGCAACAAGACATAAAGAAAGAGAACTGTAGGAGGATTTAAAATGGAAAAGAAGATATCAACTCCTTTAACTGAAGAAATATCGAAAACATTAAGAGCTGGAGATAGCATATTATTATCAGGAATAGTTTATACTGCTAGAGATGCAGCTCATGGAAGATTAATAAATTTACTAGATGAAGGAAAAGAGTTACCTTTAAATATTAATGGTGAAGTTATATATTATGTAGGACCTACTCCAGAAAAGCCAGGAGAGGTTATAGGTTCGGCTGGACCGACAACTAGTTATAGAATGGATAGTTATGCACCAAGGCTATTAGATTTAGGTTTAAAGGGCATGATAGGTAAGGGTGCAAGAAATGAAGAAGTTATAAGTGCAATAAAAAGAAATAATGCAATATACTTTGGAGCAATAGGTGGAGCGGGTGCATTAATAAGTAAATGCATAAAGTCGTCAGAAGTAATAGCTTATGATGATTTAGGAGCAGAAGCAATAAGAAAGCTAGAAGTAAAAGACATGCCATTAGTTGTTATAATAGACACAGAAGGAAATAACCTATACGAAATAGGAAAAAAAGAATACTTAGAAAGTATTTAAAGTATTAGGGTAAATAGAAAATGTTGCATAGTCTACTTTTCTAAGAATATTGAAATATTATTTATCAGCAAAAACATTAACTCAATTTTAGGTTAAAAGTTTGTGAATTAGTTATTACATTCAATTTTAGGTTAAAAGTTTGTGAATTAGTTATTACATGGATAAAGAAAAAAGAAAGATTATCTCTTCGGGAATTAGTGAAATATTCCCTACGATATAATCTTTCTTTTTTGATATTACACGTAGTAACTAAATTGTTGCGAAGCCTTTTCCTTTAACTTCAGATACATCTATTATAGTAATAAAAGCTTTTGGATCAACTCTTAATATTTTAGTTTTTAAGCTAATCATTTGAGATGTTGTAACTGCAACATATAATAGCTTTTTCTTATCTCTAGTATATCCACCCTCAGCCATAAGAGCAGTAACACCACGATGCATATCTTTTATTACGTAATTAATAATATCATTTTCCTTTTCAGTTAAAATAAGAAGAAGTTTTTTACTAGTAAAACCATTTAGTACTTTATCTAAAAGTGTGCTGGTAATGAATAGTGATATTAATGTGTATAGAGCTCTAGGTAGTCCAAATATGAAAACTGAAATACCAACTATAATTAAGTTAAATCCAAATCCAACTTTTCCGATATCAAAGTTTGAATATTTTTTTCTAATAACCATAGTAATAATATCAGTACCACCAATAGAACCATTTCTATAAAATACTAATCCATAGCCAATTCCACTTAAAACTCCACCATAAATACAATATAATAACATATCATCAACTTGAACTAAGTTAGATAAAGGTTTAGTTATCATTAATGCAGTTGAAAATGAAATCATACCTATTGCAGTGTAAATAGTAAAGCGCTTGCTTAAGAATTTATAACTTACAAAAAATAGGGGGATGTTAAGTAGAAAAACTGTTATTCCTGATGGAACATTAAATAAATATTGCAGAATTAGTGCTATACCAGTAACTCCACCACTTAGAAGCTTAGCATTAGATAGGAATAGATTAACTCCTAATGAAGAAATAAAACATCCTAAAATAATTACTACAACGTCAATGTAAAAACTTTTACTTTTAAATAAATCTTTCATAAAAAATACCTCTGTATTAATATATCGATAGTTTTCATAAAGATTATATATTAAAAATATAGCTATGTTAAGTAATTTATTTTAAATATATGTAACATAATAATAATAAATAAAAAAATGATAAATATATGGAAAGTAATTATTGATTAATAATCATTATAGATTATTAAAGGAAATTGAAGAAATTGAAAAGATAAGTCTTTTTTTTTAGTTTTTTTGCTTTATAAGTTATTTTACAATAATAAATAGTAAGATTATAATTACGATATATTGTGTAGAGAAGAATAAAATATACTATATATAGTGGAGGAGCAAACGTGGTTAATTTAGAAAGTATTTGTAAAAAAGCAGTTAGTGAAATAGATGATTTACAAGGAATTTATGTAAAAGAGAAGCTAATTGATGGGTGTAAAAATATAATAAGAGAGTCAATGAATGAAGAGGAAGTTAGAAATTCTGTAATTCAAATAGCATTAGAGCTAACTACTGAACAAGAGCCAAAGTGGCAGTATGTTGCATCGAAATTATATGTAGATAGATTATATGATGAAGTAAAAAGAAATAGAGGAAGAGAAGTACAAGATAAGCCATATAGTAATTATTATGAATTTATTTCTGAAATGACTGATAAGAAATTATATGGAAAGTATATTTTAGAAAATTATACTAAAGAAGAAATTGAGGAATTGGAAAAAGAGATAAAGCCTGAAAGAGATTATATATTCACTTATAGTGGTATAGATTTATTAACAAAAAGATATCTTATTCAAGACTATAATAGAAAACCTCTTGAGCTTCCACAACAAATGTTTATGGGAATAGCAATGCATTTAGCAATTCCAGAGGATAAACAAAATAGATTAGTGTGGGCAAAGAGGTTTTATGATGTTTTAAGCTCACTTAAAGCAACTATGGCAACACCTACTATGTCAAATGCTAGAAAGCCATTTTATCAATTAAGTTCATGTTTTATTGATACAGTAGAGGATAGCTTAAAAGGAATATATAAATCTTTAGATAACTTTGCAGAAGTATCAAAGTTCGGTGGAGGAATGGGAATTTATATAGGTAAGATAAGAGCTATAGGATCAGCGATAAGAGGTTTTAAAGGAGCATCAGGTGGAGTAATTCCATGGATAAAGCTATTTAATGATACGGCAGTAGCAGTTGACCAATTGGGAGTAAGAAATGGATCAGTTGCAATATGGCTTGATGCTTGGCATAAAGAAGTACCAGAGTTTTTACAATTAAGAACTAATAATGGTGATGATAGAAAGAAAGCGCACGATATTTTCCCAGGGCTTTGTTATCCAGATTTATTCTGGAGATTAGCAGAAGAGAATATAGACGCTAATTGGTACATGATGTGTCCTCATGAGATTAAATCCATTAAGGGATATTCTTTAGAAGATTACTATGGGGAAGAATGGGAAAAAAGATATTATGATTGTGTTAATGATGACAGAATTGATAAAAGGGTAATGTCTGTTAAGGATATAGTTAGATTGATTATTAAAAGTGCTGCAGAAACAGGAACACCTTTTGCTTTCTACAGAGATACAGTAAATAAAATGAATCCTAACAAACATGCAGGAATGATTTACTCTTCTAATTTATGTACAGAAATAATGCAAAATATGAGTCCTATGGATATTCAAAATACAACAATAACAGATGACAATGGAGATACTATTATAGTTGAAAAAACTAAGGCAGGGGATTTTGTAGTTTGTAATCTTTCATCAATAGTATTAGGAAATGTTGACGTAAATAACGATGAAGATGTGGAATATGTAGTTGAAACTCAAATAAGAGCTATGGATAATGTAATAGATCTAAATTACTACTCAGTACCTTTTGCTGAAGTTACTAATAAAAAATATAGAGCAATAGGATTAGGAACTAGTGGATACCATCATATGCTTGCAAATAATAAAATTCACTGGAATGAAGAAAAACATTTAGAGTTTGCAGATAAGGTTTATGAAAAAATAAATTATTATGCAATTAAAGCAAGTATGAAAATAGCTAAAGAAAAAGGAGCATACTCATGTTTCGATGGTTCAGATTGGCAAAATGGAGAGTATTTTAGCTTAAGAAATTATGATTCAGACAAATGGAATGACTTAAAAAGTGATGTAAGAAAATACGGATTAAGAAACGGATACTTATTTGCAGTTGCTCCAAATGGTTCTACAGCAACAATAGCTGGAACATCAGAGGGAGTAGATCCTGTTATGGCAAGATTCTGGCTAGAAGAAAAGAAGGGAAGTATTGTTCCAAAAACAGCTCCAAATTTAAGTTGGGAGAATTTCTGGTACTATAATTCAGCTTATAATATAGATCAACAGCTTTGTATAAAGATAAATGGAATTAGACAAAGACATATAGACCAAGGTCAATCATTTAATTTATATATAACAACAGAATATACAATGAGACAAATAATGAATTTATATATAACAGCATGTAAGTGCGGAGTTAAATCTATTTATTATGTAAGATCTAAGTCATTAGAAGTTGCAGAATGTGAAAGCTGTTCTGCATAAAAATTGATTATTATCTCAAAAGTATTAATTGTGTAGAGGATTAATGCTTTTGAGACATACTAAGTTAAGAGCGGGAGAAAAGAAATGGAGATAAGGAAAAAGCCTTTATTTAATGAAAATGGTGATATTGAAGTTAGTAAGAAAAAAATGATAAATGGAAATACCACTAACTTAAATGACTTTAATAATATGAAATATAAATGGGCATCAGATTGGTACAGACAGGCAATGAATAATTTTTGGATTCCAGAAGAAATTAATCTTTCTCAGGATTTAAAGGATTATGGAAAGTTAGATAATAACGAAAGAATGGCATATGATAAGATATTATCATTTTTAATATTCTTAGATTCAATACAAACAGCTAATTTGAGCAATATAAATAATTATGTAACTGCTAGTGAAATCAATTTATGTTTAACTATTCAAGCATTCCAGGAGGCTGTACATTCACAAAGCTATAGCTATATGCTTGATACAATTTGTTCACCAGAAAAAAGAAATGAAATTCTTTATCAATGGAAAGATGACAAAGTTCTTCTAGAAAGAAATAAGTTTATTGGAGAGCAATATAATAAATTTTTAGAAAATCCAACTGAAGAAAATCTTATAAGAACTATTATGGCTAACTTCATATTGGAAGGAATTTATTTTTATTCTGGATTTATGTTCTTTTATAACCTTGAAAGAAACGGGAAGATGCCAGGTTCAGCTCAAGAAATTCGTTATATAAATAGAGATGAAAATACACATTTATGGTTATTTAGAAGTTTAATTCGAGAACTTCAAAAAGAAGAGGCAGAAATATTTACTAAAGAGTTTGTTGAAGAATTAAGACTTATGATGAAAATTGGAGTTGAACATGAGATTAATTGGGGAAATTATGTTATTGGAGAAAACATACAAGGAATTAATAAAAATCTAATTGATTCATACATTAAGTATTTAGGAAATAAAAGACTAAAAGAAATAGGATTAGAACCTTTATTTGAAGGATACGATAAAAATCCAGCTCCATGGGTTGATTCATTATCAAATGCTAATACTGTTAAAACAGACTTCTTTGAGGCTAAATCAACAGCTTATGCCAAGGCTAGTGTTTTAGTTGATGATTTATAAATTATACGTATAGCGAATGATTTTTCTTGAAATAATAAATAAATTCTATATTTTTTTAGGAGAATGCTTCCACACAAAGATAAAATTTAAAAAAATTAATGATAACGTTATTTAAAATATGTTATAATACTCATGGTCGTATTAAGTTTAAATAAGATAAATTTAAAATGGGATAGATTTATCTTACAAATTTTCAACAGTATATAATAGGTCATTAAATTGTAATAGAAATATTATAGTGGCTTAAAGTATAACAATAATTTTAATAATAGTATTAAATTTATGCTTAAGTGTAGGAGGAATTTATATGAAAAAAGGTATCGCTGCATCAAAAGGTTACGCTATAGGTAAAGTATTTATTCAAGAACATGAAGAAATAGTTATTAACGATGCTAAAGTTGAAGACGTAGCTGCAGAAAAAGAAAAATTAAATGTTGCATTAGAAGCATCAAAACAACAATTAACAGCAATAAAGGAAAAAACACTTGCTGAAATAGGTGAACACGAAGCGGCTGTTTTCGAAGCTCACTTAACACTATTAGATGACCCAGAATTTACTGGTCAAATGGAAATGACAGTTGAAAATGATAGCTTAAACGCTATGAAAGCTGTTCAAAATGTAACAGATACATTTGTTATGATTTTCGAATCAATGGACAATGATTATATGAGAGAAAGAGCTGCTGATATTAAAGACGTTTCTAAGAGAATCATCTCTAACTTAGCAGGAAAAGGTGGAAGTGCATTTGCTATAACTGAAGAAAATACAGTAGTTGTAGCTCACGATTTAACTCCATCAGATACAGCTCAATTAGATAGATCAAAGGTTTGTGGTTTCTTAACAAACATCGGAGGAAGAACTTCTCACTCAGCTATCATGGCTAGAACATTAGAAATTCCTGCTGTTGTTGGTTTAGGAGATATAACTACAACTGTTAAAAATGGTGATTTAGTAATAGTTGACGGTATCGAAGGTATTGCTATAATCAACCCATCTGAAGAAGTAGTTGCTGAATACAAAGCTAAGAAAGAAGCTTTTGCAGCAGAACAAGAAGAATTAAAGAAACTTATCGAAGTTAAAACTGTAACTAAATCTGGTAAGAGAGTTGAAGTTTGCGGTAACATCGGTAAGCCAGAAGATATAGATCAAGTTTTAGCTAACGGTGGAGACGGTGTAGGATTATTCAGAACTGAATTCTTATACATGGACAGAGACCAAGCTCCAACTGAAGAAGAACAATTCAATGCTTACAAAACTGTTTTAGAAAAAGCTAACGGTAAGCAAGTTGTTATAAGAACATTAGATATCGGTGGAGATAAGGTATTACCTTACTTACCATTACCTGAAGAAATGAATCCATTCTTAGGATACAGAGCTATCAGATTATGCTTAGATAGAAAAGATATATTCAGAGTTCAAATCAGAGCTTTATTAAGAGCTTCTGTTTACGGAAACCTTTGTGTTATGTTCCCAATGATTTCTGGATTAGAAGAATTCCAAGCTGCTAAAGAATTCGTTGAAGAATGTAGAGCAGAATTACATGCTGAAGGAATTAAAACTTCAGAAACTACTCAATGGGGTATCATGGTTGAAATTCCAGCAGCAGCAGTTATGGCTGATGAATTAGCTAAGTATGTTGACTTCTTCTCAATCGGAACTAATGACTTAATCCAATACACATTAGCTGCTGACAGAATGAGTGAAAAAGTATCATACCTTTATAATCCAATGCACCCAGCTGTATTAAGATTAATAAAGATGACTATTGATGGAGCTCACAAGCACGGTAAATGGGTTGGAATGTGTGGAGAAATGGCAGGAGATGAAGCTGCTATACCTACATTAGTTGAATATGGATTAGATGAGTTCTCAATGAGTGCTACATCAATCTTAGGAGCTAAGAAAATAATATTAGACCAAGAATAATATAAAAAAAGAGAATCGCATTAGTGA
>NZ_CBYM010000037.1 GCF_000577815.1 Clostridium saudiense | reverse complement strand
ATGCTAAATAGTACTATATATAAAATTATAATAATAAAATAAAAAACTACTTTATAAATTCCTAAAGCATAAAAAATTTACTTCGTAGGATATTAGTTTTACTGACGTCACAAGGTTATCCGTAGATTCTGACTTTTTATATTTTACTAAAAAAATAAAAAAAGGCGGTTAAAATCTATAAAAATATAGATTTCCCCACCTTTTCACATTTTAAAATTATCATTAATTTTAAAAATATATTCGTTTAATAAAATTACTTTTCTACAACTTCCTTAACCTTAATAGGTTGTACAATTTCCTTGTTGATTCCAACAATTTTCATAATTTGTTCAGATCTTTCCTTAGTTGATCCCTTAATTACTGAATACTTAACATTTTCAGCATCTAAGAATCCTAAGATAGCCTTGTCCACCATTTGTGCAACTTCTTCATCTTGCCATCTAACTCCATCTTTCTTGTAACCAAATTCTCTTGGTACAAAGAAAATGTGATCATATTGTGGTAGATCTCTGATTGCTAAGCTATATAAATCATTTAAGATTTCAATTTCTTTCTTAGTTCTCGTTTTATCTCCAAGCATTAATCTTCCGTATATGTAAGGTACAAAAGTAGCATAGTCAGTTATTGCATAATCATGTGAATCTAAGCTCTTTTCTAAATGTAATTGACCTAAGTAAATTCCATATTGTTCTGAAATTGATTCAATCATTCCCTTATCTCTTAAATAATCAGTACTATATTCTGTAGCAACTCCTACATTTATATCTCTGATTTTTAAATCTACGTATAATTGTTGAATTAATGTTGTTTTTCCACATCTTGGTCCACCTAGTATAGCAATTCTTACTGGCATCGGCAATTCCTCCAAATATTTATATAAAATTTCATTTTTTTATTCGTATCCTTGAGAAATTTAATTATACCATAACTATTATATTTTTCAACGACAATTTTTGCTATTTTATGATATCCCTACATATAGATTATACTATTCTATAATTTATATGTAGGTAATTTTATAAATTGTGTTTTCATTTAGTGGACTTATAAAAATTACATTGGGTAACTTTTAATTACTTCAACATTTCCTTTTACAACATACTTTCCTAAAGTAGCTGGAATTAAATAACTATCTCCCATTTTGATTTCTTCTGAGAAACCTTCACCTTCGATAGTTCCATTACCTTCAACACATGTCAAAATGAAGAACTTTTCTTCATTGCTACAATCAGCCCATTCACTTTCAACATTGATTTTCTTCATTCCAAAATACTTATTTTCACAAAAATCAACCTTTGAGAATCCATCAAATTTAACAACTTCGTTATTAGATAAATTTGCTGCTTCTAAATCAAAGTTAATTACATCAAGAGATTTTTCAACATGAATTTCTCTTGGTCTTCCATAATCATAAACCCTATATGTTACATCTGAATTTTGTTGAATTTCAGCAATTATTAATCCTTCACAAATAGCATGAACTAGTCCACTATTAATTAAGAAACAATCACCTTTTTTAACATCAACAACATTTAAGTAATCTTCACACTTTCCTTCTTCAATTGCTTTAGCAAATACAGCTTTATCACAGTTTTTTGTCCCAACGATCAATTTAGCTCCTGGCTTAGCTGCAACAACATACCAAGCTTCAGTTTTACCAAATTCATTTTCAACTCTCTTCGCATATTCATCACCTGGGTGTACTTGTACAGAAAGTTTTTCTCTTGAGTTAATTAACTTAACTAATAGAGGGAATTTTTCTGTGCTAACCTTAGTACCAACTAATGAATGTCCAAACTCTTCAATTATTTCAGTAAATGATTTTCCTTTTAATTCACCATTTGCAACTATTCCTGTTCCATTTGGATGACAAGCAATATCCCAGCTCTCACCAATATCACCTTGTGGTAAATTTGTTCTAAATTCTTCTAAATCTCTTCCGCCCCATATTTTATCATAATAAAGGTTCTCAAATCTTATTGGATACATCACTTTACTCTCCTTTTATATCAAAATTCCACTGTAAACATTTTATTTTAAATTCATTCCTATTTTATCCTATAGCTATAATAAAAACAATTATATTTATTTATTATTAAGTGACTATTTTTCAGATTTTATTTGCTAACCTTTTCCTCATATATCCAAGTATATTTATTACCTGTCCATCAAATAATACTAATATGGTTAGGAATATATTTTCTTAGGCTATCGAAAATATAAACTGAATTCTTATCTTAAGATGGAGTTAAAACTTCATCTTGAAGTTAGAATTCATTATCTAATGGCTAACTGTTGTTATCTTCCAACTCAACAGGTGGAAGTGTTACATAAGCTAGCCATCAGATAAACTAAACCTTATCCAAATAAAATTCGAGGAGGGATAATCTTGAAGGATAAGTCTAACGTTTATTTGCCACACGTAAGAAGTTATTATGATCCTGCCAGCGAATCATTAGTAAATAATTCGTCAATAAAATCGGATACAGATACTTCAAAATCTGAAGCTGATCCAATTGTAGTTAATAATATCGCTTATAGCGAATTTGACTATATTGGCGATCTTTACGACGATTCTGATATCTAACTTATAAACTACTTGCCATTTAAGCTAGGTATTAATTAAAGGAGATATGTCATGGCTAAAACTAATGATAAGAAAAAAAGAATTAGAGGGATTACACCTTCTAGCAATACCGAACTTCCTAATCCTCTAAATAGTTTTAACAGTCCTCTTGGAAGCTTGAATAATAAGAGCAAAGAAACTATTCAACAACAAAACGGCAAACAAAACTCTTTGTTTTAGTTAGCACCTCAAAGTGAAAAGCAGGTACAAAATAATCTTACTATTTTGTACCTGCTTTTTTAAGTGATACTCTAAATCTTCGATTTAGTCAGTAGAACTTACTCCTGGGCTTTAGGATAATGAGTTTCATTTTTAATACTCTAAATTTTAAATTTAGTTAGCCAAAATCCCCATCCTAAGCCTGCCACTTGCTAAGTTTCTCATATGCCACTTCTTATTTTCCAGGCCTTTTAATCTTATCACTTAGAAATTGTCACCGGTTCCAGTCCTATCACAACTTAAGGCTTTCTTTAATTCATCTAAAGGTACTGGCTTAGAGAAATAGTATCCTTGGAAATAATCGCATCCTATTTCACTTAAAGTATTAAACTGTTCTTCAGTTTCAACACCTTCAATTACAGTTTTCATATCTAATAAATGAGCAATATTTTTTATATTATTAACTATCTTATAATCAATATTTTTTCCACCATCAATAAATATCTTATCAATTTTAAGAATATTTAAATTATACTTCTTTAAATAACTGAAAGATGCATAACCAGTTCCAAAATCATCAAGAGCAAGCTTAGCTCCAAAATTATCAAGTAAATGTATATTATCATAAACAATAATATTTTCTTCTAAAACTACAGATTCAGTAATTTCAAAGCAAATTTGTGATAAATCAACATTATACTTATTTGCAATCTCCTTAACATTTTCGGCAAAATAAAATTCCATAAGCTGAATCGGAGATACATTTATACTAATTTGAATATTCTCTTGGCCATTTTTAAATTCATTTAAATTCTTAAATACTTCTTCTATTATCCAATAACCTATCTTAACAATTTCTCCTGATTCCTCTGCATAAGGTATAAAATCCATTGGCGAAACAAATCCAAGTTCTTTATTGTTCCATCTAATAAGTGCTTCAACCTTTTTAACTATCTTATCTTCATTTACTATAGGTTGATAATATAAAACAAACTCATGATTATCAACTGCACTTTTAAGCTGTTCCTTAATATTTTCAATCTTAATTATATTACTATACATATCATCATTAAAGAATACAAGCTTTTGATTTTTGAAATTCTCCTTTGCAGAATACATCATAAAATCACTTTTATCAATTAAATCATTAAATGTTTCTGCATCCTTTGGATAAACAGCAACTCCAGCAGAAAATTCAACTATTATTTTAGTATTATTAAACTCTATAGGTTCATTGAATTCTGCAAGTAACTTTTCATTATAAAACTTCTGAAGCTCTTCATTTCCTTCATAAGAATGATAAATAATAATAAATTCATCCCCAGAATATCTCGTTACAATTCCTTTTTCGTCTAAAACTTTTTGTAATCTATCACTAAAACTAATTAATAATTCATCACCAGCACTATGTCCAAAAACATCATTGATATATTTAAACCTATTCAAATCAATAAATATAAGTGCAAATTCAGAATTACACTTAATCATTTCACTGCATAATAAATGTAACATTTTCCTGTTTGGCAATTTAGTCAATTCATCATAATAAATTAAAGTTTGAATTTTCTTATCAAAAGACTTACTTAAAGAATTTGAAATAAGCTCTAATTGTTTAAACTCATCAATATTTTCTAAATCAATATTATTTTTATCTAAATTACTTAATAACACCTTTAATTTATCTAAAGATTTAATAACTGGTCTAAATGCTACCTTAATCATACGAATTAAAGCTAGTACAAATATAAATCCAGCAAAAGAAAAGATTATAATTCTAATTCCATTAATCCTTTTCATTTCTTTATAATAGGCAATAGATTTTTTATTAAATTGAAAATAAATATCACTTTCATTGCCAATTGGATTATATAGTTTCTTCACATGACTGCTACTACTATTATCTATTTCTTTTATGATTCCATTTTTACTATAATATGTATTATCATCTAATTGAATATATGTATTAAGGTCCCCCATATAGAAATCTGATTCCAAACTATTAATTAAATCATCAAGATATACATCTAAAATAGCTGCGCCTAAAAATTCACCATCATTTGGAGAATAAATAAAATTTACTATTGAAAAAGACTTTTTTCCAGTATAAATATCATTATGAATATCTGTAATAATGCTATCCTGTTTATTATCTAAATACTCATCTTTCATCCATGATCTTTCCATTATATCATAGTCACTATTAAATCCTTGATTTCTAAATATGTATTTACTTGGTTTGCTAACTATATTTATGGTATGTAGAAATGTAAAATTTTCTAAATATGATTGGAAATTTTCTAACTCACTAATAACTTGTTTTTTTTCTTCAACACTTATGTCACTAACTGTTCTATTATCTTCTAGAATTTCAACTATCTTATCACTAGTTGCAAGCTTGCCAACAACTTGTTTTAGTAACTCAATATCAGAGCGAATTTTTTTATCTACCGCTTCATAATGAGCAGTACAAGTAACTTCTATACTCTTTTTTAGCCCCAAATTCATTAAAACTCCATTAATAAATATTAATAGCGTTATAAATATGAATCCTATTGCTACCAATTTGAAATTCATCCTTTTTGTAAAGATCAATTTTTCACCTCATTAACTATTATTTGCACCCTAACTATTTAATTATATAATAACATATAATACTACAATTTTACATATTTTTTTCAATTTTATTTCCATAATCAAGTAATTTTTATTTGAAAATTTATATATCTTCATTTTTATATTTCATACCTTTTATTTCTCTTTAACTTTTACTATTTTAATTTAGTTTGTTGTAAGTTTTTTACTTAAATGTTAAAATATTAATAAAGCAATATTTACATCTTAACATAAGATTGAAAGGGGAACTCATGGAAAACATAAAAAAGTTAAAACCAACAAAAGAGCTTTGGATAAAGATAAAATGGATGGCCAAATATGCTAAACCAGCTATCCCATTTTTAATATTTTCAATAATAGTAAATGTTATTTTTTCTTTACTTGGAATATATAACGTTACAGTCTCAAAATCATTAATAGATTCAGCAATTAGTGGTGATTCAGATCAAACTATAAAATGGCTAATTATAATGCTTGTTATTACATTAATTAGCATGCTCTCATCACCAGTAACATCTTTTATGAGCACACATTCCTCAACAAAGCTTACTCAAAATATTCAAAGAAAAATATATCAACATATTCAGTGTAGTGACTGGCTTGAACAAAGTAAATTTCACTCAGTAAGCTTATTAACAAGAGTCACTTCAGATGTAAGCAATATTAGTTCTGCTATTCTTGGAACTATTCCAAGCCTTGTTTCATTAACTGTTACATTGGTAGGATCCTTTTATACTCTTATAACATGGGCACCTTCAATAGCCTTTGTTGCAGTATTCATCGGACCTTTCTTAGTTATAGTAGGAAGATTTTTCAGTAAAAAGCTTAAAGATTTATATAAAGAAGCTCAAGAAGAAGATGTTAAATATAGATCTTTTATGCAAGAATCAATACAAAATATAATGATTGTTAAAACTTTCTGTATGGAAAAAATAAATATGCACAGACTTGTTGAGATTCAAGATAATAAATATAGAATTGCAATGAGAAATACTAAGCTTTCTGTTATGACTTCACTTTCAATGAGTTTTTGCTCATCTCTAGCTTACTTTACAATATTCACATGGGGTGTTTTAAACATAGCTAGTGGGATATCTACTTATGGTACCTTTACAGGAATGCTTCAATTATATAGCAAAGTGCAATCTCCATTTTCATCTTTAGCAAGTATGATTCCTGGTCTTATTTCTACTATAGCTGCTGCAGAAAGACTTATGGAAATAGAGGCTATTCCAGTTGAAAAAATGGCCAATGAAAAGGAACTTGATGATATTGCAAGTAAAGAAGTTGCTTTAGATAGTATTAAATTAGATAATATCATTAATAAAGATGCATGCCTCTTTAATAGACCTGACATTATATTTGATAATGTTTATTTTGCATATAAGGATGACAATTATATTTTAAATGATATCAATTTAACTATTAAATCTGGTGAAACACTTGCTTTTGTTGGTCCATCTGGTGAAGGTAAAACAACTATGATTAGGTTGATTTTATCTTTAATAAACCCAACTAAAGGTAATGTACTCCTTAGTGAGGATGATCTAGTTAAGGATATGAATAGGAACTTCAGAAATCTTATTTCTTATGTACCTCAAGGTAATACATTATTTTCTGGAAGTATTAGAAGTAATCTTCTTTATGGTAAGCCTGACGCTACTGATGATGAAATTATAACCGCATTAACTAGTGCTTGTGCCATTGATTTTGTTAATGAACTTGAAGATGGACTTGATACTATGATTGGTGAAAAAGGCGTAGGTATATCTGAAGGACAAGCCCAAAGAATTGCAATTGCTAGATCTTTCTTAAGAATAAAACCTATATTAATTCTTGATGAAGCTACTGCTTCTCTTGATCCTGAAACTGAAGTTAATGTTCTTAAAGCTGTACGTTCTTTACCTAGCAAGCCAACTTGTATTATTATAACTCACAGACCGTCTGCTCTTAATATTTGTAATAGAATTATGAAGCTTGAAAAAGGTCATTTAAGACAAGTTAGTAGAGAAAGTATTTTAGAAGTTGCAAATGAATTAGTATAAAAAACTTACCCACATGTCTAATAAAGATTATTTTTATTAGACATCTGGGTTTTTACTTTTAATTTAAAATTTCTTTTAATGTATAAATAATAACTTAATTATATAATTAATTATTTAAAGCTAATCTAATATTAAACCAACTTCACAATTAAATCAAAATTTTTTACTAATTTTTATTTTTTTAATAAATTATCTCTTTTAATATAGCTATGAATTTTGTACTCCTTGTCCTGCTAAACATGTTTTATTATTTGCTGCTATATATGGACATCTAGGTATTTTGTTTATATCTCCATCAGGTAAATGGTCATTTACCCCTGCACCTTGCCCCATAGATGAGCATTGCCATTCTATTTCTCCACTATTCCATGTAGGCCCTAACATGCCAGATGGCCATGTAGTAAGTCCTAACATGCACGTAGAATTTCCTGGCACTTGAATAGAGCTTAAAGCACTTGTTTGTTTAACGTCTAATTTTTTTACATTTTGGATTAATCCATTCCTTCTTCATAAAATTCTCTCCTTTTCACCCTAAAAATAAAATTATATTATCAAATCTATTGAGTAAACGTTTAAAGTTACTTTTAAAAATTTGATAATATTTCTAAAACATATATTTTATGTATATTAATATTCTACCCCTAAATTACATATCTTACAAATATCTTCGCAAGATATATAAGATTATGTTAAATATTCTTTATTTTTGTTTATAAAAGCTTTTAATATTAATGAAATTATACTTATGTTTTCTAATTTTTATTATGAAAAAACTTAGATGCAAATTAAATATATGAATTTGCATCTAAGTTCACAATTAATTTTTTAATCTACATTCATTATTATTGTATACAAATACTTTCATAAACCCCTCATAAGCTATACAACTTACTAAAGCTAAAAATGAAATTATAATTCCTACCATTAACCCTGGCACCTTATACTTAAGCTCTATAACATGCTCACCTTCACTGAATTCTTCTGTGTCAACATCTACACCAATCAATCCATCCAATATCTTTACATATTCAACCTTCTTACCATCAATCTTCACTGTCCATCCTTCATCATAAGGTATAGAAGTGTATATCAAAGTCTTATCCTCAGTAACACTTATCTTCCCTTTAACATAACCATCCCTATAATCAGTATCACTAATAATATTTTCCTTTAAATTATTATAAACTTCTTCAAATTCATCAACATCACAAGAATAAATCTGCAATTCCTTTAAATATAGCTTATTAGTATTTAAATTAATCTCTATTCTTATATCTTCGCCCTTATTAAATGTCCCGATATACTCCACATTATAATTTCTACTATCAAATGCAGTAAATTTTCTAACTCCATTGATAGAGACTCGTACTTGATTACTACTAACAGTCCCACTTTCATATGCATTAGATTTTAAAAACATATACACTGGATTATTATCTTCCGCTTCAACTATAAATGTAATACTCGATGCCTTTTGCTTATCCATTCTTTCATAACATACTTCACCATTATTTATGGTTGAAATTAAATTTTCAGATATTATTTCCTTTACGTTTAATGATTTATTAATAGCTTTTTTAGTATTTACCATTGAGCTTAAAAGTCTATTATTTAATTCAAATGCATTAACATCTAAAGTATCTATATATTTTAAACTATCATTAACCATAAATGCTATAGGTAAAGCAAATAGATTTTCATAAACTATATAATCTCCCTCTTCTAAAACCTTCTTATAATATTCATTTTCTGTATAGTGATTATCAGAAAAGTTTTCAGATTTTTTTGATGCTATTTGATATTTAACTCCTAATAACGAATCTATACTAATAAGGCTACCCCTATTATACTTTTCAAAAATACTACTTGTCTTAAAGCCCATATTAGCCATGAACTTTCTTGTATTTCTATCATTTGCTGAACTTGAATGAGTAATACCATAATAATTTAATAGCATTGGATCATCATAAGTATTAGCAAAAACTTCTTCCATTCTATAAAAATTATTCATATTCTCTTTTAATTCATCAACTATTGGTTGCATTTCATTAATATAATTGTATATACGTACTCTTGATACATAGCTTTTCAACTTTAAACAACTATATGCATTAATACTTAATTCTATAAAAACAATAGTCACAATTAATATATTTATGATTTGTTCTAGTTTTATTTTTTTTACATCCCGTAGCTTTTTTCTATTATTATCAACTTTTCCACACTTACTATAATCTATAGGTTTATTAACACACCTAACATTACCTTCAGTACATCTATAAAATTTAACTATTTTACATAACCATTGGTATACTGATAGACTAAAATTCCACTTCTCATCCTTATTAAAATTACTCCAATTAGCTAATTTAATTAAAATTATATAAACTACAAAAAATAAAAATGTTAATAATATATTCCATAGAGATAAACCTTCATAATCACCATATAAAATATATCCTGTACATCCAACGCCTAATAAAATTATTATAGCTATTTTTAACTTCGATATATTTTCATAACTTATAAACTCCTTATAAGCTAAAACAATTACTAAAAACGATATTAAAAAGGAAAACCTATATGCAAATCCTACTGGATAATCAAATCCATGCCATATTAATACTAATGTGCTAATAAAAATACTTAATAAAAGTACAAACATAAATATTCCAGATAAAATTCTCTCCTTCCTACTTATGTTCTTATTTAAAAAATATAATATCCCTAATACAGTTATAATAACTCCACAATATATATTAGGGTAATTTCCCATTATTTGTCCCAAACTATAGTTTCCAATAAAAAGCTGAGCAATTACTTCATCTAAACTCATCATTAATTTAGGTGCTTCTTGAAAAAGCCTAAACTTTGCCTTTCCTGAACTTAATGATAATACTGTTGGAATAAGTATAAATGCTGATAATGCAACTGATAATATAGATGCACCTATAAAACTTCCTAGCTTTATTAATTTAACCTTATTATTTAATATTAATTTATAGATAAAGTACAATCCTGAAAAAATACATATCATATATCCAATATAATAATTCGAAACTATTGCTATAAATAATGATATTACATACAATTTACACTTGTTTTCATTTATAAGCTTGTCTACCCCTAATATAACTAAAGGTAATAAAACAACTCCATCTAACCACATTATATTAAGTTGAAAATTAATATTATATGCCATGAAAGAATAACATAATGAAAACATTATTACATTTATATCTCTTTTCTTAAAGCTTTGTATTAAATATATTGTAAATGTTAATGAGGATAAACCTATCTTTATTAATGTTATAACTACTATAGTCTCTGCAATATAAGCCTTTGGAAATAATCCTATAATTAAATTTAAAGGACTTGACATATAATAAGCAAAAAGCCCTACAGTATTTCCCCCTAAACTCTTACTAAAACTATAAAATAAATTTGCCTCACCTTTTAATACATCTTTTATATGCCCTAAAAATCCAACATATTGTAAGTACATATCACTATTTACTATAGTCTTATCTCCCACTGGGTATATACCTATTAGAGCATAAATTACTACCATTAACATGATAGGAACAATAAATGAGAATATATAAATATAATTCTCTTTAAACTTTAACTTCTTCATCCACTTCAATTTCCTTGTTATCTAGTATTTTTTCTTCTTTTACTATATATAATGGTCTTTGCTTTGTTTCTAAATATACTTTCCCTAAATACTGCCCAATTATTCCAAAAATAAGCAACTGAACTCCACTTATTAATACTGTAAATACTATTAAGATTAAGCTTGTTGATATATTTACATCCATCATTAAGTATTTAATAATTAATGATACTCCTAACACTGTTCCTATTAAGCATAGCAATGCCCCTATTACTGTTAAAATAATTAGTGGAACAGTAGAAAATCCTATTATTCCATCTATTGAATAAGCAAATAATTTAAATAATGACCATTTACTTTTACCTGCAACTCTATTAACATTTTCATGTCCTATCCATTTAACATTAAATCCAACCCATTGAAATATTCCCTTTGTAAATCTACTTTTTTCTTCTATTGAAAGTACAGCTTCAAGGAATTTTCTATTCATCATTCTATAATCTTCCTCACCTTGTATAAAATCAAGTTCTGTAATCTTACTTGCAAGTTTAAAAAAGATTTTTGAAAAAAAATATCTTATTTTATTTTCACCTTTTCTATCTATCCTATAAGCTACTACACTATCATAGCCTTCTTTTGTTATTCCATAATACATATCCTTTATTAATCTTGGTGGATGTTGTAAATCTGCATCTATTATAACTACATATTCACCACTTGCTGCTTTCAATCCAGCATATATTGCTGCTTCTTTACCAAAATTTCTTGAAAATGATATATATTTCACTTTACTGTCCACTTTTGAATAACCTTTTATTATTTCTAATGTTTTGTCTTTTGACCCATCATCTATAAATATTATTTCAAACTTTACCTTTTTCATTTCAGAGGTAACTTTCGTAATCTCCACATAAAAGCTTTTTAATGCATCTTCTTCGTTATAGCATGGTACTACAACAGTTATTGTATCCATGAGATTAATACCTCCTTTTACTTGCTTATTGCTTTATTTACTTCAGACCTTAGTTCATCTACTCCTTTAAATATAAATACTTTACTAAATATAAAATTAATTAATGCTACTAAAACTCCTATTATTAGCTTGGCTACAATATCATTCATTAAAAGTAAATCTACAAATAAAAATAGTAATACCACTTCTGATAAGCCAGAAATCAATCTACAGTTCATAAATTTTATGAATTCTTCTATTATTACATCCTTATTTATATAAGAACTATTAAATACAAAAAATTTATTAGTTATATATGCAAATACAACAGATATTATCCAAGCAATTGCGTTGCTTATAAGATAATTTATATTTATAATATTTGAAAATAAATAATATGCTATTAAATTAACTATTGTTGTTAGTACTCCGAATATTACATATAAAATTATTTCTTTATTTATTAGCTTTTTTATATTATTCATTTTTCCTCCTTATCTATAATTGCTAAATAATTATATATCTTTTTACAATTATTTACAATTAATCAATTAGTAGTACTTCTTTTTATTAACTTTAAAACACTGATAAAGGAAAACTATTTATATATACTTATGTAACCATTATCAATGTGTTTTCATATTATTATATCAGGGAGATTGTTTGCTTTGTTAATTTATAAAGGAGGTGTTTTCATAATGATAAGTTTATTTATTAATGACCATGAAGTAATATTTGATTATTTAAATAAGGCATTCACATTTAAAATAAATAATATACCTAATGATATAAACGATATTAATTCATATATAGCTAAAGAAATTATTGCTATACAGTCAGATAATAATTTTAATAAATATTAAACTTCATTCATGTATAAAGCTGAAAATAATATATAATACAAAAAGACTATCATTAATAGAACATCATTTTTTCTATTACGATAGTCTTATAATTAAAATCTCTTTAAATTCTTATGATAACCTAGTATTTTAAAAGTAAATAATCTCCTAATTAGCAAATTTAGCTACCACAGTATATTGCTCTCTAATAGCTCCACCTGTTACATAATACTCACCACATCTAAGCCATGCATGAGCTTTCATCTCATTTCCTTCTTTCCTAACTCCTAAATAAATAGTAGTAGAAATCCCTTTAGACTTAAGCATCCTTTGTGCAGTTAAGGCTTGTACTAAGCATTTACTTTCCCAAGGAGTCTTGCTTGATATTAAAGTAACAACCCATGAAATATGACTTGCAATCTTATAAACATCCATCGTTTCTTTTGCTGCTGATTCCTCTTTATGCTTTCCCATACGTTTTCTTAACTTATTAAAAGGAACAAATAAAATAAATGCTCTATAAAATCCTGTGTAGAAAAAGGCCTTAAGAAACTCAATTTTTAATTCATTACTAATCTTAAAGAATGTTTTTGTTTTTCTAGTTAATACTGATAAGATCTGCATTATCTAATCTTCCTAAAAATTCAATTACAGTATCCTTGCAAGTCTCTTCATCAACCTCATATTCATTTCGTAAAGTACTGATTATCTCTTTAACATTTATAGGCTCACTAATGATTTCCCATATTCTGCTTCCAACTTCATTCATCATAAAGTATTCACCTTTATCAAGATTCATCATTACCTTTTCTCCATCTAAATCTGTATCATCTATTTCTAAATTTTTATTAATTACTGTTTCTAAATTTATTCCATAATCTTTTTTTACTTTTCCTATTTTCCCAGTGCTCTTCTTAAAATTAATCATAATTCTTATCCCACCCTATTCATTTTAAATTTAACAGTATTATCTTTATATAAATTTTACCAATTAATTCAAATTAGTTAAATAGCCCAAATTATTCATTAATATATTACACTTTAGTACTACTTATTTTTTATTAAGTATAATTGCAGTTATTTTATTTTTAAATTGCTACATTTTTAAATAAACTTATTGTCGCTTCATTTGTATATAAATATAAATCACTATATAAAAAATTAGCATAACAAACTTTATAAACTTATAATTAACTATTCTTTAAAATTAATTATAAATATTAATTCTCTTAATCCTCTAACTTAATAAATATACTATTTCTTGATATTGGCTTCTCAATTAGATTACTATTTCTATCAAAAATTACTGAAGCATAATCATCTTGATTATAATTACCCAATGCCTTATATTTTGAGCTTATATTTACATCCATAAAAGAATATTGACTAAAATGTATAACCATTAACCCGCCTTTTTTTAGGTAACTATCTAGCTCTATTACTTGATTTTCAAACTTTTCAAAAGGGTATATTTTCTTCAAACTTTTAACACCTTGACGCGTAATAGTATCTGGAGTCCTTTGCAATACTGCCATACAAAAAATCAAATCATATTTTCCACATTTTCTTATATCTTTTTCATTAGAATCTATAAATTTAATCTTATTATCAACTTTAAGATTCCTACATATCTGAAGACTATTCTTATTAATCTCTGCTCCTATAATATTTGCATCCTTAAAATATTTTCGCAAAGTTAGGACTTCCTCTCCTGTTGAACATCCATATGAAAGAATTTTTATATTATTTACACCCTTAAAATAATCCCTACAAGCAGAAAATATTACCGGATATCTATCCATGCATGTTAGTGGAGTTGTTTGATGAACTTTTCCCCCCTTAAAAACAGTCATACCAAATACAGCTCTAAATTCCTTATCAGTAATAATCTTTTTCACTGTATATGCACTCTTCTTTATAAAATATAAGCTTCTTACCATATACCTTATAATTAAATTTTCCGAGTTATAGTTACCTTTTATCCATTTTCTAATATCTCCATCTCTCTCCATAGTTATTGACCCCCAAACTTATATTTATCAAAAAAGTTACCTAAAATGATTGCCTCATTATAAGTAACCTTAACTAATTTATATTTTATGAAGTTGGTAATTCTAATCTTTCATGACACTTACATCTACCTTCTGGGTTTGATTTCTTATGTCTCTTATGATTACATCCTGGATAATTACACATTTTATCCTCATTATTAGGATTATTATTGCTTGGACAATCTGCTTTCATTACAGACGCTTCAATATCCATAGGACAATCCACTATATTTTCATTAGTATTTTGAAAGTTCATAGTTTCTAATTCTGGCTTTTTCCATTGTCTCTTCATTTTATTTCTCCCATAGCGTTTTTTATTTAAAATTTATAAAATCTTAAACACATATTTTCCTAAATTACTGCTTCTTCAATAGTTAATATTTTTTCTTCAATTAACGCAATTTGCTTATCAACAGTAAATTGATCTTTTGGTCTAGTTACAACATAGAAATTAATATTTTTAGCTATATTAAGACACTTTTTGAAATATTCAGGATTCACTCCTCCTAAATGCTTAATATATTCCCCTCTATATATATTATTAATTATGTTATTTATCTTTTCACTACCTTTTAGCTCTTCAATAGTTACCTCTTCAACATCACCAACAATAATCTTAATTATTGTTGTTAATTTTCTTGGTTCATAAATAAATTCCTCTTTAGCAGGAACTATATATTTAACTTCTTTATCACTCATAAATGAAGTATTCTTTTCTTTATCATATCCAAACTTGTCCATAGCTGATTCACATAACTTTTGATAAGGGAATCCTGGCATTACATATGGAACCTTATCAAACATTATTCCTGCAACATCATCTGATATAAACTTGTACCCTTTTTCTCTTAACGCTGTAGTTAATGTAGATTTACCGGCCCCTCTATCCCCTGTAAATATAACAGCATTATTGTCCATTTCAATAACGCCACCATGTATAGCTACCATGTCTCTTTGTAGCATTATAAAACCTAAGCAACTACACATTATATATATTTTCATAAGTTGCATATTCGCATTTTCAAATACTTCTACTTCTACTTTATTTCCGTTTGTTATACAGTATGTTGCTATATTATCTATATGAAACCATATTTTTTCTTTTTGTAATTGAATTTTTTTTCCTTCTGAAACACTTTTCTTAATTTCATCATCCATCACTGAATAAGATATTGTTACTATTTCATCTTCTGGAATAGCATTTAAATTTTCAAACTCGTCAATTTTTATCTCTGATTTTATATTTAGTCCATAAACTTTATAATTATTTAATAGCATTCTCTTATACCCACTCTCATAATTTTGATAATTATTAAGTTTATTATACTATTATATTTTTTGGTAATAAATTACACTTTAGTACTATTGTAAATAATTATTTAAGGTACTACTTAAGTTGAATTTCTTTATATTAAATTAACTTAGTACATCAAAATATAATTAGTAAGATATGTATTAATTTTTTCTATATATCCATCATGAACAAAATAAATATTTCCATAAATACTGTTTAATATTCTAAACATAATAATAAAGAGAATTTTATAAAATTCTCTTTATTATTATACATCATATTACTTTATGACTTTGGTACGGTATCATCATTATCTCCATTTCCATTACAACATCCTTTATGAATCTCCCATGCAATGTGTGATCCAAATTTATGCCCAAAATCTTTACCACACTTTGGACATATATGATCATGAGGCCAAATGCATTTTTCTCCTCCATTTTCTGTTTCACAATCTAATTCTTCTCTAGTTTGATTCACTTGTAAATTCACTAATTCTGGATTCAACCATTCTCTTCTCATTGATTTTCCCCCTTTTTTACTATTTTAATAGTGATACACAATTATATCACCCTTATAATTTTATATCATTTTTACATTTTATGTAAATTACTCAATATGACTATATTTATTCATTAAATAATTAGTTCCTATTAATTACTATTTCTGTTGCTATTTCTTAAATAACTCTATATATTATTTATAATTTTTTCATTTCAGCGTAATTCCAAAAAAGGATATTATATATTTGATATATCAAATATATAATATCCTAATTAATTATTTACATAATATCTATTCTAAGATAATTGTTTTTCCAGTGTTCAGTTCCATTTATATATTTTAATTCCAAAATGAATCTGCATATGGCTTTAAACTATCCTTATTGTAAATATTTTTTATTAACTTAATGAAGGTCTGTATTCATAGAAAAATCCATCTGGTGGACAATTATCATGCTCAGCATAAAATGCTTCTAATTCAGCCAAATTATTAACTAATTTTGAAACCGGATGGCCTGAAACTGGTTCATGACAAGTTATCACTCCTGGATAAGACACTGGTATTGGTCTTCCACTTGCATCTGCCTTTGTTTGTTTTACATTTAATTCATTTAATTGTGGTTTTCTCCATTCTTTTTTCATTATTATTCACCTCTTCATAAAATTTATTATCTATACTTAACTATAAATAATATTCATTGAAATAAAACCCCTTACCTTTTATTCAAATTTTACCTTATTTTACTTTTATTTACAATTATTCATTTTAATGATTCCCTCTACTACTTTTTAATTATAGCTAAAAATATCATAATATAATTATATCTACACAATATTTCTACTCGTTAAACATAACTCTATAATAAGAACTTATTTATATTCATTATAAATATATACAAAAAAAGCTATTGTAAAACACAATAGCCAAAACAAAACACTTACTATAACTCCATCCACTTCATAATAGGACTTCTTTCCTTAATAACAGAGATACCTTTGATACAAAAATTAGCCTTATCAGATGTCTTAATATCCTTATTAAATGCCCACTTACCTAATCTATGAATATAAGCTGCAGGAATAAGAACCCTATACTTATTAGCATAAGGATAACTAATCACCAAATCTTTAACCCTAGGAAAAAACACTCTAAAATACTTAGCAAAATCACTCTTCTCATTTTCTTTATCAGAGTCAAATGCCCTTGATCTTGCAATATCCTCACCTTCTTTGCTTTTTCCAAACACCCCATGATTCATAACATCTGCCAATAGCATGTCTAAGTATTTTTTATCAATATACTTTTCATTATCCATTTCAACTTTAATCTTCATACCCAAATATTCACTACAAATATAAAGTATAATTCTAACAGCTTTTTCAACATTGTATTGACTTATCTTACTCCAAAAACTATCCCAATTAATTTCATCTTCCTTTTGTTCAAATAAAACAACCAAATCACAAAACATTCTAATCCCGCATCCCTTATTTGCTAAATGTTTAATCAAATGAACGCAAAGATGCACTGCTAAATCTTCATAATTTAAAGATAATGCTTTAGACTCACCAACATTAACCTCTATTAAATCATCCCATATTTCATTTTCAAAATTCTCTCCTCCATTTATCCTTCCTGGATTAATTAACTTCCAATGAAGTTCAATAACTGAGTTTCCTTTAATATAACATATATCAGCATGAGTTCTAACCTTTTCAACATACCCTAAACTAGTAATTAAATTAATAGCCGCATCAAGATCCTGTTCTTGAACTACAATGTCAGCATCACTCATAGTTCTAAATTCTGGTCTTGGATAAAAATTTCTTACTACTAATCCTTTCAAAACTACAGTCTTTATATCATTCTCTTTAAATTCAGATAATATTTCAGTAATATTTTTCACATGCCTCATTTGATGTGATGATCTTAAAAATGTTAGTTTCTTCAACTTATCTAAAATATCTGAAGGAATCAATGAAAGTGATTTTGTGCCACTAAGCGCATAATATACTAAAGCTGTTACATTATGTTCCTCAGATAACATAATCATTTCATTAAAATCTATTTTTTCTACATCCTCACATTCACTTAGTTCAAACTTTTTTTTATGAATAGATGAAGATAATATTTTCATCATAATCTCCTGTGTATAATTCATAGCTAATAGTCCCCCACCCCATATAATAATTTACAATCCTAACTCCCTTAATAATTCATCCCTATAATTTTCGCTTTTACTATCACCTTTATTAGAAATCAAATTTTTAAAAACTTCTCTTATTACATTAACAGTCTTATTTAATATGTTAATTTGTACTCTATCATTAGCAAAATCATTATCAACAAATTCATTTTTTAATTCATTTATTAATAACTCTATATATCTATCTTCTATTTTTTCTTGCTTGTTTACTAAATTTGGTATAGTCATATTAAATACTCTATTTCCTACTGTAAATATAGCTATAACAAATCTATAAATTCCACACTTTTTTGATTTATTTAAAAAGCTTTTCCAATCAATTTTAGATTCACATTTTTCAACTAATAATACTAAATCTAGTATCTCCCTTAAATCCAATTCATCATGATAAACCTGATCTGATATATCTAAACATAAATTAATTAATGTATCTTCTAAAGAAGTTACTAAAATATTAATATTTTCGAATTCCATTTCTATAGACTCTTTTAATAACCCTTCTTTAAATGATAATTTTTTCATCTCAATAAACGAATCATTAATTAATGTCCATCTAACCCTAACTGTAATATTTTTATTTACAAATATTACATCATTCTTATTTACTTCTTGCGGAAACCTTACATATCCTAATGATTTAAAAAGATTGTCCACATTATTTAGGTCATTTTCGCTAATCAATATATCTACATTCTCTATACTTCTAGTTTCATGCCTTAAATATAATTCTCTACTAATTAAACTTCCTGTAAGCATAAATTTAATATTTGTTTTTTTAAGTTCATTTACTACAAGCATATACTTTTTTAAGTTCTTTTTATTTTCCTTTTCTATAATTACACTTTTATTTTTAAATTCATTTATAATAGTTTTATCAATAGTACTTAAAATTTTACTATTACTTACTTCCCTAAATATTATAGGTAATAAACCTTTCTTTTCAGCACTTTCAAATAACTCTCTCCACTCTACCTCTTTATATTTACTTGGATCAAGATTATGAGTGTAAATTATATCATTTAATATACTAATCACTTGATCATTAATCTTACACATTTTTCTCCCCCATTAACATAAAAATCTCTTTCCCATAATTTTAAATTTCTGATCCACAATTACTTCATCTTCCTCTATCTCAAGCTTATTATACCATTTTAATTTATTTTTGTATATTTAATACATTTTTTTACTTAAATACGTTATTTTTTTGTAATTTATTACATTAAATATGGATTGTAGAAGCTTATTTATAGTATAATACTTAGCTCTTAAAAAATATTTTATTTAACTATATCCATTATCTTAAATATTGCTATTACCCTATTAACAATCAACAATATACACCTATGCCTAAAGTTAAGTTAAATACTAAAACCATAATACTCACTTTACTTACTTTTTAAAGTTATAACTGATATTTCAGGTTTATTAAAAACTCGCAATCCACTTGATGATGCACCTATCCCCCTATTAACTATCATAGTTGTATTACCTACCTTAAACTCACCTGCATCATACTTAGGAAAATAATCTTTCTCTGGAGATGCTATTCCTACTCCTATAATAGGTATTCTAATAATTCCCCCATGCATATGACCTGATAATACTAAGTCAGCTCCCCACCGACTATAATCATCAATAAATAATGGATTATGTGCTAACAATATATTAAACTTATTTTTATCCACTTCATCTAATTTATCATTAATATATTTATCATCTAATTGCCCTGATGAAACATATAATCCAGTTGGGCCATCTAATGGAATATCTATTTCATATAAATTAATTGACTCATCATCTTTAATTAATTCTATATAATTATTTTTTAAAACACCTACTCCTAAACTTTTAATATCATTTATAAAGTTTTCGTACTCTTTAGGTTTTAATATCTCTGATAATTCTTCATGATTTCCATTAATATAGTATGTAGGATATTTAGGTGCTAGATTATTAATTAACTTTTCTAATTCTTCTATATTTTCAACATCCCAGCTTATCATATCCCCTGTCATAACAATTATATCTGGATTAATTTTTTCAATTTCATTTATTATTATTCCTGTGGTATCCTTATATCCTTTACTATGAAAATCAGATAATTGAACAATTGTGTAATCATCAAACAGCTTAGATATCTTATCACTTTTTACTGTATATCTGGTTATATCAACCTTTTTGCTTAAATATGTATATAAAAAAACTACTAATAAAATCAAAAAAATTATTATTTTTTTATTTTTCATGTTTTCTCCTTACATATCTTAATCCCTAAAATTGTAACATATATATCCTTAGGCTTATATAACACCTTATTATTACTCATAATTACTAATTCATATTTATAAATTTATTATGAGCATTAAGAAATTTATCACTGTAACCCTCTTTATTTTTACATTTTTTTCATATATATCATGTTATGATAGCTTTATATCTAGAATAATATTGATTTATTAAGCATAAAAAGGAGGCTAATATGAAAAATAACTTACCTAAAAAATATAAATTCCTTATCTTATCTATAATTTCACTAATAGTAATTCTATTAATATCATGTATATTACTATTTGAAACTCTCGTTCCAACAATAACAACTAAACTTTCCTCTTCAGAAGTGCTTTCTACTAACGATATAAATATAAATGAAGTTCCCTATATCTCAACATACTATATTGAGCCAAAAGTTTCTCCCAATGAAGATATAATAATAGATTACTATGTAACTGACTATTATCATAAGGAATATACAGAAGAAGATACTTCTGAAACATTCACTATTACAGTTAAAATTGATGGCCAAACAGATATCGTTAAAAAGAATGTAAAATCTGGAGATAATTCTATTAATATAGGGAAATTCAAAACTACTGGTGAGCAAAAATTTTCTATAATAGCAACTGATCAATATGGTCGTAACTCTCATGAACTTTTTAATTTTTTTCTTGTTGAAGATTCTGATCAAAAAGAAAAAAACTCTAAAGAGTATGTTATGACAAAAGATGACTTAATTAAATATAATATAAAAAATACTGATACTTATGAAAATAAATACATTGCTACTTTAAATCTAGAAGAACCTACTTCTGAAACTGTCAAAGCGGAACTTGAAAAAATTGCTGAAACTATTATTCCTAATTCAAATACTTATACTTGCATAATTGCAGATACTGTTGGCAACGGTGAACCTGGTAATTTGTGGGGTGAAACTATTGTTAAGTATGCTGATGATTATAATAAAGACACTGTAATGCAAGAAGCTGCTAACACAAGAGCTGGACTTCAACAATTACTTGATGATATAAGTTTCCAAGGGTATACTTCTATCAAATTATTACCTGGAACTTATAGAATAGATCATGAAGAAACTATTTTTATTCCTTCTAACTTTACCTTAGATATGAATGGTGCAACTATTAAATTAAATCAATTTACTGGTGATAGTGCCTTAATGATAACACTTAATAATACCTATGACTCGCATGTTATTAACGGAACTATTGAAGGAGATTATTATAGTCATGATTATGCTAATTCCCCTAATAATTCTGAATGGGTAATGGGTATAAGCATAGGTGGTGAATCCAAATATAGCTCTTTTGAAAATTTAACTGTAAAAGATATTACTGGATATGGTGGTGGTAATGGTATTGCTAAATCTAGAGATGAAAGCTTTGGATATACTTATACTAATCCAACTGCAATTGGTGATACTTTTAAACTTGGTGATATTGATAGTGAAACTGGCGAATTTATTGAATCTACTAATAGAACCACTTCTGATTTTATAGATATTGCTGGATATGATGGAATTGGTTACTTATCTATTAGTAGGTATTTAGGCTATCAAGGTAACTCATGCAATACTTGGAATATGATTGCTCATTTTTATGATGGTGAGCAAAATTATATATCATCTATTGATGGATATTTTTATAGAAGAATTGGTGTACCTGATGGTGCTAAGTATATGAAAGTTACTATCTTAGAAGAAAGCTACCCTACTGATTTATCGGTACAGTATTTTAGAGTTCCTACTCACTGTGCATTTAAAAATATTAAATTTGAAAATAATAGATGCGTTGGATTAGCTCAAGCTGCTATGAAAGATATGCTTGTTGAAAATTGCGAGTTTACTCGATGCGGACAATCCTCAGCTAAATGTGCATATGATGCTGAAGATGGATGGGATCAAATGCAAGATGTTACATTTAGAAACCTCAATTTTCATGACAATCCTAATAATGATTTCTTAACTTGTGCAGGACATAATTTTGTTATTGAAAATATGAAAGCTGGCAAAGTTTATTTCTGGGAACGTACAAATTCTTATGTTGTTAGAAACTCGAATAACATTTCGAACGCTAATTTAGGACATACAAGTAGGCAGCGCACTGGCTATGTTAGATTTTATGATAATACCGTTAATGGTAATATAAGTATTGGTGCTGCTGAGGATAATGATGATTGGCCTCTTACTATTAAGGATTGTAATATTAATGGCCGTGCTGAAAATGTCCTTAATAAAGGATTATTTTTAAGATGTACTATCAGCTCTGCTACTGATAATAATTCTAATAGTAATTGGAATACTGCCTTAGGTAATGGTAATTTTAAATATTGCACTATCAAAGATAAAACCGGTGAAAATATTGGTGGTACTTACGAAAATTGTACTTTCGAAAATATCAGTGGTAATATTCATGGTACATTTGATATAAGTGATAGTACTATTTCTAATTGGAATGTTTATGTAGGTGGATACGAACCTAATTATTCTTTTAAAAATAGCAAACTCACCAACTTTTCTATAACCTTTGGATACTGGTGTCAAGGTGCTGAAACATTGTTTGATAATTGTACTATTAATAATGAGGATTTTTTATTAAAATTACCCCATTATAGTATGAAAAAACCTATAAGTATTATTAATTCTTCTTTTACTTCTGATGGTAATGATGGAATGGTGTTTTATTATGATGATAGAACTGGTGGCTCTGCTGGTGAGTTAGTTAATCAAGATATGCTTACTATTAAAAACAATAAAATCAAGCTTGATAATTCTGATTATGTTGTTAGTGGAATTGGTAAAGATACTATTAATAATATTAATATTACCTTTGATAATAATACATTGTTATCTAATAATTTAAGTCTTTATGATAAATCGTGCAAGGAAAGTAGCAATATAAAAATTTTAGATAATTAATAAAAACCACAGGCATCTTTGTATAGAAGTCTGTGGTTTATTTATTAATTTGAATTTACATAGTTTATATTTTTTAAATTTAAATTATTAATTAATTTTATAATTAACTTATATACAAAATTGACAACATATGAACTTGCTATACATAATACTAATAACCATACAAATATTAATACACTATACTTTGCCCCATAAACTAAGTCTTTAAAGTAAATCATATAAAAAAACATATGAATAAGCCACATATTAGTAGAATGATTTCCTAAATAGTCTAACAAATTATTTCCCCATTTAGGCTTATCTATAATATTGAATGCACATATAAAAATCACCCCTGTAAATACAGCTACAAATAAAGTTTCTATAATACCATGTGCTATAATCATTACTATTATTGTAAACACACCTAACAAATTTTTACATTTCAACTTATAAGATATATTATATATTTTACTATATATATTTTCCTTAAAAAAAACTGCGCCTATTATAAATGGGAATTGTGATGTTCCCCAAAGTGCTACCTGTCTTACACTCCAACTAAACATCCAATTTTCAAAAACTAATATTCCCTTAATTCTCTGAATATAAGATATAATATAAAATCCAAAAGATATTACTATAACTAATAAACTGTTATGCTTAATTATAGCCTTATTTATTATGGAAGACGATAGCACTAAAAATATATATGTTGTAAAAAACCACCAAGCCCCATTATAAGCTGGATCTATTCCTGTAAATGTTAATATAAAATCTTTTAAGCTACCTGGATAACTATTAGCTTTTCCTAATAGTGGCCCTAAAATAACTACAAAAATAATTAATATTATCCAATAATTAATATATAATTTCCCTATTCTAATTAAATTATTTTTAAAATAGCATTCTCTATCTTTTTTATAACTTATTAATAAACCATATCCACTACAAAAACAATAAATTGCAACACAACAATCCCCAAATAAAGCTAAATAATAAACTAATGGTATACCCTTTATAAATAATATAGGTGTATATAAATCTTGATAATTTTTTGTACAAAATAAATGAAGAAGTAGCATAAATAATATCGCTATTCCTTTTGTAATTTTTATCTGTTGCTTAGTTAATTCCATATCCCTCTCATCTCCCCTTATTATTCCAAATAATTATCTCATATTTCTGTAATATTTTAAAATAGTTTTTTTGGAAAATTTATACACAATTATATTCATGTAAACCCTATAAATACTTTTTAAATTAATATAAAAAATAATTACATTTTTGATAAATTGCAATTTTACATAACAAAAATAAAGAAAATTATTAAATATCAATTTATTTGTAAATTTAAAACTATAATTGTCATACATTAAACTAAAAACAAATTTTTAATAATAAAAAATCATTTAATCTTTATATTTTTAAAAATAGATTTATGTATTTTTTTAAATAAATAAGAAAGGAGTATAAAAATGAATTCAATATATAAAGTTTCTAGTTCCTTTACTTTAATAATGAGTAAGCCTAACTTTTTTTCTCAAATTTTAGGAATGCTAACACGCGGAACACAAATCGAAGTAAGTAGTTTTTCAGGTAACTGGGCTTGTTTTAGCTACAATGCTACCACTGCTTATGTTAGAAAAAATTCTTTAAAATTTATAAACAATACCCCTACTATAAAAAATGGCTCAGTGACAATAAAATATTTAGATTCAGAAACAAATAGTGATGTTTATGCTTCTCAAACTATAGATAATCTGTCTTTAGGAACTTACTCTTATGAGTCCCAAGATATTTCTGGTTATAAATTAACTACTAATTCACCTCAATCCATTACCTTAACTGAAAGTAGTCCAAATGCAACTATAACTTTCTATTATACTAAAATATTATGTAGCATAACTATTCGTTATGTTGATGAAAATACTAAAAATGATATATCCAATTCGCAAGTTATTAATAATCTTAGCCTAGGAACCTACACTTATAGCTATATTGAAGTATCTGGATATAAACTTGATGACACAGAAACAAAAACAATAACATTTACAGAGAACTATACAGATATAACAATCAGCTTTAAATACAAAGAAATACTAGGTAGTATTGTAATTAACTATATTGATAATTCTTCTTCTACTGCTTTACTTGAACCAGAAACAATAAGCAATTTAAAACTTGGAAATTACACCTATAGTTCTAAATCTATTTCTGGCTATTCTATTTTAGACCCTCCTACTCAAACTATTACAATTACAGCAGAAACCCCTAATGTTGAAATAACCTTTAAATATAATAAACTTTATGGAAGTATAACTTTACAATATGTTGATAATGACTCTAATACTAAACTAATTGATGATGAAAAATATACTAACTTAGAATTTGGTAGTTACACTTATTCTGCTAAATCATTTAGTAACTATAAATTAATTGGTAGTCAAACTCAAACTATTACTATTAATGATACTAATCTTAATGCAACTATAGTATTTTCTTACTCTAAAGTTCTTGGAAGCATTACTATTAAATATCTTGAAAAAGATACTTTAGTAGAATTATCATCTGAAACAGTTCTTAACAATATAGAACTTGGATCTTACTCATTTGATGCCCTTAGTATAGATGGATATTCTATTACTGGTTCTTCATCTCAAACTGTTGATTTAAGTAAAGATAATCTTAATGTAACTATAGTTTTTGAATATGAAAAAATCGAAATTCAAATTCCTTCAGATTTAAACTTGAATGAGGTCCCTTATATTTCAACTTACTATATTAAACCTATAGTTAAACCTGGCGAAGAAGTATTTATTGATTACTATATTACCGATTATTATTATAAAGAATATATGGAAAAATATAATTTAAAGGAAGATAACTGGGATGATGATACCTGGACAGAAGAAGTTTGGAATAATGAAATTTTTACAGTTACAGTTAGGATTGAAGGCCAAAAAGATAAAGTTTATCCTAATTTAAAAGCTGGTGATCATCAAGTAAGCTTAGGAAGCTTTTCTACCGAAGGTGAACAAAAATTTTCTATTCTTTGTACTGATAAATATGGTAGGAATTCTCATGAACTATTTAATTTCTTCTTAGTTCAAGGTGATGTTGAAGTTAAGGAATACGTTATGACTGATGAAGATTTAGTAACTTATAATATTAAGAATACTGATAATTATGAAGCTAAGAAAATTATTGACTTATCTTCATTAACAACTAAAAATAGTACTACAGTTAAAGCTGCTTTAGTTGAAGCTGCTACAAATATCATTCCACAATCTAAAACCTATGTTTGTGTAATTGCTGATACTGATGGAGATGGTAATCCTAATAACTGGTGGGGTGAAAATCAAGTAGTTTATGCTAGTGACTATGATAAAGATAAGGTATTAGAAGAATCAACTAATACTAGAAAAGGCCTTCAACAACTTTTAGATGATAAAAAAGCTGCAGGATATAATAAATTAACATTATTACTGGGAACTTATAGGATTGATCATCAAAAACAAATTTATATTCCAACTAATTTTACTTTGAATATGAATGGAGCTACCTTAAAACAAAATCAATTTACTGGCGCTAGCTCATTAATGATTGAAATCAATAACACTATTAATTCTCACGTAATTAATGGCATTATTGAAGGCGATTATTTCAGTCATGATTATGCTAATTCTACAAATAATTCTGAATGGGTCAATGGAGTTAGTATAGGTGGTGAATCTAAGTACAGTTCTTTTGAAAATTTAAGTATAAAAAATATTACTGGATATGGGTCTACTAATGGATTATCAAATTCTAGGGATGGTTCTCTAAGTTACACTTATATTTATCCTAAGGGAATAGGTAATAACTTCAAAATTGGTGACATTGATAGAAATACTGGATTAGACTTAGAGTCTACAACAAGAACTACAAGTGATTATATAGATATTTCTGGATATTACGATGTTGGTTATATATCTATAAGTGTTTATTTAGGTTATCAAGGAAACCCTTGTGGAACTTGGAATTTAATTTGTCATTTCTATGATGAAAATAAAAAATCCCTTAAATCAATAGACTCTTATCAATATAGAAGAATTTCAGTACCTTTAAATGCAAAATATATGAGAATTACAATTTTGAATGAATCCTATCCTACTAATTTGTCTATTCAATATTTTAGAATTCCAACTCATTGCTCATTCAAAAATGTAAAATATGAAAATTGTAGATGTGTTGGTATGGCACCTGCTGCAATGAAAGATATGCTAGTAGAAAATTGTGAATTTACTAATTGCGGTCAATCTGGAGCTAAATGTGCTCTTGATGCTGAAGATGGGTGGGATTCAATGCAAGATGTTACTTTTAAATCATTAAAATTTAATGCAAATCCTAATAATTATTTTTTGACTTGTGCTGGTCATAACTTTATAATTGATGGACAACAAAATGGTAAAGCTTATATCTGGGAACGTACTAGAAGCCTTATAATTAAAAATTGTAAGAATATTGATTTAACTTTACAAGGTGGTGGAAAAGATAATATTGTTCGTCATGGAGTTTATAGAGTTTTCAATAATAACTTTAATAGTGCTACTACAGTAAATAATTTATCAAAGTATAATACTTCCTCTACCTATATTAGTGGCTTAGTTTCACATTCAACCTTATCAATCTTGAGTAGTGAAAGTATATATACTGATTGTATAGTTAGTGTTTCAAGTAAAAACTTAGGGTATTTAAGTTCTATTGCTATGACTAATTGTATATTTACCCCTATTTCTACTTTTTCAGATAGGTATTCGCTTCAATTTAATGGTGGTCATTTAAATAATTATTCATTCAACAATTGTAAGTTTAATGGTAAGTGCCAATTATCAAATAATAATGGTTTTTATAGTGCTACTTTTTCAAACTGCTCATTTAATGATGTATTCATTATACCAAGTGTTTTATCTAATTCTGATGACTTAATTTTATTTGAAAATTGCAATATAAATTATACTGAATCTAATTTTATTTATTATTCTCCAGCTGCATATACTAAAGGGACTTATAGCCAAATAAAATTTGACTCTTGTACAATAACAAATTCCAATAGTAAATCTACAGTTTTTATTTATGCTTATGCAAAGCCAAATGGTTATTGTTACTTTAATAATTGCACTATCATACTTCCATCAACAATAACAATATTTGATGGATATCCAACAAATATATCTTATATAGAAAATTACACTATTAATTTTGAAAATTCTTCTTTACTTTCAGATATTAAATTAATAAGTGATAATTATAAATCAAACTCAAATATAAAAATTAATATTATTTAAAATATAAAAAGGAGGCAATATGCCTCCATACATATAATCTATTCTAATAGTAATAGCAATTTTAACTTAACACTAAATGATCCATTAATTACTTTGAATTTTTAACTTATTAACAATAAAATATTTAATTCTAGTTATTATAGGTAAGCTAGTATTATAAATATATCTAAATTCATCTGTCTTAAATGTTGATAAGATCATTACTATATTAGGTATTATAAGACACACTAGTAATCTACCTATCAAATTTAAAACTGTATATGACTCAAATACTACTTCCCCTATTACCCAACATACTAAACCACATATCATAACTGCAAATAATTTCAAAAAGATATCTATAAAATATTCTAAAAGATTCTTTTTAAATATATACTTATATACTAACATTGGTTTAATCCAAAAACTCAACAATAAAGTACTAACTATTGTACCTATAAATATTCCTGATAGCCCTAAATACTTAACTAAAATAATTGATAAAATAAGATTAACTATTGCTGCTATTATTGATATATATCTATCTGGCTTATATAATCCAGCCGCACTCTTTATAGAATCTATCGGTGCCATAAGTCCTCCTATAAGAAAATTTAATACGATTAATATTAATACTCCTTTTCCCATTATATATTCTTCCCCTAACCATAGAGCTATAAATGGTTCTGACAAACAAAATAAACATATTGAGCTAAATCCATATAACCAAAAATTTATAAATGAGCTAATCTTATAAACCTCATATACCTTTTCTTTAGATTCTTTAGCCATTAAATTACCTATACTTGCTGAAATACTTGATATAAATACACCCACAAATCCTGATACTGAAGATGTTAAAGTAGTATAATTAGAATATAGACCAACTGTTTTTACACTTATCATTGATGATATAACCAAATTATCTGATGATACTGAAAGTATATATCCTATCTTTCCAAAAAAAAGCGATTTTATATTTGTATATAATGACTCTCTAGTTTTATCATCTAATTTTTCCTTTGATTTTTCTTTTAAATATGGATATCTTTTATCCATCATTCTTGAGAAAATAATATTCTTAATTAATGTAGAGCCTATATCTATACTTAAAAATAAAATGTAATTCTCAGTTAAATATAATATAAATACTTTAATAATTAATACTAATATTTGTGTAACAGTATTAAATATTGTTGATAAATACTTATTTTGATCTGCATTGTTCATTGATACCTTATAAGAATATAAATACGAAGCTACAGAACTAAATAAAAACATTAGATAAATTATTGATGCATTTTCTACCGTATTATCTTTCATAAAGAAATCTAAAAATGGTAAAATGCTTAATCCAAGTATTGCTGTAAACATAGCTAATAATCTATATGTATTTTTATAAAAATTCATTAAAGCTCTAATTCTAGTAATATCATTATCTGCTAACGGTTTATATAATGCATAAACCATCGCACTCCCAACTCCTGATTCTGCTAATGATAAAATAGTTAATATATTATTCATTAATCCATTTATACCCAAATACTCAACACCAATGCTATCAATCATTACCCTTCTTGATACAAATCCTAATAATATTATTATAAATTGACTAATCAATGCTGTTGCCATATTAATAGCAGATTTTTTTGTCCTCATAAAAATTTCTCCTCTTATTCCATAAGCGTATATAGTTTTTCCATTTCTAAATTATTAATATCTCTATATTTATTTAGATTTAAAATGAACTTATCTCTAAGCTCATCATCTTCTATTATTTTAATTATACTCTCTTCTATTTCTCTTTCATCAAACCTTACTATTAATCCAGTTTCATTATTTTTTATTTGTTCGACCGCTCCAACAAAATCTGTAGTAACTATTGGCTTATTAAATCTTTTTGCCTCTGCTAATGTTAAGCAATAACCTTCATGTCGTGATGGTTGCACATATATATCACATTCTTTAAAATAAGGATATGGATTATTTTTTGTTCCTACTAATATTAATCTCTCTTCTAATCCTAATACTTTTATTTCATTTATTATATTTTCTCTTTCTTCACCATCTCCAACAACATACCATCGAATATTAAATCTATTTTCTAAGATAGTATATATAATTTTAGGTATTATATCAGTTCCCTTTTGTTTAGTTAATCTTCCAACAGTTAAAATTCTTATACCATCAAAATTATCTTCAAATGCTTTATATTCATCTGCTAAATTATATATTTGCTCATTATTTATAATATTATAAATAACATCTGTTTTATTTTTCATTTTATGATACTGATTATCAAACTTATCTTTTCCATACTTAGAAACACAATAAATTTTTTCAAACTTCTCATAATAATCTATATAATTTTCTAATTCATTTTTATATACTTCTACATCTGAATGAATCCATGCAACCTTTTTTTTAGCATTTAAATGTTCTGAAACATATATAACCGGAAAAGATGCTGGTGTATGATATGCTATAGCTAAATCAAATTTTTCTGTTTGCTTCGGTAAAATCTTAGATAAATATCGCTCTTGCTCATATCCTTTTTTGGCTTTAATAGCTAATGCTGTATATAGTGGTATTTTAATAGCTCCAATTATATCTGCCCTTTTTAATTTCCCAATAATTTTTTCTTTAATACTCTTTTCTTCACCATATAAACATTTTATCTTCACCTGCTTAGGTATATATTCTTCAAACTCTCCTCCTCTTGCCATAACAAAAAGAGTGATATCAAATTTATCTTTTAGCATTATTTCCAACATTGAAATTAATGCTTTTTCTATTCCACCTGTTATCATTTTTCTAGTAACTATAGCTATTTTTTTCATATATTACCCCCAAATTAAAATTAAC